>NZ_CAJRAY010000052.1 GCF_907165215.1 Thermobacillus xylanilyticus | reverse complement strand
CACTACCAGACAGAAGAGGTGTCTTCCATCATGATAGACCATCAGCCCGACCTGAATCAACTGCCAAACGAATTAAAGCCTGCTTTTCAAGAACTGAAAGTGCTGAAACATCTTCAGCAAGCCGGGTTCCGTAAGCGATTCGGCTTTAGCTGTGCGCGGCTGTTCCAACTCGTCTTCGTTCTGCTGTTTCACCAGAAGAATTGGTTCCGACTGCTCGAGAGCAGCAAGGGCGACGCATTTCCCGGCAAGGATGCCGTCTATCGTTTCCTCAACCATGCAGGCTTTGCCTGGCGTCGTTTTCTGACGTCGCTCAGCGTCGCGACGGTGCAGAAGGTGAACGTGCTTACGTCGTCCAATCGGGACACCGTCTTCATCGTCGACGACTCCATGTTCGAGCGCAACCGCAGCAAAGCCGTCGAGTTGCTGGCCAGATTCAAAGATCATGCCACCGGCGCTTATTATAAGGGCTTTCGCATGCTCACCATGGGATGGTCCGACGGCCATACGTTTCTGCCGCTGGACTTCACACTGCTCAGTTCCAGCAAATCTGCCATTAACGGCATGAGCGAGAAGATCGACAAACGGACGAACGGCTATAAGCGACGTCAAGAAGCACTCCTGCCGGCTCCGCAGGTAATCGTATCGATGTTGGATCGCGCGCTTGCCGCTGGAGCCACGGCCTCCTACGTCTTGATGGACAGTTGGTTCACGCACGCGCCCCTCATTGGCGAAATCGTTTCTCGCGGGCTCGACGTGATCGGCATGGTCAAGAACGACAATAAGCGTTTCCTTGTTCAAGGCCGGAAGCTGTCGCTCAAAGAACTATATGCGGCAGCGCCTCCGGTGCAGCGTAAGAAACGGGGCATCCTCCGTTCGATTCAAACCGAGCTTGCCCCCGGCATACCGGTTCGCGTGGTATTCGTCCGTCATCGTACGAAGAAGAATGAATGGCTCGCGGTACTGTCAACGGATCTTTCCCTCTCCGTGGAGGACGTGATCCGCATTTACGGGATCCGCTGGGACATCGAGGTCTTCTTCAAGTGCACCAAGTCGCTGCTTCGTTTGCAGAAAGAGTTTCAAGGTCGCTCCTATGATTTGCTGATTAGCCATACGACCATTGTGTTTTCCCGCTATATTCTGCTGGCATGGCAGCACCGGCAAAGTACGGATGCTCGCTCGTTCGGCGGCTTGTTTTATGTGTTGTGCGACGAAGTTGGCACGTTGGACTGGGCGATCGCCTTGCAGCAACTGCTCGATCTGATCAACGAAATCGCAACGAAAGCAGGAAAAAAGCTTTCGGCTCTGATTCAACGTCAACTCCAGCAATGGATTGC
>NZ_CAJRAY010000051.1 GCF_907165215.1 Thermobacillus xylanilyticus | reverse complement strand
GCCAGCCCCCATTCCGGACTTTCACCGTAGAGATGACGCCCATGCCGGGCGTACAACGAAGCTGCCTGCCGCTGCGGGCGGACAGGCAGCTCGCTGCCGTTCGGTATTCAGGATCGTGCCGCCGTTTTCTCTTCTGCGCCGCTGCGGTCCGTCTCCGCGGCATTCGCCTCCGGTTCGGCCGGTTCCGCGTCATCTTTCTGCGGAGCGAGCACCGTCACGACGACAAGCGACGGGTCGGTCTTCACGAGCACGCCCGGCGGAACCTTGAGGTCGCGGACGACGAGACTGTCTCCGAGCTTAAGCCCCGAGACGTCCACGGGAATCGCGTCCGGAATGTCGGCGGGCAGACATTCGATCTCCAGCTCGTGCAGCAGCATCTGAACGATGCCGCCTTCCTTCTCGGCCGGCGATTCGCCGGCCGGTTCCAGGGGCGCGTGCGTGCGCACGGGCGTCTTCAGGTCGATCTCGCGCAGATCGATGTGCAGCACGTTGCGCGTCAGCGGATCGCGCTGCACGCCGGCCACCATGACCGGTCTCGTGTCCGAACCCGCCATTTCAAGATCGAGCACCGCGTTCGGATGATGGCGGAGCAGCGCCAGCAGCTCCTTCTCCTCGACGGCGATCGGCGTCGAGCCGCTCGCCTTGCCGCCGTACAGATTGCCCGGCACTTTCCCCTGATCGCGCAGCCGGCGCAGTTCGCCCTTCGGGCGCGTCGGCCGCTCTTCCGCTTTGATCGTCGGCGTCATCGGGAAACCTCCTTCGCACAGGTTTCCCTATAGTGTTCCCTTTTCCAGCCTTCACCATGCACCGGATCGGATCAGTTCTGGCCCGAGCGCTCCTTCTTCGCCCGCGCCCGCGCGCGGAGACGCTCGGCGTAGCCTTCCTTGTTGACCTGCCGCTCGCGCGCGATTGCCATGTCGTTCGGCTTCACGTCCTGGGTGATCGTCGAACCGGCGACGACATAGGCGCCTTCGCCGATCTTCACCGGCGCGATCAGATTGACGTTGCTGCCGATGAAGGCGCGGTCGCCGATCTCGGTGACCGATTTGTTGTAGCCGTCGTAGTTCACCGTAATGGCGCCGCAGCCGATGTTGACATCCCGGCCGACGACGGCGTCGCCGACATAGCTGAGGTGCGACACTTTCGTGCCTTCGCCGAGCGACGCGTTCTTCAGCTCGACGAAATCGCCGATCTTGCAGCCCGCGGCGAGCTTCGATTTCGGGCGCAGGTTCGCGTACGGCCCGATCGAACATTCGTCGCCGACCTCCGACTCCAGCAGCACGGAGTGGCGGATCGTCACGCCCCGGCCGACGACGGAATCGGTGATGTCGGCCTGCGGGCCGATGACGCAGTCTTCGCCGATGACGGTCCGGCCCCTCAGCACCGTACCCGGGTAGATGACGGTGTCCGCGCCGATCGCGACATCCGCTTCGATGTACGTGGCCGCCGGATCGATGATCGTCACGCCGGCTTCCATGTGCCGGCGGTTGATCCGCTCCCGCATCAGCCGCTCGGCCTCGGCCAGGGCGATGCGGTCGTTGACGCCGGCCGCCTCGGCCGGATCGGGCGTCCGGTAGGCAGCGACTGCTTCGCCGGCCTCGTGCAGAATGCCGATCACGTCCGTCAGGTAATATTCGCCCTGCGCGTTGTCATTCTTCACCTTGCCGAGCGCGTCGAACAGCTTCCGGTTGTCAAAGCAATAGGTGCCGGCGTTGATTTCCGTGATGTTCAGCTCGTCTTCGCTGCAATCCTTGTGTTCGACGATGCGCTCCACGCTGCCGTTCTTTCCGCGGATGATGCGTCCGAGACCCGACGGGTCCGGGACGACCGCCGTCAGCAGCGTCGCGGCGGCGCCGCTCCGCTCGTGCGCATCCAGCATCGCGCGGATCGTCTCCGGCCGGATGAGCGGTGTATCGCCGCAGACGACGATCGTCGTGCCCGCTTCCCCGCCGATCAACTTATCGGCCTGCAATACCGCATGTCCGGTGCCGAGCTGCTCGGCCTGCAGCACGCATTCGGCGCGGTCGCCCACGTAGGCTTGCACCTTCTCCGCCCCGTGTCCGACGACGACAATCGTCCGTTCGCAGCCGGCCGCGGCCGCTGCGTCCAGCACATGTCCGACCATCGGCTTGCCGCAGACGGGGTGCAGCACTTTGTGAAGTTTCGATTTCATTCGTTTCCCCAGTCCAGCCGCAAGCACGACCGCCATTCTCTTCATGTCCGTTTTCCTCCCGAGTTCGTTCCTGCGCTTCGCTGCGAAGCGTATCTCCCTCGACTATACACTTGCTTCGGACAAAAGAAAAGAGAGCCATCGGCCCTCTTCTCCCGATCATCTGAATACGCTATCAGTCCATCGTGCGTGTCCATCATGCACCTTCTTCAATCGCCGCTTCTTCTTCAGCTGCCGCCCGCTCGTATTCCGCCAGCACGGCGGATTGGATCTTCTCCCGCGTCGACGAAGAGATCGGATGTGCGATATCCCGGAATTCTCCGTCCGGCGTACGCTTGCTCGGCATGGCCACGAACATGCCGTTATTGCCGTCGATGACCCGAATATCGTGAACAACGAATTCGTTGTCAATCGTGATCGAGGCAATCGCCTTCATTCGGCCTTCGGAATTCACGCGGCGGAGTCTCACATCGGTAATTTGCATTCTGTTCACCACCTTTGCCTACCAAAAGACTTGGTGTAATATTCCACAAATTGCGCCGAAATCCTTCTTGTATCTGGAAATATTGTTGCGGGTTGACTAACTTTTTTTTAACTGACAATTACCGCTGTTTTTCGCCATCGGGAACGGCGGCGATCAGCTCGATCTCGACCTTGACGTCCCGGGGCAGACGGGCGACTTCCACCGTCGAACGCGCCGGCTTGTGATCCCCGAAATACGAGGCGTAGACGGCGTTGAACGCGGCGAATTCGTTCATGTCCTTGAGGAAGACGGTCGCTTTCACGACATCGGACAGGCTGCAGCCGGCCGCAGCCAGCACCGCCTGCAGATTGCGAAAGACCTGATGCGTCTGTTCCTCGATGCCGCCTTGCACCGGTTCGCCTTCTGGCGTAAGCGGAATCTGGCCCGAGGTGAAGAGCAGATTGCCGAACCGGACGGCTTGCGAATACGGGCCGATGGCGGCGGGGGCTGCTGTGGTCGAAATGATGGTCGGTCGTTGAGACATGTTCGCGCTCCTCCTTCATGGTTTCCCTATTGGAATGGTAGGGTTAATAAGTATGCCAAAGGGCTGCATCCCGGCGACCCGCAACGCGGGCCCGTCCGCAACCGCTTGCATATGGACAAACGCGGCACCGCCCGATCAGGCGATGCGCGCCTCCTCAATCGTCGAAGTAGTTCCCCGGAACAACCGTTGTCTGCTTCGTCTTCAGGTCGACATGCGTCAATCTCGCCAGCGACACGTAATCATGGAACAACCGCTCTTCGGCGCCGACTTCACCGGATTCGACGAACACGCCGACGCCGGCGACTGTTGCGTCAAACTCCGCGAGCAGGTCGATCATGCCCTGCACCGTGCCGCCCGCCTTCAGAAAATCGTCGATGATGAGCACCCGCGACTGTTCGCGCAGCGCGCGCCGCGCGAGCGACATCGTCTGGATCCGCTTCGTCGAGCCCGACACGTAATTGATGCTGACTGCCGAACCTTCGGTCACTTTGTTGTCGCGCCGCACGATGACAACCGGCAGATTCAGGTGCATCGCCGTTGCATAGGCCAGCGGGATGCCCTTCGTCTCGACCGTCATGATGACGTCGATCTCGCGGCCGGCGAACGCGGTCGCGAACATGCGGCCGACTTCGCTCATGATCGCCGGCTGGCCGATCATGTCGGTCATGTACAGATAGCCGCCGGCGAGCACCCGTTCCGGCTGCTCCAGCTGGCGGCAGATCTCGCGGATGACCGCAAGCGCGGCCTCTTTCCTGACGGTCGGAATATACTTGACACCGCCGGCGGCGCCGGCCAATGTGTGCAATTGCCCGATGCCTTCTTCTTCGAAAACTTCCTTGATGATGGCCAGATCTTCGCTGATCGATGATTTCGCCGATTGATAGCGGTCCGCAAATGCTGTCAGCGAAATTAACGTGTGGGGGCGTGCCAACAAGTATTGCGTCATTTCGACCAGCCTGGCGCTTCGCTTCAACTTCCTCACGGCCTTCACCCCCGTATGAAATCCGAATGATATACTGACAATATATCATTTTCATACGGTTTTTTGCAAGTGACTGCTCAAGTTTATGTCAGCATTCTTGCCACGAACACGTCCTTGCAGAATCCGCGGAGCCCGTTGTAAATGCGCGGCACCTTCGCTTCCTTCGCCACCAGGCCGAACACCGTGGGGCCGCTCCCCGACATCAGCACGCCGTCCGCCCCGAGCCGCTGCATGATCTCCTTCAGCCGGCGCACTTCGGGATGGCGCTCGAGCGTCACCGTCTCGAGCACGTTGCCGAGCTCGGCGCACATGTCGCGGAACGAGCCGGCCTCGATCGCTTTGACCATCCGTTCGAGCGACGGATGCTGCTTCACCTTCTCCAGCCGAAACTGCCCGTACACGTCGGCCGTCGACACGTTGAGCTGCGGCTTCGCCAGAATGACCCAGCATTGCGGCGGACTCGGCAGCTGTTCGAGCTTCTCGCCCCGCCCGCGCGCGATCGCGGTGCCGCCGCGCACGCAATACGGCACGTCGGAGCCGAGCTCGGCCGCCAGCTCGAGGAGCTCGGCGTCGGACAGATTCAGCTGCCAGAGCCGGTTCAGCCCGCGGAGCGCGGCCGCCGCGTCGCTGCTGCCGCCGGCCAGTCCCGCAGCCGCCGGAATGTGTTTGTCCAGATGGATGTAGACGCCTTTCTTCACGCCGTACCGGTCCTTGATCAATCTCGCCGCCTGGAACGCCAAATTTTTCTCGTCCAGCGGGATGTATCCGGCCTGGCTTGACAGCACGATCGCATCCCGGGGCAATTCCTCCATTTCGAGCCGATCGGCCAGGTCGACCATCGTCATGACCATTTCGATTTCGTGATAGCCGTCTTCCCGCTTGCCCAGCACGTCGAGCAGCAGATTGATCTTGGCCGGCGCTTTCTCGTAAATTTTCACGCATTCACCACCGTTCGTCGCACCCGCTCGTCCTTGAGTCCTTCCCAATTATAGCATCGGTTTCCGCCAAATGCGAAAAACGGCCGGTCCTGTCGGCGGGCGCAAATGCGAAAAGCGGCCCGCGCGGCGCTCATCGCGCCTGCAGGCCGCTCTGTTTTGTCCGATATTCGTCACGACGGTCGGTTGCCGCGATTCGCCAGCGCCTGTTCCGCAAGCTGAATCGCCCGTTTGACCATGTTGCCCGCATCTTTCGCCCGGATGCCGCCCCAGCCTTCCTTGGCGACGGTACCGTAGAATCCGAGTTCCTTCGCCAGTTCTTCCTTGAGCTGCTGCGACATCGCGCCTCGTCTTCTGCGGCCCATGACGGGGTCCTCCTTCCGCGCGAATCCGCGTTGTGATGAAGGATAGTATGCCCCGGTCCGGGCGGATCATACGGCGGTGCGTCAATGCTGCATGTAAGCGATCCGCACCTGTCCTTCGTCGCTGACGACGGTCACCTCGACGGTCTCCGTCAAAATATCGGCATAGCTGTAAGACACGCGTTTGAAAGCATGTTGTTCCTGGTCAAGCTTCACGATAAAAACAGAAGGGTAGGTCTCTTCCAACACGCCGGTCCGCTCGATCGTCTTGCGGCGTCCACCGTTGGCTCGCAGACAGACTCTGGAACCGACGTGCGCTTCCAGACTGCGTCGGATTTCGAGCAGCGCATTCTTCGCCATCGTCACTACCACCTCTTTCCTTGTCCATTATACATGAAAAGAAGCGGCAGTGTCAAATGAAGAAAATATTATAACAACACTATAAAACGGTTGTCAACAGTCTATTATCCCTTTTTATGAATGTCCGCAATCCGACATGATTTTATGCACCGTAAGCCGGAACGACCTTCTTCGCATTCCACCCCGGACGCGGCGTTCCGAGCCGGCGCTTGCCGAACGTCTCGACGCCGCCCATCCCTTCCGCTCCGCATATCGTGCCGCGGATCGCTTCGGTCAGATGGATCGGCTCGCGGAACGGCGTGCGGCTCGCCTTGATCGCCACGACGACCGGGTCGAGGGCGTGGATCATCACCCGCCGCGGCGAGCTGGCGAAGTTGGCCCCGGCCATGAGCAAAGCTTCGAAGTGCGACTGGCAAGCGCCGGCGACGATGATCAGGTTGTCCTTGTTCGGTTCATAGGCGCGGGCGGCGCGGACGGCCTGCACGAAATGGACGGAGTTCTTGTAGCTGCTGAGCGGGCGGAGACTGGCGTAGGGCCGGTTCTTGAGGACGCCGTCGTGTCCCGTGATCACGACGATGTCGGGCCGCACCTGCGGCAGAAGCCGGCCGATCACCTCCGGCATCACCGATTCGTGGCAGTGGATGCAGTCGGCGGGCACATTCATCTGGGCGTACAGCGCCATGCTTTTGCGCAGATATGCGCCGTCCCCGTCGAGATGCAGGACACGGCCGGGCATCTCGAAATACCCGCCCGGCGGGTTCGCGGTCTCCTGGCGGTATGCTTCCGCATCGTCCACGGACTCCGTGTCGGAGCGGAAGCTTTCCGCCTCCCCCTCCTGGCGCCGGAAGCGTCTGAGCGATTCGTGCTCTTTGATTTTCGCCGCCACGGCGGCGCTGCTCGTTTCGGGCTGCCGGACGACGACAAGATCGGAGAGCGGAGCGTCGGCCAGCAGACGGTAGTCGACACCCTTCAGAATGGCCGTCTGCCGGACGATGGCTTCAATGCGGAACAGGATGTCGCCGCCGTACGATTTTCGCACGACGCAATCCCCTTGCTTCATGGGCTGATCACCTCTTCCGTCTATCCTATGGAAGGGCGGCCCGTCTGGTGTTCAGCCAGTTATGCCGGATGTTCGGCCAGCTTGTTGGCAAGCGCCGCGAATTCTTCGAGCGACAGCGTCTCGCCCCGCCGGCCGGGGTCGATGCCGCAGGACGCCGACAGCGCGGCAGCTTCCTGGCGCCGCTCCTTGCCGAGCAGCGCGGTCAGGTTGTTCGCCAGCGTCTTCCGGCGCTGGGCGAACGCCGCGTGCACGACGCGGAAGAACATCGCTTCGTCCGTGACGTCCACGGGCGGCCGGGCGCGCAAGGTGAGGCGCACGACGGCCGAGTCGACGTTCGGCGGCGGCACGAAGACGGTGCGCGGCACGGTGCACACGACCTCCGGCTCCGCGAAATAGCGGACCGCGACGCTGAGGCTGCCGTATTCCTTGCCTCCGGGCGGCGCCGTCATGCGTTCGGCCACTTCCTTCTGCACCATCACGACGATATGTTCAAGCGGCAGCCGGTCCTCCAGCAGTTTCATGAGGATCGGCGTCGTCACGTAGTACGGCAGATTGGCGACGACGCTGACGCGTTCCAGACCGGCGAACCGTTCGGCAATCAGCTGCTTCAGATCGAGCTTCAGTGCGTCGCCGTGCACGATCTCCACGTTGGCGCAAGGCGCGAACAGTTCCTCCAGAATCGGGATGAGCCGCCGGTCCAGCTCGATCGCCGCCACCTTGCCCGCGGCCATGGCGAGCTGCTCGGTCAGCGCCCCGATGCCCGGACCGATCTCAAGCGCGCCCTTCGATGGTCCAAGCTCGGCCGCATCCACGATTTTGCGCAGCACATTCGCGTCGACGAGAAAATTTTGCCCGAGTGCCTTGCGGAACGTGAAGCCGTATCGCGCGATGATTTCGCGCGTCCGCTTCGGCGTGCCGATGTCTCCCGCGGGCCGGCTCATTCGCATGCCGTCCGTCATCATCCTGCTTCCCCCTCTCCGCCGTCCATGGCGGCAAGCGCTTCGGCCAGCTCCCGCTTCGTGATGCGGAGCATCCGGCAGCGGCGGAAAAACTGCTTGCCGTTCGCATAGCCGATGCCGAGCCGTTTGCCGAGCTCCCGGCGCCGCTGAGCCGCTTCCGGGTGGACGATGAGCCCCGCCTCCATCAGGTCATCCCACTCGACAACATCCGCTCCGGCTTCTTCCGCCGGCCGCTCGGTCCGAACGGCGGCAAGCGCCTGCCGGATCGCTTCCGGCGTCGCGTGCTCGACGCCGAACTTGCCGCCCCGCTCCGCCTGCTCCTGCGGCAGGAACGCATGCTTGCAGCCCGGCACGCGGTCCGCCACGATCCGCCGGATCCGTTCGCCCGCATGATCGGGGTCGGTGAAGATGATGACGCCGCGGCGCGCTGCGGCCAGTTCAATCCGGCGAAGCACTTCCTCGCCGATTGCCGAGCCGCCCGTCTCGATCGTGTCCGCCTCAACCGCGCGCTTCACGGCGGCGGTGTCGTCCTTGCCTTCGACGACGATAATTTCCTGGATCATGTCGCATTCCTTTCCCAAGCCCGGTAAACGGCTCGTCCTCTTCATGATGATGGCCGCAGCTTCGCCCCGCTATGCGCCTCCGCAACGACAAGAAAACCCCGGCGCGGCATCCGCGGGGATGCCGCACAGAGGTTTCCAGCCGCTCAAGCATAATTGCGGTGATGAATCCATAGGATGAATCACGGGCACGCCCGGCGGCAGCCGCAGCCTCAGCTTGCCGTCGGCTTGTTCGGCCCGATCACGTAGACGGTGTAGCCCTTCTTCTTGCCGAAGCGCTCCGCCTTCGTCTCGCTGTCGTAGTAAATGTCGATCTTTTTCCCTTTGACCGCGCTGCCTTTGTCTTCCGCACGCCGGAATCCGATGCCTTCGATGTACACCCACCAGCCGAGCGGAATGACGTCCGGATCGACGGCGATCGTCCGGCCTTCCTGCACTTTCGTGCCGGAAGCCGTAATGCCGTATTGCGGATGATCCTCGGTCTTGCCCGTCGACTCGAAACCGGCGGAATACGCCGTCAGCGTCACGTTCTTGAGCACTTTCTTCGCCTTGAACGTCACGCCTTCACGCGTGACCTTCGTTGCCGTCTCCGATTCGGCGGACAACACGGCCGCTTTCGGCTCCGGCTTCTTCGTGCCGACGGCGACGATCTGATCCTGCTTCTCCGCCGACACCGTCTTCGTCAGCAGCCGCGAATTTACGTACACGCCGTTCTCGAACGTTTTCTCGACAAGATTGACGACGACGCCGTCCTTGCCGTGCTGAATGACCTTTTCCTTGCCTTTTTCCAGATTCGGGTCGTCCTTCTTGACGACCGCATACGGTATGACCTCTTCGGTTTGCACCACGTGCTTGTCGACGCGCACCACTTCAATCGTCATGTCCGGCTCGAGTGCCGCGCCCGGCGAAGGATACACCTTGTCGTCGTCGCGCAGGTCGACGCCCGCTTCGCTCAGGGCCGCCTGAACCGTATGGCGGGTCGGATACACCTTCACCGCCTTGCCGTCGGCGACCACCGTGACCGGCACCGCCTGGTTGATGACGATCCGGTCGCCATCCTTGATCGCCGCGTTGAGCGGTTTCGACACCTCGTCGTTCGGCCCGACCTCGATGTCGAGCTCGTCAAGCAGCTTTTCCAGCACCCATTGCTTCGTCGTGACGATACGTTCCTCGCCGTCCACGACGACCGATACCTGTTTGTCGGCCGTGCCGTAGAGCAGCACCAGCAGCATGAAAGTCATGGCGATTGAAAGAATTGCGCTCAGAAGAACCAGACGTACGTTCTCATGCTTCCAACGCATTGCGAAGTTCATGCCGGATGATCGTGATCCATGGGATTCCGGAAGGAACTTTCCCATGTCTTCGGTCCTCCTTACATTGCTCGCCGCCTTAGGATGATGCATGATACGATTGACGCGAACGTTTTTGTTTTCAGAATCGTGCTGTCGTTCCAGATTCACGCCCCGTCGTCTGTCCGTCTTCCTGGAGAAACCTATGTCGCCGGTTGCCACAATATTCAAAAAATAAAGCCGCCGACAGAGGATCCCATCGTGGCTTCGAAGAGGATAAATAAAACTTCGGACTGTCAAAGCACGAGACGATCACTCTCAAATACGCCTGCGGAGTTAGCTGACGGGTTCGGGCCGAGAGCCGCCCTATGACCTTTCGCCGCTTCGGATCGCGCGTCCGGTCAATTCACCCCGATCGAATTCAGCGGTGCCGGCAATCCGCATTGTCCGGTTGCCGCTGACTGGTTCCCCCGCTCTCCCGTCCCCCCGGGAGATTCAGCGTCTGGAAATGTTCAACTCTCAGCAAAGTTCTGTGAGACATCATACCCCCTCGAGTTGCGCGTTGTAAAGGACGTTCGAAATGCGATTTTCGCGTTATTTTCGGTTTAAAGCTCATTATCGGAGATTTTCTCGCGGGTAATGCCACTTTTTTTGCAAGCAAAATCATTGTTTCAACGGTTTAGACCGACTTATCTCGAATTCGGAAACAATTCAGAGTATTCTGTCCCGTGATTTTTACCAGTTCCTGTAAGTCAATTCCCTTAATTTTGGCGGCCGCCTCCGCGACGTAGGACACGTAAGCGGACTCGTTTCGTTTTCCACGATAAGGTTCCGGAGTCAAATACGGGCAATCCGTTTCGATCATGAGCCGGTCGAGCGGCACCTTGGCCAGCACCTCTTTCGGCACCCGCGCATTCTTGAACGTGACGGGGCCGCCGAACGAGATGTAGAAGTTCATGTCCAGGCACATCTTCGCGATTTCCCAGCTGCCCGAGAAGCAGTGCATGACGCCGCCGACTTCCTCGGCCCGCTCTTCCCGGAGCAGGCGTACGACATCTTCGTGCGCGTCGCGATTGTGGATGACGATCGGCAGGCCGAGCCGCCGCGCGAGCCGGATCTGCTCGCGGAACACTTGATGCTGCACTTCCTTCGGTGACGTGTCCCAGTGATAGTCGAGGCCGATCTCGCCGATCGCGACGACCTTCTCGCGCGCCGCCAGCGATTCGATCCATTCCAGATCGCCCTCGCGCATGTCGATGCTGTCGACCGGGTGCCAGCCGATGGCCGCGTAGATGAAAGAATGGCGCTCCGTCAGCTCGAGCGTCGTCGGAATCGTCTCGCGGTTGAAGCCGATGTTGACGATCAGTTCGACGCCGGCTTCCCTGGCGCGCCGGATCACATCTTCCCGATCGTTGTCGAACCGATGGGAATCCAGATGCGCATGCGAATCGATCAACATGTCCAAATCTCCTTCCGGGATGCCCGGGCCGCCTTCACAACATGCCAATCAGCCGCCTGATGTCGGACGGCAATCGGTCCCGGTGTTTCAGCAGCATGTCTTCCGGGTAATAAAGATGATGTCTGCCCCTGTGTATGCCGGCGATCGACCGGACGATCTCGGAGCGGTCGGCGATGTCCGTCAGCTCGTCGTGTTCGCCGAGCAGCAGAATCGGCTGCGCTCCGGGACCGCTGTCGCCGCCCGGACGGTATATATGATACGGAAGATCGTAGGGGTAATCAATTTCGAGATGATAGGACGGATTCAGCCCGACATCCAGAAGCGCCTGCCGCGCGCGGTCCAGGAGCGCTTCGTCCGGCTCGTCCATCGTTGTATATTTATACAGCCTGCGGTGGAGAAACCGCCGGCACAGGTCCGCAAGCAGCGGATCTTTCTCGTCCGTCCACATCATGAACTGCGTCTGGACCAGAGGCTCGTCCAGCCGGAAATAGTCGTCGGCGGTCATTTCGCCGTCGAACAGGCGCTTGAGCGGCTCGAGCAGGGAATCGAAGCGCCAGCCGCCGCGGTACAGTTCTTTCGCCCGGCGGAAAATTTGCCGCAGCACGATTTCCGAACTGCGCGTCACGGGATGGAAATAAACTTGCCAGTACATCTGATACCGCGACATCAGGTAGTCTTCGACCGCATGCATCCCGCTCTCTTTGACGACAATCCGGCCCTTGTGGGGGCGCATGACGCGCAGAATTCTGTCGATGTCGAACGTGCCGTAATGCGTTCCGGTATAATAAGCGTCGCGCAGCAGAAAATCCATCCGGTCGGCATCGAGCTGGCTGGTGACCAGGCTGACGACGATCGGTTTCTCGTGTGTCCTGCGGATGACCGAAACGATCCGCTCCGGAAAATCGTCGGAGACGCCGCGCAGCACGCGGTTCAATTCCGTGTCTTCGAGCAGAAGGCGGCAGGTCCACTCCTCGTGGTGCGTGTCGAACACGGCCTCGATCGAATGCGAGAACGGCCCGTGACCGACATCATGCAGCAGCGAAGCGCACAGCGCGGTCAGCCGCTCTTCCTTCGGCCAGTCCGAATCGCCGAGCCGCTCGAATTGGGAGATGATCCGGCGCGTAATCTCATAGACGCCGAGCGAATGGGAGAACCGGCTGTGCTCGGCGCCGTGGAACGTCAGATAGGACGTGCCGAGCTGGCGGATCCGGCGGAGCCGCTGAAACTCCTTCGTATTGATGAGGTTCCAGATAATCCGGTCTTTGACATAGATGGATTTGTGAACAGGATCTTTGAACACTTTCTCTTCGGGCAATTCGTGGTGCACGCGCGTCACCCCTTTCGAAATTCGACAGTCCCTTCACAAAATTGTCGAATTTGTCGATCTGTGTCGAATTATCTCCTGATGTCCGAAGAACGCCCCATTTCCTCGCCTGAACCGGATTTTCATCGGTTTTGCCGGGTGTTTCCCGGGTGTTTCTTAGAAATGGAGGCGTGAATTTCCTGTTATTTTCTGTTGACTATTATGGGAATGGTTGGTACTATAATTAGCAGAAAAAGTTGAACTATGTCGAATAATGTTGAATCGCTTGAGAGGAGCAGAATCGCTATGATGAAATCGACAGGCATTGTACGCAAGGTCGACGAACTGGGCCGTGTCGTTATTCCGATCGAACTGCGCCGCACGCTCGGCATCGGAGAGAAGGACGCCCTTGAAATTTATGTCGACGGGGAACGCATCATGTTGAAGAAATATGAACCCGCCTGCATTTTCTGCGGCAATGCCGAGAATGTCACGTACTTCAAGGGCAAGATCGTCTGCCACGAGTGCATCTCCGAGCTGCCCGTGCCCGCCAATTCCTGATGGCGTCCGGCCGCGGACGGCACAGTGAAAAACTCGTGAAAAAAAAGTGTCACTTTTACGAAAAATAGGTTATAATAGAAAAGAAACTACCTCGATAATTCTAACCTTTTTTATACTCCTTGCTGCCTTCCCGCGCCGGGCTGCCGGCCGGGAAGGTTTTTTTTTTTGCCCTCAAGGCTTGTCCTCTAATGGCCCGTCCGCTTCGGCCAGAAGCGCCGCGTAGATGTCGCGCTTCTTCAGCCCGCGGTCGGCCGCCGCCCGCTTCATGGCTTCCTTGCGCGACATGCCCTGCCGCTCGTAATGGGCGACATGCTCGGCGGACGTCATCCGCGCCCACCATTCGCCGGCCGGGTTTTCCGCCGCCTCCCCGGCTTCGGACTCCGCCGCTCCTTCGATGACGAGGCAGCATTCGCCCGCCGGCGGATGCGCCGCGGCGTAATCCCGCACATCGGCGACCGTGCCGCGCAACGCTTCCTCGTGGCGCTTCGTCAGTTCGCGCACGAGCGCCATGCGGCGGCTTCCCCACCGCTCGGCCAGCGCAGCCAGCGTCTTCTGCACGCGATGCGGCGATTCGTACAGAATGAGCGTGCCCGGCTCCGCTTCCAGGCTGTCCAGGAACCGCTGCATCCCCTTGCGGTCGCGGGGCGGAAATCCGGCGAACAGGAACCGGTGCGTCGGCAGCCCGGAGATGATGAGCGCGGACACCGCAGCGTTCGCGCCGGGAATCGGCACGACCGGGATGCCGCGGGCCGCCGCTTCGGCCGCCAGTTCGGCGCCCGGATCGGAGACGGCGGGCGTGCCCGCGTCGCTGACGAGCGCGATGCTGAGCCCCTCTTCCAGCATCCTGAGCAATTCCGGGCCGCTCGCATCCCGGTTATGTTCATGGTAGCTGACCAGGCGGTTGCGAATGTCGAAGTGCGTCAGCAGCTTGCGGGTCTGGCGCGTATCTTCGGCCGCGATCAGATCGGCCTCCTTGAGCGTGCGGATGGCGCGCATCGTCATATCTTCCAGATTGCCGATCGGTGTCGCCACGAGATAGAGCGTGCCGGGCCGCTCGCGATCGGCGAAGCTCCGCTGGACCTGCACGGCCTGCCGCTCCCGCTGCCGGTCATCCGGCTTTCCGTCCGGCTTCCCGCTCACGTCCGCTCCTCCTCCGCCGCGGCGGGTACGCCCGCCAGCTCCGTTTTTCTTCCATAAAATATATGCAGCAGCTCGTCCGTATATCGTCCGTCCGGTTCGTAGACGATGAGCGGCGGTTCAAGCCGGAGCTCCGGCCTGCCGTCCTTCAGCGACTCGATCAGCACGATGTTCGCTTCCGCCTCCTGCTTCGGGTGGACGAGCCGCATCCGCTTCGGTTCGAGCCGGTGGCGGCGCAGCGTCTCGATGATGTCCGCCAGCCGGGACGGACGGTGCACCATGGTGACGCGCCCGCCGCTTCTGACCGCCGCCGCGCATGCCGCCGCGGCGTCGTCCAGCGTGCACCCGATTTCATGCCGCGCCATCGCTTTGTGGATGTTCTCCTTGTACTCTCCGGATCCACGCGGCAGATACGGGGGGTTGATCGTGACCGCATCGTAGGCGCCGCGCACATCGGCGCGCTTCGACCATTCGCGCAGATCGGCTTCGATGATCGTGATCCGGTCCTCCAGGCCGTTGAGCGCCACGCTTCGCCGCGCCATGTCCGCCAGTTTCGGCTGAATCTCGACGCCGTCAATCGACGCCGCCGTCCGCGTCGTCAGAAGCAGCGGCACGACGCCGTTGCCCGTGCACAGGTCGACCACGCGGCCTCTGGCCGGCACGCCGGCGTAACGGGCGAGCAGCACCGCGTCGAGCGAGAAGCTGAACACTTCCGGGCTTTGAATGATTTTCAAGTCTTGCGTCAGCAGATGGTCGAGCCTTTCGCCGGGCTCGAGCATCGGCTGCGCGTCAGGCCTGTTCATGTCGGGAAGTCGACTCCTTGCCTTTCCATCCGGTGGAAAATAACGTTCTTACCATAAGCTTAATGAACAAACCCGTTTCTTGCAAATGTACAGGGACCGGTCCGGCGAAGCAAAATATGGCTGCCCGCCGCAGCGCTCAAGATTGCGCCGCCGGCAAGCAGCCGTCAGGGTATCCATTATTTATGAAGAAAAGCCAGGCAGAACAAACAGTCGCCCTCCGTGCGGAGGTGACCGTAATAGACATTGCAGATGTGAAATCCTTCATTATATAGACGGGCAAGATTATCGTAGCCTTCGCCGACGTGCACATGGCTGTCTTCTTCGAGCCGGTCGGCGGATGCTTCCTCCGCGAGTCCCGCAGCCAGTTCCGCCCGGACCGTCGCCGCACTCGTCTTCAGCAGCTTGCGAAGCTGTTGATTCTCAATGCTGAGTCTTTTGTTCTCTTCGATGAGCGACTTGATGTTCCGCTTGATGTCGGCCGTCTCCCTCAGCATCTGCCCGAGAACGGCCTCCATGCGTTCGACTTGATCGAACAGGTCTCTCGTCACTGTCCCACCTCGGCACCCGCGACTTGGCGTTATGCTTTCACGACACAGTCGTCGAACGGCAGCTCCTTCGGCTTGCCGCCCGATTCAAACAGCTGGACGTACAGCGTGCGGGCAGCGGCGTTGATGGCCGTCACCTTGCCTTCGCCGTAAGAGGTGATGACGATTTTGCCGACGGCGGGCATTTCCTCGCGCACGCTCTCATAATGATCGTGCTCAAATTTCAGGCAGCACATCAGCCGGCCGCACAATCCCGAAATCTTCGTCGGATTGAGCGACAGACTCTGATCCTTCGCCATCTTGATCGACACCGGCTCGAAGTCGCCGAGCCAGGACGAACAGCAAAGGATGCGTCCGCAAGGCCCGATGCCGCCGAGCATCTTCGCCTCGTCGCGCACGCCGATCTGCCTGAGCTCGATCCGGGTCCGGAAGACGCTGGCCAGATCCTTGACCAGCTCGCGGAAGTCGACGCGGCCTTCGGCGGTGAAGTAGAAAATAATCTTGTTTCGATCGAACGTATATTCGACATCAACGAGCTTCATGCCCAGCTCATGCTGCTTGATCTTCTCGAGGCAAATGGCGAATGCCTGCTTCGCCGCCGCTTCGTTCTCGCGGACGACCCGGGCGTCGGCCTCGTCCGCGATGCGGATGACCCGCTTCAGCGGCAGCACGACATCCGACTCGTCCACCTGTCTCCGGCCGATGACGACCTTGCCGTATTCGATTCCCCGCGCCGTCTCGACAATGACGTGCTGATTCGTCTCGACCGGGTAGTCCAACGGGTCGAAATAGTAAATTTTGCCCGCTTTCTTGAAACGGACACCGACGACATTGTACAAGGATTCAGCCCCCCTGAATCTTCACTAGGTGCTGCTCGAGGGCAAGCTGCGGCGATACGTGGGCACGGATGCGTCTGCCTGCTTCAAGCGTATGCTCCATGCATGCGACCCATTCATGCGGTTTGCGCATGAACGCATGCTTGTCCATCCAGCCGAGTTCGTCTGCGAAGACAACCTGCTCCCGCCTGCCGATCTGGACGTTCAGCAGATCCCGATACCAGAGCGCCAGCAGCGCGAGAACGGTTTCGATCCGGTCCGCTTGCAGACCGTTCTTGAACGCTTGTCCGATGCTGACCATCGCGGCGGATAATCTGCCCAGGCTGTCTTTCCCCAATTGTATCACCAGCTTTCTCGTTTCTGCAAACCCCTCTTGCTGGATAATCGCGCGGCAGGCGTCGATTCCGGAGGCCAGGTGCACCGCTGCCCGGGCAAGAAGCGGCGGATGGCCCTCGGCAAGCAGCTTCTCGAGCATGACTTGGGGAGGCAGCGGGAGGAAAGGAACGAATTGGGCGCGTGAGCGGATGGTCGGGAGAATCGCCTGCGGATTTTCGGTGAGCAGAATGGCGACGACAGGCGACGACGGCTCTTCGAGAAACTTGAGCATGCTGTTGGCCGCCTGCGGCGTCATCGTCTCCGCCCGTTCCATGATATAGACCTTGCGCTTCGATTCCTCCGACCGGTACGACAAGTCGCGCTGCAGACCGCGGATCTGGTCGATCTTGATCGCCGCGCCGTCCGGCTCCACGAGATGCAGATCCGGCTCATTGCCGTGTTCGATCTTCCGGCAAGCCAGACATTCGCCGCACGCATCCGGCCCGCCGGACGTGCAGAACAGCGCCTGCGCGAAGGCGAGCGCGGCCTGTTTCCGCCCCGTCCCCGCGGGACCGCCGAACAGATAGGCGTGGGAGACATTGCCGGTTCTTATGGCCGCCTGGAGCAGTTTCACCGCTTTCGGCTGGCCGGTGATGTCGCTGATTCGCATGGCGTTACCGATCCTTTCCGTCAGAACAGCAGATTCATCAGCAGTCCGCGGATTTCGCCGATTTTGTCGAGAAGTTCGAGCCGTCCTTCCTCGGTCTGCAGCAATTCTTCGCCCATGCTGACCAGGACGGCATCGACCTCTTCGATCAGCTTGTAGCGCTTGACCCGGCCCCTCCGGTCCCAGCCGCGGGTCTCCTTGAGGCCGATGCCGCGCCTGACCGTATCCTCGAGGAACCGTTTCACCATCTGACGGTACAGCATCAGCTCGCGCACCGTCATGTTGCGGGCCAGCCGTTCCCCTTGCTGATGGATGTCGTTCAGCATCCGCTGCAGCGCTTCCTGCGTTCTGGCCGTTTCCTGCTCCTGCATGAAATCGGCGAACGATTTGGGCGCCGCCTGACGCTGGACGGTGTCCATCCGCGTCCGGTCTTGTCCGACTGTGCGGTATCCGGGATTGATTTTCATCGCGTTTCCTTCCCATGTATGGAGTAAAGCTGCTTTTTAGCCCAAGCAAAGAGCATGACGGGTCATGCTCTTCACCGGACGATAAATGGTTGCGTCATGCGGGTGATCAATAATGCTCAAACCGTTCGACGGGAAGCACGAACACCGCCGCGCCTCCGACCTGCACTTCGACGGGAAAAGGCATGTACGAATCGGTCGAACCGCTCATCGGAGATACCGGCGTCACGAGCTGATCGCGGATTTTGCAGTTGTTCCGGATGACGCGCAGAACGTCTTCCACCCGTTCGTCTTCAATTCCGATCATAAAAGTGGTATTTCCTGCACGAAGAAATCCTCCGGTGCTCGCCAGCTTCGTTGCGCGGAATCCTTCCTGAATGAGGGCGGTGGACAGCCGGTTGCTGTCCTTGTCTTGCACAACGGCAATGACAAGTTTCATGCGTATCCCTCCCTTGGTTGGATGTGTACCTATTTTATATTATTTGACGCGGAAATGTGAAAACCCTTTAAGTCGTTTTTCCGTTTCTTCCAGTGCCTGCGCAAGCACCTGTTGCGGCGGCTGCTCCGCGTTGATGGTCACGATTCGCTCGGGATGGCGCTGCGCCAGCAGCAGATAGCCTTCGCGCACTTTCTGATGGAAAGACAAGTCCTCCAGATCCAGCCGGTTGATCTCCCTTCCGCCGGCCGACCGGATCCGTGTGAGGCCGACTTCCGGCCTGACGTCCAGATACAGCGTCAAATCCGGCATGAGATCGCCGATCGCGAACCGGTTGATCGACCAGACCTCCTCCATGCCGAGCCCGCGCGCATGGCCCTGATAGGCGAGGCTGCTGTCGACGAACCGGTCGCACAGCACCGCCGCGCCGGCCGCAAGCGCCGGCTCCACCTTCTGGACGAGGTGCTGCCTGCGGGCGGCCGCATAGAGCAGCGCTTCCGTCCGCGCTTCCATGTCGGTGTGGCCGCGGTCGAGAATCACTTCCCGGATTTTCTCGGCAATCGGAATGCCTCCCGGCTCGCGCGTCGCGACGACATCCCATCCCCGCGTTTTCAGCCAATCGGCGATGCCCTGCAGAATCGTCGTCTTGCCTGCGCCTTCGCCGCCTTCAATCGTCAGAAAAAAGCCTCTGCTCACCGGTTCGTCCCCTTCACCTGTCGTTGTCGCGTCGTTGTTGTGTCATGACCCGGATCGTCCGCATGCCGGCGTCGGGCGCTCCCTGGAAACGCGCGCCCGCCGCAGCCAGCCTGCGGATGGCTGCGACCTGCGCTTCGCGGATCCGTTCGCCCGTATAGAGCAGCGGAATGCCTGGCGGATAAGGAATGACGGTTTCGGCGGCCGTACGTCCGGCCGCTTCTTCAAGCGGTATGGTTTCCGTTTCGTCTTCCGCCGGCGGCATGAACGGAATGGCGAACGGCTCGCCGATGCGATCCTCCGGTTCAGCCGCATAGGCCGCAGTGTCAATCGGTCCTGGACCGGCATCTGTTGCCGGCGGATATCCGGTGATCTCCGCCGAAATGCTGTCCAGCGCCGAAACGAGCTTGTCCGCGTCCGCTGCGGTCGTGCGCGGACCGAACAGCAGCACCGCATAGCGGTCGTCGGCCATCTCGGCCCAGCATCCCTGCTCCGCCAGCAATTGTTGAAGCCGAATGCCGCTGAGCCTGCCGGTCGCATCCCGCAGCACGATGCGCATCGGGTCAACGGCGCTGCAAGCTTCGCCGACGGCCGGCTCCACAATGGCGAACGGGCCGTTTCGTTCAGCCAGCCGTTCCCGGAGGCGGCTTGCCGCCTTCATGCCGCTCTCCAGCCATGCCGGGCCGCAAGCCGCGATCATTGCCCGGGCAATATCGAGCGACGCCAGAATCGGGTAGGATGGACTTGAACTTTGCACCGCCGTCAAGGCGCGCCGAAGCCGGTCCATTGACAACCTGCCCCGGCGCACATGAAGCATGGCGCCCATCGTCAGCGCGGTCAGCGTCTTGTGCGTCGATTGAACCGCCGCATCGGCGCCGGACATTATTGCGGAAGGCGGACAAGCCGGGTGCAGCCCGAAATGCGCGCCGTGCGCTTCATCCACCAGAAGCGGCAGATTCCTGCGGCGGGCAATCTCCGCATACGGCGCAAGATCGACATGCATGCCGTAATAGTTGGGCGTGCTCAGGAATACCGCCTTGGCGTCCGGATAGCGGTCCAGTGCCGCTTCAATGTCAGTTGCCGCAGGGACGGTCGGAAGTCCCGATACCGGTTCGATCTGCGGCGCCACGAAAATCGCCCGCGCCCTCGCCAATGCAATGCCGTTCAGCACCGACTTGTGCACATTGCGCTGCACGATGATCGCATCGCCCGGATCGAGGACGGCGAGCAGCATCGCGAGATTGCCGGCCGTGCTGCCGCCGACGAGAAAGAACGTCTCGTCCGCTCCGAAGCAGCGCGCGGCCAGTTGCTGCGCTTCCCGTATGATGCCTTCCGGATGGTGCAGGTCGTCCGTATCCTCCAGTTCCGTGACGTCTATGCCCATGATGTCCCGGAACAAGGCGAACGGCTCGTCCGGCAGCGCGCGTCCGTATTGATGTCCGGGCACGTGGAAGCTGACCGGGCCGCGCCCAAGCCTGCGTACGAGCTGCGTGTAAAGCGGCGCTTCGAACTCCGGCATCCGCTTCCGTTCCCTCCTCTCCTGTTTCTTCTATAATAAAGGAAGAAACGCCGCGATACCACCGAGCAGCAAAAAAACGGCCGTCCCTTGTCGGATGCAGCCGCTCACGCGTTCTTCTGGACCCAGATTCGTTTCAATTGATGGATGAAGAACGGATATTTCTCGTCCTTCACATCGGTGCGCACCATCTCGGCTTCACAAGACTCACATATAAATTCGGAGATAATCGTGATGCCGAACTCCTTCTCCTGCCCGCAAATGATGCAGCATTGTCGGACGCTTTCCTCCATGCCGACTCATCCTTCCTGTCTTTCTTTCAACTCCCATTATGCCACAATGTCTAGTTCGATATACTTGTTCAAAGGTCTTTTCAAATATTTTGCTTCAATATATGTTTGCCGCAAATATTTGGTTCCATGGGACCATCCGCATTTGCCCGGCAGGCATTCATCCGGCATGCGCCTCTTCCGATATAGTTGGTAAACCCTTTTCAGCATGCAGTTGGAGGAAAAATCCCATGATGCCGCGTCGTCAACAATTGGATGAAAAGGCGACGATCTATCATTATCAGCTCATCCGCCGGATCCCGATACCGCGGGAAGTGAAGATCAGCTACCTGCTCATCGCCGCGCTGTTCGGCGTGCTCCAGGGCGGCCTGTACGGCACAACCGGCATTCTCTCCTGGATGATCAGCCTCATCGGCGTGGAGCTCGTCCATTTCGTCATTATCCGGCTGACCTTGATTCGCGTCGATGAACCGGAATTCCGGCGTTTCCGGTGGAGCGTGAATGCGCCGTGGATCGGTTATGTGCCCGTCCAGCATATCGAACACGGCCTGTTCCGGCGCCTGCACCGCCATCTGCTTTGGTTCGGACTCTGCGTCATCGCGGTTGCTTATCCCTGGGTGCACGAATCGTTCATGATCAGCCTCATCTGCTGGCATCTGTGGACGCTTGCCCCGCGTTCGGTCGTCCTGCGCAAGATCCGCGGACTGCGGCGAGACGGCGTCTTGAAGCTGCAGCCCACGGATTGTTCCGTCTACTACCGTTGACGGTTATTTGATGGATGCCGTAAGCTTGAAATACCTGGACACATTTCGTCCAAAGGTTCTCCATTTATTGAATGCACAATCGGATTTCTTGTTTACGCGATGACACGGAGTATCGCGAATTTCAAGAACTCGCCCCTTTCGACTCCTGAAAAAAACCAGGCCCGTACTGCCCTGTTGCAATACGAGCCTGGTTCATTAATTATGTAGGGTTTGCACCCTGAAAACCGGATGCGAATGAAATGTTGAATCAAGCTGATGGAATTTAGG
>NZ_CAJRAY010000050.1 GCF_907165215.1 Thermobacillus xylanilyticus | reverse complement strand
CGCGTCTGGGACGCGGCCTGCGGAGCCGCGGGCGGCACCGGCGCCGGGCGCGCCGTGCCGTTCGTGCTCGACGCCGACGCGCTGAACATGCTCGCGGAGGCGGACGACTTCGCCGCCTGGCCGGGACGGCCGGCTGACAGCCCGGCCGTCCTGACGCCGCATCCCGGCGAGATGGCGCGCCTCGCCCGCACGAGCACCGCCGAAGTGCAGCGCGACCGGATCGGCATCGCCCGCCATTACGCGACGCGCCACGGCGTCGTGCTCGTGCTGAAAGGCGCAGCCACCGTCACCGCGCTGCCGGACGGCACGGTGTACGTGAACACGACCGGCAATCCCGGCATGGCGACCGGCGGCAGCGGCGATGTGCTCGCGGGCATCATCGGCAGCCTGCTCGCCCAGGGCATGCCGCCCGGCACCGCCGCCGCCTTCGGCGTCTGGCTGCACGGCGCGGCCGGCGACCGCGCGGCCGCGGCCCGTCCGTCCCAGGCGTCGCTGCTGGCCGGCGACATCATCGAATATCTATAGCATGAACCCTCTGATTCCCGATCCCGAAGGAGGCCTGTCCATGCGCAGCATCCGCGCTCTGTTTGATCAGTTGTATTGGGCCGACAAGCGTCTGCTCGCGACGCTCGAGGCAGCGGGCCATCCGCCTGCCGCCGCCATCCGTCTGTTCGACCATATCCTGAACGCCGAACGGGTCTGGCTGACCCGGCTCGAAGGCCGCGACAGCTCGCATCTGCCGATCTGGACATCGCCGGACAGCCTCGACGGGATGCGGGAACGGATCGAAGCGCTCCGTGCGGCTTTCGGACGCTTCCTGTCCGCGCTCGACGACGCCGCGCTGGATGCGGTGCTCGAATACCGGAACCAGTCCGGCGTCCCCTTCCGCAACAAGGTGCGCGACATTCTGCTGCACGTCGCCCTGCACGGACAATACCACCGCGGGCAGATCAACCAACTGCTGCGCGGCGCGGGCCTTGAGCCGATCAACGTCGACTACATCATGTTCGCACGCGAACCGTAAAAAAGGAGATCACAACCATGAGCCAAGCCGAAGTACGGGGAAAATGGGCGCTGGTCACGGGTGCCAGCCGCGGGATCGGATACCGGATTGCCAAATTCATGGCGCAGCAGGGCTGCAACCTGATCCTGCACAGCCGCAGCCTGGAGCACACGCGGAAGATTGAAGAGGAAGTCAGGGCATTGGGCGTGGAGGCGTACAGCGTGGCGGCGGAGCTCGCCAACCTGGACGAAGTGGCCGCGATGCTCGATGCGATCGAGGCGAAAGGCACGCCGGTCGACATCGTGTTCAATAACGCGGCCGTGCAGATCGCCTACCGGAAAGATTACTACAATACGCCGGTCGAAGATTTTGAAGTCAGCTTCCGCATCAACTTCATCTCGGCCGTGATGATTGCGAACCGCTTCATTCCGAAGATGATCGAGCGCGGCTTCGGCCGGGTCATCAACGTGACGAGCGGCATCCGGAACGAGCCGGAGCAGTCGGCCTATGCCGCCAGCAAAGCGGCGCTGGACAAATGGACGAAGGATCTCGCGTCCCGCCTGGACGGAACCGACGTCATCATCAGCCTGACCGATCCGGGCTGGTGCCGGACCGATCTCGGCGGACCGAATGCCCCGAACGATCCGGACACCGTCATTCCGGGCATCTGCGTCGGCGCTTTCGTGAACGACGGCAAAAGCGGCCGCTTCCTGCATGCGCAATCGTTCACCGGCATGACGCTGGAGGAAGCCGTCGCCAAGGCGCATACGATGGAGCCGACGCCTTACGTCATCTGATTGCTCTGACGCTCACATTTTTTTCTCCGCAAGCCGCAAATACAGCACATAGAGCACGCCGCCGTACACCAGGGGCCAGATCCAGACGGCGGCGTTCTGCATGCTCAAGTCCGCGTCCGGGTTGATCAGACGGTCGACCACCGGCGCGACAGGCGGCAGCGGGATGAACAGCGGCGCGAAACCGCCGCCGATCTCCTTCAGAATGCCGTCGCGCGCAATCGACAGAATCAGGACGAGCAGCAGCATCGCGGCGGACAGGCTGCCTTTCCGGATGACAGGCTGACTCAGAATCAGCGCCGCAAGTCCCCCCAGCACCGCCAGCTCGACGTGCGCGAGCAGCGCCGTCAGCCACTCGCCGGCACGCACGCGCTCGTCGAAACTGCCCGCGGCGACCGGATAGATGAGCGCCGCCAGGCTGAGCAGCAGCCCGCATGCGAATACGGCCATCGTCTTGCCGATCAGATACTTCCGCACGCTCCCCGTGTGGACGGCGGCGATATGCTCCTGCGCTTCTCCGATCGCGCCGCAAAAGCCTGTCCCGATCCAGGCGGACACGAAATACAGCAGGACGGACGAAGCCGCGTAACTCCCCATCACCGGATTCGGACGTGCGGTGTAGAGCAGCATGAGGCCGAGCAAGAAGACCAATAGCGGTGGAAAATACCGATGCGACCGCAAGAAGACTGCCAGCAGATACGATACCAGACGCGGGAACAACCTAATTGACCCCCCATTGATTGCAAATCCAGTCCGACGTTTCCGCCTGAGCCGCCGCGCCGGCGCCCCGCTCCTGCAGCTCCTCGAGCCTTCCATACCGGATCACCACGGTCCGGTCGGCCCACGCGTTCTCGAATCCCGGCTCGTGGCCCGTCATGACGATGGCCGCTCCCTCCTGCTTGAACTTCACAAGCAGCCGGGCGAAATCCGCCTGCGAATCGGCATCCAGCCCGGACAGCGGCTCGTCCAGAACGAGCACGTCGGGACGGGCAAGCACCGCCTGCATCAGGTTGACTTTCTGCGTCATGCCTTTCGAGAAGTGTGTAATCGGTCCGGCGGCATGCAGTTGGAACAGATCCATCAGTTCCTGAATGCGCCGCTCAAGCTCCGGCTTCGGGATGCGCCGGATGCGGCCCAGATGGGCCAAATATTCCTCCGCCCGGAAGCGGACCGGGGGGAAGCGCTCCGGCGCATAGCCGACGGTCAGTTCCGGGGCGCGGCGGACTGCGCCGGCGGAAGGCCTGGTGATGCCCGCGATCAGTTTCAGCAAGGTCGTCTTGCCCGAGCCGTTGCGGCCGCGGATCGCCAGACCTTGTCCGCGATAAACGGCGAGGTCGACCTGCTGCACGACCGGCCTCCCCGCCGCATACCATTTTCCGACATTCCGCAGTTCGATCAAGGCTTCCATGGTTCCTCCCGATCCAACATCGATTGGCCTGTCTCGTTGGGAACAGCATACCAACAGAACGATGATTTGTCACTTTCCTGTCGGCAAATCTCTGTCTCGGGGCAGCCCCGATCCGACAGTCATTGCGCGCCGGACATGCTAAGATCATAACTCGACTACACCCGAACAGGAGCGATTGCGATGGAGCTCATTCAGGACCAGCCGTTTACGCACGAGACGATCGGGTTGGACGGGTTTGCTTTCGTCCGGTGTGCATTTGAAGACTGCGTCATCATGATCCGGTCGGAAGGGTATGAACTCGAGCAGTGCACGTTCCGGAATGTGAAGATTTTGATCAGCCCGGAGGTATCCGTCAAAGAGCTGGCGCGGCGACTGGCCTCCTGCCGCTGCGAGAACACGGTCTGCCTGTTGAATCCGGAAGGGGCGGTCACGGCGATGGCGTGAAGCGGTTGAAACGGCATGTGCGATGCGGTTATGATCGTCGTATGAATCACTTTCCAGCATCAGGAGCAACCCGATGAAAAAGGTAGACGTTGCAGGCGCCGTCATTTTCAATGAGAAAAACGAAATCCTGTGCGCGCAAAGGTCCCCGTCGATGTCGCTGCCCGGATTGTGGGAGTTCCCCGGCGGCAAGATCGAGCCGGGCGAATCGCCGGAACAATGCCTGGTCCGGGAGATCCGGGAAGAACTGGACTGCCTGATCGAAGTCCATGAGCGGATTGCCGATGTGACCCATCCATACCCGAATCTGGTGGTAAGACTCATCACGTACAAGGCCAAAATCATAGAGGGAGCCCCGGCGCCGAAAGAACACGCGCAACTGGTCTGGCTCCCCCTCTCCGAAATGGCCTCCCTGGACTGGGCGCCGGCCGACATCCCGACCGTGCGGGCGCTGCTCTCGGGATTTCAGAATAATGTTTGATCCATTTCCCTGAAAGCTTCAAGCTCATCTTCAAAATATTTATCTTCAGCATCAATCGAGCCCGTGATATCCAAATCTTTGAAGAATTTCAAACTGAGGCTCATCAGCCATAGTCGGCGCACTCCCGCAAAGAACGGGACAGCCGTCATATCGTTTGCCTGAACTTTTCGAACGCTTTGGTAGCCTGCCAAAAAAGCATTCCACTTCATGGCAACCTGTTGTTCTCCATCTACGCAAGATTGGAAACGTTGTTCCAGCGCAAATCTGAACACGGCGAGAATATAGGCTCTCCAACCGAATCCGCAAAGATCAAAATCGAAATGCGTAATATGATCGCCCAGCATGTGGGCGTTATAGCCGTGCAAATCCCCGTGGCATATGCCCCAATCCAAACCTCCCACCCGATCAATCGCTTCTTTCAACTTGGTTCCGACGCGAAAAACAAGCTGATAATCATCAGGACGATGAACCATACAGGCTCGAATAACTTGCAGCGGTTGATCAACCAGGTATTCCAGATCCAGATGCGGCCTGCTGTGACGGGTTTGAAAAGTAGCCGAACCTGCATGGATTTGGGCAGCTTCCTTGCCATACTTGAAACATATGTCTTCAGCGTTCAAGTCGAGCGCGCTGCCTTCGGCAAGCGTAAAAAGGACGCCAAACCGTCTGCCTTCCGGAGCGGAAAGTTCATTAACATATTCGTTTCCGGTTGTGGCAACCGGAATCGACACGCTCACACCATTGGCATGCAAAAATCTCAACAGGTCAATTTCAAATGAGACATCGCAAAGGCTGTCTCGCCATCCGCTGCGGTAAACCCTGTAGATGTACTTACGGGTCAAGGTTTCGACAAGGTAGGAATCATTCATGCCCCTGTGCATGAAGACACACCGCATCACTTTGCCAATGTCATAGTTTCGGCTGATGTATTCGCCCAAATCCCTTTCCCTGAAGGTTGAATAGGATACCGGCAACATGGCTTTACCTTCCATCCTACCTGCACACCACCCGCTGCGACCCGATGTCCGCGAAAATTTCCATCCCGTCCGTCCGCGCCACGTGAACAACCCCTTCGAACGGCACCGCGTCCGGCACCAGTTCGATCAGCATGTTGGGCTGCGCCAGCACGCGCTCCGGATGCCAGATGACGTCCGGCTCGCCCGGCATCAGCGCCGTATAGAAGATGCCCGCTTCCACGAGATCGAGGAAGAAATGGCTGCCGTACGACAGCTCGGGCGCGATGCCGGATTCCTCAGGCGCCACTTCGCAAAGCACCGTCATGTGGCACAGCTCCGCAAAATGAACCGGCACGCCGAGCGACGGCGTCGTCGTCCCCCACCGTCCCGGCCCGATCAGCATCGTCTGTCTGCCCTTGAGCGCCTTGTTGATCCGGCCGATCAGCCGGGCGACCGCGTATTTGCCCTGCTCGGGCAGCGCGAGATAGCGGTCCGGCCGCACGAATACGACATGGTCGATCGGCAGCCGGACGTTGCCGCCCATGAAGCCGCCGCGGGACGCGAAGAAACAATCGTCCGACGGCTCGGGCAGTTCGACCGGCCGCCCGAGGCCGCGCGTCTGCAGCGGCCGGCATTGCAGCAGGTTGACGCGGTACGCTCCGTCCGGCGTGAAGTTGACCGTGAACTCGATGTCGACGGGGTACTCGTACACGGCGGCGAGCTGCGCCAGCATCTCCCGCATGAACGACGGAAAATCGGTCCGCTCCAGCAGCCCGCGGAAATCGACGATATACGGCGCCGGCCGGTCTGTCAGCCCGAGCTCGCGCATGCGCGCGGCCGCTTCGTCATCCGGCGCGGCGATGAGCGATCGGTCGGCCTTGATGCCGCCCGCGAGCACGACGTCCGCATCCCGCGAGACCAGCGCGCCCTCCCGGAACGACAGCAGGTCGACTTCATGCTGCATGTATTTGCGCCGGTCGCCGGCATGCATCGGCGGCTGGCGCTTCGGGTTATCCAGGCAGACGATCCGCGCGTAGTCGCCTTCGGTCCGGTCGACCGCCCGCGTCCCGAGCCCGAACACGAGCCGCAGCATGCCCGCGTTCATGTCGATGCCTTCCTCCCACACGTACAGGTTCGTCGAATGGCCGACGCCCGCCGCATGCGGGAAATAGCCGTCCCCGTGCTCGTCTCCGGACACCCGCTGCACGAGCAGCGCCATCTGCTCGTCCTCGCCCGCCAGCCCGCGGATTTGCCGATAGACAAGCGCGTCCTCGTTCATCGCGCTGGCGTAGACGGTCCGCACCGCCTGCTCGAACGCTTCATACCGCTCTTCCGGCGTCCCCCGGTTGACGCAGAAGACGCTCTCGTATTTGCCGGCGAACGCGTTCCCGTACTGGTCTTCCAGGAGCGAGCTGGAGCGGACGATGATCGGGGACTGGCCGTAATGCTCGAGCATCCGCATGAACCGCTCCCGGATGTTGTCGGGGAACCGGCCCGTCAGCAGTTTCTCCCGGAGCTCGGCCGCGCAGCGGAAATAGCCCTCCTTCGTCTTCTGCCGCATGAACAGCTTCCACCAGCCGTTGTGAACGATGTACGTATAGAACACGTCCGAGCCGATGTACCAGGAATCGTGCGGCTCCAGCCGCGGCGCGAACCGGTCTCCTCCCGCCGCCTCCAGAATGCGCCGGGCGAGCAGCATGCCGACGCTCTTGCCGCCGATGAAGCCGCTGCCGATCTGGCGCTCCGCGACCCGGAGGACGTCCGCGAGCGCAAAGTAGCGGCCGCACAGCTTCAGCAGGCGCGCTTCGCGGCCGGCGAGCATCTTGAGCAGCCGCATCTTGACCCGCTCCTGCTGACCGGCAGGCGCATCCAGCGCCTCCTTCGCCTGCGCGAACATGACGTTCCAGTAGTCCAGCCGGTCCTCGCCGCGCGCGACCGCGGCGAACAGTTCGGCCGCTTCGGCGCTCGAGGTGATGCTGACGGCTTCGTCGCCGTCGATCCGGTGCGGGAAGAACATGACGGGGGTGTAGCGGTTCCAGGCTTTCAGCGGATGGATGTAGTCGCTGCCGCCGGCCCGGTACACGTCGATCAGCACCTGCGTCGTCTCGCGGATGCCCGCAATCGTCGCAAAGGTGTGGGCGTTACGAATAATGGCGAAGTAGGCGACGGTTTCGAGTTCGTAGAGATAAGGACAGGTGACGCGGAAGAAGTTGCCGATCATCAGGTCGGAATGCCAGTCGGCGAGCAGATCGGTGAGGCAGTCGAACACGTAGAACGCCCGCCGGCCTTCCCGCTCGATCAGCCGGTGGACGGACGCGGCGAAGCGTTCGAATCCCCGGTCAGCCCTGAGCTCGATGATGACGGTGTCCGAATCCGGCGCAAACAGCGGCTCGTGGCTGCCGAAACGGACGTAGATCAGTTTCCGTCCGTCCCGCTTCGCCTGCCCGGCGAACCGCGCGGCCAGTCTCCCGTATTGCCCGATCTCGTCGACTTGCCACACGACGTTGTCGCCGAGCCTCAGCCCGTCGACGACGTCGTCGATTCCCCTGATGCCGGTGCTGACGCGGTCGTGCATCATGCCGGAACACCTCAATACATCATTATCGATAATAAACAGCTCTATTTTCACAAATGGCGATCTTCGCACTCTGAACCGGAATCAATGTTGCTCGATTAATAAATGTTTCTGTACGATACGGATTATAATAGGCTTGCTGATAAGTCGGATCTATCGAAAGCGATTGTAAAGTTTCATCGTATTTTCCTACCACGAAAGCATGGACGTTTTTCTGGCGTTCTCGAAGTACTCTAGCTCTACCAGCTTGAGAAACTACAAATTGTACGTCATACAACACAATGCGATCAGTGTATCCTATAACCTTACGTGAGCGCCTGTCTCTAACGGAAAAGCAGTTTTTCACGACATGGTATGCAATGCGCAGGGTTTGATTTGGTAGTAGTAATTTCCGAAGCTCCGCGTTTTCACATATTGCACCGTCTTTCATTCCTACCCCGCCCTTTAACTGGATATACTAACCAGTATGCGGAGTAGCATAAACTTTATACTCAATCAATTTTGTTTTAGTAAAGAACAAAAATATCCAGTCCCCCTTTCCCATAGAGGCGATAAGGACTGGATTGCGAAATACGGTTGCTGTTAGACGGTGCACACACAAGGTACTGTATCATCAGGTTGCGTAAGAAATTTTTGAACTCCTTCTCGTTCCATTAGTTCTCGATATTCACGAAGGGTAAATGGCTTCCCGTTACGCGTTTTAAGAATCGAGACATCCTTATCGAAGTATCTTCGAAAGTTCTCTTCCATTTCTTCCTGTTCCCTATACACATCTGGCCAGGTTTTATAGAGATGTGCGTAGTGCTGCAGCCCGCCGCGTACACACCGTCCACCACAATTGGCGTGAGAGAACCCGAGCTCATACATGAGGGGGAGCCTAATTCCCCACTCTTCTTGTATAATCTTCTTTACGTCGATTTCCTCTTGAAATAATGTGATGAGAGGAAATCGTGTTTCAACGGGTTCCACGGGCACATGGGCATAAAAATTGCGCAGGTTTTCTGCCCGATGCTGCTCATGTCGACCAATGCCGAAATATAGAATGGGCTCCAGCCCATGTTCATCGCGAAGTTCTTCCAAAAATATTACAGTTTGTCGTACTTTTAATTCTTCTGAACATTTAGCAAGTCTTGAATTCCCCATATAACGGTAATCGTAAAATACTTGCTCCGGTGTCCGTCCATCCGTACGATATGTAATTTCCATCCCTAAATAATCTGCTACTTCATGCATAAATCGATAGTTGTCTTCATGTTCCCACAATGTGTTAGTAAAAAATAAAATACAATTTTCTTTACCATAAGTCTGCACCATATGATGTGCGACGAAGGCGGACGATGCTCCTCCGCTGAACATCGATACGTGTACCGGAGTCCGCGCCAACAGTTATCGCCTCCTCATGCATCATATTCTTGCATAATTTTCATCAGTAAGTGACGAATTTCCAAAGTTGTTAAGTCTCTACCCGCATATTTTAGCAGGTTCTTGACATTAGTATAAACGACTGTGGCCTTTTTAGATAGTTCTATTGGAGTATCCATTTCAAACTCAATTTGGGCTTCAGTAATGGTTGGAGCCTTCATCAACTGCCACTCATACTGGAATTGCTTTATAAATAACTCTTGTGTCGCATCCGACCATTCCGTGCGACTAACGCCAATGAGATGCTCCACTAGCCGGTCAATAGGACTAATTTCTAGATCATCCGGAACGGTCGATAATTTACTATTTGATCCAATTAATTCTATCTTATGCTTTTTAATCTCACTTAAAAAGTCGTTTATGGAAGGTTTAGTGACTATTTTGCATAGTTGACTCTCTAATTCGATCTCATTTGATTGTATAAAGCACTCCAACTCCTGTTTCGCAGCCTCAATGTCATCGACCATCGTAAGTAAGTTTCTCATATGTTTAAATGGATCTACTTCTGACGAACGAATAGCGGCTCGAATCTTCCGAGTCTGCTCCGATACTTGGTCCGTAATTAGAGTAAACTTCGGTAATGTACGAAGCCAGCGAAGTAATGCTTCGGACATATGCACAAAGCTAGAACTAGCTTCTGATGGAAAACTAAAAATATCACCAATGCGCAGTAACAGTTGTTTCTCCTCTCTTGTCATATCGTAGAAACGGTATTCGTAATTAGTCGAATTCTCAATCATTTCAATTATCGCCGCACCTGACAAGTGAGACGTTAGCATATCATGGGCGTAAAACATTAGCTGATTCCAAACATCTCTTAGGAGGGCAACAAACAATAAAGGGATGACCGGATTTCGAATACCGTAAGGCTCATCTTTAAATATGCGAATAAGGTCTGACAATCTTCCTACTGGTTGATGATGTAACATCTCCTTTAAATCATTCTGCAATTCACGTAGTGCGGCGTTGCAACTAATTCTTCCATCCTGATCATAGGCGTAATCATTGTTCTTTAGAACACTCACATAGATTAAATAATTGGGGCCATAACCTTGAATCCCCAACTGAGGCTCACTGGGTTGAGCGATCAAGCGATCAATTACATCAATTAAAGCTCTTCTTTGGATCGCTGAAATTCGTTTCCGGTTAAAAGCCTCATTTCGTATTGTTAATGTACGATGGAACTTTGCGTGCATTCTTTCAGTGATTAACTGTTCCAAGCCTTGAAGATTATTAATTTGACGCCGCTCTCCACTTACCCACCAATGCAATTCTTTGTAATTAAAGTATCGCTCAACAAATGTTGAAATCTTTACACTAGTCTCCTGTAGCAAGTATTGAAGTTCGTTCTTTATTCGACTATCTAATGACAGAAACTCCGTATCCGTAAGTAAACGTTTGACAGCATAAAATCTTTTCAAACTTGGTTGAATACTTTCAATCGTGAAAGTAGGTACAGCTATGATATGGGAATGATTTAGTTGACCACTGGTCTCGAAAAACTCATGTAATTGCTGTTCTTCAGTAAATACTGCAAAGAACACCAAATCGTCCGCATCAAAGGTCGCCAGTTTCTCTTGATCTGTTAAAGCTGATGCTTCAACAAAATGAAGATCAGCATAGCGTATCATGTCCACCGATTCGTTATATTCATATGGAAGGACATAAGAGTAAGGCATATGTTGTTCTAAGATGCTAATAAGACTCTCTGATTCAAGTGTGATCGTAGCCAATCGATCTTGTATAACTGCTTCTAAATCAACTGAGCTGCCATCAAAAAGCTCCCATTGATTGCGAATTTGATTAAATCTAGAGACTTTAGCAGCTGCAAGTTGATTTAGTGCATTTTCTACCAATTCTGCCGGAATTCCTAAAGCAAACGAAATAAATTCGGTAGTTAGTGGTTGCCTTTGGGTAAACCGAACAACAGACCAAAGTGTTATAAGTTCTACAATTCGAGATTGAATAGGATCTCGCTTGTCTATAAACGGCTCAACAATATGGTATAATGTCAAACTTGGCTGATCCCAAGTCTCAGCTTTAGCGAGTTCAAAAAAATGAAATAGTTTATCTACATAATAGTATCCTTGATCATGTTCAACATGTTCCCGAATACTATGACGACTATAATCCGTGAAAAAAGAAAAAAGCGTACGTTCGTTTTGACCAAAAATATTAGAAAGCTCTGGAAGTATTGCTACTCCCACGGGATGTAACGGGTACAATGATTTAAGGATATTTTGATCCAATTGATATGTGGTATATTCGGAGAACAACGGAAAACGTTGAAGTGTTTCTAACGATTCTAAATTCCCCGTCTTGGTTAGACTTAACGCATTGATGTCTGCTGCAGCTTGCTGAGCAAGCAACAAATAAGTTGCATTGTCATTTTCTAAAGTATAAGAGCGAAAACGTTTCTCTACCTTTTCAAATTCTGTGCGAATTGATTCACGACTATTCACTGCATAATGCCGGATATACCGGTGTCCAACAAGCAGCAACTGCATATTCTCTGTGTGATTAGAATACTCTGCAAGATCTTGTAAATCTTGCATGTTACGTAACGCATCAGACCCTTCAAGCGTTTGGAGGAACCGCCCGAACTCGTCATAAACAATGAGTATTCCTTTACCTCTTTCAGCTAATTTACGAGTCAGATGATCAATGTTCTCTATAAAATAATCTTCATGCTCAATAGCCCAAGGAGTTCCAGATGTAACCGTGGGATAGAACTCTATAAAACGCTTGATGACTTCCTCATCACCGTTCTCTACTCGAGTAATCCACTCATCCCAAGTTAGTTGATTCTTGCTTATATTTTCTATTAGTAAAGCAAAGGTACTTGGATATAACTTTTCCCATCGGTCCACGGTATTTAGAATGAAACTAACCTCATTAGGCAGCGTTATATCGATTCCTTCTTGTTTCATTATTCGATATAACGCACGCCCAATAATGGTACGAATAGATCCCGTCTTACCATTGATGACAACAGGAATATATTGTAGGTTTAAATTCTCAACGGCCCTTAATGACTCTGCCAGCTTAGGATCAATGCGTTCAGCCTGCGATAGGAGACTTGTACGCCAATTCGAGGAAAATTGTTTCGACAGTAGCTGACAAAGAATTGTGGCCACAAACGTTTTGCCCGTCCCATACGGACCAATAAGCAGGTGAGATCGTGTCCCCCCAAACAAAACACTCTCTACAACGCCCCGAAATACTTCGCTGTGAGATGGTGACAATATATATTGGTTAAGCAGTCGCTCGTCTTTCATATCCAACTGCAAATTGATGCTTGATCGAAACTGATGTTTTAACTGCAACATTACACCGCCGCCTCCCGTTCATATGCTTTCTGTAAAAATTGGTGCGGCTCTACCAATTCGAAATTTAGCGTATATAGTTGATTGGTTCGAACAAAGGTTAACGGGTAATACGGTTCTGCATGGAGCAGCTCTAACACTTCAAGAATCTGTTGAGAGGTTAAATGATACATTCGCCCCCATAATAAAGGCTTCACTTGAAGCTCTTCCCAAGTAACACTATTAACTTGATGTCGATGACCATATACAAGAAGACTAAAGTATAGTGCATCAAGGCCAATGTTCTGAATATCTGGTGTTTGCTTTACAAGCCCTTGCTTTGTATCAGCTAATAAGTTCAAACTTGAAAATGGGCTGGCGACCACCTCTTCTGGGTCGTCGCCAACCGCAGAACGTGAGGTATATAACTGGCGAATACATTCAATATCACGCTTTAATGATTGGATCGATACCGACTTATCAAATTCATTAAAAACCCACTCATTTAACGATTCAAGCACTTCATCAGCTGAAGCAGACCTTAAGTTGCATACATTAAAGAACCAGTACCACGATGTTGCTTGCTCCTTACTTGAAGCTAGGAGATAATGAAGCACAGCTGCCGTTAAAGGTCTACGTACAAAACGGTCGTGCTGTTTAATAAGTTCACCAATTGGTGTCAATACATGAACCGGCTTCCGCTCTTCGTTCTTTTTTTCCGACATAATTCCTACCGCTGTTGACCAATATTTCAGCGATTTGACCATATTACGCCCAAGTCCAATTTTTTCAAATCCATGGTCATCATAGAAGAAACGCGGATCGGATTCTATCGCCTTGAACGCTTTGGACAGCCAGTTCACTCGCAAGTAAAAGCTCTGATGATGTCCAAATTTCATGTTGCGAGTTCAATCCTTTCTTGTCTGCCCATCTTGCGTCCGAAAATAATTCAGCAGTGCTTTTTTCACTGTTGTCGTAAGATATGGGCTCTTTCCTCGTACAATATCCGGAAGGTCGATTTTGGCCAAGAAATCTCCTTTGCCGCCAAGCCTTTCAGCGCCATCATCATCGAGAATAATACGTGATGCCGTCTGGTCAGCAGCACGCAATGCGAGTCGAGCCCCGAGGTTGTTGCGAATATTTGTTGAGATAATATCCGCCTTCGGGCTTTGAGTACAAATAAGCAAGTGAATACCAGCAGCACGGGCTTTTTGACCGAGCCTCATGATGCTGTTTTCAACTCGGCTGCCCTGTTTCTTATCTTGCGACATGAAATCGGCAAATTCATCAAAGACAACGACGAGTCGAGGCATCTCAACTCCGCCAACCTCAATGTACTGGTCGAGGCTCGTAGCTCCTTCTACAGCCATTAACTCGTATCGGCGCTCCATCTCCTCAACAAGTCTGTCGAGCTGTTCCACTGCTTCTTCGATATCTGTAATGACACTTTGTGTATGGACAAGATTTTTAAACGCAATGAACTCGACTCGCTTAGGATCGATGAAGATAAATTGAACTTCCTTCGGCGAGTATAAACACATCATAGACAAAATAATGCTATTTATGGTAACACTCTTACCGCTTCCCGATCTGCCACCGATAAGCAAATGCGGTGTTTCAGGGCTTGAGAAATCCATTTTGATGATTTCGCCAAGTTGTCCTATTCCAAGAGGTGCTACAAGCTTTCCTTTAATTGCATCGGCAGGGATCTGTTCACGCACTTTCTCCATAAATCGTTCGAAGTACACAACCTCGGGATTCTCTCGATTAATATCAATGTTAACTTTCCCTGCTCGAATCACAATTTGTGGAGTATAGGAAAGCTCGAGCCACATCTGGATGTCCTCCGCTCGACTCTTGATCGAACTGAACGAGGTATTACCGGTCAATTCGATAATCAATCGAATGACACTTACGCCGACAATTGAATCCAAAATTTTAATTGGTATGCCAATTTCATTCAATCGCGATCGTAATTTTGACTGGTACCGCTGTACAAGTGGTTGAATATCCTCTTGGACCTGTGCTTCTGCAGACGGGATTCCGACAAGTGCCAATTGTTCCGGAAAACCTTTCTCATGCACGACCGTCGGCTCAGTCGTCCTTACTGAATTTTCACTTCCCGAAGCAGCTTCCAACCTGGCATACTTAATTTGATGGAATGCTTCGTCTCGTTCCGCTTCAAGGTGTTGTATAGAGGACACAGCATCAGCCATATTTATCTGCTCATCCTGCTTGACTTCTTTTTCTGATTCAACTTCCCCTTCTCCAAGCTTATCTGCAATAAATTCACTGAGCTCTACGAAATCGACTCCATATACCGGTATCTCTTGTTCCGCTACAGCCCCCAATTTATTCAAGATAAAGTAACGGTTATAAATATGATTGATGTACTGATTGTCCAAAATATCCTGTTTATACCCATTCTGATGACCTTCCATAATATTCAGTTCAAGCAGATTGGAAGTATAAACGAAAGTATCGATGGATCCCGTCAGCGTTACATCAACGGACTCGAGCGAAATTCCTTGCATCTCCCTCAACAACATCGCATCTTGAGGGGAATATGTCCCACATTCGATAAAATGATTGATCATCTCTTTGCGCCAAAGCTCACCGCTTGAAGGATTTTCGTTAAACAAGAAGCGGCTCCGATACAACTCTAATCCTGCTTTTATTTGCTTAATCGCATCGTAACGCTCTTTCTCAAATATTGTGTCGGAAATGAACTTCAATTCGATTAGTTCAAAATTGAGGGAGATTCTGTCATCCACTTTCCGAATCGATGTTCGAACAAGGTCAGGACGACGATTCGAACCGTTGAACCACGGAAGCTCATCGCATACTGACCAAATGACAAGCTCTCCATCCATTGCAGGCCTTGCTTGGGTAGACAAATACACGGCAATCAATTCATGAGCAAACTTCCCGGGGCCGATAGCTTTTAATACTATGGCTCCAGAAATTTCCTTAACCTTTTCAACAGCCTGGATGATAATATTTCGATCAATCAAATCATTCTTGAGAAGCTTACAATACTTCCGATACAAACGATCAAAATACTCATGATCAGCTTGGTCTTGAGTCAACTTGCGAACATATTTAGACGAGGAAAGAATGGTCTTAAAACTCTTATTTTGCCCAGCACTGGATTTATATTTGATGATTTGAGCTTTTGAGGATACATGCCGCAACAATGGCTTGTCCAGGTACCGGTCAATGAACAGTGACCATACAAAACGCTCATGCATAAAGTTGAGGAGCGATTCATCGGACAATGTGTTAATGGATATGACGTTCCGCACCAGCATGTGTTCGTCTTCTGAAATGGCTCCGTTACTATGAAGAACGTATTGCAACTGATAAAATCGTTGCATAACTACTGGAAGCTCTTCGCTAACCAAGTTGATTCTCTTTACAGCGTTATCTTTTCTTACAGGTTCACGATAAATCGGCTTAAACCAATCCTCGGTGTTCTTCACTTCGACACGTTCAAATTGGTAATGAACATGAGAGGACTGACCAAAGTAATTAATAAGTATGCCAATATCAGCATCTTGCAAATGCTGATTCATGACATTCATCAGTTTATTGATATCTTGTTCAGCGATGACTTGGACGTCAACCTTGGGAAAGCTGCCAATCCTCTTTGATAGATGCTCATTCTGGCTAATCCACGCGTTGAGCGTCTCGAAAATTGTAGCTCCGCGATTTTCGCTATGGACAATGACTTTTAATTTCTGAACGCCTTCAACATTCAGCGCTTTTTCAATCGCCCGCATCGGAAACGTGGCGTTCGGACAGTATAGAATAACGATATCTAAGCAATCTTTGGCGTATGGATAGACTTCCAAATATGATTTAACAGCTGATTCAAATTCATCTACGAATGCTTGTATGACTTGCTCTTCACTACTACTGGCATCATTAGTGGTGAAAATTCCTTCACCCATAACTTCTTGCTGCTCAATAAGATACTTATCATGGGTTCCAACAACTTTAAAGTAGTTAGGCGACAAACGAGACATGTCATATTGAAGTTGTTGCAAGTATGCGTTCATGTCATCCAGTAAACTTTGGCCTGCATGCAAACGACTGATCCAAGAGTTCAACTCATGCTGAACTCGCTTCAATCGCTGAGCATAACTAAGCAAACGGATTGGATTGAGCAGAGTCAGGATTCGAGTCTGGACAAATCCCACCGTATCATTCGATCGATTATTAAACTTATCGTAAGCACCAAGAAGCCCTACGTACTGGATGATATATCTTGCTACAAGCGCAGATTGATGAACATAACCAAGCAGTTCCTCCAGTCGCTTTTCAAGTTGATCATAATCAACATTGGAAAGCCCGGAACTCAATGCTCTGTTGATTTCATCACTATACCAATTAACGAAATCCGTAAAGCTATTATATGCTTCTTCAACACCTTCCTGATACGTTGCAATATAGCCACTAACATTTCCTTTTACTTCTTGAACAATATTTACTCCAATTTCTGCATCCAAATATTCCTTTAGATAAGGAATGTGTCCATCATCCGCGAATTTTCCAAGCAATAACGACAATTTACCTTTACCGAGATTGGTAAGGCTAAATTCTCTGCTTGAAACTTCATCTCCATTGATATACATCGTCAACTGAAGCAATACTTGATCTGAATTACCCTCGATAACATTTTCAAGCGAGTTGGCATCAAAACATATACGATCAATCAGTTTTTCAAGATGATTAAGATGGAAGCCAAGAGCGGTTTTTAGATCTTCTCCTACTTGTGCTTCCACGATACTCAATTTAAATTTTGCAGATTCAACTTTCTGCTCCTCGCTAGATTCCTCAAGCAAATCAAAAGACTCTTTAAGCAACGCTTCAGCCAATTCATCGTATTCATGATGTTGCCGGAGACGATTAACGACACGTTGCAAATCTTTTATTAACTTAGGACTTTCGTTCGTTAATATATCCAAGAACTCATCAATAAACTCTTGAATTTTATCAGGATTTTCTCCCGATTTGACGGCTTCCAAAGTATCGGTGATAAGATCTTCTTGATCAGGGCTAATCTCACCCTTTGTTTCAAGCAGAGTTTTAAAATCTTTAATTCTGTCGTTAAGTGTCACTCTGCCTGGCTTAAACATAAACACAGACGAAATGAGATCAAACTCATAACGAAGCAACTCAGTTGACTGACCATGAATGAACTTAAGGGCTTGATCAAGGAACTCATCCGGAGATACACTTTCCCATAGTTCATGATCATCTGATTTTTCAATAAACTGGAACACATTTTCCACAAATTCGCTTTTCTTAAGTGAACGCCCATCCCGCTCTAGTCTCGAAAGCTGGTAGTTTCTCCTCAAACGTGTCAGACCATTTTGGTCAAAGGACAGCCTGTTATCACGAAACATTTGCAACTGATCCAGATTGCGTTGTATTTTATCAATCATTGTCTTTTCTGTGGATTGAATTACAGCAACCATGAAAGACAGCATCGTTCGCAGTTGCGGTTCCGACAGCTGGCCGTACATCGCTAAAAATCTTTGCAATAACCGACTATCCTCACTATAAATGTGGTATTTATCGGCAAGCAGCTGGAACAGCACCTTTAATCCGTCTTCACTTAACAATCGTGCCTCATCAACTGTGAAGATATTTTCTAAGCTTTGAGCTTCAGGGGATTCAGCGTTCATAAAGATAAGCAGCGCGCTTCCTTGTTTTGTGTTATTGCGCAGCCAAGTACTAGTTTCGTGTGCTTGGCATTGGTATTTCTCATATCCAGGAACAGCCGCCAGCGTACGAATGTGAGGCAAGTAATATTCTCGGAGTCGTTCCTCTGCTTCTGAAACAACTTCTAGAACATATCCCAATGCATCATCGTCGACACCCGTAACTTTGATAAACAACTTATCAGAATTAAGGGCTCTTTGGTTTGCAAAATACGATGATATTAGCCCTACCATCCACTGACCGAGCAACTGATAAGCTTGATTATGCATTTTATGCCTCCACTAAACTTGCAGCATATGGATTTTCGATCATCGCCGTAGCATCAGAGAATTCAATTAACAGCCCATTTTGAAGCAGTTTGTCTCTTAGTGCCTTCTCGTTTTCTTGGAAATATCGTACATTTAGTCGCGACATGTCATACAATCCAGAATCTTTAGCTTGTTTCTCACCAATTACGATTCCGTAGTCTCGGTAGAGGACATCCAAGAATTCAAAAAACTCCATTTTCCCTTGTGGTTTAACTTTTGTAAATACAAGCATTTGAAGGAATGTATCCGAAATCGTATAGCGATAATTTGCTGCAGACCCACGACGGAATGTTGCAAATCCTCCATCCCTCGCAAGGGTGCGAATAATACTGAGCATTTCTTTAGTAAGGGATTCCGAAGCAACTTCCCGCACGACATCTTTCAACTTACCTTTGACATCTGCCGGTGTGTGACACTGCATCAATTTTTGAACGATCGTTTTTTTACGGGATTTTAATTTTTGCAGGCCCATGAGTTCGAGAAATTGCTCTGGCTTCTCTCTCCAAGAAGGCAGCAATTGCTCGATGTTTTCATCTGAACCTACGGTATCTTTATATTTATTCTCAAAAGCTTGATCCAGTTTTTCCTTTATGATCAATTCATGTTGTTCAAAATTACGCGCCGACAAATAGGTAATATTCTTATTTTTGCTCTCCATGCAGTCAAAGAAGTAATATATTTTGTTCTCGCTATTGGGCAAATGAGCTCTCTCGTACATATAACGATTGAGTTGGAAGCAAATCAATGTCATTAGAAGATGAAAGACTTCATAAACATCCAAATCTACTTGTAGAAGTTGCTCTAATTCAATGGCAAAATTTTCAAACAAGTGTTCATTTTCAACTGGAGCATTGACCGGCAAAATCGGGCAATCATCCAATTTATCCGAACGCAGCTTAGCTTCTTTATATTCTTCTTTATCTTCATCAAAAGCTGAAGTTATCTTCGTAACAACATTTTCAATTATCTTATTTTTAGTCAACAATTGACGAAAACGCGATTCAATAAATTCGCGACGTTCAGGATGCTTCTCCGTACCATGCGCCAACATTAGAAAATACAGTTCTCCACCTCTGGCGAAGAAGTTCCGTTCAATCGCGAGATTATCTCCAACCTTGCGCAATTCGAAATAAAGCAATGATTCGTGCAATGGATATAGGGACCTGGCATACCACGAACGGTCCGCTTCTTTGCCATTCAAATCGTATAACACTATTTCAAGGTTCCGCAAAAACTGTTTCAATACCGGCAAGTCGTTTTCTCGCACTGCTTGTTGCAATTTAATTTTTTCCTCATCGGTCAGAATTAGAATTCCGCCGCGCGATCCAGCCCCTTCTTTTACACCTTCGAAGATAAATTTCCGAAGACCGATAGACCGTTTGCGAACATAGCTGTCCTTAATGAATGAGTAATCAGTTCCATACAACACATTCAAGAATTCCAATACATACTCCGCGCCACGCTGACCTTCCTTAAACCGATGTCCCCATATGTGAGCTGATAGTTGAGAAGTTACTTTATCCAAATGGTTGGAAGCATCAGCTCTCATCGCAACCATCTCGCTGTCCTCCTAAATCTCAATATTATGTACCGCATAGACGCCCCTGTCTGCATCAAGGGCCAGCACTTCCAATGAATATTCATCGAGTTCACTAGAATTAATAAGATCGTTCTTAAACTTGTTGATGAGAATTTCAACCTCTTGGCGAAGAATGGTAAACAAACTTCCATTAGCCAATCGAAGTAAATACTCAAACACCGGCAATCGGACTTCTAGTTCAGCAGCCTGTTGAACTTGTAAAATCAGATGGGTCGGAATATGATCGATATCATTCCGTTGCTTCTCCAACGCAAGTTTTATTTGGGTACTTCCATATATACCGTGAATAAGCAAGTATTCATTAACGGCATATAATGCCTGCGGCTCTGAGCGCCCTATCAGTTTCTTAGTAAACGCCTGGTTCAACCCCTGGATGAGCTCACGCCGGATCAAAGAATGGGACTTTTGATTTTCCAAACAATCAATGAAAGAACTGAAATACTGATACGGTAACAGTTTTTTTCTCAATTCCTGCCCGTACACTCCACACTCAAAAAAGAACTTGCGGCGAAATCTGGGCATTTGATCGAAGATATCTTTTGTATTTTCCTTGTCTTGATGCGGATCTAATGTGCGATATTGCTCAATTCTTTTACGGTAGTATCCAAACAGCAAATCAATATCATCACCGAAGATCTTTTCATGCTGACTAACGATAGCCTCGTCTCCGCTAATGTCACCATTGAGAATAAAGTCGTCAATTAACGATATTGAAGTAAGACCGGGATCCAGGTTTACAAAATAACGGCCCCCCCCCATTTCTCCTGCACTAACTTCGGGTATCATGTATCCGTAAAAGTTGTTATAATAGGCTCGGTTTGCGTGATCTTCGATGTCCTTGTAGCTAGCATTTAATACATCCACACATGTTAATCCCCCGGTAATTGTGTAACTCAAATGAATTAATATTTCACGCATCGTAACGTGAATGCCCAAACAGTCGAGCAATCGATATTGTTCAACTAAGTGCTTCCTGACATGAGGTTCCGACATTTGACGATGATTGTAAAAGATAATGCATTTATCTCTCTTCGGGCATTGCGCGCACTTGTCCCAATACTTTTCGTTATTCCATTCCTCAATAATCCTATCAGCGTATATGGACGAAGTAACATCTTGCAAATTGACCAAATGTAGATGCTCATTATTGTTGTGATGATCCAGAAATCTTAATCTTACCCATTCGCTGAGCTGATGGAGTTCAGGATGTTGAGATAAAAACTTTGTGAGTTTACCTTCATTTGCAGCAATTAGGTAATACTGCTTATCTGAATGATGATCCAAAACAACTTGTTGCAGCCTCGACAACTCTTTATCAATAACGGTTTCTGTCAACTCAGATAGATCTTTTACTATTCGAAGAGTTCCAAACTCAAATGGAACATCGACGATACCACCATCAGGCCAACTTGTTAGCTCTTGCCCTGTCAACTTTTCATAAATCGTTCGGCACAGACGCGTCTTCCCATCGCCCGCATTACCAGTCATAATGACACTACGAGGACGATCGGTGTATATTTCCATAAGAAACTTTTCTACCTTAGTTGAAATTGAAAATTTATACTCTTCTTCGTTGCTAATAGTGTATTCATCGTAGATTTTGGAATGATTTGGAGACAACACATTAAACTGGTCTAAAAAATCAATAAACTTATTCATACTTCCTCCAGATCATTAAATAAGCCTCTCGGAATTCACCATTCAGCATCGGCTCTGGCCCTTCGGCCAGGGTCTTTTATGGTTTCACCCCCAAAACGGGGATGCGAACAAACTTTCCTCTTGACTTTTTCAAAACGCCCCAATAATCGCGAGAAGGCATTTTTTGCCTAACTCTTTAGCGTATTGGGTGATTATGGTGAAGCTTGTTTCTCGTTCTCATCAGGACTACCTGGCCTTCGTATGCGACCAACTGCGAAAGGAGTATGACTCACCGGAAACTCTGCTGTTTTTGCAGCACTTTTACAGCAACCTGATTGTCTGGATTACGCCCATCGATCTTTCCACTACCGCTTCCCACATGCGTTCCGCCTACTCCTCCGATCCCCGAGGCCGCAAACCTCTGGATCCTGCTGACATGCTCCGTGGCTTGCTCCTCATGACCAGGCTCGGGTTGAGCGTCGATGAGGGGGTCATCGCGATCCGCACGACGCCGGTCTATGCCATTCTTTGCGGCTTTCCGCCGGGCAAAACCCCGGGTGTCGGGACGTTCTACGACTTCTTTGCGCGGCTTTGGCGGGCATCCGCTCCGCATAAGACAGGACGACTCAAACGCCGCTTGAAGAAGCCGCGAAAGAAAGGCAGAAAGAACGATAAGCAGGAACCCAAAAATCTGAAAATTACGGTGAAACTCGTCTCCCGCATCCTGCGCGAAGGCAAGATCCACTACACGTCCAAAGAACATGATCTCTTGCAGCAACTATTCCAAACGATGTTCGTCCTGCCTTCTGCGGCGAAAGGACTACTTGGCGATACGAACGCGTTCCGCGTCATCGGCGACGGTTCTCCGGTTGAAACCGGTGCGCGTTCCTACGGCAAGTTCCTTTGTGATTGCCGTAAGTCGGGCAATTGGAAGTGCTCCTGCAAACGGCAATTTTCAGATCCTGATGCCGATTGGGGCTGGGATAGCTACCGCGAGAAATATTCCTACGGGCGTACACTCTACATGTTCACCGCAGCGGATAGTCCTTACAATCTGCCCGTGTATCCGCGATTGTTCCGCGCCAGCCAGCACGATGCCGTATCGTGGATTTGCGGTTACCGTGAACTTCGCTACGGGTACTCGGATTGGAAGGTGGGAGAAGCAATCCTGGATTCCGCCCACGACGCCCTCCCGATCTATACCATGCTGGAGCATGATGATGTTTCCGCCATCATCGACCTGAATCTCAGGCGCTCCGGGCATACGGTATACCATGAAATGAAAATTGACCCGGATGGCGTCCCTATCTGCCCGTTCGGACGCTAGATGGTCTGCTGGGGCCAATGTCCGGGTCGACAGCGCATCAAATGGCGCTGTCCCGCCAAAGTCGAAAAATGGGCATGTCCGACTCCGTGCTCACCTTCCGATTACGGAAGAACGTTCTACACCTCTACCGTGGACAATCCGCGCCTTTTTCCGCGTATCCGCCGCGACATGTGCCAGCTTGCCGACGCATGGCTGGAAGAGGCAAAGAAGCAAAACCAGCTCTTCTCTGTTGAGCAATGGCTGAAAGGCTTGGCGGCAGCTTAACGCCACAAGGACTCCATTGCATTTTTAAAACATGCCCAGGGTTCTTTGGCATGCGCATGTTTGAAAACAGCTTTCATATGTGCCGCTTCATCGACGTTTCTGCCTATTTCACCCCTCATTCGGACTCAGGACACCTGCTTCATTCCGAGCCTCTATTTAAAAAGTCGATAGAGAAATCTGTTTAGTCAAAATATCCCTCCGTCCTCAATGATTGTATTCTACTGACTATGACAAAATCCTCCTTTTAATTACATCAAAGTTGAGTGTAAATAGTTGAGTGTAAATAGTCGTTTGGTATTGGATAATTGGATATTTAAGACTACAACTAAGTTGTGCTGATACACAAAAGATTAAGTCGACTCAAACTAAAAACCTTTAATTTGGCGGGGAAAACCTAAAATTCGATCCCTTGTGAAAGCGGTTCATCCTGCTATAATGGACAAGAAGAGCCAATGTCTGGACCGAAAGGGGATCATCATGTCGAACATTCCGCAACCGAAAGAGCCGCTCGTCAGACATATTTACACGGCGGATCCTTCGGCGCATGTTTTCGAGGGCAAGCTGTACATTTATCCGTCCCACGACCTCGAGCATGACGGGCCGACGAACGACAACGGCGACCAATACCAGATGGAAGACTACCATGTGCTGTCCATGGACGATCTGAATTCGCCGGTCATCGACCACGGCGAGGCGCTGCATGTGCGCGACGTGCCGTGGGCGAGCAAGCAGATGTGGGCGCCGGACGCGGCGTTCAAGAACGGCAAATACTACCTCTACTTCCCCGCGCGCGACCTTGAGGGGAATTTCCGGATCGGCGTCGCGGTGAGCGACAAGCCGGCGGGCCCGTTCAAGCCCGAGCCGAACTACATTCCCGGCAGCTTCAGCATCGACCCGGCCGTGCTGGTCGACGACGACGGCGAAGCGTACATGTACTTCGGCGGCCTGTGGGGCGGCCAGCTCGAGAAATGGCAGACGGGAACCTTTAATCCCGAAGGCAAAGAGCCCGCGCCGGACGCGCCCGCGCTCGGACCGCGCGTCGCCCGGCTGAGCGGCGACATGCTGACGTTCGCGGAGACGCCGCGCGAGGTGCAGATTCTGGACGAGAACGGCGAGCCGATCAAGGCGGGCGACGAGGACCGGCGCTATTTCGAAGGGCCGTGGATGCACAAGTTTGGCGGCAAGTACTATCTGTCGTACTCGACGGGCACGACGCACAAGCTGGTCTACGCCATCGGCGACAACCCGTACGGGCCGTTCACGTACAAGGGCGTCATCCTGACGCCGGTCATCGGCTGGACGACGCACCATTCGATCGTCGAGTTCCAGGGCAAATGGTATCTGTTCTACCACGACGCCTCGCTCTCCGGCGGCGTCAACCATCTGCGCTGCGTCAAATATACGGAGCTGCACTACAACCCGGACGGCACGATCGTAACGATCGATCCGTACGCGTAAGCCCTTATAAATGATAAAGAAGGGACAGGCTGATCGCCGGGTCACTCCCGGCCGCCAAGCCTGTCCCTTTTTCAATGCCAGCCGCCACATTCCGTCCTCACGCCTCCGGCAGCAGCACCTTCACTTTGAACAGATCGCCGTCCACTTCCAACTCGAACGTCCCGCCGTGCAGATCGACGATCGACTTCGCGATCGCGAGACCCAGCCCCGAGCCTTCGGTATGCCGCGAAGCATCTCCCCGCTTGAACCGTTCGAGCAGCTCGTCGACGTTGTCGCCGAGTTCGTATTTCGCGACGTTCTTGAACGCGATCTCCGCCTTGCCGTCCGCGCGTTCGAGCGCGATGTAGGCCCGGGTGCCTTCCAGCGAATAGCGGATGATGTTCGAGATGAGATTGTCGAAGACGCGCCACATTTTCTGCCCGTCGACGAAGGCGATGACCGGATACTTCGGCAGCTTGACACGGAACTCGATGCCCGCCGCCCCGTCCTTCGCCCCGGACTCGGCCAGCGCCTGCTCGATCAGTTGAACCAGATCGACCCGCTCCCGGTTCAGCTCCACGCTGCCGCTCGCCATTTTGGTCGCTTCGAACAGATCGTCGATCAGCGCCTTCAGCCGCTTGCTCTTCTGGTCGATGATCGAGATATACGATGCCCGCTCTTCCTCCGGGAGGTCGGGATTTTTCAGCAGCTCGACATACGAGATGACCGACGTAAGCGGCGTGCGCAGATCGTGGCTGACGTTCGTGATCAGTTCCGTCTTGAGCCGCTCGCTCTTCGCTTCATTCGCGCGCGACGCCTCGGCGCTCTGCCGCATCCGGTTCCAATGGCCCGCCAGCTCCGCCATGACCGACCGGCCCTTCACCGGAACATCGCCCACGGCACGGCCGGCCGCATGGTCCCGCGCGGCGGCAAGCAGCCGGTTCAGGAATCCGGCCTGCCGCAGCACGTAGAATAGGACGGCGGCGGCCACGGCCACGACCGGCAACAACCATGGCAACGGCGATTCGTGGGTGATCGTAGCCAGGACGGCGCACATCGCGAACCCCAGGACGAACACGACGATGAACAGCAGCGCCGCCTGCACGCCGACCCGCAGGCTCAGAAAAGCGTCGCGGATCACGCCGTACAGCCGCACCAGGATTGACTTCCGCCAGGCGGCGGCAAACGGTTCCGGCTCCTTCAGCGACAGATGCGTAAACCGAAGCTGCAAGGCGAGGGCCGTGGTCAAGACCGAGAGCACCGCCAGCTTGTAGACGGTATCTACGATGAGCAGCGCCAAATCGTGTGTGAACAGACGGTCGTAAGGCAGAATGGCTTCCTTGTGCAGGTTGAACGCAGCGATTCCCGTGAGCAACAGCAGAACCGCCCGCACGTCCATCGGTATGTTCCGCCAGAATGTGTGCGCACCGGACAGCGCATCGCCCGCCAAGCCGCTACCGGACGGCGCCAGCCTGCTCCAGGCGACAGCCGTCAGGACCAGGAGGACGGCGCCAGCCCCGATCATCCCGAACGTATACCAACGATGCCGCTGGTAATCCTCGTATTGTGCCATGAAGGCGTCCGATTTCGGCACGCCGATCCATCCCGCGAACTGCTTCGTCGGGCGGGCATCCGCCGCCCGGGCCAAATCCTCCCTGACGACAGACATAAAATCCGGCAATTGATAGATCGACAACCGGCCATCCACCCGGTCGGGATAGCGGAGCACGAAGAGCATGTCTTCCGCCGCCTTCGACGCGTCTCCATAGGCTTCCAATTCCCGTTCCAGATTGGTATGGATCTGGCCTGTCCCCGTCTCGACGAGATAGAAAGCGTACCGTTCCCGAAGCCGGTTGAATTCGGAACGGTAGATGTCCAGCTCTTCTTCAAGATACCTGCGCAGATTTTCTTCCCTCTCTGCCGTGATCGCCCGACGGATTTCCTCGTCGCTCATCTGCCGCGCTTCGTCATATGCGCGTTTATACCACTCAATGTCATCCCGGCTGATCCTGATATGCCGTTTCACTTCCTCGAACGTGATCGGCGCAAGCTCGTAGAATGACAGGAGCTGGATGAACCACCCCAGATCCCGGTCGATGCCGCTCGCTTCAATGAAGCTCTTGCCGGCGTACCTGCCGATGTCGGTCAGCCCGGCCAGCACCCCGTTCACGCCGATGGTCAAAAAGAGCACCGCCGCTATGGCCGCCAGCCTATTTCTCCATCTTGTACCCAAGTCCCCATACCACCTTCAGATAGCGCGGATTTTTCGGATCGATCTCGATTTTCTCCCGAATTTTCCGGATGTGGACGGCCACTGTGTTTTCCGGGCGGAAGCCGGGCTCCTTCCATACGCGCTCGTAAATCTCATTGATGGAGAACACGCGCCCCGCATGCGTCATGAGCAATTCCACGATGCCGTACTCGATCGGCGTCAGCCGCACCGGCTCGCCGTTCAGCCGGACTTCCTTCGCGTCCGGATCGAGGGCAAGGCCGTTCAACTGGATGACGCGGCCGCCGCCCTCGTACATGCCGAGCGTCATGTACCGCCGAAGCTGCGACTTCACCCGCGCGATCAACTCGAGCGGACTGAACGGCTTCGTCACGTAGTCGTCGGCGCCGACCTGCAGGCCGAGCACTTTGTCCGCGTCCTCGTTCTTCGCGCTCAGCATCAGGATCGGAATGTTCTTTTTCTCTCGTATCCGAAACGTCGCGCCGAGCCCGTCGAGCCGCGGCATCATCACGTCCAGAATGATGAGATGGACTTCATGTTGCTCGAGCAGCTCGAGCGCCGCGAGGCCGTCTTCGGCTTCCAGCACGTTCAGTCCCTCGTTGCGGAGATAGATGCCGATCGCCTCGCGGATTTCTTTGTCGTCGTCGACGACGAGCACGGTGTGTGCGCTCATGTCTGCCCCTTTTCCTCCCCCTGTAATCGGCCGATTACGTCATCCATTATAGAAAGCAATTCTTGCGAAACGACACGGGTAAAGTTGAAGAATTTCTTAAGATTAAAGTTCATAGTCCGTCAGCAGCCCGTACGGCGGTCCCTTGTGAATGTCGAGGCCGCAGCAGTGGCTGTAAACAACGTTCATCTCGCTCCCTTTCTACGGCTGGTAAGTTTCAGGGGCTGGTGCAGCAACCATTCAAGGTTAATCTATCCTGCGTGCTTCCAAACCAGAGCAACAATCTGTAGTACACCTGGTCGCTGGAGTCTGTCTATTTTACGGGCTCGCAGCACCATAGAGCGCGACCTCCCTTCGCCAGCCGTAGAAAAGTTGCTTCGACGCCTAACCATTTTCATCCTTCTCGTAAGCGGAATGGAAGCCTATTTCAACAATTCTTTATTATTAAAGAATCGTAAATATATTCCACTAATTCCTTTATCATGATATAATCGATGGTGACAACTAGAACTTCTCACAATAATGCCCTGTGATATTATGGGCAATCTCTCAGAAAGGAGGAGTTCAATGTAAAAATTACTATGGTTCACAATTGGTTTTTAAGCTAAAAATAGACTGGAGGGATATTCTGTGAAAAAACTTATTTCATTTGCATTCAGTCTGGTCTTGCTGGTTACTATCTTTGATGCAACTGTCTTTGCTCAAGATCAGGGAATTAAGACAGAAAATACTGACCGAATTTATATTGTAAATAGTGAACACGATAAGGCATTTATACCTGCCGCCCATGTTACGAATAAAGAAAAATTTTTAGAATCACTTCGCCAAAACAACAATGCCGCACTTAGGCCGATGTGTTGTTTCGATTTTCAAAAGGAACTGTCAGGTCGAGATGAGACACGCCATAATGGAAAATTACTTTTAGCACATTTTGACTCAGTCATCAGCTTTGACCAAACTTCAGCCGAGGTCTCTGGATTTTCTCGGGTTGCATGGTTTGGGGATGATCCAATTAATGCTGATAAAATTACACTCACAGATAAGTTTTCTTTTCGGGGATTAAGTATTTCTATCACAACCCCGGGCGGCGTGAATTGGTCAACCAGCGGAAGTACCGCTACTTGGCAAGAATCCCTGAATAACAACTGGCTAATTGAACATGATTATTCTAAAATTGGTGTTTCAGGATTTGAATTACATTTTGAACAAAGCACAACAGGAGATTTTAAATTTGGTTCCCGTTTTTATACCCTCACAGCAAGAGATAGTACATTTCTGTAATTCACAGAGGAAGTGGATTTCTAACATCCACTTCCTCCTTATCTAGCAAAGGTGGTTGTTAAATGTTCTATCGAAAAGTAGGACTAATATTTTGCAGCAGTACCTTGTTTTTTTCATTCACGGCTCTTGCTTCATGTACGACTAATGAAAACCATCCCATTGAATCAGAAAAAATAATCGAAGAGTTGCGAATTCAGACCATTCAACAAAACACAAAATTGCTAGATAAGTTATATCATGAAGATGAAGAATCTGCATATTTTCTAAACAACGTGGAATCAGTAATGAATAAAGATGTAAACTTATATAATATGCATTGGTATACTCTTTGTCTTAATTATATTGGCGAACAACTTAATGATGAAACTACAGAACTTATTGAATATGGACTTAAAAATGATCAGACTGTATACCATAACAAGATCTATAACAATTTTATTCGCGCGTCTTTGAAGAAAAACATATCAGGTGAAATTACTGATCCAACACAATATATTAATGAACTTAAGGAAAACCTTGGTCAGGACGGGTTGTTTTTTTTGGAGTAGTGAATCTGAAAGTTTAGAGGATAAAATAACGGCAACAAACGCAGCTTTAAAGACCTTTGCGTTATTTAACGAAGTACCTGACCTTACGAGAACAAAAACCGCAATCCGTAATTTAGCAACAGATAATACACTTTTTACATATAATAAAAATGAAATCAAATACAATCTTGTCAGCGTTGGGCTTCCATTATTAGAAAACGCTGCGTTATTGGGATTGACAGATGAAATATTGCAAAGAAGTCGTTGGCTTGAAACGTGGGAGCAACACTTTCGGGACTACCTTGAAGGAAATGATATCAACCTAAATTTCGAAAGCCCGTAATATCAAACACTGAATATAGTGGATCTGCCTCGCG
>NZ_CAJRAY010000049.1 GCF_907165215.1 Thermobacillus xylanilyticus | reverse complement strand
CGGCTTGCGCTTGGAGGTCAAGTGAATCGGGGCGGCGCCGCGTACTTCCCGCCGGCGCGTCCGATTCCGCCGACCGACAAGCCCGTGCAAGCTCTGGTCCGGCTTGCGCTTGGAGGTCAAGTAAATCGGGGCGGCGCCTTGTGTGCAACAAGGCGCACAAGCCGGCGTCCCGTCACAGGTCGTCTTCGTCTTCGGCCTCGAGGTCTTCCGCGTCGTCCTCGAACTCTTCCTCGTCCTCCGTCTCCAGTTCGTCGTCGACTTCGATATCCGGCTCGTCGAGCTCTTCGTCGTCGATCGGAACTTCCTCGTCCACATCCGCTTCGTCGTCGGCGTCGTCGAACAGCTCTTCGCCGTCCTCGTCGTAGAGGTCGTAATCTTCTTCGTCCGTAACGTATGCTTCTTCCTCGTCGCCGTACAGATCCTCTTCCTCTTCGTCATCATCGTTGATGATGCGCGGACGCGACGCCCCGAGGGACGGATCTTCGCTCCGGTCAACCGGGTACCACCGCTTCAGCCCCCACACGTTGGAACCGACGCAAGCGAACCGGCCGTCGATGTTGATCTCCGTATAAATCTGCGCGATGACTTCGTTGATTTTCTCCTCGGAAAAGCCGCGGATCCTGCCGATCTCCTGGATCAAATCCCGGTAGTACATCGGCTCGTTGGCTGTTTTCAGAATTTCGAAGGCCAGATCGACCATCGGCATTTCTTCAATCCGTTCGGGATCGAGCTTCAATCGAATCTCGCCGCTCATCGAACACATCCTCTCGCGCAAGTCATCTAACCAGCATAGTTCTATCCATTGTCAACCTATAGTAAACCTCATTTCATTTCAAAAAGCAAGCAACGCGAAAGGGGGATCGCCGCCCGCCGGCCGCCCAATTCGGGAGAGCGGGACATCTGCTCATGCCGCTGTCCAGACGCCCTCATAGTATAAGTCCAGCATGTTCCACCCGGGAGGAATGCGCCGATGGACTTAAGCCCGGTTCTCAGATGGCTGGAGGAGAGGGCGCTGACCGCCCCGGACCGTCAAGGAGTCCGCTGCATGCTCAGGTTTCGCCACCCCAGAGATTATCGCCGCTTCGTCCGCGAGTGGACGGCGCGGCATCCTCCCGGGCGGCCGGAAGGTCCGGCCATCCGGCTCCTTCCGCTCATCCGCGGCGTCAGCTTCATGCTTCCGGCAGGCCGTCCGGCCGGTCTGCCGTGGGCGGGATGCGCCCTCGAGCCGGACTCCCGCATCGCTGTCCACGGCACCGTTCGCAGTGCGCCCGCCGTCGAACAAGGCATTCCGTGGGGCGTGAAACAGATCCGCGCGCCGATGGCCTGGCGCCTGACGACCGGCTACCGCATCAAAGTCGGCGTCATCGACACCGGCGTCGACTTCAGCCATCCCGATCTCCGTCATTCCATTTCAAGGGGCATCAACCTGCTGGCGCGCAGCATGCTGCCGCATGACGACAACGGCCATGGCACGCACATCGCCGGCACGATCGCGGCCGCGAACCAGCTGCACGGCATGGTCGGCGTCGCACCCCGCGCGGTCATCCACCCGGTGAAGGCGTTCGACCACAACGGCTCGGCCTACGTCTCCGACATCATTCTCGGCATCGAATGGTGCATCCGCAACCGGGTGGACATCATTAACATGAGCTTCGGCATGAAGACGCGCAGCCGCGCGCTGCTGGCCGCCGTGCAGAACGCCTGGCGCGCCGGCATCATCATCGTCGCATCTTCCGGAAACGACGCGAAGCGCAAGGCGATCGACTATCCCGCCCGGTTCCCGCAGACGCTCTCCGTCGGCGCCACGACGCGGATGCGGAGAATCGCACCGTTCAGCAACCGGGGCAGTCTGGTCGACATCTATGCGCCGGGGGACAAAATCATCTCCGCCTGGCTGCGGGGCAAATACAACGAGATGAGCGGCACGTCGATGGCAACCTCCCACGTCACCGGCGCGATCGCCCTGCTGCTCGCCTACCGGCCGGGACTTTCGCCGGCCGAGATCAAGGAGATTCTGCGCAATTCGATGAATCCCCTGCGCGGCGCGAAGGCGCCGAAACGGACCGGCGAGATCGACGTGATGCGCATGCTGGCGGCCGCCGACCGGCTCGGCTGAATCTTACATCCGCTCCGGCGCCGAAACGCCGATCAGCCGCAGCACATTGGCGATGACCGTCCGGACGGCGGCCAGCAGCGCAAGCCTTGCGCCGGTCTGCGCCGCGTCGTCCGTAATGACGCGCTCCGCCTTGTAGTAGCTGTGGAACTGCGAAGCGAGTTCATACACATAGCGGATGAGACGGTGGGGCGCATAGGCTTCCGCGGCATCCGCCACTTCTTGCGGCAGCTCGCCCAGCTTGCGCAGCAGCTCAAACTCCGCCTCGGCGGTCAGCCGTGTCAGGTCCGCCTTGTCGTGGTCGACGGCGATCCCCTGCTCCTCCGCCTGCCGGAAAATGCTGCATATCCGCGCATGGGCGTACTGCACATAATAGACCGGGTTGTCGTTCGACGTGGAGACGGCGAGATCCATGTCGAAGTCGAGATGCGAATCCATGCTGCGCATCGTGAAGAAATAGCGGATCGCGTCGACGCCGACCTCGTCCATCAAATCTTCCATCGTCACCGCCTTGCCGGTCCGCTTCGACATTTTCACCTTCTCGCCGTTCTGATACAGGCTGACCATCTGGGCGATCAGGACGACCAGCCTGTCCGGATCGTGTCCGAGGGCGGCCATCGCGGCCTTCATCCGCGGGATGTACCCGTGGTGGTCGGCGCCCCAGATGTTGATCAGCCGGTCGTATCCGCGGCGGAATTTGTCCCGGTGATAGGCGATGTCCGGCGTCAGGTAGGTGTAGGAACCGTCCTGCTTGACGAGGACGCGGTTCTTGTCGTCGCCGAACCGGGTCGACTCGAGCCAGACCGCGCCGTCTTCCTCATAGACCATGCCCCGCTCCCGCAGCGCCTCCACCGCGGCCTCGACCTGGCCGGTCTCGTACAGCGACGTCTCGCTGAACCAGTTGTCGAACTTGACGCGGAACCGCTCCAGATCGCGCCGGATTTTGTCCAGCTCGCGCGTCAGGCCGTACTCGCGGAAGAAGCGCAGCCGCTCGTCATCCGGCAGCGAGAGCAGCCGGTCGCCTTCCTTCTCCGCCAGCTCCTTCGCGAAGCCGATGATGTCCTCGCCGTAGTAGCCGTCCTCGGGCATCTCCGCTTCGAGGCCGAGCTGCTGGCGGTAGCGCGCCTCGATCGATTTCGCGAGGTTCGTGACCTGCGCGCCCGCGTCGTTGATGTAATACTCGCGCGTCACGTCATAGCCCGCGAAGTCCAGCACGTTGCACAGCGCGTCGCCGACCGCCGCGCCGCGCGCGTGGCCGAGATGAAGCGAACCGGTCGGGTTCGCGCTGACGAATTCGACCTGCACCTTCTGCCCGCGGCCGATATTCACCCGGCCGTAAGATTCGCCCGCCCGGAGCACTTCGCCGATGACCGGGTAGAGATAGCTTTTGTCCAGGCGGAAATTGATGAACCCGGGCCCCGCGATCTCGGCGGATTCGATCATGGTGGCGCCCCGGTCGAGATGTTCCAGAATCGCTTCCGCGATCTGGCGCGGATTCCGCTTCGCCAGCCTCGTGAGTTGCATCGCCGCGTTCGTCGCAAGATCACCGTGCGCCTTGTCCTTCGGCACCTCCACGACGAATGCCGGCAGCTCGTCGCGCGCCGCGATCCCGGCGGCGACCGCCGCATCCGCGATGGCGTCTTTCACCCGCTGATGGATGCGTTCCAATACATGATCACTCATGATTCATCTGCCTCCCGTATCGTTAGGTTGATGACGAATTCTCCGGCATCGGCGCCCCCCGCTTCCAGCCGGTAAGCCCAGCTCCACACCATCGGAAAGCTGCGGCCGTCCGCCTCGACGCGCAGCCGGCGCGTCCTCGTTCGGAGATCAAACCGGACGAGCGGCGTCCGGTAATAGCCTCCGGTCTCAACGCCCGGCTCGAACGTCTGGGCGCTCTCGACGTCCCCCGTGCGAACAAGCCGCAGCGTCCGGCCATCCCAGCGCAGCGTCGAGCGGATCCGGCCGTCCTCTTCCGCATAACGGAGATACAGCGCGCCGGCCTTGGCGTAGAGCCTGCCGTCGAGCACCGACCGCGCGGTTTCGCCGCCGTCCTGCCGGCTTTCGAGCGCGATCTTCACGGGCAGCCCCTCAGCCGGAATCGCAGCCAATACCATGTCTTGCACCTCCGCGCAAAGCTCAAGAAGCCTGATCATCACAAAACCCCCGTCCCATGAAAGAGACGGAGGTTCATCCGCGGTGCCACTCTTCTGGAAGACGCGCCTCATCGTTCCCGTCTCCGCACGCCATCGTGCTTGAGATCGGGACGGGCGTCTTCCCCTTGAAGCGATAACGGCGTTCTGCCGGGTTCCCCTACGCGCGCCGACGTCATCCGGCGTCAGCGGTTCAGGGAACCAACTCGCGGGTGCGCTTCCTCCGCTGGGACCCGCCGGCTTCCACCGTCCCGGCTCGCTGCATGGGGCTTGATCAGCGGAGTACTCTCCCGGTCATCGTCGCTAACAGATTTCCACCATTATACTGTGCCTGCCGCCGGCTGCGCAAGAGCTGGGAGCGGATATCCATTGACCGCCGGGAATGCTAGTAGTACAATAAGCGATAACCAAGTGATTAAGTCGGATTTTGGCGACGAAACCCACACCAATCAGCAAAGAAGGGAACCAACATGTCCTCACACGTCATTGACATGGTCATGCTTCGCAATGTGTTCGGCACGCCCGAGATGCGCGCCGTCTGGTCGGACGAGAACCGGCTGCAGAAACATCTCGACGTCGAGGCGGCGCTCGCGCTCGCCGAGGCGGAACTCGGACTGATTCCCGCGGATGCGGCGAAGGTCATCGCCGAGAAGGCCCGGGTCGAACTGCTCGACCTGCAGGCGATCGCGGACGAAGTGCTGAAGGCGAAGCACTCCCTGATGCCGACGATCCGGGCGCTGCAGGCGCTCTGCGGGCCGGAGGCCGGGGAGTACGTTCATTTCGGCGCCACGACGCAGGACATCGTCGACACCGGCATGATGCTTCAATTGAAGGAAGCCCACGCGATCATCGTGCGCGATCTCTCCGCCGTCGCCCGGCAGCTCGCCCGGCTCGCCCGCGAATACCGTGACACGCCGATCGCCGGCCGGTCGCATGGCATGCAGGGGCTGCCGACGACGTTCGGTTTCAAGATCGCCGTCGTGCTGAGCGAAGTGCTCCGGCATCTCGACCGGCTGAAGGAAGCGGAAGCGCGCGTGTTCACCGGCGTCATCGGCGGCGCGGTCGGCACGTACGCGGCGTTCGGTCCGCTCGGCCCCGAAGTGGAGGCGCTCGCGCTCCGCAAGCTGGGGCTTCACGCGCCCGACATCTGCTGGCACTCCTCCCGCGACCGGCAGGCGGAATACATCGGCATCCTCGGCATGATCAGCGCCACGCTCGGCAAGCTGGGGAACGAATTCTACAACCTGATGCGCACCGAGATCGACGAGCTGGAAGAGCCGTTCACCTCGGGCAAGATCGGTTCCTCCACGATGCCGCACAAGCGCAATCCCGCGGCGCTCGAAGGCATCGCCAGCCTGGCGAAGCCGGTCCGCTACAACGTCGCGCTCGTACAAGAGGCCATGATCGTCGAGCACGAGCGGGACGCGATGTCTTGGCGGGGCGAATGGATCGCGTTGCCGGAGACGTGCATCTACCTCTCCGCCCAGCTCTCCTCGGCGAAGGCGGTGCTCGAAGGGCTCGTCGTCAAGCCCGAAAACATGCGGCGCAACCTCGATCGGCTCGGCGGACTGCTGTTGTCCGAGCGCGTCATGTTCGCGCTGGCAGACCGCCTCGGCAAGCAGACCGCGCACCATGTCATCTATGAGCTGTCCATGAAGGCGGTGGAGGAAAACACGCCGTTCAAGGACGTGCTGCTGGCGGACAAGCGGGTGGCCGAAGCGCTGGACGAGAAGACGCTGGAAGAGCTGCTCGACCCTGCCGCCTACCTCGGATCGGCGCCGCAGATCGTGGACCGGGTGCTGGCCCGTGCGGAACAGTCGCCGTGGCTCAGGGAAGACTGAAATGACAACCTATTCTATAAAAGGAGGATGGTCGATATGCCGCTTCAAGCTTTGAAAGATTCGGCCGGAGCGCTCGCGCCGCATCTTGTCGCCATCCGACGCGAACTGCACATGCATCCGGAACTGTCGCTGGAAGAATTCGAGACGACCCGGCGCATCCGCGGCTGGCTGGAGGAAGCCGGCCTGAGCGTGCAGACGTTCGGCCTCAAGACCGGCCTGGTCGTCGACATCGAAGGCGCATCCCCCGGTCCGACGGTCGCCCTGCGCGCCGACATCGACGCGCTGCCCGTCACGGAAGAGACCGGCCTGCCCTTCGCGTCGTGCGAGCCGGGCAAAATGCATGCGTGCGGCCACGATTTCCATACCGCTTCGATGATCGGCGCGGCGCTGCTGCTTCACAAGCGGCGGGATCAATTGAAAGGCCGCGTGCGCATGCTTTTCCAGCCGGCTGAAGAGATCGCGGCAGGGGCCCGCGCGATGATCCGGGCCGGCGTGCTGGAAGGCGTCGACGCGATTCTCGGCATGCACAACAAGCCGGAGTTGCCGGTCGGGACCGTCGGCATCCGGACGGGCGCGCTGATGGCCAGCGTCGACCGCTTCGAGATCCGGGTGACGGGCAAGGGCGGCCATGGCGCGATCCCGGACGCCGCCGTCGATCCGATCGTCGCCGCCAGCGCCATCGTAGGCGCCCTGCAAACCATCGTCAGCCGGAACGTGAGCCCGCTGGAGAGCGCGGTCATCAGCGTCTGCCGGTTCCAATCGGGCGCGACGTGGAACGTCATTCCGGATTGCGCCGAACTGGAAGGAACCGTGCGCACCTTCAACGCCGACGTGCGCCGGCGCATCCCGGAACAGATCCGCCGGGTGGCGGAGGGCGTCGCCGCCGGTTACGGCGCGTCGGCCGAGCTGATCTGGACGGAAGGCCAGCACTTCGTCAACAACGATCCGGCGATGGCCGCCCTGATGACGCGGGCCGCCGAAGAGCTGGGCCTAACGGTGGTCGAGGCGCGGCCGACGACCGCCGGCGAAGACTTCTCCGTCTACCAGGAGCATGTCCCCGGATGTTTCATCTGGATGGGCACAAGCGGAACCGAGGAATGGCATCACCCGAAGTTCACGCTGAACGAGGATGCCTTGCCGGTCAGCGCCGCCCTGTTCGCACATGCGGCGGAACTTGCGCTTGAAACGTTGGCGTGACGGTTCATGCGTTGATTTTTTCCCATATGAACGAGAGATGAAGGTGACCCCGCATGTCTGACTTCACTTACCGGCTCGCCGTCAAGGAGGACGCTCCGGCGCTGCTCGATCTGACGCTCCGGGCCTACAAGCCGATCCGCGAGCTCGGCATCAACTTCGCGGCCGCCACCGCCGATCTGGCGCTGGTGGAAAGCAACATCCGCAACCACATGTGCTTTATTATGGAAGAAAGCGGGAAGCCGCTCGCGACGTTGACGCTGCGGATGCCCTGGGGGCCGCAGCCCGGACCGTTCGGCGTGCCGCACATCTGGTGGTTCGCGGTTGATCCCGACCTCGGACGCAAAGGAATCGGCTCCGCGATGCTCAGCTGGTGCGAGGAGACGATGGTCCGCGACACCCTGAAAAGTCCGGCCGTGTCGCTCGGCACCGCGAAGGAGCATCCGTGGCTCGGCGACATGTACGTGCGCAGGGGGTATGTGCCGATCATGGAGAAGGATCTGGGCAAAGGGCATACGACGATCTTCTACAAGAAGGAACTGCTTCCGGAAAGCGGGGAGATGGGCAGATGAGCGCGCCGATCTATGACGTCATGGTGGTCGGCGCGGGCTCGGCCGGCATGAGCGCCGGGTATCATCTTGCCCGGCGCGGCGCGCGCGTGCTGTTGATCGACGCCTGCGACCCGCCCCACCGGGAGGGCAGCCATCACGGCGAGACCCGGCTCATCCGCCACGCGTACAAGAAAGGCTCCGCCTATATCTCTCTCGCGCTCCGGGCGGACGAGCTGTGGCGGGAGCTGGAGCAGCTTGCGGGGACGACGCTGCTCGTCCGCTCCGGCGTGATCAACATCGCCGATCCGGAACATTACAGCTTCGGCAGCCGCCCGGATGACGCCCGGGCGTTCGGCGTCTCCGTGGAAATGCTCGATGGGGCCGAGATGCGCAGAACATGGCCTGGACTTGACCTGCCCGACCATTTCATCGGGATGTACGAGCCGGAAGCGGGCTATCTGTTCAGCGAGCGTGCGATCGCCGCTTATCGCGGGCTGGCGGAGGCGGCGGGCGCGAAGCTCGTGACGAACACGCCGGTGCTGCGCGTGACGGCGGATCAGGCCGGTGTCGCCGCGGAGACCGCCGAGGGCGTCTTCCGCGCGGAGAAGGCGCTGCTCAGCGCCGGCGCATGGTTCGAACAATTGGAGCCGTTCGTCCGCTTCCCCTTGCGGCCGCTGCGCATCCCGGTCGGCTGGTTCGGGACGGAATCGGCCGAATACCGCGCCGGCGAGTTTCCCGGCTTCACGCTGCATACCGCGGAAGGCGGGTTTTACGGTTTCCCCGACTTGGGCGGCGGCCTGAAGATCGGCAAGCACGACGGCGGCCGGGACTGGCGGCCCGGCGAGCCGCTGCATCCGTTCGGGCATTACGAGACGGACGAGCGGTCGCTGCGCCAGGTCGTGCAGAAGTATATGCCGCGGGCGGCGGGGCCGCTGCTGCAAAGCTCCGTCTGCAAGTACGAGTTTACGCCGGATGAAGATTTCGTGATCGACCGGCATCCGCAGCATCCGAACGTGCTCGTCATCGGCGGCTTGTCCGGCCACGGGTTCAAATTCGCCAGCGCGCTCGGCGAGATCGCCGCGGATCTGCTGCTGAACGGCTCGACCCGGTTCGATCTCGGCGCCTTCTCGCTGTCCCGGTTCAAATAATTGAAAAGGAAGAGGGCTCGCTTCCCGGGCGGGCACTCTTTTTTTCATGCGCACAAGCATGTTGCCAGAACGGGTTGGTTTGTGAAAAAATGGTGAACAAAACAGAGAAAAAGAGAAAAGGGGGGTTATCGGTATGGAACGGGTGTCCTTTTTCGGCTCCGAAACGGCTCCTTTCACGTTCTATTCGCCGTCTCATTGGGTGTCTCTTGTCTTCATCGCGGTGGTAAGCGCATTCACCCTCGGCTGGCGCGGTCTGCGGGAGCGCCCGCGTCTCGCGGACGTCATTCGCCACGCGCTGGCCGCGATGCTGCTGCTGCTCGACATTGCGCTCCATATCTGGTATTTCGTTGCCGACCAGTGGGATCCGGCCTACACCCTGCCCTTGCACCTGTGCAGCCTGACGCTGATCCTGTCCTTCATCATGCTCTGGACCCGAAGCTATCGCCTGTTTGAATTCAACTACTTTGCCGGCATCGGCGGGGCGCTGCAGGCGCTGCTGACGCCCGCCGCCATTCTGTCGGGGTATCCGCACTTCACCTTCTTCTATTTCTTCATCGCCCATGGCGGCATCATCGTCTCCGCAGCCGCGCGGGACGCAACCCGCCTTCCAGCAGAATGCGGCGGACCGAAGAGACGCTTAAATGGATGTTTTCGTGTTCGGCCAACAGCTCGGCAAAGTGGGTGGCATTGCTTCCGAAGTAGCGCTCCTGATACAAGAGTATAACGCGTTGTTTAAGCGAATCGGCCAAGGTATGAGCGGGCTTACGGCCCCGATTCCCATGAGCGATGGCTTGTGCACCTCCGTGACGATATTTGGCCTTGAGCCGATACGCTTGCCGAATACTGATGCCAAGAATGCGCGCGACATCCTGTTCCGCGAGACGGCCATCGATCCATTTTTCAAGAACCATAACGCGTTTCAGTTCACTCTTCGTCAAGGTGATCTGCTCCTTGCTCATACTGACATTTTCTCGGATCAGTTACACCCTGACAATATCACAGAACAACAACACAGCGCGGGCACCGTTGACAGAACAGGTTTATTGCGATAGACTCTTCGTTAGGTCGATTATGATAAACCTACAGAAAGGCGATGGCTGCGATGGAACCGCCCAAATTGTTTGAGGCCGAATACAAGTTTGCGTGCCTGGTCTGGGATCACGAACCGATCAATTCGACGGATCTGGTGAGATTGAGCCGGGAGCAGCTCGGTTGGAAGAAATCGACGACTTATACCGTGCTGCGAAAGCTGTGCAGCAGAGGGATTCTGAAAAATGAGAATGCGACGGTCACAGCCCTTGTGAAGAAAGCCGATGTGCAGCAATACGAGAGCCGGGCGGTCGTCGACAAAACTTTCGATGGATCGCTCCCGCAGTTTCTGACTGCTTTCCTCGGCGGCAAGAAACTGACCCGGCAGGAAGCCGAGGCGTTGAAACGGATCATTGAGGAGGCGGCGGAGTGACGAACCTGTTTTTCACCGTTGTCAATATGAGCATTGCCGCCGGGTTCACGGCGCTCGTGGTGATTGCGGCAAGACTGGCGCTGCGGCGCGCTCCCGCCGTGCTGTCCTATCTGCTGTGGATTGCCGTTGCCGTCCGGCTCGTCATACCGGTTCGTCTTGCGTCGCCGCTTAGCATCATGCGGCCGATTGAGCCTCTCGCCGCGGAAGATTCGGGCTTCATGACCTTCGTGTCCCCTGAACTGAAAACGACAGCGATGGATGCCGGCATGCGGGGGATCGAGCGCATGGCGGAGACGATGATGCCCGCCGCGAAAGTGCCGGGCGTGGACATGCTGGACATGCTCATCCGGCTCGGCGGCATCATCTGGATCATCGGCGTCATCGTTCTCCTGGCCAGAAGCGCCGTGAACTATTGGAACGTTCGAAACAGCATTCGGACAGCCGTCCGCATCCGCGATCATATTTACGAGTCAGACCGGATTGACACGCCGTTCGTCTTCGGCCTGCTCAAGCCGAAAATCTACGTTCCGACAGGCCTGAGCGAACAGGAGCTGACGTACGTCCTTCTGCATGAGCAGACCCATATCGACCGGCGGGATTATGTGATCAAACCGCTGGCCTATATCATGGTAATCATCCACTGGTTCAATCCGCTGATCTGGCTGTCTTATGCGCTGATGAGCAAAGATATGGAAATGTCCTGCGACGAGAAGGTATTGGACAAGACGGGCGGCCGTCACAAGCGGCCATACGCTGCCGCATTGTTGTCGTGTGCCGTCCGCAGTTCCGGGCTTCGCGCCGGGTCTTCTCCGGCTTTTGGCGAAAACCAGGTGAAGGCGAGAATTCGCAACATTCTCGCGTACCGGAAACCATCCGCCCGGGTGATCGCCGGGTACATGCTGGCCATCGCCGTCCTGATTGCGGCGTGCTCGACAAACCCGAAGATGGTGCAGCCGGTGCCGCACACCGACCAGCAGACGTTCTATTCCGGTTACAACCTGACCGAGTTGATGAACAACAAGACGTTGTACGTGGGCCATGCCGGCAAAGTCGGCGGTCTCATCCACGGCATGCCCGAACCGGAAGGCTTGGACTGGAACGGCATCGAGCTGCAGACAACCGAACCGCCTTACGGCGTGATCATCCGTTACCAAATGAATGCAGCTGCCGATCAGGCAGAGACAGGAGACGCCGCCTACGAGACATTCTGCCGCAACGCCGTTCTGCTCTTCAGCCTGATCGACAACGTCGACCGCATCAGCCTTTCGATCGGCGATCAGACGAGCCCGGACGGCAGCGCCTCGTACAGCATGACGGTCACGCGGGAACAGGCCGAAGCTTGGCTCGGCGGCGATGTCCGGCCTTACAGCGCGGACGCATCCGGCCTGCAACGGCTGATTGACCAAGTCAACCGCCTGTCCTTCGATTTCTCGCAGTCATAAGAAAAGCTCCAACCCGTCAAGGCTGGAGCCGTGTGAAAGTCCCGGCCGGTGTGCCGGGACTTTCGCTTATGCACCGGTCCGTCATCCTTCGCCGAGCAGACCGATGAAAGGTCTCACATCCCGCGCCTCATCCAGGCGCAGCACCTGTTCCCGTATGGCCGCCGCGTTCGGACCGGTCACGACTTCTTCGAACTTGCGCTCAAGCTCCGCCTCCGTGACCGGATTGCCGGGGGAGCCCTTCGGGCGGTCGCCGACGGCGGTCACCGTCCCGCCGTCCGTGAGCGTCACCGTGATGCGCGTGTACCTCACGCCCGGCGGCTCGTCCATTACGTTCGTGCGCCGCATCCGGTCCATGTAGGCCCGGATCTCGCCGTCGATCGGCACCCGCTGGAAGTCGCCGGCGCGGATGCCCTGGCCGCTCAGGATCAGCGCGGCGATATACTCGATGCTGAAGCGGCCCTCTTCGCCGTTCAAGGGGCGTTGATGGATGAGCGCCGCGTCGCTCCGCCCGGTGAAGGCGATCTCGATCGCTTCGATCCGGTCGAGCGGAATCCGGCCGAGCTGCTCGGCCGCGTGCCAGCCGAAATACGCCGCAGAGCAGAACGGGTACAGCTTGTGCCACAGGCCGGGGCTGACGATCCGCGGGACGGCGTCCTCGCGCAGCAGTTCGGCGCGCGCCCGCTCTTCGCCCTGGCCGAACACGGCGAAATAGCCGAGCCGGCCGTCCAGGCTGGCGCGGCTTCCCTGCACGTCCGCTTCCGCGAGCAGCAGCGACCGGATCCCTGCGGCCGCAGCCAGCCCGGCATGGAGCGGCTTCGTCTCCGTGCCGAAGTGGACGCGCAGTCCGCCGGCCTGCGTCGCGGCGAGCCCGAGCGCCAGCGCGGCCCGCTCCGCCGGCCAGTCCAGGTAATGCGCGCCGGCGATCGCCGCCGCCAACGCGCCCGCCGTCGCCGTGTTGTGAAACCCGCGCTCATAATGTTCATTCGAAAGCGCCAGCGCGATGCGCGCCATCGCTTCAACGCCGACGATATACGCTTCGAGGAAACGCCGGCCGTCGCCGCCGCGGTCGCCGAGCGCGATGAGCGCCGGCAGAATGACGGTGCTCGGATGGCCGCGCACCTCCGCATGCACATCATCATAATCGAGCGCATGGCCCATGAAGCCGTTGATGAGCGCCGACTGCCCGCGATTGACGCGGCACCCGTGGAACAGCACCGGCGCAAGCGGCCGGCCGCCTTCCTCGTCCGCCGCCCGGATCAGCTTCATAACGCCGGCATCCGCCCTCCCGGCGAAGGCGGATGCGATGTAATCCAATATGCCGTACTTCGCTTTCTCCAGACTCTCCCCGGAGAAAGGCATGCGCCACAGCTTGTCCAGGAACGCCAACGTCAGACTGTCCGCCATCGTCACCGCTTCCTGTTCGCGTGGAATGTCCGCAGGAACTGCTTCGTCCGCTCTTTCCGCGGGTTATCGAGCAGCTCGGCCGGCGGGCCCTGCTCCACGATGTTGCCGTCCGCCATGAAAATGACGTGATCGGACACATCCCGGGCGAAATCCATCTCGTGCGTCACGATGATCATCGTCGTATCCATCTCGGCAATCTTCTTGATCGTCTGCAGCACTTCCGACACGAGCTCCGGGTCGAGGGAAGACGTCGGCTCGTCCAGCAGGATGGCGTGGGGCCTGAGCGCGAGCGCCCGGGCGATGCTGACGCGCTGCTGCTGGCCGCCGGAGAGCGTGGCGGGATAGTTGTCCCGCTTGTCTTCCAGGCCGACCTGCCGGAGCAGCTCCATGCCGAGCTCCTCCGCCTGCTTCTTCGGCATCTTCTTCACGACGATGAGCGATTCCGTCACATTCTGCAGAGCGGTCTTGTTCTTGAACAGATTGTAATTCTGGAAGACCATCGCGGTCTGCAGGCGAAGCTGCCGGATTTCCTTGTTCGTGCACTTCTCGGCGTCAACCCGCACGCCGCCGATCTCGATCACGCCGGCTTCCGGCCGCTCCAGGAAGTTCAGGCAGCGGATGAGCGTCGATTTCCCCGATCCGGACGGACCGATGATCGACAGCACTTCGCCGTCCTTCACCTCGAAGTCGATGCCGTTCAGCACGACGAGGTCGCCGAATCGTTTCTTGAGGTTTGTCACTTTGATCATGGCCAATCAACCTTCATGTCCGATATGGGCGATCCAGATAGTTCTCAAGCTTCTGCTGCAGATACGTATAGACGATGATCAGCAGCCAGTAGATCAAGGCGACCGCCAGATAGGCTTCGAAGAACCGGAACGATTCGGCGGCCTGCATCTTCGCTTCGGCGAAAATCTCGACCACCCCGAGCGTGAACGCCAGGGACGTCTCTTTGATCAGGCTGATGAAAATGTTGCCGGTGCCGGGCAGCGCGTTGCGCGCCGCCTGGGGCAGAATGATCCGCCGGTACGCCTGAAGCTTCGTCATGCCGCCGGTGATGCATGCTTCCATCTGCCCTTTGTCCACCGAGAGGAACGCCGCCCGGAAAATCTCGGCCAGAAACGCCGCCTGCTTGAATCCGAATCCGATAACGGCCGCCGTTACGGCATCCATTTTGGTGAATACCGGGAACAGCTGCGGCAGGCCGTAGTAGATCAGGAACAGCTGCACCAGCATCGGAATGGCGCGGAAGAAAGAAATATAGACGGCCGCTCCCGAACTGAGCAGCCGGTTCCTGCTGTTGCGGGCGAGAGCCAGCACCAGCCCGACCGCGATCGCCAGAATCATGGCGAGCACCGCCATGAGCAGCGTGATCGGGATGTACTGAATGATCCTCGGCAATATTTCAATGATGTAGGATGGATCGAAATTCACGTCTATCGCCCGCTCCCATGCGCTTTCGCGCGGTTCAGATTACTCGCTCTTCGTCGTGACGTCCTCACCGTAGAAATACTTCTCGGAGAGCTTCTTCAGCGTGCCGTCCTCCCGAAGCTTCTCGATTTCGGCGTTGAACTGCTCGATCAGCTTCTGGTTCTTCTCGCTCTTCACGAACGGGAACGCGACATCCTCATAGTGGAACGGTTCGCCGACGAACTTGAGCGGCAGGTTGTTCTTGTTGATCTCGGCGATCAGATTCGCCTTGGATTGCACATAGCCGTCGACGCGCTTGTTCAGGACATCGTTCTGCGCGCCGTCGCGGTTCTCGTACGTCCGGACATTGATCTCGGGATCGTAGTTCTGCAGGTTCTTCACATTCTGCGAACCGAGCACGCCGGCGACCGTCTTGCCCTTCAGGTCCTCCAGCGTGTTGATGTCCGTGTTGTCCACGTGCGTCACGATCGCCACGCCGGCGTACGAGTAAGGCACGGTGAAGTCAAACTTCTGCTTCCGCTCCTCCGTCACCGCCACGACGTTGGCGACCGTGTCGATCTTGCCGGTCTCGAGCTGGCCCATCAGGCCGGAGAAATCGGTGTTAACCCATTCTACCGTATAGCCGAGATTGGCGGCAATGGTTTCGAGGACTTCGACGTCGAAACCGACCAGCTTGTCCCCGTCCTTGTAGCTGTTCGGGAACGACTGGCCCGTCGAGCCTGCGCGGAGCACTTTCTTGTCGTCATCTCCGCCGGACTTGCCGGAAGAGCAGGCTGCAGCCAATACGCTGAACAGCAGCACGACGGCCAAAGTGAAGTACAGCTTTTTCATGGTGTGGTTACCCCTTTTGTTGAAAATTGTCGAATTTTCGACCGTATTAAGCTTACGATTTCCGATTGGTTTAGTCAAATTAAATTTTTCCCCGGAGTTCAATTTTTTTTGATGAAAAAGACCCTGCCCGCGTCGCCGCGGCAGAGCCGGATGACTCCTGGTTCAACCGTTGATCCGTTGCTTGTTCTCGTAAGCCAGCGACACCAGTGCCACATAGAACGGCTGAATATTGAATTTTTTGCTGAACTCGAACCGGTAGCTTGCCGTCTGCAAGTTGTTCGCTTTGTAATACGGAGAGGTGATGTAATGGATCGTCAGCTCGCTGTCGTCGAACCCGGTGCCGGCCGTTTCCATCGTGACATCGTAGATCGAATCCAGGTCGATGGAGACGACGCGCGTCTTCTTCCCGGTCACGCCTTGATGGTCGAACAGGATGAGCCGCTTGTCCGTCAAGATGAACGTGTCGCGTACCAGCCGGAACCCGGTCTGGACGGTCTCCCCGGGCATCAGGTATGCGCCGTACTGCTGCTGCAGTTCCCGGGGTGAAACCTCGGTATAGTTGCCGAACAACCCGCTGAACAGCGACACGGCGATCCCTCCTTATGATCTGTCCGCACCGCGAATAACATGTAATCGATTGTAGTTCAATATTCTATCACTTTTGCGTCAAATTGTGGAATGTTCAAACCCCGGAGGAATATCTTCCTCCGGGGCCCGCATGAGCCGATATCGATCTTCTGCCGTGCTTATTTCACGAAACCGAGCAGCATCTCCCGCACGATCTTCGAAGCGGCGATTTGCGTCTGCTCCGTCGGATCGTAGGCGGGCGCCACTTCCACCAGGTCGCAACCGACGACCCGCGCGTCGGAGCGCGCGATCGCATGCACGGCATCCAGCAGCTCCTTCGACGTGATGCCGCCCGCTTCGGCCGTGCCGGTGCCGGGCGCGCAGGACGGATCGAGCACGTCGATGTCGATCGTCACGTACACGGGACGGCCCGCCAGCTCGGGCAGCGCGCGCTTCAGCGGCTCCAGCACTTCGAACGGATGGAAGTTCACGTTCTCCCGTCCGTACGCCCACTCCTCGCGCGAGCCGGAGCGGATGCCGAACTGGTACACGTTCTTCCCGCCGATGAGCTCCGCCGTTTTACGGATCGGCGTCGAGTGTGACAGCGGCTCGCCTTCGTACTGCTCGCGCAGGTCCGCGTGCGCGTCGATATGGATGACCGCAAGATCCGGATACTTCGCGTACACTTCGCGGATGATCGGCCACGAGACAAGGTGCTCGCCGCCGAGGCCGACCGGCAGCTTGCCGTCCGCCAGCACGCCCCTCACGAATTCGCCGATCATCTCCAGGCTGCGCGCCGCGTTGCCGAACGGCAGCAGCAGATCCCCCGCGTCGAAATAGACGATGTCTTCGAGGCTGCGGTCCAGATACGGGCTGTACTCCTCCAGCCCGACCGACGCCTCGCGGATGCGCGGCGGGCCGAAGCGCGAGCCCGGACGGAACGAGACGGTGAAGTCCATCGGCATGCCATAGATGACCGCCTTCGCCGCCTCGTAATCTTCGGAGCTCAGAATGAACACGTTGCCGGAATATTTTTGATCCAGCTTCACACCGGTTTTCCCCTTTCCATCAAGAACGCCGCCCCGAAGCGGGACGGCCGTCCGAACGCTCGCATTTCGCTTATTTCACCAGATCCTCGACGAACTTCGGCAGCACGAACGCCGCCTTGTGCAGCCGGGGCGAGTAATATTTCGTATCGATCTCGGGTATCGCCGATTCGTCCACCTCAAGCGGGTCGTATTTCTTGCTGCCCAGCGTGAACGTCCACAGCCCGCTCGGATAGGTCGGCACGTTCGCCCAGTAGGTGCGCACGATCGGGAACACCGCCTTGACGTCGCGGTTCACGTTGCGGATGAGATCCGCCTTGAACCACGGATTGTCCGTCTGCGCGACGAACATGCCGTCTTCCTTCAGCGCGTCGTAGATGCCCTGGTAGAACCCGCGCGTGAAGAGCTGCACCGCCGGCCCGACCGGCTCGGTCGAATCGACCATGATGACGTCGTACGTGTTCTTGTGATCGTGGATGTGCATGAATCCGTCGTTCACGATCACCTCGACGCGGGGATCGTCCAGCCCGGACGCGATTTGCGGCAGGTAACGCTTCGAATACTCGATTACCTTGCCGTCAATGTCGACCAGAACGGCCCGCTTCACTTTCGGATGTTTCAGAATTTCGCGGATGACGCCGCCGTCGCCTCCGCCGACCACCAGCACATGCTCCGGATTCGGATGCGTGAACAGCGCCGGGTGCGCCACCATTTCGTGGTACACGAACTCGTCTTTGTCCGTGGTCATCACCATGCCGTCGAGGAGCAGCATCGTGCCCCATTCCTCGGTCTCCACCATGGCGAGATCCTGGAAGTCCGTCTGTTCGCGGACATACGTTTCCTTCAGCTTCATCGTGATGCCGTAATGGTCAGTCTGTTTCTCCGTAAACCATATCTCCGTCACGAGGACGATCCCTTCTTCCTGTAGGATTTCAACCTGTATTATAGAGTTTCAATGGGAAAAAGCAACATGCTCCCCGCCCCGCTTCAAAATGTTTTTTCTTCCGGGAATGCCGACCGCCTCCAAACCCGCATGAATAACGCCGTCTTTCGATTTCCATACTAAGGAACATGAAAGATTGCGAGCGGAAAGGACGGTGGCGAACATGGCGGATCAGTCGAACAACCGCCCGCAGACCGCGGAAGAGCGCGAGAAACAGAAGAAACGGCTGCTCCGGGCCGAGCGGCGCGTGATCCGGCGTGCCCGCCTCCGCGTCTGGGCCGCGGTCTTCGCCTTCCTCCTGCTGCTCGCCGCCGGCGGGCTGATCGCCGGCTGGATCTGGCTGAGCACGCAGTCGCTGCCCGCCGCATTCATCAGCCAGACTTCGTATATCTACGACAGCCGGGGAGGCGTCATCGACACGCTTCACGCCGGCGGATACCGGCATTCCGTCGAACTGTCGGAAATTTCGCCGTACCTCGTGCAGGCGACGCTCGCCATCGAAGACCGCCGCTTCTTCGAGCATCACGGCATCGATCTGCGCGGACTTGCCCGCGCGGCCCTCGTCAACCTGCGCAGCCTGTCGGCGAAGCAGGGCGCGAGCACGCTGACGCAGCAGCTGGCGCGCAACCTCTGGCTGTCCCACGAGCGGACCTGGTCCCGGAAACTGCAGGAAGCCGTTTACGCGGCGCAGCTTGAAATGAAATACGACAAGACGGAAATTTTGACGATGTATCTGAACCAGATCTACTACGGCCACGGCGCCTACGGCGTCGAAGCCGCCGCGGAGCGCTACTTCGGCAAGCACGCTTCCGAACTGTCGCTCGCGGAGAGCGCCATGCTGGCCGGCGTGCCCAAGGGGCCGCGGTATTACTCGCCTTACCGGGACATGAAGAACGCGAAGGACCGGCAGCGCCTCGTGCTGAACGCCATGGTGGAACAGGGCGTCATCACGCGGGAGGAAGCCGACGCCGCGTTCCGCGAGCCGCTGAACTTCCGTCCGCTCGAATCGGATGCGGACGACGGATACGCGCCGTATTTCCGCGATTACGTCCGGATGGTCGCCGTCGAACAGCTCGGCATCGACGAGCGGCTGATTGCCGAAGGCGGCGTCCGCATCTACACGACGCTCGACCCCGACATCCAGGCAGCCGCCGAAGAAGCGGTGAAGAACGGCATTCCGGCGGGCTCCGAACAGCAGGCGGCGCTCATCGCGATCGATCCGCGAAACGGCCATATCAAGGCGATGGTCGGCGGCCGCGACTACAACACGAACCAATACAACCGCGTCTTCGCGACGACGCGCCAGCCGGGGTCCTCCTTCAAGCCGTTCGTCTACCTGACGGCGCTCGAGAACGGCATGACCCCGGTCACCCGCTTCCGGAGCGAACCGACCGTCTTCACGTACGACGAAGGCCGCAAGACGTACGAGCCGCGCAACCATAACGATCATTATGTCATGGACGAGATCGACATGCGGACGGCGATCGCAAGTTCGGACAATATCTATGCCGTCCACACGATTATGGCGGTCGGGCCGGAGAACGTCGTGGCGACGGCCCGCCGCTTCGGCATCGACAGCCCGATGCAGCCGGTGCCTTCGCTGGCGCTCGGCACGTTCCCCGTCAGCCCGTTCGAGATGGCGTCCGCGTTCGGCGCGCTGGCCGCCGGCGGCGTCCGGCACGAGCCGGTCGCGATCCTGCGCATCGAGGATCGCTCGGGACGCGTGCTGTATGAGGCGAAGCCGTCGGCGGTGCAGGCGGCGTCGCCCGCGCATGCGTACGTCATGACGCGGCTGCTCGAGAGCGTGTTCGAGCCGGGCGGCACGGCGCATCGCGTGTCGGCCGCCATCAAGCGCCCGGTGGCCGGCAAGACCGGCACGACTCCCTACGACGCCTGGCTCGTCGGCTACACGCCGGAGCTGTCGGCAGCCGTCTGGGTCGGCTACGACAAGGCGCGCACGATCACGCAGGCCGAGGCGCACCGTGCGGCGCCGATCTTTGCGGACTTCATCGAGCGGGCGCTCGCCGGCGTGCCGCCGAAGATGTTTCCGATGCCGGACGGCGTCGTGACAGTGTACATCGATCCCGAAACCGGCAAACTTGCGGGCGAGACGTGTCCGCAGCGGCGTCCGGAGACGTTCATCGCGGGCACCGAGCCGGTCGAGTATTGCGACGCGCATGACGCAGCAGGCGAAGAAGAGCCGGACTCCGCCCGGGCCGACCAGGAAATCCGCCGCTCCTGGTGGGAAGATCTGAAGCGTTGGTGGCTCGGATAGCCCGGAAGGAGGAATACGCCGGAGCTTGTCGAATTTACCTCTACAATGAGGTGATTGTCATCGCTAGGGAACGCAAGTTTACGACCGACGACCTGTTCCGGGAAACCGGGCACGTGCTGCTCGCGCAGGGCTACGAAGGCTTCACCTTCAGCATCCTGGCCGAACGTCTGCAAGTCTCGAGAGGCGCGCTGTACAAGTACTACGACAACAAGGACGAGCTCATCTCCGATTTCATGATCCACGAGATGGACCGTTTTCTGGCCGAATTGCGGGAGATCGACAACTGTCCGGACTTTGAATCCCGGTTCCGGTATCTGCTCGATCTCATCTTCAAGCGGAGGACGATCCACCAGCTGATCAGCAGCGTCCAGCAGATTCCGAGGTCCGGAAACGCGAAAGTGAAGGCGAACCTTGCGCGGCTGGACCAGCTTCATCTGGACATGTACGCGCGCCTCGGCTCGTTCGTCGGGCAGGGACGGCGGGAAGGAAAACTGCGTTCCCATCTGCCCGACGGGCTGGTGCTCGGCTTCATTTTTCAGTCCATCATGATCCCCAATCATTCGGGCATTCCGTATGAGGAATGGGTGGCGGCCATCGAGGACATCATCCGGCACGGCATCATGGCCTGATTGACAGCGATGCTGCACAAGGCCATAATAAGAGAATGGCAAGCGAAGTTGCGCTTTGCATTCTTTTTTACCCAAAGTGACACATTTGTCACTTTAATCAAGCCATCCCGATTACGGAAGCAGGAGGGCCCGTACATGAAATCGTTGCTGCTTCGCATAACGGACTTCGTGTCCACGAAGAGGGGGATGCGGATTACGCTCGGCGTGTGGCTTGCCGTCACGCTGCTGCTCGGCGGGCTGGCGCCGGGCGACGATCCTGATCTCGTACGTGTCCGCGCTCGGGCTCGGCCTGTTCCTGACCGACCTCTAGTTCGGCATCGACACGTACAGCACGCGGATCCCGGTGTACGCCTTCGTCTTCCTGGTGGCGCTCGGGATCGACTACAACATCATCCTCGTGTCGCGGTTCCAGGAGGAACGGCGGCGCCATCCGGTGCGGAAGGCGGTGGAAATCGCCGTTGCGAAGACCGGCGGCGTCATCTCCTCGGCCGGCCTCATTCTGGCGGCGACATTCGCCGTCCTGATGACGCAGCCGGTGCAGGTGCTTTCCGTCTTCGGCTTCATTACCGCCGTGGGCATTCTGCTCGACACGTTCCTCATCCGGGGATTCCTGCTGCCGTCACTGATCGTGCTGTTCGAGAAGGACAAATAAGAAGAGGCCGACCGGGTACTGTTGCCCCGGTCGACCTCCTTTCAATATCGTGCAATAATGCACCCTGTCCGAAACGACACCGCTGCCAGTCACACATCCAGCGCCTGCTTGAGCTCCTCCGGCGAACGCTCCCACCATTCCGCGTTGTGGCGGATCAGCAGATCTTTCAGCGCCTTTTTCTCCTCCGCCGACAATTCGTCCAGCATGAACCTGCGCTTGATCGCGTAATCCAGCCGGTTCACGTGGTCGGCGAGAATCTTCCACCCGCGCCGCGCTTCCGAATCGATCAGCATCTCGCAGGCGGTCGCGCCCGCGTAGTACGCTCCCTCACCGCTCCGGTCGACCGCGACCCAGACGACCCACACCTTCCGGCCGTTCGGCACATCTTCCTTGTTCGGGCTGAACTTGATGCCGCGTTCCACCCTGCTCTTCGCATGCATGGCGCCGATGTCGATATAGGCTTCGCCGCCGTCGATGATGACGGAGGACACATCGTTCAGATTGATGCTCCCCGCGCCGAATCCTTTATGCGTCTGCGTGCTGACGACATTGAACGCCAGCGTGCGCTTCTTCTGCGAACCGCTGTCTTGCTGTTCCACGAAAAATGTCCCCGCCTTCCTTGCTGGGTTTGTCAATCATTTTAGCTAATAATCCGCCCGTAGCCAACATATACATGCCGTAGATGCTTGTCAACGGGAGGTAATCGGTCCATGCAGCTCAACGCCCGCACCCGAATCGCCCTGATCGCGGCGGCTGCCGTGCTCGCGCTCGCTTTGTTCGGACAAGAGTTCCGCACCGCCTGGCTCTCCCAATATACGTACGCGTCGGCCATCTCATCCGGCGATCCCAAGACTGCGAAGCCGGCTCCCGGGGCAGCGGCCGCGCCGCCTTCGGCTTCCGCTCCGGAGACGGTGCAGAGACCGAAGCCGGCCGCGCTCGCGAGGCGCGTCGTCGAGTATCACATCGACGTCCGGCTGGACGCCGAGGCGAAGACGCTGCATGGCGAGCAGACCGTCACATGGACCAACCCCGGCGCGAAAACGGTATCCGAACTTTATTTTCACCTGTATCCGAACGCCTTCGAGAGCCCGCAGACCACGTTCATGCGCGAGTCCGGCGGCCGGCTCCGGAACGACCGGGCGGTGCCGGAGAGCGTCGGCGGCATCACGCTCCGCTCCATCATCGCCGAGGACGGCGAGAACCTGCTGCCCCGGCTGCAGTACGTCAGCCCGGACGACGGCAACCCGAACGACCGGACGCTGGCAAGATTGCGCCTGTCGCAGCCGGTGCCGCCCGGCGGCAGCGTGACGCTGCGCATGCAGTTCGACGTGAAGCTGCCGCGCGTGTTCGCCCGCATGGGCTATGCCGGCGATTTCGTCATGGCCGGCCAATGGTTTCCGAAGATCGCCGTCTACGAGACGAAGGGGACGCGCGGCCGGAAGCAGGAAGGCTGGAACGCGCACCAGTATCACGGCAATTCCGAGTTCTACAGCGACTTCGGCATTTTCAGCGTCAAGATCCGCGTGCCGGAGAACTACAAGACGGCGGCCACCGGGTTCCTCGCGGAGACGCCGAAGATCGAAAACGGCATGAAAACGTACCATTATTACGCCGACGACGTGCACGATTTCGCCTGGGCGGCTTCGCCGGATTTCATCTACAGCGAGGAATCGTATTCCGCGAAAGGCATCCCCGGCGTACGGATCAAGCTGTACCTCGATCCGCTGCACGCCCATCTGCGGGAGCGCTACATGCACGCCGCCAAATCGTCCCTGGCGAAATACGCGGAATGGTACGGCGCCTATCCCTACTCCACCCTGTCCATCGTCGTGCCGCCGAAGGGCGCGGGCGGCGCGGGCGGCATGGAATATCCGACGCTGATCACCGCGGCGTCCGCCGAGGAAGAAAACCCGGGCTTCGAGCTGGAACGGACCGTCGTGCACGAGGTCGGCCACCAATACTGGTACGGCATGGTCGCCACGAACGAGTTCGAAGAAGCCTGGCTGGACGAAGGGTTCACCTCCTACGCCGAGGACAAGGTGATGGACGCCATCTACGGCATCTCGCCAAACTTGCCGGTCGAGGCGGTATACCTGACCGATCCGGCGCCGCTGGACCAGCTCTCCTGGAAATACCGCAGCCACGAGCATTACGCCGAGAACGTCTATCTCCGGGCGAAACTGGTGCTGCTCGGCATCGAACGGAGGGCGGGAGAACGGAAAATGCGCGCCATCATGCGGACGTATTTCCAGACCTACAAGTTCAAGCACCCGTCATCCCGCGACTTCCAGCGCATCGTCGAAAAAGTGACCGGCACCGACTGGGACGACTACTTCGGCGCGTTCGTGTACGGTGGAGAGGCGGCCGACGTGGCGATCGAATCGGTCCGGACTGCGCCTTCGGAATCGAACGGATCGCGGCAATATGAATCGGTCGTCACCCTGTCCCGCACCGGCGCCTATACCGGCCCCATCGCCGTCTTGCTGCAGTTCGCCGACGGGTCGGTCTCGACGCATGTCTGGGACAGCGACAGCGCCAGGACCGAGATCCGGGTCACCCGTCCGCATCCGGTCGTCTGGGCGGCGGCGGACCCGAACCGGACGAACCTGCTCGACAACCGGCTGTACAACAACTTCATGAAAGCCGAGCTGTCGCGGACGACACGGAATCGCTGGAATCTCGGCGCCGCGAAGCTGCTGGAAACGATCATCGCCCGGTTCGGATGGTAATGGGAGGAGGACCGCCATGAAAACCTATGTGATCAACGGATGGAACCGCACCGTGCGGCACGCCGGCATCATCGTCCTCCTGTTCGTCTATCAGTTTCTGTGGGGATTCTTCCTCTACCGGGCGATCGACGGCGTGCTGGTCCCGCTCCTGAAGCGGTACCCGGATCCATTGGCCGCCAAGGGGGCCGTGGAGCTCTTCCTTGTCGAAGCGCAGTTCCGGATCATGAAGACCGATCTGCTCGTTCCCTACGGCCTGGCGCTGGCCGGTCTGCTCGCCGTCCGCATGCTGCTCACGCCGTTCATCAACGCCGGACTGTTCCACTCGCTGCAGCATGCGACGAAGGAGCGCGGCACCACGTTTTTCGCCGGCATCCGGGCCGCCTGGAAGCGCATCGCCCTCATCTACGCCGCCGAACTCGCCCTGATCCTCGCGCCGCTCGCCTGGCTGCTGCCGCTTGCGCGCCGCGCGTTCTTCGACAGCGCCGGATGGGGCGACCTGCTGTGGGCGGTGCTGCCCGCCGCGGCCGCCTGGCTGGGGTGGTGCCTGCTCATCCGCCTGGTCTCGCTCGGCATGCAGTTCGGAGCGGCGGCGGGTGACGGGATGCTGCCGTCGCTGTCCGTCACGATCCGCAGCCTGCCGATGGCCGCCGCCGCGGCGCTCACGGTATGGGCGATCGGCGCCGCGACCGGTCTCGTCTCCACCGCCGTGTCGATGATCTGGGCCGGGCTGTTCGCGCTCATTCTGCACCAGGCCCAGCAATTTTTCCGCACCTGGTTCAAAGTATGGACCTTCGCCGCGCAATATGAAGCGTGGCAATCGAAACGGCAGCCGGCCGCTTGACTGCCGGTCCGGCCCCGCAGCGGCCCGCCGCAAACCGAAGCCGACATATCCGGACACTAGCCCGGACATGTCGGCTTTTTCTTTTTCCATTCACCTTTTCATGAGAAAAATTCGCCTTTTTATGTGGGGGGGTTGGTGTTTTATGAGAGAATTTTCGTGTTTTTATGAGAGGATTCTCATTTTAATTTGGAAGGATTTCACGAGCGGAAAGCGAATTCGTAGGACCGTTGTGAAAAATGCCGAATTCCCGTCGAACGGGAAGCGGGGGAACCAATCCGGGTGAACGGACTCTGCGCTGCCGGGCGGCATGCGCCGGAAGAGTCCCAGGGAGCCTTCGACCGAACCCCACAGCTAACCTCGCAGGCATCGGAAGGAGTTCTCGCATACGTGAAACGACTGGCGGTATCCGTCACAGCGCTGCTTGCCATTGTATTTGCTTTCACGACGGCTGGCGCCTCTGCCGGATCGAAGATGGACGCAGTAATCGATGAACTGCTCGGCACTCCGTACAAGTACGGCGGCACCACGACCAAAGGATTTGATTGTTCCGGTTTTACCGCTTATGTATTTGCGAAGTTCGGCATCGAACTGCCGCACAGTTCCTCCGCCATGGCAGAAAAAGGCGAAAAGATCGCGAAGGAAGATCTCCGCGAAGGCGATCTCGTCTTCTTCAACACGAGCGGCAACGGCATCTCCCACGTCGGCATCTATGTCGGCGACGGCAAGTTCGCCCACGCCTCCACGTCGAAAGGCGTCGTTATTACCGCGCTGTCGGACAAGTATTACGCGAAGCGGTATGTCACCGCGCGCCGCATCCTGAGCGACAGCGCCTACGAGAAGATCGCCATCGAGCAGCCGGCTGTGCAGGAGCAAGCAGAGAAAGCCGCAGGCGCGGCGGAAGGTACGGAAGCTTAACCGTAAACCGGGCGGAACGGTCCGGCAAGCATCAGAACCCGCAGGGTCTCCCCGAGAGCCCGGCGGGTTCTTGCGTTTTGCCCGACACGCCGGATTGTGTGCGAATGCCGGATTGGTTATGCTGGGAATACGGAATGTTTTTCCTGCAACGATGCAAGGAGGCGAAGGGCATGACGGATTTCGGCGGGCAGCCGCTGCCGCCGGAGCTGGAGGGGTTCCATCCGGTTCTCGCGCAATGGTTCATCCGTTCCTTCGGAGAACCGACTCCCGTGCAGCGGGAGGCTTGGGACGCCATCCGCACGGGACATCACGCGCTGATCGCCGCGCCGACCGGTTCCGGGAAGACGCTGGCGGCGCTCCTGCCCTGCCTCGATCATTGCATCCGGACGAAGACCGGGCCGGGCGCCGGTTCCGGCGTGAAAGTCGTCTATATCACGCCGCTGAAAGCCCTGAACAATGACATTCATCACCACATTGCCGAATTCGCCGAGGCGATCGACCGGCTGGCCGCGGAATCCGGACAACCCTGGCCCGGCCTGCGCGCGGCCGTCCGCACCGGCGACACGACCGGGGCGCAGCGCGCCGCGATGCTGCGGCGGCCGCCGGACGTGCTCGTGACGACGCCGGAGTCGCTGTATATCCTGCTTCTGTCGGAGAAGGGCCGGCGGATGCTGCGGACGACGGAGAAAGTGATCGTCGACGAGATCCACGATCTGGCCGCGGACAAGCGCGGCGCGCATCTGTCGCTGACGCTCGAACGGCTCGCTGACCTCTGCCCGGCGCGGATCCAGCGGATCGGCGTGTCGGCGACGCAGAAGCCGCTTGCGCGCGTCGCCCGCTTCCTCGCCGGCTGGGAAGAGCCCCGGGAGGCGCTGCCCGTGCCGGGAGACGGCGGCCGGTCCGCCGCGCCGGCTGATGCGGGCGCGGCCGAAGAATTTGCGCACCCGTACGGATACCGGCCGCGGCCCGTCAAGATCGTGGAGAGCCGGATGGAGCGGAAGATCGAGCTGACGGTGACGCTTCCCGGGCAGCCGCCGGGCAGCCGGAAGATTGAACTCGTCTGGAAGCCGATCGTCGAGCGCCTGATGCAGCTGATGGAAGGCGCCCGATCCGTCATCATCTTCGTGAACAGCCGGCGGCTGGCCGAACGGCTGACGCTTCACCTGAACGACCATGCCGGGTTCGAGATGTCGATGTCGCATCACGGCAGCGTCAGCCGCGAGCGCCGGCTGGAGATCGAGAAGCGGCTGAAATCGGGCGATCTGCGCGTCATCGTCGCCACCTCGTCGCTGGAGCTGGGCATCGACGTCGGTCATGTCGACCTCGTGATCCAGCTCGATTCGCCGCTCTCCGCGGCGGCCGGCATCCAGCGGTTCGGCAGGGCGGGCCATGCCGTCGGCGGTGTAAGCCGCGGGGCGATCGTCGCGCGCACCCGCGAACAGCTGCCCGAGATCGCCGTGCTTACCCGGCGGATCATCGAGCGCGACATCGAGCCGATCGAGCCGCCCCGGGATCCGCTTGACGTGCTGTCGCAGCACGTCGTCGCGATGGCGGCCGCATCGCCGGACGCGCTCGCCGTGAACGAGCTGCATCGGCTCATCATCCGCAGCGACAGCTTCCGGTCGTTCCCGCCGGAGCGGCTGCACGCCGCGCTGCTCGTGCTCGGCGGACGATATCCGTTCGTGCGGCCGCTGATCGAATACGACAGCCTGACCGGCCGCATCTCCCGGCGGGGAAGCAGCGCCATGGCCGCGCTGACCGGCGCGGGCACGATTCCGCAGAGTTCCGGCTACCCGGTCCACCATGCGGAGACCCGCGTCCGCCTCGGCGAGCTGGACGAAGAGTATATCGAGGAGAGCCGGGTCGGCGACGTCTTCCAGCTGGGCACCAGCTCGTGGCGTATCCAGAGCATCCGGCAGGACCGGGTCTATGCGGTGGAAGCGGGCAACCGGTACAGCGAAATCCCGTTCTGGCGGAACGAGGGCCCCGGGCGTTCCTACGAGCTGGGACAGGCCGTCGGCCGGCTGTGGGCCGAACTTGAACGGCGGCTGACGGCTGGCGGTGGAGCGGCGGGGAGCGCTGTCGAAACGGCGGAACATGTCGATGGAGCGGCAGCGCGTGAAGCCGTCAACCCTTCGGAGGGTCAGGCGGCGGACTTCGGCGGGCCGGATGATGGTTCCGGGACGGGCGGCCAGGCGGCCGCCGATGCGGAGACCATCGACTGGCTGTCCCGCAGCTTCCATCTGGACGGCGGGGCGGCATCCGGCCTTGCGGCGCTCGTCCGCTCCCAGCACGCGCACGGCGGCGTGCCGACCGACAAGCGGCTGCTCGTCGAGTATTACCGCGACGTGACGGGGCGCTGGCACGTCGTCATGCACAACCACTGGGGCAAGCGCGTCAACCGCACCTGGCTGCTGGCGATCCGGCATGTGCTGGAACAAGCGATGCGGCAGCAGGTGTACGCCCATGCCCGGGACGGCGGAATCGAGCTTGTGCTGCCGGAATGGGGACCGGCCTGGCTTGACGCCGTGCGGCAAGTGACGCCCGACAATGTGGAGCGGCTGCTGAGGGAAGCCATTGCCGGCTCCCCCCTCTTCGCCGTCTCGTTCCGGCGCATTGCGGAGACGTCGCTGCTCTTGCAGCGCAGCTTCCGGCGCACGCCGATGTGGCAGAAACGCATCCGCAGCGAAGAACTGCTCCGGGAGGCGCTGCCGTATGCCGAGCAGTTCCCCTATCTGCACGAAGCGATGCGCTGCACGCTTCACGACGAGCTGGACCTCCCGAACCTTCTGGATGCGCTGCGCTCCCTCGCCGACGGCACCATCCGCATCGTCATGCGCGAGACCGCGCATCCTTCGCCGCTGGCGTCGGCATTCGTGTCCGATTACGCGATGAAGCAATTGTACGAAGGCGACCAGCTCAGCGGCGATTTGCAGTTGCAGCTCATCGAAATCAACAAGCGGCTTGCGGGCGAACTGTTCGGCGAGGAAGCGCTGCGCCGCGCCGTGCGGCCGGAAGCGATCGAGGAAGAGCGGCGGCGGCTCGCCGAACCGGGGCCGGGCGGTCCGCCCGCGGACCCGGACGGGCTGTACGCGCTGCTCAAGCGGCGGGGCGACAGCTCGGCCGACGAGCTGGCCGCTTGGGCCGGCGGCCGGACGGCGGAGTGGCTCCGGGCGCTCGAACGGGATGGCCGGATTGCGCCGCTGGAATTCGGCGGCATTGTGCGCTGGATCTGCGCGGACGAACGCGACCTGTACCGCGAGTTTCCCGCGACTCCCGCATCCGTCGCCTTCGTGGCCGGGCGCTGGACGGAGCAGGTGCTCTCCTTCACGATGGCGGATCTGATCGGCCGCTATCCGCAGCTGTCGCCGGTGCAGGCGCGCGCCGTCATCGACGAGCTGCTGCTGCAGGAGCGGATCGAACCGTCGCCGATCGCGGGCGATGATGAAGGCGAGGCATGGATGAGCAGCCGGATCGCCTCCCGCATCCTCCGCCGTTCCGTGCGGGAAGCGCGCAGGGAGGCCGAGCCGCTCGAGCCGGAAAGGTGGCTGCTGGAGGCTGCCGCGCTCCAGTACGCGCTGCCGGGCGCGCGGCTCGCCGGCGAGAGCGGCCTGCTGGCGGTGATCGGCCGGCTGCAGGGGCTGTTCCTGCCGCTCGAACTGTGGGAGACCGTCATCTTCCCCTCCCGGCTGACCGCTTACCGCGGCGAACTGCTCGACGCGCTCTGTGCAAGCGGGGAAGTCATCTGGACGGCGCGCAGGGAATCCGGCGCCGACCAGGTCCAGGTCGCGTTCTTCCTTGCCGAATCACGGGAACTCTACGTTCCGGTTCTGCGGGAAAGCGCCGGCCGGCCGGTCAAGCACCCGGAACTGCTCGATCGGCTCCGGGATGGCGGCGCCGCCTTCCTGACGAAGCTGGCCCGGGAGTTCGACCGGCTGCCGTCCGAGCTGCTGTCCGATCTGCTGGATCTCGTCCGGGACGGGCATGTGTCGAACGATCAGTTCGCCCCGCTGCGTCTCGCATTGACGGCGAAGCCGGCAAAAACGGCGAAGACCGCGCAGACAGGCGCTGCCCGCGGACTGCCCCGGACCGGCTCCGGACAGGGCCGCTGGTATGCGCTCTCCGATCTGCTGCAGGATGCGGATGCGCCGCAAGCCGATGTGCCGCAAGAGACGTCCGTCATGGCCTGGACGCGCCATCTGCTCGACGGGTTCGGCGTGCTCGCGAAAGAAACGGCCGACCACTGGTCGCCCTTCGGGTGGGATGTGCTGCTGCCCGTTCTCCGGCAGTTGGAGACCATGGGCATCGTCACGCGCGGCATGTTCGTCCGCGGCGTGCAGACAATGCAATTCGTCTCCCGTGAACGGGTCGCTTCGCTTCGCCGTCCGCCCGTCGAAGCCGGGGCCGAAGACGACGTGACGGTGCTGGCCGCGTCCGATCCCGCAAGTCCGTTCGGCCTGCTTGCGCCGTGGCCGCAGCGCCCGGGCGCCGCCTTCGCGCGCCGCAGCGGCAACTTCCTCGTGCTGCGCGGCGGGGAATGGCTGCTGTGGATCGAAGGATACGGGAGGAGCGTATCCACGATGCGGGCGCCGGAAGACATCGGCGAAGATGCGCTGGCGGACACGATGCGCCGCGCGTTCCGCACGATCATGCAAATGACGAAGCGCAGCAAAATCCGGATCGCCTCCCTGAACGGCGAACCGGCCGCCGAATCGCCGGAGGCCGCCTCCTTGCTGCAATCCGTCGGCGCGGAGCGCGACGCCCGCGCGATGACGGTCTGGCTGAGCTCGCTCGGCCGATGAACAAGCAAGGGATCCCCGCGCAGGGGATCCCTTCTTCATTTCCGCATCACGGCAGCGCCCGGCTGGCCGGAGCCTCGCCAAACAATTCGCTGACTCTGCGAATCCATTCGTCCACATAATCGACGTGCGTCGCCCACTCGGCCATGATGACCGTCTCGCCGGGCTTCAGCTCCATGTCCAGCATTTCCCGATCCAGTTTGCCGTTCTTCATGCTGTAGATGACGATCTTCCGGTCTGTCAGGATGACCGCCATATTGCGCGCCGGGGACGTCACGGCATCGACGGCGGCGGGCTGCACGGCGCGGATGTCATCCCAATACAATGCCAGTTCGTTGTGGGCGACGATCACGGAGCCGATGGCATAGGGCAGTTCCCGCGGGATGGTATTTTCCATCCGTTTGCCGGCGCCTTCATCGCGCCCGACCGCGATCCAGCGGCCCGCCTTGCGCGCGAGCGTCCATTCGTCGATGCCGCCCAGACGTTCCGGCATATCGGTCTCGGCTACGCCGAGCCTGCCGTCCGTCTGTACGGCCGGAACCATATGCCGCTCGGCGTCGGATGCAATCAATCTGACATTCCGGGGCTGGGAAAGATCGGCTATATCCATCATCCGATACGTCCACTCGCCCGACGTCAGACGGGCGATGCCGACGTAGCGGTTGCCCGCGAACAGGATGCGCTCCTCAATCGGACCGATGCCCCCGCCTCCCGCCCGAACCGGCGGCAGTGTCCCCGTATCTCCGCGCGAAGCGTTGTAGGCTCCGACCAGCCGAAACGTGCCGTTGTTGCCCTGGATTTCCTGCACATCCAGCCGCCAGAAATCGGTGCGGTACGGCATGATGATGCCGTCTCCATCCGCCGCCGACCAATCGGACGCGTCGGGCCCGCCCGAGACGAGCAGCGTCCGGTAGGCGCTCGCCTCTCCGTCCGTATCCTGCCTGAGCCCGAGGAGCAGCACCGAACGGCGCGGCGTCTCCTCCGCATCGGCCACAGCCGCCGCTGAGCCGGCAACCGTATCCGATCCGGACGAATCGGCCAACTGCTGTTGCGTGCCGCCGGTGTTCACCGGATGGAGCCGGATCAGCAGCACGACCGCGGCAATCACGAGGCATACGCCCATGCCCATGCCGGCCAGCCGGAACGGCCGGAAAGGACGGCGGACCGGGTTCTCGTCCAGCCGCTCTTCGATCCGTCTGCGCAGCCGTTCGTCGAAACCGCTGCGCTTGAGCGGTCCATGGGCCAGTTCGCGCTTCAGCTCGTCATCTGTCGGAATCACCGCGACCGCCTCCTCTCGCCGCCAGTTTCCGCCTTGCATGGAACAGCCTCGACTTGACCGTCCCTTCGCTTACGCCCAGCATTTCCGCGATTTCTTTCATCGAAAGTTGATAATGCGCGTACAGAATGACGACCTCACGGTATTTGTACGGAAGTTCGAGCACCTGCTTCCACATGTCGTTCACCGCCAGCGACTCGATGACTTCCCGCTCGGCGGATGAAGAGGCTCCGTCCTCCCTGAACGCGTCCACCAGCACCACCCGGCGGAAGAACGCCTGCTTCCGGTAATCGAGCACCATGTTGCGGGTAATGGCAAGCAGCCATGTCTTCACGGACGCCTGGCTGCGGAATGTATGCAGATTCCGGTAAGCCTTCAGGAACACTTCCTGCGCGATGTCGTCCGCCTGGTCCCATTTCCGCGTCATGCTGTAGGCGAAGTTCCAGACGTCTTTGCCATATGCATTCATCAGTTCGGTCAACAATGCCTTGCGGTCGGCTTGCTCGCCGATGAACCGCAAGTATTCGAAACCCGTATCGGATTGCACTTCGCCACCTCTAGTCCCGATACAATCGGCGTCCGGCACCGCGGCCGCATCCTGCGGCACGGCGGCGCTTGAAGCACCCGTTTCCATTATCCAGGAATTCATCACCGATTGCCATAGGGGAGCCGAAAAAATACGTCCATTCACTTGCTGTCACGCTCCAATCCGGATACGGTCGTCAGCTCATACCCCTGTGCCAGCAGCCCTTCGATGATCTCCGGCAGCGCCTCGATCGTTCCGCTGAGATCGGCGTTCTTGCCGCCGAAACTGTGCAGCAGAATGATCGCGCCGTCTTTCGCGTGTTCCAGCACATGGGATGCGATTTCGGCGGCCGGTGTGCCGTCCCAGTCGCGGGGATCGACATTCCAGCGGACGAGCTTCTTGCCCGAATCCGACAGCGCGGCTTTGAGTTCATCCGATACCGATCCGTAGGGAGGCCGGAACAGCGCGGGGACGATGCCCGCCGCTTCCCGCAGCGCCTCGTCCGCGAGGCGCAGATCTTCGGTGATGTCGGCGGCCGTCATCTTGCCCATGTCCGCATGGGCGTAGCCGTGGCTGCCGATCTCGTGTCCCTCGTCCCGGATGCGCGCCAGCACTTCGGGATAACGCTCGGCCTGAGTGCCGACGACAAAAAATGTAGCAGTAACGCCGTATTGCGACAAGATGTCAAGGACCATTGGCGTATATTTCCTGTCAGGGCCGTCGTCGAAAGTCAGCGCGGCCCGTTTGGCCGGTACGGGCGCTTCCCGCCTTTGCGAAGCCGATTCCGATTCCGACGGACCCGGCGGCTGCACGATCGATTCCGGCGGCTGTTCCGTTGCCGTGCTCCCGGCGGGTGCCGGCCGATTTCCGGCCAGAGGCGTCCCGTCAGCCGCCAAGCCGCCGCCCTCGGCCGCCGCGTGTCCCGATCCGCCTTCGGTCAAGGCGATATCCGCCGCCGTGTCCGAGGCGCTTTCGGCATCCGCCGCAATTGTCGAACGGACCGCGGCAAGCCCGAACATCTGGAGGATGATGTCCGCTCCCGCTTCCGCGCCAAACAGGCTGATGATGCCGGCGATGCCATGGAGCAGGACGAGTCCCGCCAGCACCAAACCCAGCTCCGTTCCGTTCCGACCGCCGGGCCGCGCACGTCCCTCCCGCATGCCGCTCTCCTCCCCGATCCGTTCCGCTAACCGTATAGACGAATCGGACCGGCCGCAAGTTCACGGAAAGCGGATCCAATTTATGCATTTTTGATTTCTATTTATTATAGCGATGACAATTTGCCTGTATTATTGAAATCGGGGACTACTTTTTCGAGGAGGAATCGGATGATGGAGCGGCTGAGACAGGCCGGGCGCATGCTGCTGGCATTCCTGATCCTGAGTCTGCTGGCCTTGCCTGCGGCGGCAAGCGCCGCCCAAGGGGAGACGACGATCACGATCGTCCACGTGAACGATGTCCATTCCCGGGTTGAGCAGACGGATGCGAACATCGGCTATGCGAAGCTGGCCGCTTTCGTGAAGCAACTGAAAGCCGAGAACCCGAACACGCTGCTGCTCGATGCGGGCGATTCGCTGCACGGGCAGACGATCGCGAATCTGGAGCGCGGCGGCAGCATCGTCCGCATGATGAACGCCGTCGGCTTCGACGCGATGGCGACGGGCAATCACGATTACAACTACGGTTACGGCCGGCTGCTCGAACTGGCCGGCGAAGCGTCATTCCCGATGCTCGCGGCCAACGTATACAAGCCGGACGGGACGAGGCTGCTCGAGCCGTACGTCGTGCTGGATGCCGGCGGCGTGCGGGTCGCCGTCTTCGGGCTCGCGACGCCCGAGACGACCTACAAGACGCACCCGGACAATGTCGCGGGGCTGACCTTCGCCGATCCGGTCGAGGAAGCGAAACGGGTCGTCGCGGAGCTTGAGGGCAAGGCGGATGCCGTCATTGCACTGGCCCATCTCGGCCTGGACGAAGCGAGCACCGACACCAGCCGGAAACTTGCCGAAGAAGTGCCGGGCATTGATCTCATTGTCGACGGACACAGCCACACGGCGCTGCCCGAAGGCCTGGAGGCCGGCGGCACGCTGATCGTGCAGGCCGGGGAATACGGCGAGCATGTCGGCGTCGTCGAACTGACCGTCGGACCGGCGGGCGTGAAAGCGCGGAATGCCCGGCTCATCCCGGCCGAAGAGACAACCGGCATCGAACCGGACCCGGGCGTGCTCGCCGTGATTGAAGAAGTGAAGGCGAATCAGGAGCCCCTGCTGTCCGAGATCGTCGGCAAGAGCCTCGTCGATCTCGACGGCGAGCGCGAGCATGTGCGGGCGGGTGAGACGAATCTCGGCAATCTGATCGCCGACGCCATGCTGTTCGAGACCGGCGCGGACGTTGCGCTGACGAACGGCGGCGGCATCCGTGCGTCCATCCCGGCCGGAGACATCACGAAGGGTCAAGTGATCACCGTGCTGCCGTTCGGCAACTACATCCAGACGAAGGAGGTCACCGGAGTCCAGCTGCTGGCGGCGCTTGAACACGGCGTGTCCGCGTACCCCGAACCGCTGGGCGGGTTCCCGCACGTCGCCGGGATGACATTCAAAATCGATCCCGGCAAACCGGCGGGAGAGCGGGTTTACGACGTCCGGGTGGGCGGCAAACCGCTCAACCTTCAGGCGGTGTACACGCTGGCGACGAACGATTTCCTCGCCGCCGGCGGCGATCAGTATGCCATGTTAGCGGAACAGCCGGTGACCGGTGATTTCGCTTCGCTGGAGGAAGCGGTCATCCGCTACTTGCAGGCAGAGGGCGAAGTCGCGCCCAAGGCGGAAGGACGCATCCGCGTTGAGCCTGCCGTAGCTCCCGGCACGATTCCGGAAGGCGCGCCATCGCCGCAGCAACCGGCGCCGGCACCGCAACAGCCCGCTCCTGCACCGCAGCAGCCCGCACCGGCTCCGCAGCCGGCGCCTGCGCCGCAGCAGCAGCCGTCATCCGAGCAGCGCGTGTACATCGTGAAACGGGGCGATACGCTCTGGGCCATTGCCCGCAAATACGGCACCACCTGGCAGAAGCTGGCCGAGCTGAACCGACTGGAGAACCCCGACCTCATCTTCCCCGGTCAGCGCATCCTGCTGCCCTGAAGCATGACAGAACCCCGCACACGGAACGCATCGCTCCGCCGTGCGGGGTTCTCTGTCATTCTTTTATTCCTGGAACAACTCGATGATCTCGCCGTCCGGCCCCTTGAAGAACGCGATCCGCGCCGGCACCGTTCCGAGCGAGACATCCTTCGGCTCGACCGTCACTTCCATGCCGGCTGCGCGCGCAACCTCAATCGCCTTGTCGACATTGTCGGTGCGAAGCGCCAGATGCAGGAACGCCCCTTCCGGCTTCGGGCCGGGCGCGCCTCCCGCAAAGATTTCAAGGTAATTGCCGTCTCCGGTATCGAGCAGGATGCCCCGCCCGTTCCCTTCGCCCCACCGCACGCGCTCGGTGAACCCGAGCACCTCGGTGTAAAACTTCACGGACGCGTCAAAATCGTGCACCCGAATCGCCACGTGATGAAATCCGCCGCCGCCGATCACCCGATTGTTGCCCATGACTTGTCTCTCCTCTCCGGCATCTGTTGCCGCGCATCAAATTTTGCAATGTCCTGTATTACAATGTCCTGGCCCGGTCGAGCGCGATGCCCATCTTCCGGATGTACGCCGGATCGCCGCCGGTGCACATGAGCCGCACATCGCCGCTGCCGTCATTCTCCGAGATGCCGTAGCGGGTCAGGAGCGCCGCCAGCCGCCGAACCGTGCCGGCGTTGCCGTCGACGATCTCGATCGATTCCGGCAGCACGCGCCGCAGCGCGTCCCGGTAATAGATAAAATGCGTGCACCCGAGCACGATGATGCCGTACCGGTCAAGATCGAACGGTTCCAGCTTCCGCCGGAAATACGCCGCGAGTTCTTCCCCGTCAAACACGAGACGCTCGCAATAGTCGACCAGTTCGGGCAGCGGCAGCGAATCGACGATGCCGTTTTCGTCCACGCGGGAGACCAGCGCGTAATACTTCGGCATGGAGAGCGTCAGCGGCGTCGCGCACACCAGCACGCGCTTGCCCGTCGCCCGGTTCATCTCCACCGCGGGCTTGACGGCAGGCTCCATGCCGACGATCGGCATGCTGTAGATCTCCCGCAGCTCATTGATCGCGATGCTCGTGGCCGTGTTGCAGGCAACGACCAGTGCGTCAATGCCCTGACCGACCATGGTCTCGACGGCTTCCAGAACGTAGCGCCTGACGTCCTCTTTCGTCTTCGTTCCGTACGGCACGTGCAGCGTGTCCGCCATGTACAGATAATCTTTGGCCGGAAGCCGGCGAAGCGATTCGGCAAGCACGGTCAGTCCGCCCAGCCCCGAGTCAAAAAATCCGATCCTCATCTGCACCCGATTCCCGTCTGTTGTGGTAAAAGCCGCGATTGCCCATCCAATAACCTTTTTCATTTTACCTTATCCGCCCGCGGTTTGAATACCGTCAAATGTCCCGGCCGCATCCGCAGCCGGAACAATGGCGCTTTCCGCCCCGTTCTGTTATTGTGGGGGAAGATACACCAGCAGGAAATGGGGTTGAGCGCAATGTTGACGTATCAGGCGGAATGTGTCGTTGCCGCCGGCAACCGGCTCGGCGAAGGACCGGTGTGGGACGAGCGGCTCGGCGAGCTGTTCTGGGTCGATATCGAAGAGCGCAAGCTGCAGCGCTTCCGGCCGCGGGACGGACGCGTTGCCGTCCACGGGTTCGATCAGAAGATCGGCTGCGCTGTGCCGGCCGAGGACGGCTCGTGGATTCTCGGTCTGGCCGACGGCTTCTACCGGTTCGATCCGGATACGGAGCAGACCGGACTCATCGTCCATACGGACGAGCCCGATGCGGACAACCGGGTGAACGACGGCAAATGCGATCCCGAAGGCCGGTTCTGGGCCGGCACGATCAGCGCGAAATGGACGCGGAACGCCTCGCTGTACATGCTGGAGGCGGGCGGCAAGCTGACGCGGAAACTGACGGACGTCATCTGCTCGAACGGCCTGGCCTGGACGGCGGACGGGCGGACGATGTACTACATCGATACGGGCGAGCGGATCGTCTGGGCGTTCGACTTCGATCCGGAGACCGGCGCGATCGCGAACCGGCGGGTCGCCATCGAATATCCGGCGGACGAGCCGGGCGATCCCGACGGCATGTGCATCGACGCGGAAGGCAAGCTGTGGATCGGCCATTGGGGCGGCCGGCAGGCCGGACGGTGGGATCCCGTGACGGGCAGGAAGCTGGCGTCGGTGCCGATCCCGGTCGAAAATGTGACCTCCTGCGCGTTCGGCGGGGAGCATTTCGACGAGCTGTACATTACGACGGCGGGCGGCGGCAGCGGGCAGAACACCGGGAAGCAGCCGCTGGCGGGCGGCCTGTTCCGCGTGAAGGTGGACGTGCCCGGGCTGCCGGTCCAACGCGCGCGCGTATGAACGCCGAAGTCATGCCGATCCAACGGGGAGCAACCCGCCTTCTGGCCGGCGCGCCGGGCGGGCTGCTTCTATCATTGGCAGGCTCAGGGCACCATCGGCGTCCAATGGTCCAGCTTCCTCCTGATATAATCCTCTTTGGATTCGGGACGCATCCCGCGTTCCGCTTCTGCCCCGGGGTTCTCCTTCCACACCATGACAACCGTCAAAAGGACAATGGCCGCAAGAAACAGCGCAAGAATTCCTTTAAATCCCCGCATGGCATTTACCTCCCGTTTCTTTAAAGTTATACTGAAATCAATGAATTTACGGCCAATATAGCCATAACACCGTATAACAGTAAAGAAACGTGTATAACAGTCGGAGGCGGCAAGCCATGCATATTGAATTGAAACGTCATGCCGGTACGCCATTGTCGAAACAGATCGCCCAAACATTGTCCGATCGCATTCGTTCCGGTTTGTTGAAGACGGGAATCCGGCTGCCTTCGGTGCGTGAACTGGCGAGGAGCCTCAAGGTCAGCCAGGTGACCGTCAGCAAGGCGTATGCCGAGCTGGAACGAATGGAGCTGATTCACTGCACGCAGGGGAAAGGCTGCTTCGTCGGCCCGGATCCGGAAGATGGCGGCGGAACGCCGGAATTGTCCGCGTCATGGCAATTGTCTCTCATTGATTATTTGCCCCGGGCGCACACGTGGCGGCATTTCCAGGGATCTTCATCGGACTGCCGGTATCGGCTTCATGTCGCAATGGTGGACCCCGATTTGCTGCCCAACCGGGAAATCTGCAGGAATATCCATCAGCTCGTGACGGAGAACCCGGCGATTATCGCGAACTACGGGCCGTTTCAGGGAGATGCGGAACTGCGGCAAGCCTTGTCCGTCTACTTTCGGGAACGCGGCATTGCCGCCGGCGCGGAGGAGGTGCTGATTGCGAGCGGGTCCCAGCAGGCGATTGATTTGGTGGCCCGCACGTTTACGGGGCCGGGGGATACGGTGTACATGGAAGGGCCCTCCTACTCCGGGGCCATCGACGTATTCGCGGCACGGGGCGCGCGCATTGTCACCGTTCCGGTCGATCATGAGGGGATGCGAATCGATATCCTGAGTCAATTGTGCGATGCCAATCCGCCGAAGCTGATCTATACGGTTCCGACCTTCCACAATCCGACCGGCACGGTGATGAGCGTCTCCCGCAGAGCCCGGCTGCTGGAGCTGGCCCAAAGCTACAATGCGATCATTCTGGAGGATGACGCGTTCAGCGATACGTATTTTCGGACGGAGCCGCCCCGCACGATCAAATCGTTGGACCGGTTCGGACATGTCATACTCGTAAAAGGATTCAGCAAAATTTTGTCGCCCGGCTGCCGCGTATCGGCGATTGTCGCTTCCGGCACCATCCTGAATCGACTGATCGCGGCCAAGACGATCGCGGATCTCGGGAGTCCCATGCTCAATCAGAAGGCCATTCTGCCGGTTCTCCAATCCAACCTGTTCCAGCGGCATCTGAAACGGCTAAGGGCGGCTTTGAAATCCCGCCGCAATATCGCCCTGGAACTGCTGAAGCGCCATGCGCCGCGTGGCGTGACCTGGACGGAGCCCGAGGGAGGGTTCAACATCTGGGTGACCCTGCCGGAATGGGCCAGGGCAACCGACCTGTACGCGCTCGCGCAGCGCGAAGGGGTTGCGATCCTGCCGGGCATCACCTGTTATGCCAACGAGCCCGAGCACCATCGCTTCCGGATCAGCTATTCGTTCATGGACGAGAACTCCCTCCGTGAAGCGATGATCCTCCTGTGCGATGTGCTTCGCAGGTATCTGGCCAATCCGGTGCCGAGGGAAACCCCCTCCCGGCCGACCCTGTAATATGGATCGGGCCCGCTTCGGGCGGGCTCTGCAATGAGGTGAAGAAACCGATGAAACTGATCTCATGGAATGTCAACGGCCTGCGCTCCTGCGTCGGCAAAGGCTTTCTCCACTACTTCCGGCGCGCGGACGCCGACATCGTCTGCGTACAGGAGACGAAGCTGCAGGAAGGCCAGCTCGAGCTGGAACTGCCGGAGGGTTACCGGCAGTATTGGAACTGCGCCGAGAAGAAAGGCTACTCCGGCACCGCCGTGTTCACGCGGATCGAACCGGAGGCGGTCCGGAAGGGCCTGTCCGACGGGGACGATCCGGAGGGACGCGTGCTGACGCTCGAATTTCCCGCGTTCTTCCTCGTCAACGTGTACACGCCGAACGCGCGGCGCGACTTGTCGAGGCTTGAATACCGCATCGCGTGGGAGGAGCGGTTCCGCGCGTACCTGAAGGAGCTGGATGCGCGCAAGCCGGTCGTCGTCTGCGGCGATCTGAACGTCGCCCATCGGGAAATCGATCTCAAGAATTTCAAATCCAACCGGGGAAACGCCGGCTTCACCGACGAGGAACGCGAGGCGATGACCCGGCTGCTCGAGGCGGGATTCATCGACACGTTCCGCCATTTCTACCCGGACCGGACGGACGCGTACACCTGGTGGTCCTTCATGCCGAAGGTGCGCGAGCGGAACATCGGCTGGCGGATCGACTATTTCCTCGTCTCCGCCCGCCTCGCGCCGTATCTGGAGGACGCGCTGATCGACAGCGGCATCATGGGCAGCGACCATTGCCCGGTCGGCCTCCTGATGCGCGATCCCGGCGAACAGCCGGAAGCTTGACCGCGCGGGAACCTTTCCGCATCCGGCGACAACAACGACAGCCGCATGCCGGCCCCTCTTCGGGGCGCAAGGCATGCGGCTGCGCGTTTTTCCTCACCTGCGCAGCGCGGACGCCGCCAGCCGCGCGCCGGCGCGCAGCCGGGATTCCCGGCCGTGCTTCCGGATGAAGCGGTAGTCGACCACCGTCACGCCCGCGTCGCGGATCGCGTAGCGGAAGTCGTCGTCCATCATCAGCCGGAACTCCCACACCCTTTTCTCCCAATGCGGAATCGCCCTGCGCATCCACGGGTCGTCGACGCCGGGATGAATATACGTCTCGCAGATGCCGAAGGGCAGGCGGTACAGCTTGTCAATCAGCATCTGCTTGAACGATTCGTAGGTTTCACCGTCCCGCTTCTCGAACGGGTGCGAGAGCAGGTAGTCGGGCAGCGCGACGCCGAGCACGCCCGCCAGCGCCGACGCCTTCGCGGCCGCGCGCTCCACCCCCGGCATCGGGCCGAGCAGCGGATCGGCGGGGTCGACCTTGCGGAACAGCCGGAACGGCAGGCTCCGCCGCGCGCACCAGCGCAGCACGTGCGGAATATGGCTGCGGCCGGTCGCCATGCCGTACAGGCTGCCCATATGGTTGTCGGCATGGGTGATCTGCACGCCGCTCGCCCGGACCGCCTCGTACTGCGCGGTCAATTCGCGCATCACGTCCGCGGTGTCCGCGCCCCGCTCGAATTCCTCCACCGTCCGGTACATATGGCCGCTGTCGTCGTGCAGCGACGCTCCGCCCGTCAGGCTCGGGAAGCGGAGCGCCTCGAACTCGCTCGTCAGCGTCAGATGGAGACCGATGTTCGGCTGCTCCCGCTTCCGGCACCACTCGGCCGCTTCGCGGAAAGCCGGCGCCGGCGCCATGATCGTTGCCGACGAGACGAGCCCTTCCTCGAGCAGATGCATGATCGCCGCGTTCATGGCCGGACTTTGGCCGAAGTCGTCGCAATTGATGACCAGATATTTACCCGTCATGCCGCTCCCCTTTTCCCCCTTCCAGCTTCACGAACAGCGAGATCGCGAAGGCGATCAGCAGCAGGATGAACGGAATGTAGCTGCTCAGCCAACGGAATGCCGCTTCGGGATTCGGCCCCGGATTTTCCCCGCTCACATAGCCGAAAATGTCGCCGACAATCAGGAACGCGAGCGCGGAAATGAGGCCGCTGGACCGCGTGATGAAACCGGAGACCGCCGTATAGACGCCTTCGCGCCGCCGTCCGGTCGCTTCGAAGTCGAGGTCGATGATGCGGCTGCCGACGACCGGCGGCGTGACGAGGAAACCGGAGAGTCCGAAGCCGACGAGCACGCCCGCCGCGATGCCGGTCGCCAGGTCGCCGGCGAGACTGAGCGGCAGCACGCTTGCCGCATAGGCGGCGAGCGACAGCCGCCAGCATTTCACCGGATCCATGTTCCGCGCGATCCGGTACCAGACGAAGACGAGCGGAATGACCGAGACGAAGATCGAAGCGAGCAGCCAGGTGACCTGCGCCTCGGGGATGCGCAGCACATACTTCGCATAGAAAGGGATGATCAAGCCGATCAGGCCGTTCACGGTCTGCGCGAAGGAGTTGGCGATGTTGTGCAGCCAGAACGGGATGTTGCGCAGCGTCGTGCGGAACGATTCCTGCAAGCTGAGCCGCGGGCCTTGCCGCGCTTCTTCCTGCTCGCGGATGCCGGCGATGCAGGCGAGCATCAGGACGCCGAAGAGAAAGGCGTAGATCAGCGCCATATTGCCGTAGCCGAGAGAAGTGTAAAGCAGCGGCGTCGCGGCGGTGCCGACCAGGAGGGCGGCGATCTGAAAGCCCTGCTGTACGGCCGACGCCCGGGCGCGCAGCCGGTTGCCCCGGAACAACTCCGGGAAAAGTGCCCCGTAGTTCACCCAGATGATCGTCGCGACCGCTTCGATCAGGATGAGCGCGGCGAGGAACCATGCGAACAGGCCGGCTTTGCCGAGTCCCGGCGGGACGGCGAACACCATCACGAACGTCAGCATGTACGCGGGCACGGCGCCGAGCAGCCATGGCCTCCGCCGCCCGAGCCGCGTGGACGTCCGGTCGGACAGCCAGCCGGCGAGCGGCTGGTTGACCGCGTCCCATACAAGGTAGATCGTGCGCGCAATCGTCGCCAGCCAGACGGCGAGTCCCAGTTCATCGACGTAAAAGTAGAAATAAAACGAGCTGAACGCCTGCGTCGGCACCATCATTGCGAACATCCCGAGCGCATACGCGGCAGGCGAATTGATCCACCGGTTTCTCACGCATCCCCCTCCTTTTCCATCCTTTTCCTAACCCGTAAGTGTTATCGCTTACATCATAGCACGGGCGGACGTTTTGCGTCAGCTTTTTCCCGCTTCCCGGCGGCTTTCGCCGCAAAACGTCCCGGCCTTCATAAATTGACGGCGTTTGCCGTTTTTCTTGTATCCCCACACGACGAAATCCATGATAATATAACAATCGTAATTCACCCATCGGCAGAATCGGACAAGCGGCCGTGCTCGGCTTCATGATTCGGCAGAATGAAAAGGAGGGTTAAAGCAGTTGGCGGATGACGTGATCATTCGGTTCGACCGCGTGACAAAACGTTATGAGGACGGCGTCACCGTACTGGACGAGGTCAGCTTCGACATCGAGCGGGGCAAATTCTACACGCTGCTCGGTCCCTCGGGCTGCGGCAAGACAACCATTCTGCGGCTCATTGCGGGGTTTATGGAGCCGACGGAAGGAAACATTTACATCAACGGAAAGCTTGTGAACCGGGTTCCGGCGAACAAGCGCCAGGTGAACACCGTTTTTCAGGATTACGCTTTGTTCCCTCATCTGAACGTATACGAGAACGTTGCGTTCGGCCTGCGGATCAAGAAGCTGGACCGCTTGAGCATTGATACCAAGGTGAAAGAAGCGCTGCGGTTCGTAAACCTTGAAGGCTACGAGAACCGTGACATCGCCGGCATGTCCGGCGGCCAGCGGCAGCGGGTCGCGATCGCCCGGGCGATCGTGAACGAGCCGGAGGTGCTGCTGCTGGACGAGCCGCTGTCGGCGCTCGACCTGAAGCTGCGCACGGAGATGCAGTACGAGCTGCGCGAGCTGCAGCGGCGGCTCGGCATCACGTTCGTCTTCGTTACGCACGACCAGGAAGAGGCGCTTGCGATGTCGGACGAGATCTTCGTCCTCAACAAGGGGAGGATCCAGCAGTCCGGCACGCCGACCGACATCTACGACGAACCGATCAACCGCTTCGTGGCGGATTTCATCGGCGAATCGAACATCATTCCGGGCCGGATGATCCGCGACTATCTGGTCGAATTCGCCGGCAAGCCGTTCGAGTGCGTTGACGGCGGATTCCGCGAAGGCGAGCCGGTCGAGATCGTCATTCGTCCGGAAGACCTCGAGATCACCGAGCCGGAGAGCGGCAAGCTGCGCATCCGCGTCGAGTCGCAATTGTTCCGCGGCGTCCACTACGAGATCAAGGGACGCGACGAGTCCGGCAACACGTGGCTGGTCCACTCGACGCGCAAAGCGGAGGTGGACGAGCACATCGGCCTGACCTTCGGCCCGGAAGCGATCCATGTCATGCGTTTCGGCGAGACGGAAGAAGAATTCGACAGACGGCTCGAGACCTACGGAGAGGGCAGCCATGGCTAGGACGCGAAACTTCTACCTCATCCCTTATGTCGCATGGATCGTCCTGTTTGTCGCGGCGCCGATCATCCTGGTCGCGTACTATTCGTTCTTCGATGTCGAAGGACAGTTCACGCTGGACAATTACGCGAAGTTCTTCACGCCGATCTACCTGCGCATGACGCTCGGCTCGTTCTGGTATGCCTTCCTGATCACGGCGTTCTCGCTGCTCGTGGCATACCCGACGGCGCTCATCCTGACGCGGCTCAAGCACAAGCAGCTGTGGCTGCTGCTCATCATCCTGCCGAGCTGGATCAACCTGCTGCTGAAGGCGTACGCCTTCATCGGACTGTTCGGCAAATACGGCCTGGTGAACGCGGTGTTCGAGATGGTCGGCATCGGGGGCCGGCAGCTGCTGTTCAACGACTTCAGCTTCGTGTTCGTGTCGGTGTACATTTTCATCCCGTTCATGATCCTGCCGATCTACAACGCGCTGGAAGAGCTGAATCCCGCCCTGATCGACGCGTCCCGCGATCTGGGCGCTTCGGCATGGACGACGTTCCGGCGGGTCATTTTCCCGCTGACGCTGGACGGAGTCAAGGCCGGCTGCCAGGCCGTGTTCATTCCGTCGCTGTCGCTGTTCATGATCACCCGGCTCATCGCCGGCAACCGGGTCATTACGCTCGGCACGGCGATCGAGCAGCATTTCCTCGTGACGCAGGACTGGGGAATGGGCGCGACGATCGCCGTGTTCCTGATCATCGCCATGGCCCTCATCATGTTCGCGACCGGCATCGGAAAGCGGGGTGCGCTCCGTGGATAGAAGGTGGCGCTGGTCGAATCTGTATCTCACGGCCGTCTTCGTCATCTTGTATGCGCCCATCGCTTATCTGATCGTCTACTCGTTCAACAGCGGCGGGACGATGCAAGGTTTCGAAGGGTTTACGCTCGAATGGTACGGGGAAGTGCTGCAGGATACGCGGCTGCTCATCATCGTGCTGAACACGGTCGTCATCGCGCTGCTCTCGGCCCTCGTCTCGACGATTCTCGGAACGATCGGCGCGCTGGCGATCTATGAGGTGAAGCGCCGCAGCCGGAAGAACGCGCTGCTCGCGCTGAACAACGTCCTGATCGTCAGCCCGGACGTCATCATCGGCGCGTCGTTCCTGATCCTGTTCACGATCATCGGCATCCAGCTCGGCTTCGTGTCGGTGCTGCTGTCCCACATCGCGTTCAGCGTGCCGATCGTCGTCCTGATGGTGCTGCCGAAGCTGCAGGAAATGCGCACGAGCATGCTCGACGCCGCGCGCGACCTGGGCGCCAACGCGTGGCAGGTGCTGACACGGGTCGTCGTGCCGTACATGAAACCCGGCATTTTCGCCGGCTTCTTCATGGCGCTCACCTACTCGCTGGACGACTTCGCCGTGACGTTCTTCGTCACCGGGAACGGCTTCTCGACCTTGTCCGTCGAGATCTACTCGCGGGCGCGGCAGGGCATCTCGCTCTCGATCAACGCGCTCTCGACGCTGCTGTTCCTGTTCACCGTCGCGCTCGTCATCGGGTATTACTTCATCAACCGCCGCAACGCGCGGCTCGCAGAAAGCGGTGAACGCCGATGAGACAGCTCGTGCAACTGTTCGCGGTTATCCTCGTCGCGTCGCTGGGCCTCATGGCGTGGACGAACGCGCTCAACCGGAGCGCGGGCTACGCGGGGGCGGACACGATCACCGTCTTCAACTGGGGCGATTACATCGATCCGGAACTGCTCAAGGAGTTCCAGGAGCAGACGGGCATCACCGTCATCTACGAGACGTTCGATTCGAACGAAGCGATGATGACGAAGATCGCCCAAGGCGGAACGACATTCGATGTCGCGATGCCGTCCGAATACGCCGTCGAGCGCTTGATGGAAGACGGCCTGCTGGTGCCGCTCGACCATTCCAAGCTGCCCAACATGGCGCATATCGATCCGCGGTTCATGGACATGTCCTATGATCCGGGCAACGTCTATTCCGTGCCGTATTTCTGGGGTACGGTCGGCATCCTCTACAACCCCGAAGCGTTCGACGAGCCGCCTGTCAGCTGGGACGCGCTCTGGGATCCGTCCCTGAGGAACGACATCCTGCTCGTCGACGGCGCCCGTGAGATTATCGGCATGGGGCTGAACAGTCTGGGCTATTCGCTGAACGACACGGACGAGGAGCACCTGCAGGAAGCGCTGGCCAAGCTGAAGCGGCTCACGCCGAACGTGAAAGCCATTGTCGGCGATGAGATCAAGATGCTGATGACCGGCAATGAAGCTTCGGCGGCGGTCGTCTGGTCCGGTGACGCGGCGGAAATCATGTGGGAGAACGAAGACCTGGACTACGTCGTGCCGGAGGAAGGGTCAAACCTCTGGTTCGACTCGATGGTCATTCCGAAGACGGCGCGCAACATCGAAGGGGCGCACCTGTTCATCAACTTCATGCTCGATCCGGAGAACGCGGCGCGGAATGCCGAATATGTCGGCTACTCGACGCCGAACGCCACGGCGCTGGAGATGCTGCCCGAAGAGATCCGGGAGGACGAGCGGTTCTATCCGGGCGACGAACTGATCGCCCGGCTGGAGGTCTACGAAAATCTGGGCAAGCGGATGCTCGCCTACTACAACGACCTGTTCCTCGAGTTCAAGATGCACGCGAAATGATACAAAGCCGGGAGCCTGCGGCGGTTCCCGGCTTTCGGCGTTTCGGACTGTTGGCATATTTGATCGGTTAAGCTGTAGGGGATCATGTTCCGGAAGCGAAGGAGTGAACGGCATTGACGAAGACTGTCGATTACAAGAAAGATTTCAAGCATCTTTATGTGCCGCCCGCGGAGCCCGTGGTCGTGGAAGTGCCGCAGCTGCCGTTTATCATGCTCGGCGGCTCCGGGGACCCGAACGGCGAGGCGTTCGTCAAACAGACGGAGGCGCTGTACAGCATCAGCTATGCGGTCAAAATGTCGTACCGCAGCGGCGATGCGCCGGCCGGCTATTACGCGTACAAGGTGTTTCCGCTGGAGGGGGTATGGGATCTGGTGGACTACACCAGGCCTTCGACGGACAAAAGCAATTTCAAATACACCCTCATGATCCGGCAGCCGGATTTCCTGACCGAAGACGGGTTCCGGCGCTTCCTGGAGCAGACGAAACGGAAAAAGTCCAATCCGTATCTGGATCATGTCCGGTTCGAACGGATGGAAGAAGGGCTGTGCTGCCAGATGCTGCACATCGGTCCGTATGACGATGAACCCGCAAGCTTCGCGCGCATGGAAGCGTATTGCGCTGAACAGGGTTATGTCCGGGCGTCCAAGACGCATCGGGAAATCTACCTGTCCGATCCCCGCAAGACCGAACCGGCGAAATTGAAAACGGTGCTCCGATTCCAGGTGCATAAGCGCTAATCGCCCCGGATGGAGTCTCCAAAGCTTTTCCGCCAACCCCGACCAAAGTCTGGCGCCCGATCCTTCCGCGGCCGGTACCTGGAGCGCAGGGTGCTGGTGTACACTTTGATCAACCACAGATGAGCGGAAAGGGTGTATTTGTCTGTCATGAGCCGGTTGGCAAGAACGATCGTTGGCGTCATCCTGGTCGCAGTCGGAATTATTGCGTTGGTGAAATATGTCTTCGGCTACGAATTGCGCGAGACCTATGAGCATGCGTTGGCGCTCGGGGATCACGTGCGGGAGATCCGGATTGAGAGCGACAGCTACGCGCTGGAGATCGATTTTACGGTCAGCCAAGAGAATGTCGTCCGGATCGAGGGAAAGGCGGCGCCGAAAACGGTGAAGCAGATCCGGTCGGCCGAAGTCAAGAACGGCATCCTCTATCTGCAGTTCAAAGACCAAGATCCATGGTACTGGGGCTTCTTCCCTGACTTCACTTGGAACGAGAGGCAATCCATCACCATCTCGCTGACGGAAGAATCGCTGGAATCGTTCGAGACGCTCAAGGTCAGCAGCGATGCAGGATCGGTAAGCGTGGATGGCGCCAAGGCCCGGGATCTCGTCATCGGATCCGATTCCGGCAGCATCCGGCTGGGCCGTCTGCAAGGCGGCACCTTGACGGTGACGTCCAACTACGGCGGAATCCGGCTGGAAAGCTACGAGGGCAAAAGCCTGGCGCTCCGTTCCGAGTCCGGAAGCATCCATGCGGACGAGATACACGCCGGCGTGACGGCCGTATCCGATTCCGGCAGCATTACCATCAATCATTTGAAAGGCGCCGGCAATATCGAGACCGACTCCGGTTCGATCCGCATCGTGAAAAAAGACGAGATGGGCGCCGTCGTATCCTCCGATTCCGGCAGTGTCCACATTATCGTGCCTCTCTCGTACAGCGGCTCCTATGATTTGAAATCCGACTCCGGCTCGATCCACCATCCGGATGCCGCCGGCACGTCGGGGGAAGTCATCAAAGTGCGAACCGGGAGCGGCAGCATCCGGATTGAGCAATAACCTGATTTCAAAAGGCCGGAAATGCCCACAAACAGGGCATTTCCGGCCTTTATTCTTGTTGTGACGTGCCTAAGAATGTCGTTCCGGGCATAAGAAACTATTACGACGCATAACAAGGAAGGGGGTATTGCGCTTCCGAAGATCTTTGCAAGCGTTTACTACTTACTTGCCGAGCGCAATAAATTTTACAGAAAATTGGAACTTGATTAATTCTCCGCTGACAAAATGACAGTACGCTGATTTTGTCGAATTCGATCAACATTGCACAAGACGCAGCCTTGTTCGCTTTCCCAATCAGCTGAAGGAGGATACGGATATGGACAGAGACGATCACCGGCCGCTTGTCATCGCCCACCGGGGGGCCGCGGGGCAGGCACCGGAAAACACGCCGGCCGCCTTCCGGCTGGCGGTCGAGCAAGGGTGCGACATGATCGAGCTGGATGTGCAGCTGTCTGCCGACGAAGAAATCGTGGTCTGCCATGATTTCGAAGCGGACCGCACAACGAACGGGTCCGGCCTCATTCGGGAAATGACGCTTGAAGAGCTGCGGCGGCTGGACGCCGGCGCCTGGTTTTCACCGGAGTATGCCGGTGAACGGATCCCGACACTGCGTGAAGTGTTCGATCTCGTCCCCTCCTCCGTCGGGATCAACATTGAATTGAAGTGCAGCGACAACCGGATCATCCATCTTTTGTCTTCGCTGATTCGGGCGTGCGGACGAACGGAGTCGGTCGTCATTTCTTCCTTCGACCATCGGCTTTTGCACCGGTTGAAAACGGCCTCGCCTGATCTGCGCATCGGTCTGCTGTACTCGGCCAATTTGCTGGATCCCGTGAAGCTTGTGCGCGATTTCGGTCTGGACGTTTACTCCATGCATCCGCATTTTGCCTTGATTGAACCGGAAGACATCGCGGCGCTGCGCGCAAACGGACAACAAGTCTATCCATGGACGGTCAATGATCCGGAGGCCATGAAGCGGCTGCTGGCCCGGGGCGTCTCGGGCATCATTACCGACTATCCGGACAGACTGCGTCGGCTGGCCGGATCGTCGATAGAGAGGAGTCTGCAGGATGGCTGAAGCCCAATCCATGAGGGCAGTGAAGCGGAGAGAGAACCTGCTGGGCTATTTGTTCCTGCTGCCCTGCCTCCTGTTCTTCGGAACGTTCCTGTTCTATCCGTTGTTCAAGTCCATCGTGCTCAGTTTCCAGCTGACGAATCCGCGGGGCGAGGCGGTGGCGTTCGCGGGATTGGACAATTACGCGAGCATGTTCACGTCCGGAACGTTCCTCTCGACGTTGAAAGCGACGGTGCTCTTCACGTTGTACACGGTTCCTCCCGGCATCCTGATCGCTTTCGCGCTGGCCTGCATGACCAACGCCAGGCTTCCGGCGATGAAGTCCTTTCAATTCATCTTCTCGATGCCGATCGCCATTTCGGCCGCTACCGGCGCGGTCATCTGGGCGCTCTTGTTCCACCCCAGCACCGGCATGCTGAATTACGCTCTCGGCCTGCTCGGCATCTCGCCGATCCCCTGGCTGGTCGACCCGAAATGGGCGCTCATCTCGGTATCGCTGATGACGGTGTGGATGAATCTGGGGTTCAATTTCATCGTGTTGACCGCCGGGTTGCAGGGCATTTCGGAAGATATTTACGACAGCATGAAAATCGACGGAGCCGGACCGATCCGGAGCGCCTTCAGCGTGCTCATCCCGCTCTTGTCGCCGACCCTGTTCTTTCTGCTCATCGTTTCGGTCATCAATGCGTTTCAAACGTTCGGGCAAATCCACATCATGACGAAAGGCGGCCCCATGAACGCCACGAACGTGATGGTCTACCAGATCTACCAGGAAGCCTTTGTGAACTGGCGCTTCGGTTCGGCCAGCGCGCAAGCGCTCGTCTTGTTTGCGATCATTCTGCTGCTGACGCTGCTGCAGTTTTTCTGGCTGGAGAAGAAGGTGCATTATCAATGATCATTCGCACGATCAAGCATCTTCCCTTGTATGCGGCGCTTGCGGTGTGCGCGTTGGCGGTGTTGTACCCGATTATCTACACGTTCTCATACGCCCTGATGACGCCCTCGGAAGCGCAGGCCTATCCGCCGAACATCCTGCCTTCCGGCATTTACTTGAAAAATTTCTCCGACGTGCTGAACCTGGTGCCGATTGACCGGTTTCTGCTCAACAGTTTTATCGTCTCGATCGCGGTTGTGGCCGGACAGCTGATCACGTCCAGCCTGGCGGCTTATGCCTTCGCCTTCATTCCGTTTCGCGGCAAAAGCCTGGTGTTCTCGCTGTTCCTGTCCACGATGATGATTCCTTGGGAAGTGACGATCATCCCCAACTACATCACCATTCGCACCTGGGGATGGATGGACAGTTATGCCGGGCTCACCGTTCCGTTCATGGCCAGTGCCTTCGGCATCTTTCTGCTGCGGCAACATTTCCTGCAGCTGCCGAGGGAACTGCTGGAAGCGGCGCGAATCGACGGCTGCGGCCACTTCCGCATTTTCGCCGGCATCGTGCTGCCGACCGCCAGGCCGGCTCTGGCGACGCTCGCCGTCTACCAGTTCCTCAACACCTGGAACATGTACTTCTGGCCGCTGCTGATCACGAACCGGGATACGATGCGAACCGTGCAGATCGGCATCAGCATGCTGAAATGGGAGGAAGCGATGTCCCACAACCTCGTGCTGGGCGGTGTCACGCTCGTGCTGCTGCCATCCCTGCTTACCCTGGTATTCGGGCTCAAGCAGCTCGTCCGGGGCATTACGGCAGGCGCCGTGAAAGGTTGAAATTTGTTTTTATCAGAAAGGGAGGATTCCATCATCATGAATCGGTCGCTCAAGTCGATCAGCAAGAAAAAATCCGTCGTGATCGTACTTCTTGTTCTGCTCCTGGCATTCATGACGGCATGCAGTTCCGGCGGGAACACTGACAGCAACTCGGGCGGAGGTTCGTCTTCCGACTCTTCCGCAAGCCCGGATTCGAACGGATCTTCCGGCGGCAACCGTTCAAATCCGATCAAAGTGACGTTCTGGCATTCCATGGGCGGCGAAGTGGGCCAAGCGGTGGACCATTTGGTAGCGGAATTCAACAAGTCCCGCTCGGACATCCAGGTTGAAGCGATCTATCAGGGCTCTTACGACGAAAGTCTGAGCAAAATGAAAACCGCCATGGGCAGCGGCACCGGTCCCACCATCGTCCAGGTCTACGAAATCGGAAGCCGGTTCATGATCGATTCCAAGGCGATCACGCCGATGCAGAAGTTTATCGATGCGGACAACTTCGATCTCAGTGAGCTGGAAGAAAACATCCTGGGGTACTACACATTCGACGGCCAGCTCTATTCGATGCCGTTCAACACGTCGAACCCGATTCTGTACTACAACAAAACGCTGTTCCGGGAGGCGGGACTGGATCCGGAAAATCCGCCGAGGACATTCAGCGAGGTGAAGAAAGCGGCGGAAGCGCTGACGAAGGACGGCGTGTACGGTGCATCCTTCGCCATTTACGGGTGGTTCATGGAGCAGCTGTTCGCGGTGCAGGGTCAGGAGTATGTGGATAACGGCAACGGACGCGAAGGGTTTGCCACCCGGTCGCTGCTCGCCGGCGAAGCCGGCACCACCGTCATGAATTGGTGGAAAGACATGATCGACAGCAAGGTGATGCTCAATCTGGGCCGCTCGACGGCGGATACGAAGACGGCCTTCAACGCGGGGCAAGTGGCGATGATTCTGGACTCGACGGCGGCGCTGCGCGGCATTGTGGACACCGTAGGCGGCAGCTTTGAAGTCGGCACGGGATTCCTGCCCCGCCCGGACGGAGCCGAAGACGGAGGCGTCATCGTCGGCGGCGCGAGTCTGTACATCCTGAACGATCGGCCGGAAGAAGAACAGCAAGCGGCCTGGGAGTTCATCAAATTTGTCGTATCGCCCGAGCAGCAGGCGTATTGGCATGTGAACTCCGGTTATTTCCCGATCACCAAAGCCGCGTATGACCAGCCGCTGGTGAAGGAAAATATGGAGAAATTCCCGCAGTTCAAAACGGCCGTCGACCAGCTGCACCAATCGAAGCTGAACAACGCAACCAAGGGCGCCGTGATGGGCATCTTTCCGGAAGCCCGCCAAATCGTGGAGCAGGCGATGGAGGAAATCATCAACGGGGCCAAATCAGTGGAACAAGCGCTGGCCGACGCCGAAAAAGAAATTACGGAAAAAATCCAGGCCTACAACAAGACCGTGCAGTAAAGCGCAGAAAGGGGCTTCCCCGAAAGGGAAGCCCCTCATGTCATGAATTCAATACGCTTACCAGTTGTTCACCACTGTAGTCGCCGTGGGCATTTACTCGATAAATCATAGGATTGCCGTCGCGCAGATTTTTGTCTGTTTTTATCGTGACATGCAGTTTAAATCCGGCTTCTTTGGCTAATTGGATGACCGTTTTATCGTAAACACCGTATGGATATGAAAGGGCAATTGATTCTTTGCCGACATGCTGCCGGATGAGATCCCGCGATGTTTTAAGATCATTTAGAATTCTGTTTTTATAGGATCGTTCATCCTCATTGGCATTTCTGGCCAAAATTGCGGCTTTTTGCTTCTTTCCCTGCTGCACATAGTAGTGCAAATCATGCGTATGGCTTTCGATATTGATGACCCCGGAATCATACATTTCTTTGGCCTCTTCCCAAGTGAAGTGCCGTGAAAATCCTGGTTGCTTGCCTCTGTAACTCGTAATGATATAAATGGTTGCCCTCAAGCCTTTCTCCTTTAGAATCGGATAAGCGATCGAGTAATTGTTTGCATAGCCATCGTCTATGGTGATCAGCAGCGGCTTCTTTGGAAGTTTATAATGAGCGTTCGTTTTATACTGGTATAAATCTTCTTCCGTAATGGTTTCATAACCTGCCTGAATTAATTTATCCAAATGTTCACGAAATCTCTCGGGTGTAACGGTCAAGGAATCCGATCGGTTCGGATCAAAATGGTGGTACATGATGACATCAATTTTTTTCGGATGATATAAATATGCGCTTGTGATGGGTTTGATATGGATCAGCAACTTCTTTGTGTCCAGCAAAAGCTCCATCATACTTTTATCCAGGTGGTCAAATTTTATGTTAAATAGTTTGGCAACATCCCTGACAGAGGCGTATACTGTATTCTGAATTTTTTTGGTTGGATTGGATAAGGTAATGGTCTCCCCATTTATTTCACCAATGGCAGATTGAAACCCCAATGTAATAGCACCTTGATTTGTGGAGAAAAAAATTTTTTGTTCATTGACATCAAAGGATAATTGATTACCGAACTGGCGCCATATTTCGCCTATGGGGATATAGGTAACGCCATTTTCCAAGTATCCGTAGATGACTCTGGTGTTATCATAGGATTCGAAAATGTTGTTGTTTTCTGCATTCACAGGAGCGTTCATCATGAAAATGCAAAAAATGAAACAAAACGATAATAATTGCAATTTCAGCTTCATAGAATGCTGCCTCCGGATTTATCTTCAATGAATAATATGGTTTTGCTTGATATATCGGGAATGACAACCATTTAATAAAGATTTGCTGGTTCTATACGGAGACCGCATCACGAAAAAAAAAGAACGGGCCGCAACAGGTCTCCAACTTTCAACCTGTCACAACCCGTCTTTCGAATCTTACACAGCTCTCGACTTCTACTCCCCGCCTTTCGCCACCGGATTCTCCTCGTACGAGATCCAGTCGCTCCAGCTTCCCGCGTACAGCTTTACATCGCGGTATCCCGCTTCCATCAGCGCCAGCACGTTCGGGCAGGCGGTCACGCCCGAGCCGCAATAGACGATGACCGGCTTGTCCTGCGGCAGCGCCGCGAACCGCTTCGCCAGTTCTTCCGGGCTGCGCCAGCGGCCCGCTTCGTCCAGGTTCTCTTTCCAGAAGCGGTTGACGGCGCCGGGGATGTGGCCGGCGGCCCGGTCGATCGGCTCCGTCTCGCCGCGATAGCGGGCGGGCTCGCGCGAATCGACAAGCGCGCTCTCCCCGGTCCGGACGGCGTGACGCACCGCTTCGACATCCGCCAGCAGTTCCTGCCGCACGTCCGGCACATACGTCTTCGGCACGCGGATCGGCGGCGGCGCGTCCGTCACCGGGAACCCGGCCTTCTTCCAGGCGGAGAAGCCTTCGTCCATCACATAGACCCGCTCGTGCCCCATGTAGCGCAGCAGCCACCAGAACCGCGCGGCCATCGCGCCGCCCTGGTCGTCGTAGGCGACGACCCGCATGCCGCGGTCGATGCCGGCCTTGCCGAGCTTCGCCGAAAGTTCCCGGATGTCCGGCAGCGGATGCCGTCCGCCGTGCTTCCCGACGGGTCCGGACAGGTCGCGCTCCAGATCCATGTAGATCGCGCCGGGGATGTACGACTCCTCGTAGCTGCGCCGGCCTGCCTCCGGATCGCTCAGCAGAAACCGGCAGTCGACGATGGCCAGATCCGGCTCATACATCCGCGCAAGCACCCAGCGCATGCTGACGATCGCTCTCATCCGAATACGCCTCCCGTCTCCTGTTCAGGCGTCATGCGTTCGCTTTTGTCCCGGTTGTTTAATGTCGGCCGGCGTCCAGGACATTAGGCTGCATCTTGCCCTGATGGATCGCCCGGACCGTGAGCGCCATGACGCCCAGCAGCGCAATGAGCAGCGATGCCGCGGCCGCGATCATCCACAGCGTGCCGACGGCTCCGTAATGATCCATGATCCACCCGGTCGTCCGCGGCAGCAGGGCGCCGCCGACGCCGCCCGACGCGATCAGCAGGCTCGTCGTCCGCTCCGTCATGCCGGGAATGTATTGATTCACGTACAGCAGCGCGACCGCGAACACGCCCGACCAGAGCAGTCCCGCCAGCCCGATCCAGAGCAGCGAAGCGCCGGCGCTGCCCGTCAGCGCCAGCATGACGAGCATGCCCGTCCCCGCCGCGGTGGAAATCAGCAGGTAGCGGAAATAACCGCTGCGGTCCGCAATGCGCCCCGCGAACATCCGTCCGACGACCATCAGCCCCCAGAAGACGCTCAGCGAGGCCGAGGCGGCCGCCTCGCTCATGTCGGTCCGCTCGAGCAGAATGGCCGGCAGATAGTTGCTGTAGCTCATCTCCATGCCGACATAGAGCGCGAAGTAGAGCGTGCCCGCCAGCAGCAGCGGCCAGGCGGCCGGCGCATAGCGGGCCGGCTTCAAGGCCGGCCGGTCTGCCGCCGCGGCTGCCCGGTAGGCGACCAGTTCGTCCACCTTCCCGAACGACATGGTCAACCAGAGCAGCATGGTGATGCCCGAGAGGGCGGTCACGATCGGGAACGCCATCTGCCAGACGTCCGCACGGATCAGCAGCCCCGCCAGAATCGGCATGACGAGCGCCCCGATGCCGAAGAACGTCTCCAGCTTCGCCATGGCCGAAGCTTTGCCGTCCGTTACGAATTCAATAATGATTGCGCCAAGCACCGCTTCCGTCATGCCGAACCCGAACCCCGCCAGCGGCGCGGATGCGAGCATCCAGCCCCACGGCAGCAGCAGACTGTAGGCCGCCTCCGCGACGGTCAGGCAGCCGAGCGCCAGAATGAGCGCGCTCCGGCGGCCCAGCCGTCTGGTGACCAGCGGCGCGCCAAGCACGCCAACCAGAAATCCGACAAATTGATTCATGATGAATTGGCCGCCGTCCCCGTACTCAACGCCGTATGCGCCGATCAGCGGCACAAGCACGGCGCCCGCCACGACGTGCGCCATGCCGATGACCATATAGGACAGGCAGCCGAGCCATATCAAACGATTCATACCCAGCTCCTGATCATCTCCGTGTCCGGACAAGATTGCAATAGTTATGCCAATTACCCTTTATCATAACACGGCTGCTCGGCAATGTTATAATCAATTCGTGAAGTTTTCGTTGAAATTGGCTGCTGCCGCAAGGAGGGTTCCGGGGATGACGGGTATGATGGCAGAGCACGATGGAGACGGCGGACTCCCCGTGGAGCTGCGCGGCATGCGCATCGTGCCGATGTCGGCCGCCCATGCCGAAGCGATCTGCAGCTGGCGCTATCCCCCGCCGTACGACCGGTTCAACTGGCCATCCTGGGAAGAAATGAGCGCCCGCGGCATCGAGTTCGGCGACCCGTGGCTGCGGAAAACGCAGTACGCCGCCGTGCTGAACGTTAGGGATGAGCTGATTGGCTACGTCCAATTTTTTCCCCTGCTGAAGGTTACCCGACTCGGCCTCGGTCTGCGCCCGGACCTGTGCGGCAAAGGCGCGGGCGCCGTCCTGACCCGGCTCGCCGCGGAAGAAGCGCTCCGGCGCTCTCCCGGCGACGAAGTCGATCTGGAGGTGCTCGCCTGGAATACCCGCGCCATCCGCGCCTACGAGAAGGCCGGCTTCGTTCTGGACGACACTTACTGCCGCCAGACCTCCGCCGGCCCTGAAATGTTCCATTGCATGGTCTACCGGCCCGCTATTCCGCAAGCCCCGAACCATCCGTTTTGACCGCCGCTTCTTCATCCATGATATCGAAGAGCACGATGAGACCCGGCGCAAGCGAAGCGGAGATCGTGCGGATCCATCGGCGCGTGCCGAGATCCGCGTAACTCCGCGAAATGTTCGCGTTCACGCCGACCGCGGGGTGCAGCATGTCGGCCACAAAATACGGCCGCCAGCTCCAGTTCGAGCCGCGGTACTCAGGCTGCCTCACCCAACGGCCGCCCTCGCGCTGGAAGTTGGACGACAGCTGCTCGCCGTCCTCCCGGCACAGATAGACGCGGATGCAGGTATCCGGCAGCTTCTCCGCCAGTCCTTCGACAAGCCGGTCGTACCGGTCGGCATCGTCTGCCGAACCGCCGGCGCTGCCCAGGCCGCTCCGGACGGACTGCAGGCAGCCGGACAGCATCTCGCCGGTTTCCCGCCAGCGGGCTTCCGACCGCCGGACGCTCCGGCGATGCTCCGCCAGTCCCCTGTCCACGATGCCGGCATACCGATCCTTCGGCTGAAAATCCGGCTCGGCCGGCGCGAACAGATACCCTTGCACATACCGGGCGCCCAGCTGGATGGCCCGCTGCAGATCGTCCTCGGTCTCGACGCCCTCGATCAGGAGCGACGCCCCGATCTGCTCGGCGAGGACCGAGTAGCTGCGGAGCACGGCCAGATAGCCGCTGTGGCTTGCGCTGCGCTTCATGAGGTGAATGTCCACCTTCAGAATATCCGGGTGGAGTTCGGCGATCCGATCCGCCGAATTGAACCCGGTGCCGGTATCGTCGATGGCGATCCGGCAGCCGGCGCGGCGATAGATGCCCACGATCTCGCTCAGCCGCTGCATGGAGCCGGCATAACGGTCTTCCGTAATCTCGATGACCACCCGGTCCGGATGGATCCCGTGCCGCTCCAGCATGCGGAGCGTCTGCAGCTTCCCTTCATCCTGGTAGGTCCGGTCGATCCAGGAAGGCTTGACGTTCAGGAACAACAGCGGACGCTGCGTTTCCGACGCCTGAGCCAGACGGGCGATGGCGCGTTCCCGTATGATGCGGTCGACCCGGACCTGCTCCCGGACATCCACGTTTGCATCCGCAAAGAACGGACCAAGGCTGGCCGCTCCTTCATTCGTCCGGTACCGGCCCAACACTTCATAACCGATCACGAACCGGCTGTCCAATGCCAGGATGGGCTGAAAATAAGGCATCAGATCGCGTTCGTCCAGCATGAAGGGCTGCACCGTATATTTCAGCGACATGGTTTTGAACTCCTTGAGGCGTTAATGTCACATATTTTCACATGCTTACATTACCTCGATTGTACGGATTCTGTAATTCTTTGTAAAGCATGCGTTCAAATGAGCCGGACGATGCGGCTTTCCCTGTTATTAATGGAAACTTCGATTACATGGAACTTCGGATGGTAGACGACTTTGCCGGCGCCGACGGCAATGACCGGCTGCGCGCCGAGTCCGTAGAACACGTCATCCGCAATGGCTTCCAGCGTCTCGCGCCGCTCCTGTTCCCCCAGCCCGGCCCATTCTTCGGCCTCCATGCCGCACAACCGGTAGCTGTCCTCGATGCCGCCGACCGCTTCGGTCAACTCCCGCAAAATGTCCCCGTACGCCCGACCGTGCCTGACTCCCATAGACATCCATCCTTTCGAAGCCGCAGCATTTTATCCGCGGGAAGAACGCGTTTCCCCGCGGCATTGGCCGGCCGTCGGCCTGCACGGCTGATTTTGTCGGCTCAAAATCTAATAATCTCCACAAGAATGACGATAAATACTATATGGCATGTGTCGATCGGACCCGATTCATGCCGCAAGGCGTATCCCAGTCCTACCATCATCTCTTAAAGTCAGTGCGAGGTGTCTTATGGAGAAATCGACCATTACCGGCATCATTCTCGGCATTGTGGCGATCATCGGAGGCATGTTGTTGAAACACGCGCCTCTGGCACAATTGATCAACCCCGCCGCGTACGTCATCATTCTCATCGGTACGGCCGCATCCTTGTTCATGGCGTTTCCGATGTCCGAACTGAAGAAGTTTCCCGCACTGATCCGAATTCTCTTCAAGAAGCAGGAGCTGGTCTCGCGAGAAGAGTTGATCCGGCTGTTCATGGAATGGGCGACGATCACCCGCCGCGAAGGTCTGCTTGCGCTGGAGTCGCGGGTGGATGACATCGAGGATCCGTTCCTTCGCAACGGCATGCGGATGATCATCGACGGCCAGGACCAGGACTTCGTGCGCGATGTTCTGCTGGAAGAAATCCATGCGACCGAACAGCGGCACAAAGCGGGAGCGCAGATCTTCTCCCAGGCCGGCATGTACGCTCCGGCGCTCGGCGTGCTCGGCGCCGTCATCGGCCTGATCGCCGCGCTTTCGGATATGACTGACATGGCCCAGCTTGCGTACTCCATCGCCGCCGCGTTCATTGCCACAATGCTTGGTATTTTTACCGGGTATGTGCTCTGGCATCCGATTTCCAACAAGCTGAGGCGGCTCTCCCAGCGGGAAACCGAACTTCGGCTCATGATGGTTGAAGGCTTGCTGTCGATTCAATCCGGCGTCTCCACGATTGCCATCAACCAGAAGCTGTCCGTCTTCCTGACGCCGCAAGAACGGCAAGCGCTGCATGAACGCGAGGAACGCGAAAGGGAGGCGAGAGGCGTTGAGCAGACGGCATAGACACGAGGATCACGAAGAGCATCCCAATGAGACCTGGCTCGTACCTTACGCGGATCTGCTCACGCTGCTGCTTGCGCTGTTCATCGTGCTGTACGCCATGAGCTCCGTCGATGCGCAGAAGTTCCAGGAGATGAGCCGGGCGTTCAGCGTGGCGTTCAATTCCGGCATCGGCGTTCTGGATCAATCGGCCGTCGTCGTGTCCGTGGATCAAATGACGAACTCGACCGACATGGTTCGGTTGTCCGGCGGGAAAGAAGGCGTTGCCTCCAGCGAAGCGGCGCGCCGGGCGGAACAGGAGCTTCGGGAGTTCGAGCAGCTGCGCGACCAGCTCAGTCAGTATATCCAGGAAAACAATTTGACGACACAGCTCGATATCCAATTGAATCATTCGTCCCTGCTCATTACGATCAGTGACAATGCGCTGTTCGCTTCCGGCAAAGCGGACCTCACGCCGGAAGCCAAGAAGCTCGGCGTTGCGATCGGCACGATGCTGAAAAATTATCCGGGCTACGAGATCGCCGTCGAAGGGCATACCGACAACCAGCCGATCAACACCGCCGAATTTGAATCCAACTACGAACTCAGCGCGAAACGCGCGATCAACTTCATGAGGGTGCTGATCGAGGCAGGCGGTCTCGATCCCCGGCTGGTCAGCTCGACCGGATACGGAGAATTCCGGCCCGTGGCGGACAACGACACGCCCGAAGGCCGCGCGAAGAACCGGCGCGTCGAGGTTTCCATCCTCCGCAAGTTTGCGGATGTGTCCGCCGTCGAGTCGCTCCAGGTGTCCGACAATAACGCGGCAGCAACGACGGATTCATAGGCTGCCGCAACATGAAACCCCCTGTGCGAAGCGCAGGGGGTTCTTCATTGCCCGCCGGCTTATTCCACCGCGGGCAGGTTGATCGTGACGGTCGTGCCCTTGCCGACGGTGCTGCGAATCTCCATCGTCCCTTGATGGCTCTGGATGATGCGCTGGCTGATCATGATGCCAAGCCCGGTCCCCGACTCCTTGCTGGTCACGAACGGATCGCCCAGCTTCGGAATCATGTCCTCCGGTATGCCGACGCCGTGATCCCGAATCGTGATCACGATCCAGCCCGGCTGTTTCCGGGCATCGATCTCGATCTCGCCGCCCTTGGGCATCGCCTCGATCGCATTTTTCAATACATTGATGAATACCTGTTTCAGATGATTCTCCTCGCAGGCCACCTCGCAGGGCTCGCTGTCGAAAGAAGTGGTGAATACAATATTGCACAGATGCGCCTGACTGTCGAGCAGCGAGATGACATCGCCCAGGATGAACCGCACATCCTGAATCCGGAATTTCGTCGCCTGCGGTTTCGCCAGAATCAGAAATTCGCTGACAATCAGATTGATCCGGTCGAGCTCTGACAGCATGATATCGATGTGCCGCTGATTCAGCTTGTTCGTCTGCTGCTGGAGCTGCAGGAATCCGCGCAGTGTCGTGAGCGGATTGCGGATCTCGTGGGCCACCCCCGCGGCAAGCTGGCCGACGGTATTCAGTTTCTCCGCGCGGCGCAGAAGCTCATCCATTTTGTTCCGATTCGTCATGTCGCGCGTAATGCTGGCGAACGCCTGGATGACGCCGTTCCTGTCGCGGATTGCCGAGGTGGTGACGCTGACTTCGAAGCAGGAGCCGTCTTTCCGGCGGCGGATCGTCTCGCGCGCCGGCAGCATCTGGCCGGCAAGCAGCGCTTCCCGGGCTTCGAGCTCCTCTTTCATGCCGCTCTCGGGAACGATCGGCAGATTGCGTCCGATCGCCTCCTCCTCGCTCCATCCGAACATCTGCTCGAATGCCGGATTGACGCGGATGAGCACACCGTTCACATCTTCAATATGGATCGCGTCCGTCGTATGGTGGATAATGGACTCGAGGTGTTCCTTCATCGACCGGTTTTCTTCAAACGCCTTCTTGAGCTTGGCCGTGTAGACGTCCAGGTTCTTCGCCATCGCATTGATCCGTTCGGCCAGTTGGCCGGTCTCGTCTTTGCGGTTCACGGCAAGCGGCGTATCGAATCGTCCGGATGCCACTTCATCCACCTTGCCCAGAATTTGGCGCAGCGGACGGATCAGCACATAAGCAAGCCCGTAATTGATGGCGACCGCTGCCGGGAGAAGGAGAACGGACAGGGAGATCTGATAATTTCGCGTCTCCCTGATCATGCCGTACATGGGCGACAGGTCCGCCGCGATGCGCACGGCAAGCCCCGATTCGGGAAATCCGAACGTGCCGGCAAGCAAGGTCTTTCCTCCGCTTCTGAGCGAGCGGTAAACCTCGCCGCTTCGCATGGCCTCGGCCAGATCGGCCGAATCCGTCCCGCTCGCATGGATGTCGTAGCTGCCGTACAGCAGACGTCCGGTGAGTTCCTGCGATGCAGCGTTCCCCGCTTCCTGCGCGGATGAGGAGCCGGCCCCCCCTTCTTCCGCCGGACGGAATACCGCGATTTCCATGATGTTGCGGTGCAGGGACTGAAATTCCTGAATGAGTGCTGCCGGATCCAGGCCGGGCGAGTCTTCATCCGTCCCGCCTGCAGGGCGCATCTTCCGGGCGGCATGCTCCGAGACGCTTGCGGATATGTTGTGCATCAATTCCTGCACTTCGCGCTTCAGGTTGACCCGCATCGCATAATCGTTCACAATGACGGTGAGTGTCTGGAAAATCATGACGACGGTCGAGAGGATCAAGGTCAACCTGATCTTGAATGACAACACGGGCACCTCCTTCCATACGGCAAAATCTTGTGGATAACATCGGTGTCTTGATTTTTGGTTGTGGACAACTGTGGATAAACCTTTTTGTTATCCACCGATTTATTCACAACGTGTTAACAACGAATATCTGTTCGCGGTATAGACAGTCACAAGTGCAGGATCGAACAGCGGAGGAGGCAGATGAATGAGCTTTGCAGAGGACGATGTGCGCTTCATGCGCGAAGCCATTGAGGAAGCGAAGAAGGCAGAATCGTTGCGGGAAGTCCCGATCGGCGCAATTATTGTGAAAAACGGGGAGATCATCGGCAGAGGCCACAATCTGCGCGAGTCGATGCGCGATCCGACCGCCCATGCCGAAATTCTGGCCATCCGTCAGGCCAGCGAGCATCTGAATGCCTGGCGGCTGCTCGATTGCACGCTGTATGTCACGCTGGAACCTTGCCCAATGTGCGCCGGCGCCATCCTGCAGTCCCGGATCGCTCGCGTCGTCTACGGGACGGACGATCCGAAAGCAGGCTGTGCAGGCACGCTGATGAATTTGTTGCAGGACAGGCGGTTCAATCATCGTACCGAGGTCACATCCGATGTGCTGCGCAGCGAATGCTCCGAACTGCTTACCGGCTTCTTCCGGGCGCTGCGCAATCGTTCATAAGCGGGGGGCTTTTTTGTCGGGAATGGTCAACTCGTCCCGTTGCAGCTGCTGCAGTGCGACGATAAGCCTGTCCGCCTCTTCGCTCAGGGCGAGGACTTCCGGGTCGGTTAGACTTCCTCTTGCTTCCGCAAGTGCGTGCAGACGAAAGCGAAGCGTTTGCAGCTGACCCAGCAAGCGATCTTTCTTCATCTGCCTCAGTCTCCCCCGATAGAAATTATGGATTGTGCTTCCATTATACACTTCTTGATCCACAGAATTTGTAAGTTTTTGTCGATTGGACTCCACTTTTTTCTGCCGCTTTTCGACATGAATCTAGTACCAAGGCTGCATGACATGCGGCTCTGTCCTATGAAACTTGGCATTGCCATTTCAATACAATTTAAAGTATAATGAACTTTGCAGATTCTTGAAATATTACTGAAATACATATCGGCATCGAATCAGAAAAGGGCAAACTTGTCGAAAGGCAAGGACGCAAAGCTAAGGGTCTACGGCTCCGCACGAGCTATGATCGCCTGGTTACCGGGATTCGGATGTACCTGTCGCTGCATGTAACGGTAGACCATCCCTGCTAATCAGGGGTGGTTTTTTTGTCATACTGGAGTCCCATACAGAAAGGAGCTGTGGAAAAGGACCATGCCGTTATCCAACACTTCCCCGTCGACGGGAAATTCGTCGACCGGTTCGATGGGATACGACATCACGGTGCTGGTGGACTCGAAAGCCGTCGTCGAAAAAAAAGGATTTGTATCGACTGGCACGCTGACCTATGTCGCCGGTGAGCTGTTGGAGATTGAATTCCCGCAATACGACCAGTTCATGCTCGGCGAAAAGGTCAAGGTCATGATTTACGCCAAGGGCGGCATCTATGTGTTCGAATCAACGGTGCTTGCGAAGGATCAGGGCGCGCTGGTCGTGCTGAACCCTCCCGAGAATCGCCGCAAATTCCAGGACAAGCGGCAGGATCCGCGGGTGCCGGTCAGAGAGCAGGCCCGGGTGCTCAGTCTGTATGAACATGCGCGCAAGGTGGAACGCAAGTTCCCGGATCCGCCGACCGTTCTGCTGGACAACATCAGCATGTCCGGAATCGGCTTGCTGTTCAATATCGATCTTCCGCTGCAGACGCGGAACCAGCTTCACCTTGAATTGGATCTCGGCAACCGCTTTGAATGCAGGACGGAGATCGTTCATCTGCAGCGCACCGAGGAAGGCACCCGGTGCGGAACGCGCATTATCGAGCTGAAAGATGACCACGCGAATTGGCTGCGTTCCTACATCCTGAGATCGCAGATCGAGGCCTACTACCGCGAGAAGGCGGAGAAACTGCACAAAGAGATGGTCGGCGAAGAAGGAGAGGCCGAATTCGACGCCCAGGCCGATCAGCCGGAGACGGTCAACACGGATCGCGCGCCGCAGACCTACCTGTTCAACGATTCCAAGTACGAAGGTTGAAGAGACAACGATTATCAGGTCGCCGTCCCTTCCGTCGCCAGTCGCAATATGGTATAATACATCTTGCTGCGCGCCCGTAGCTCAGCCGGATAGAGCGACAGTTTCCTAAACTGTGCGTCGTGGGTTCGAGTCCCACCGGGGCGCGCCAGTACATAAAAGGCTTGTCCCGCAAGGGATTGCGGGAATGGTGCTATCGGGACTGTGCGCTTGACAGGCGCACAGTCTCGGTCTTTTCCAACCGGGAACTGTCGGTCATGGCTCGGTTTGTCGGCCTGTATGGCAATGGGACCGGTTGCGCCCTCCTGCAGAACACCATCTGCCGGGAGGGCTTTGTTTATGCTTGTATCCGCAGATCCAAGAAAAGGGCGAAGAATCGTAAGAGGCAGGACGAGGGAACCGGACCAGACCGCGAGCGAAAACCCGGTGACGCTGGACCACGCGTTCCAAGTGTTTTACTCCTCCAAAAAAGCCGAAGGGATGAGGGAACGAACACTCGGGGAGTACGTGAATAGTTGGCGGTATTTTCGGGAATGGTTGAACCAGTACGATCCGGAGTCCGGTTCATTCAGCAAATCGGTGCGGAACACTTGCGCGCTTATGTCAACCTGAATTTCGAAAGTAACAATCTCTGAAAATATGAAAAGTGCTCCAAATCTTTGGTAGAATGGTGTTTGTCCGAACAACATCACCCAAAGAGAGGAGCACCCTTAAGGTGAAGTTTACCACACCCATTCATAAAATCAAAACAGAATTTTCGTTGGAGTCTGAGTCAAGTCAGCGTGGGCACCTTATTGGGGATGCTGGATCACAACCGAAAAAAGAGCCAATCCCTTGTTAGCGATTTCAGTTTTTCTTCTTTCAGGAACTGCTTTAGGTCTCTGGTATCAGTATCCTCTAAGTCCTTTTAATGCCATTCCAGTCGGGCGACTTTGCCATTGGCTTCTGAGCAGTCGAATCATCCCTTCAACGCATCCTTTCGCCGGTCGTATGGCGTCGTGAAGCAACCTCCGTACACTCACCACACGTTGCGGGGACTCGCCTACGTGCTCCTCGACTTCTTCCAACCAGCCGGTCTGCCCGCGTCGCATGACGGCCTCCAGCATCGCCCGGGAGCCTCGTTCACTCCAACTATATCCTCCGCGCTTCGTCCGTTTGGCCAACACCCGCATCTGGGCTTCCGCACTCCCCATTGGCCTCATGCCAGTCGTGTCGATGCCGTTTGCTTCAAGTGTCTTCCGGTAATCCTCCAGATGCTTGCGGTGCCGCCTCAAGAACGACTTGTATGCGGTCCATTCATCCCGTTTGTCAGACGCAATCTCCTCGATCGCTACGCTCTCCACGGCCGCCATCAAGGCCGCCGGCTCCTGCCTGGCCAACGCCTGTCTGGCGTCTTTCCATATCTTCGGCAGGTGGCCCACATACCGTTTCAGATCGCGCGCCACATGAAAACGATCCAGCGTGTAGATGCACCTGTGAAAGTACGATTCGCATTCTCCGATCCACACGGCTCCGTCTCCGCCCACCACCAGCCAAGTGTCCTCGTCGATCTCATACCGTTCTGTCAGAAAGTCGCCAAACCCTTCCCAAAAGTCACCCTCGCCCCGATGCAGATAATGCTGCTTGTTCCTCAGCCGCACACGCTGGCCGACCTGCTCCCAGCCCTCATGCACCACGGCGATCGCATGCTCCATCCCTTGCCGCTTCCGCCGCTGAAGTTTCGTGTACAGACCATCCGCCTCCACGAATAACACCCTGGCCGGTCGTTTTTCCGTTGCTTTGACCGGCTTCTCCGCTTGCTCGATCAGTTTGGTTCGAATGGCCTCATGGCTGAGCACCGCGTAGCCCAACAACGCTCATCACGCATCGCAGCGTTATTCGCGTCGTCCGGAACATGAACTATGTCACGATCGGACCGGAGGACCGTCTGCTTCAGTTGTCCAATTACGCCTTCGACGGATCGGTGTTCGACATCTTCGGCGCCCTGCTGAACGGAGCCGGCCTCGTTCTCGTGAACCGATGGACGGTTCTGGAGATCGACGAGCTGGGCAAGTTGATAGAAGAGAAAGGCGTGACCGTGTTCTTCGTGACAACGTCGCTGTTCAACTTGCTGGTGGACGGTGCCCTGCCGCGCCTTCGCAAAGTCCGCCGCATTCTGTTCGGCGGTGAAGCGGCTTCTGTCCGCCATGCACGGAAAGCGCTCAACGCCCTCGGACCGGGCCGGCTAATCAACGTCTACGGGCCGACCGAAACGACCGTGTTCGCAACATACTATCCGATTTGCGAGATCCCTGCCGACGCGCCGTCTGTGCCGATCGGCAAGGCAATCTCGAACACGACGCTGTATGTGCTGGATCAGCAGGGTCAACCGGTGCCTCCCGGTGTGCCGGGCGAACTCTTTATCGGCGGAGACGGCGTGGGATCGGGCTATCTCAACCGCGACGATCTGACAAGGGACAAATTCGTCGTCCTTCCCGTCGCGCCGGGCGAACGGCTGTACCGCACCGGCGACCTTGTCCGCTACTTGCCTACCGGCGACCTGGACTATATCGGCCGGCTGGACTTCCAGGTCAAGATCAGGGGGTTCCGTATTGAACTCGGGGAAATCGAGGCACGGATTCTCCAACTTCCGGGCGTAAGGGAAGCAGCGGTCGTCGCCCGCCGAGATCAGAGCGGCAGCCTGTACCTCGCCGCCTTCTACAGCGGCGAAACACCGGACGCGCCATTGCCGGATGACATCCGGCGCATGCTGGCCGACATGCTGCCGGAATACATGGTGCCTGCCCGGATCGTGAAGCTGGATCAACTGCCGCTCAATCGCAACGGCAAGATCGATAGGCAGTCGCTGCCGGCCGATACAGAAGCTGCATCACCCGGGGAGGACGGCCGACTTTGCCCTACGACGCCTCCATCCGGCATGGATGCGGAGGAGATCATTCTGTCCAAGATGCGGGAAGTGCTGGACGACCCGCGGTTTGGAAGACAGGACAACTTCTTCCGTCACGGAGGCCATTCGATCAAGGCCATCGCGCTGGTGCAGGCACTGGCCAAAGAAGGCATCTTCCTGAAAGTCAACGAGGTGTTCCGCTATCCGACGGCCGCGGAATTGGCCGTTCTGCCCTCGGTTGCCGGGTCGAGGCAAGCGCCATCGAACGAGCCGGATGCGTTCGGGACTGTTCCGCAGACCGTCGCAGACCTCGAAGACGGACAAATCGAGGCCCTGATCCGACAGGTTCAGGCTTCCTGCGCAGCGGTCGGCGACCTGATCCGATCCGCACAGGTGAAATCCGAATTTCCGCTGTCGCCTGTGCAACGTGCGCACAGGGCAGCCAAGTCCAGAATCAGTGGATTTACGGCGGTCATCCGCGGCTTTCTGAATCAGCGGCAAATGCAGAAATTACTGGCCGACGTCATTCTGGAACATCAACTGCTGCACAGCGTGATGGAAGACAATGAACCATTGGAAACGCGATGGAGAGAGATGGATTTGTCCGGACTGGAAGGCTGGCTGGCCCAGCAGCTTCCTTATGCGGATCTTTCCATTACTCGAGGGAAATGTGAGGGAACGCGTCGTCAAGCGCATGTACGAAGTCCTGTTGCTGCAGCCGCACGAAGCGGAAGGCCTCCCGTGGCGGCTCGTCTGCCTGCGAATTGCCCGCGACCGTCATCTGGTCATATGGGGCTTTGATCACACCGCTTTCGACGGCATGAGCGCGGAGATCATCCGCCACCGGCTCGAGAGCGGCGCGGCGATCGTTGCCGGAGCGGGAGAAAGCCGCCATTCCAACGGCAGAGAGGAACCTCACCCGCAAAAGTATTCGGATTATGTCGATCTTCTGCGGCAAGGGCCGCAAGATCTGACGGAAAATGAGCTGATCCGCTTCTTCGCCCTGCGCAAGTGGACGAAGCTTAGTCGGGAACTTATGGACCGGCTGACGGAATCCGGCGGCGGCGCCGGACGATTCGAATTCATCGTTCCGCTCGCTGCAACCGGCGGAACAAATGCGTTGGCAGCGTCAATCCGGCTGGCTGTCCGTATGCTGTCCGAGTACACGGGAATGGCAGATATTCCGCTTGCAATCGTCAGTTACGGAAGGAGCTATCGCGGTCGTGACTTCTTCAACTGCGTAGGCGAGTTCCTCGACCTTGTTCCGCTCGTCATGAAGCGCGGCCGGTCGCCCGGAGAGACACTGTCCCTGCTGGAGAAATGCCGGGAACACGGCATCAACTTCATGTCGCTGCTGCTCGACTCCGAGCTTGCCCGGAAGTACGGACGCCTCGCAAGTCTGCTGGCGCCCTTCTATCAAGTTGCGGATGAACCGAAGCCGCTGGTGCTGTTTAACTTCCAGGGGGCGGTATCGGAGGAAGAGCTGAAGGCTTTTGCTGCAGCGGAAGCGACCGATGCTCCCGATAACGCTTTGGCGCGTTTTGCGGTGACGGCCAGGGTGGAAGGCTCCAATCTCGCCATCATCATGGAGAGCGTGGACGGCATTCGGGAAGAACGCATGCGGGAAATCGCCGATCGGTTGCTCTCCGGCGATGAAACCGTAGACGAATGACCAGACAAGGGAGGACGTCCTTAATGAAATTAGCCATACAGCATGGCAACCCGCTGCGGCTGCCGGAAGGATTCAACACGCTGTCCGGCATGCTGCTGCACATCGCGGAACGATATCCCGGACACGGCCTCCTGTTTCCTGACGCTTCGGGCACTGATGATTTCGTCTCCTACCCCGATCTGGTCGTCCTTGCGCGCAAATATCTGGATGGTCTGAAGCGTCACGGCATCCGGAAAGGGGACCGGGTTATCGTGGAAATCGAGAACCCGAAAATCTTCTATCGCGTGTTCTGGGCCTGCATGTTCGGGGGCGTCATCGCCGCCCCCGTCAGCCGGCCCCTGGCATGGGAACCCGGCTCACCCGGTCTGGCGAAATTCGCCAAAATATGGGAGGTCATGGACAGGCCGGTCGTTATTATTGAAGAAACACAGCGTTACCGCTACGAGTCGCTGCGGAGCGATCCATCATTCGCCGGATTGACCTTGCTGTCAACCGACGAACTCGAATCGGACAATCAGGCGGAGATCGTGCCAACCGATCCGGACGATCTCGTCTTCCTTCAATTCTCGTCCGGCAGCACGGGCATCCCGAAGGGTGTGAAGCTGACCAATCGCAACATTCTGGCGAATAACATGGCCAGCGTCCGCGCTCTTCACGCTTCCGATGAAGACATCGTCTTCACCTGGCTGCCGCACACGCATGACATGGGGCTGTTCGGCCAGCATCTGACGCCGATTGCCAGCGGAAGCCGCATCGTCGTTTTTACGCCGTACATGTTCATCCGGTCCCCGTACTTCTTCCTGAAGAAGCTGTCGGACCTTAAGGGGACCTGGTTCTGCTCCCCCAACTTCGGGTACGACCGGATGGTCCGGAAGGTGAGCGACGATCTTCTGCCGACCCTCGATCTATCGTCGCTTAGGTTCTCCCTCAACGGTGCGGAACCGATCTCGACGGCGGTTATGAACCGGTTCATCGAGAAGTTTTCGGTCTGCGGTTATCGCAAGGAGATGATGTTCCCCGCCTACGGCATGGCGGAAGCGACCGTCGCCGTCACGCTGTCCGGCATCGGCAAACAGCCGGTCATCGACCGCATCTCCCGCACCCGCATGAGCCGGGATCGCACCGCCGTCATCGTCAGTCCGGACGATTCCGATGGCGTGACGTTCACACGCGTCGGAACGCCTGTCGAAGGGATGAGCGTGCGCATTGCGGACGAACACGGCAACACCCTGCGGGAAGCGGAAATCGGCGAAATCCAGATTCAAGGCGACAGCGTCACATCAGGCTATTACAACCAGGAGCAACAAACGGCGGAACTGTTCCAGGAAGGCTGGCTCAGAACCGGCGATCTCGGCTACATAAAGGATGGCGAGCTGGTCATCACCGGCAGAATGAAAGACCTGATCATCGTCCGCGGCCAAAACTACTTTGCGCACGATCTGGAGGAAATTCTTTATGAAACGGGAGCGGTTCCCCACGGCAGCCTGATGCTGGTCGGTCTGTTTAACGCCCGCACCCAGCAAGAAGAATTGCTGGCCTTCGTCAAGCACAAGGGGGACATCCGCAAGCTGCTCCCGATCCGCCAAACAATGACGGACAGGCTTCGCGAAACGACCGGCATCGAGATTACGCATGTTATTCCGGTCAAGTCCATCCCGAAGACGACGAGCGGCAAGCTTCAGCGCTATATTATGGCCAATCAATACGAGTCGGGCCAATTTGACCGGGTCATTGAGGAGATCGGAAACCTGCTGGCTGATCGCCCCGATCCGGCTCCGGCAATCGCCGACGCGCCGGACACGAAAACCATGGCATTCCTGCGTCGGATATGGTCAGAGGTCCTGAACATTCCCGAACGTGACATCCGCCCGGATGACGCTTTTCTCAGGTTGGGCGGCAATTCCGTCAAGGCGTATCTCGTGCTCGACCGGGTGGAGCGGCATTACCGGCGAACGATCGGGCCGGAGATGTTCCTCAGGTGCAAAACCATCCGGGAAATGGCCGAATATTTGGAATCCGCGGCGCCAGATCCGGACAGCCCGAAAACATTCCAATCGGCCGCCGCGGATACGTCGTCGGACCGGAGAATCGCCGTAACAGGACTTGCTTTGCGCGTTCCCGGAGCCAAGACCCGGGAAGCGTTCTGGCACAATCTCGTCACCGGAACGGATACGATCCGCAAGGTCAGCGACAAGCGCAAGCGACTGGCCGGACGGCCTGACTGGGATGAATGGATAGGCGAACTGGAAGACGTGGAACGATTCGACAACGATTTCTTCGACATCTCCGACCAGGAAGCCGTATGCATGGATCCGCAAATCCGGCTGTTGCTCGAAGTCGCCTATGAAGCGCTCGAAGATGCGGGCGTGCTTGCGGAAACTGACGACCGCCGCAAGATCGGCGTTTACGCAGGGGGCAGCGAGAGTACCTATTATCACCTGGTGCTGGACCATGTCCGGAAACACGGCACGCCGGCTATTCATCCAAACGCCATGGTCGGCAATATGTCGAACATGCATGCCGCGTATCTTTCGCGCCAGTTCAACTTCTCCGGTCCGGCCGTCACCGTGCACACGGCATGCTCTTCTTTCCTCGCGGCGGTCCATCACGCGGTGACGGCCATTCGGCAAGGGCAGATTGCCGCGGCAGTGGTGGCGGGAGCCAACGTGCTGTCAACACCGGACATTCAGCATTTGTCCCGCATCGCCGGCATCTGCTCCTCGACACGGCATACCCGTGCTTTCGACAAGAACGCGGACGGATCGGTGATCGGCGAGGGCGCGATTGTCGTATTTCTGGAACCGCTGGCCGACGCGATTCGCGGCAACCGGAAGATCTACGGCGTGATCCGCGGCTCGGCGATCAATAATGACGGTTATTCCTTGAGCATGATGGCGCCCAACCCGACCGGCCAAGCCGAGGTGCTGGAAGAGGCATACCGAGACGCCGGAGTATCTCCGGAAGAGATCAGCTACATTGAAGCGCACGGATCGGGAACGGCAATCGGCGATCCGGTGGAGGTGAGCGCCCTGAACAGAGTGTTCGCCCCCCGATTGGGAGAAGCGCGCGGCCGCGTCGGTATCGGGTCAGTCAAGACGAACATCGGTCATCTGTTCCCGGCGGCCGGCGGCGCCGGTCTGGCCAAAGTGCTGCTCAGCCTCCGCCATCGCCAATTGCCGCCCAGCTTGCATGCGGATGAGGTCAATCCGGCTCTGCAGCTGGACAAGACCCCCTTCTACCTGGTGAAAGAGCTCCGGGATTGGCCGGCCGAAAACGGCAAGGCGCGGAAAGCCGGCATCAGCTCATTCGGCCTGGGCGGAACGAACGTCCACATCGTGCTGGAGGAATGGAACGGCGAAACGGGAATCACCGGCAAGAATCACCGTTTCGGAGACCGATTGCTGACATTCTCCGCCAAGAGCGAACAGGCGTTGTCCATGATCATCGAGCAGACCGCAAAAATGCTGGAATCGAACCCCAACCTCAGCATCGACGACTTGACCTTCACGCGCAACCGGTATCGCCGGCATTACGGATACCGCGCCGCATGCGTGTTGTCCCGCGAGCGGCCGCTGGAGGCGTTCTCCGATATGAGAAGCGGTGCATGGTTGAAGAACCGCACAGCGCGAGTCGCGCTGGTGGTCGGCGATCTGTTCCGCGTGGACGAGCGGAGGGGAAATGCGCCTGCCGCCGAAATCGAAGCGGAATTCGTGTACTGGCATGCATTGCTCACAGGACTGGGCCGCTTCGTTCGAAATATCGCCGAGAACGGAAGTCTCCGTTCGGGCAAGATGCTGACGGATGCGCTGAATCACAGGCTGGAACTCACGGAAGCGATCCGGCATGCAGCCGCCGGAACGGAAGCAACATCCGATGTTCCGACACAAGTGCTTCATGCGGACATTCTGATAGCGCTCCATGCATCCGACGACGAAATTACCGGTATTCTGCCGAAGGAACAGCAAGACCGGGTAACCGTCATTCGCATCGGTCCGGACTTGCGTCAGAAGTACGCCGATCCGCTTGCAGCACTCCATTCGGTTATGGCGGATCTCTATGTTGCGGGCGCCGAGCTCGATTGGCTGAAGCTGCACCCGGACGGCAGCGGCCGCATGATCGATCTCCCGCCCTATCCGTTCAGCGGAAAATCACTGTGGATCGGGCAAGAGAAAGGAGAATGAACGTGACGAAAGAGGAACTCGTGCGACTCATCAAGTCGGAAATTGCCGGCGTTATCGGTCAGGAGCCGGACGATCTGGACGAGGAGACGAACTTCTTCCGCCTCGGCATATCTTCTGTGCAGGCGCTCAAGATGATGAATCGGTTACGAAAGAATCTGGAAATCGACATCAGTCCCTGTCGCCCTGTTCGAATACAGGACGATCGCCGAATTTGCCGCATATTTGAGCGATTGTCTGAATGAGAAGGTGAGCTGATGGTCATCCCATTCGCGCCCGAATTGGTCAGTTCCGAGCACGCACAAATTCTGGAGGAAGCAGAGGGGTTCGTCAATGCGGAAATCCGCCCGTTCGTGCAGGAATGGGAACGTAAGGATGCCCTCCCGAAAGCCTTGATCCGGAAGATGGGCGAGCGCGGATATCTGGCCGCTTCCCTGCCGCGCAAATATGGCGGCTTGGAACTGGAACCCGTGGCATACGGCCTGTTCACAGAAATCTTCGGACGTGCTTGCCCGGCAGTGCGCAGTCTGATTACCGTCCACACGTCGCTCGTGTCCGAGACGCTGCTCCGCTTCGGCACCGATAAACAGAAGGAAGTCTGGCTGCCCCGCCTAGCGCAGGGTGAAGCCATCGCCGCCTTCGCCCTGACCGAGCCGGAAGTCGGAAGCGACGCGCGAAACGTGCGGACGACCTGGCGCGAAGAAGCAGACGCATACGTGCTGAAGGGCGTTAAGAAATGGATTACTTTTGGCGACATCGCCGACTTGTTCATCGTGATCGCCGCCCATGAGGGAAAATCCACGGCGTTCCTCGTCGAGCGGTCGTCGTCCGGATTGCAGACCAAGCACCTGAAAGGCCTGATGGCCGGCCATGCCACCCATATTGCGGAAATCCGGCTGGAAGAAGTCCGGGTCCCCCGTGACAACGTGCTCGGCAGATTGCATGGCGGGTTCGAGTACATCGTATCCGCCGCTCTCGATCAAGGGCGCTACAGCATCGCCTGGGCCGGCGTCGGTCTGGCCCAGGAAGCGCTGAACGCGATGGTCGCCTACGCGCGCAACCGCGAGCAATTCGGACGCAAGCTCAGCCAGCATCAATTGATCCGCGGTTTGATCGGGAACGCCGTGACCGATGTGCATGCGGCGCGGGCACTGTGCCTGAGGGCTGGCGAATTGCGCCGGAAGAAAAACCCCGAAGCCGTCATGGAGACGACCATCGCCAAATATTTCGCTTCCCGCGCCGCAGTCCGCGTGGCGAACGATGCTCTCCAGGTCCATGGAGCGAACGGATTTTCAAACCAATATCCGGTGGAGCGCTTGTACAGGGAAGCCAAGGTGCTGGAGATCATCGAAGGCACCTCGCAGATGCAACAGGAAGTGATCTCCCACTTCGGCCTCAAACATTATTACCAAAGGAGCCTGGTGCCATGAACATTGCCCTGCTCTTTCCCGGTCAGGGAAGCCAATATATCGGCATGTGCGGGGAGGCGATCCGCACATCCGTCGAAGTGCGGCGGGTGTTCGAGGAAGCCGCGGATATTTTGGCGTTCGACCTACGCCCGCTTATTCTTGAAGGCTCCATGGAAGCGTTGACCCGCTCCGATTATGCCCAACCCGCTGTATTGACGGCCAGCTATGCGCTGTACCGCCTGTTCCGGGAGCGGTTCGGCCCTGCGGTGCAAGGAGCGGCCGGGCATAGTCTGGGAGAGATCTCGGCTCTTGCCGCCGCGGGTGCCGTCTCCTTCGCTCAAGCCGTTGATTATGTCCGCAAACGGGGCAGGCTCATGCAACAAGCCCAGCAGGAGAAGCGGGGCGAGACCGGGCTGGCGCTGGACCTCGAACGAACAGTGCTGGAAGATCTGATCCGGCAGATTCGGCCGCACGGCTATGCCGCCATCAGCGGGTACAATTCGCCGCGCCAATTCGTAGTGGCGGGCGTCCCGTCCGCGCTCCGCATGCTGGACCGGCTGGCGGATGACCACGGCGGTGAGTGGATTCCGTTCCGCATGGTGCCCATGAAGGCCAATGCTCCCTATCACAGCGAACTGATGGAGGAATATCTGGCCGAATGGCGCGAAGCGATCTCGCAGCTTGCCTTCAAAGATCCGGAATTTCCTGTATGGTCCACCGTCACCGGCGAAGCCATCCGTCGGGCGGAGGATATCCCCGGCATCCTTGAGCGGCAGCTGACGTCTCCCGTCCTGTGGACACAAGCACTTCAGGGAATGGCAGAATCCGGAGCCTCTTTGTTCATCGACATCGGTCCGCAGCAGATTTCACGAAATCTGGTCCGGGAACATGCCGGACTTCCGGAATGCCTCGCCTTTGACGACGAAGGCGACCGCTTGCAAATTTTCGGTTTGCTTGGGAAGGAGCGCCTGGCCTGATGAAAACCGAATCCGCGAAAAGTGTCATGCAGGCTTACCAGCTACGCGTCAAGCGGCTGCTTCCCGGAGGCGTGCACTACAATTTCCATCTGCCCTGGGAAGAGACCCCTATTCACTTCGTGAAGACGAAAGACAGCCGGGTCTGGGACATGGACGGCAAGGAGTATCTCGACCTGTACGCCCGTTTCGGGGCGCTGATCGTCGGGCACGGCAACCGGGAATACAACGAGTGTCTGAAAGAGACAATCGACCGGACGCTCTCGGTCAGCCATTGCGACATGGATGCGGAGGCTCTGGAACTGATTGCCAAATTCGTCCCGTCAGCCGAAATGATTCGGTTCGGGCTGTCCGGAACCGAGATCGTGCAAAATGCACTTCGTCTGGCCCGCGCCTGGACCGGCAAGAATCGGTTCGTCCGGTTCGAAGGCCACTACCACGGCAACGCCGACAACATCATGGGCGGCCGAAGGGCGAAAACCGGCGAACCGGTGCCGAAGGATTTCCCCGGCGACTTGAAAGGAACGCTGGGCAGAGCCAGAGACTGCATGGAGAGCCAATCCTATCTGCTGCCATGGAATGACGCCGATGCACTGGAAGATCTGCTGATCCGGCATGGTGACGACATCGCCGCCGTCATTACCGAACCGGTGTGTGTGAACGGCGGCAGCGTCATGCCGGCTCCCGGCTACCTGCAACGTGTGCGGGAGTTATGCGACCGCTATCATGTCGTGCTGATTTTCGACGAAATTATCACCGGATTCCGCTTGGGGCTTGGCGGCGCACAGGCAGCCTTCGGCGTCACCCCGGATCTGACGACGCTCGGCAAGGCGCTTGGCGGCGGTGGCGTGCCGGTCTCCGCCCTTGTCGGCAAGAAAGAGATCATGCAGCTGCTCACGGAAAAGAAGGTGATTCACGCCGGTACTTTCAACGGGTATCCGCTTGGGCTGGCGGCCGTCAAAGCGACACTGGAGATCTTGAGCCGGAACAATGGAGCCGCAATCGACCGGATGAACAGCATTATGCAGCAGATGCACGCCATTTTGAAGGAAGAAGCCGACGCCGTCGGACTTCCGCTGGTCATCCAGGGTCCTCCCTCCTGTGCTTCGTTCCATCTGTGCAGCGAGCCGCTCGCCAATCCGGCTGATTATACGTTTGATCTTCTGGCGCTCGACATCATCCTGAACAACAATCTTGCGCGGCACGGCATTCTCGTATCGACCGTGTCGCGGCTGTATCCCAACATCTCCCTGAACGAAGAGGACGTGGAGTGGTTCAGGGAGCATGCGGGCAGAGCGATCGCGGATACGAAGGAAATCTATGACGAAATGATCTGACCAGCAGCAGAGGAGGGTTCGGACAATGATTCAACGCGTCGCCATCATCGGCGCCGGGGTCATGGGATGCGCCACAGCCCTGGACGTGGCAAAGCACGGCTATTCGGTCATCCTCAAGGACATCTCCTCGGCGGCAGCCGAACAAGCGGTGCCGAACATCCGCCGGGAATATCGAACAGCTTGTATGCTCAATCCAGAATACCGGAAAGTCGAACTGTCCGACATCCTGGACCGCATTCAGGTCCGGCTTGACTATGACGGGATTGGCGAGGCCGATCTCATCATTGAGAACATCAGCGAGAACGCGGAACTGAAGATGGAGGAATATGTCAGACTTGTGAAACATTGCAAACACGATGCGTTGTTCGCACTCAACACCAGCTGTATCTCTATCACGAAGCTCGCTGCCGGGATACCTGATCCGAGCCGTGTCATTGGCATTCATCTGATGAACCCTGTACCGCTCAAGTCGATGGTGGAAGTCATCCGGGGCTGGCATACATCACGTGAAACGGAAGAACGGGTTGTGCAATTTCTGGAGACGCTGGGCAAAAAGCCGATCGTCATCAACGATCTGCCCGGATTTGTCACCAATCGCCTGTCCCATCTGTTCATGAACGAAGCAGCGTTTCTGGTGCAAGACGGGGTCGCCTCCCCTGAGCAGATTGACAAGATCATTAAACACGGATTCGGTCACAAGATGGGGCCGCTGGAGACGGCTGATCTGATCGGGCTCGACACGGTCGTGCATTCCCTCGATGTCCTGTACGAAAGCTACCAGGACCCGAAGTTCCGCTGCTGCCCGCTGCTGCGAAAGATGGTGGATGCAGGTTTGCTGGGCCGCAAGAGTGGAAGGGGGTTCTATCAGTATTAGCACAAAGGGGGGGCTTGCAGATGAACAAACAGACGATTAAATGCGTCGTCTGGGACCTGGACAACACGATCTGGGACGGCGTTCTGCTGGAGAATAGCGATCTCAAACTCAAACCGGGCATCGAAGACATCATCAAGACATTGGATCGGCGGGGCATTCTCCAATCCATTTCCAGCAAGAACGATCACGATGCGGCGATGGCGGCACTCAAGTCATTTGGACTGGACGAATATTTCCTCTACCCGGAGATCAACTGGAACGCCAAATCTTACTCGCTGGCCCAAATCCAGAAAAATTTGAACATCAGCATGGACGCGATCTTGTTCATTGACGATCAGGAGTATGAGCTGCAGGAGGTCAAAAGCGTGCATTCGTCAGTCCACTGCATGAACGCTTGCGAATACCGTTCCTTGCTTGACGACCCGCGGCTCATCCCGAGATTCATAACAGAAGATTCAGCCATGCGACGCATGCTCTACAAGACCGACCAGTTGCGCAAACAGGCGGAGGCGGAATTCAACGGGCCTTCGGAAGCGTTTCTCGCGTCGCTGAACATGAGAATGATCATCGCACCGGCCGACGAGCATGATTTGCAGCGCGCCGAGGAACTGACGGTCCGCACGAACCAGCTGAACGCCACCGGCAAAGCTTACAGCTACGAAGAACTCGACCGTCTCCGGCAATCAGAAGACCACCAGCTGCTCATCACCGAGCTGGAAGACCGGTTCGGCACCTACGGCAAAATCGGTCTGGCACTGGTACACATGAACGAAACGTGCTGGAGGCTGAAAATGATGCTCATGTCCTGCCGAGTCGTCTCTCGGGGGGTGGGCACCGTACTGCTTACCCACATCATGCAGGAAGCGCACCGGGCAGGAAAGCCGCTGTTGGCTGATTTTCGCGATACCGGCCGCAACCGGATGATGAACATTACCTTCAGATTTGCGGGATTTCGCGACAAGTTCACGGAGCCTGACGGCACCATGGTGCTCGAGCACGATCTGCGCTCCATTCCGCAATTTCCACCCTATATTGACGTTGTGGTTCAACAATAACGTTCACTGGAGGTCGCCATGGATTATCGTCACGTGATTCGCGAGTTTATTCGCGACAATCTGTCGATCGAGCACGAGGGCGCTGCTTTCTCGGACGATGACAATTACTTCGAACTCCGGTTCGTCAACTCGCTGTTCGCCATGAAGCTGGTGCAGTTCGTGGAACAGCAATTCGGCATTGTGGTGGAAAACGACGAATTGGATTTGAACAATTTCTGCACGGTCAACAATCTGGTTAAATTTGTCGAGGCGAAGAAAGCGAAGGAGGCGGGCTGATGAAGAAGGACACCCGGTTTCTGGCCCTTTACCTTGGTATTTCATTTGGCGTCTGCTGGGGTATTGCCCTGATTTACATCCTGTTCGGTGAATATGTCACACCTATTACGGGCGAATTGCATTTGATGCATCCCATTGCGATTGCGGCCCTGTACTCGCCATCCATTGCCGGATTGATCACCTACTACGCCATGGGCGGCATGAAAGCGGTCGGCGGAATTCTGCTCAAACTGGTGCCGCGCAAGCAGGACTGGTTCTGGTTCCCCATCATTTTTGCGATCTTTACGCTGTTCGCTGCTTCGATGCATTTCGGTTCGAAGGCGCTCGGCTTTGAAGTGCCGGAGATCACGTACACCGTGCCCGAAATGGTGAAGGTTGGCGTGCTGAATTTATTCAAGGAGACCGGGCTGATCGGCGGCATTTTCGGCTGGATTGGTTTCCTGCTGCCCTACCTCCAGCGCAAGCTCAACAATCAAATTGCGGCAGGTCTTGCAACCGGCTTCCTATTCGGTCTGTGGGTGCTTCCCGGATATATCATCGCCTCGTTCGGCACCACCACATCTTACATTTACTACGTCATACAACTGATGTGCTTTGTCACGTTCCAGACGTATATCTTCAACGCAACGGGAGGCAATCTGCTGTTCTATCTGATCTCGTTCTGGCTGGCGGCAACCGGAAGCCAGATTCAGTTGTATTATTTCAACCCGCAAGTGCAGATCTTGCAAATTTCTTACTTTATCCTTGCAACAATAGTTATACATCTCGTATTCTGGAAGTGGAGAATAAATCACCCAATGAAAATATTTCCGGACTTTATCCTGACCCGTCGCGATGAGGCCGGCCATCCGCTCGGCCGTTCGCGCGAACAAGTATCGGGAGGGATCTGACCATCGAGTGGTTTCACAGATTGAAACCGGGAGCTGACAACGGACCGCAATTGATCTGCTTCCCCTATCTCGGCGGTTACGCGAACTCTTTCAACATCCTGGCGGACAGACTGGACGACAGCTTCGAACTTTGGGCACTCAATCCGCCAGGCCACGGTTCCTGCAAAAGGCTGCCTGTAGAGGATATGACCGTCCTGCTGAACCTGATCTTCGAAGAGGTGAATACCATCCTTCGGCCCGATAGCATACTGTTCGGCCACAGCATGGGAGGATTGGTCGCGTATTTTCTCGTGCAGCGTTTGACGGATTCGCATCGTCCAACGCTGGTCTTGTCTGCTTGCAACACACCGCCCGATATCCGGAAGGTATCTCATCTGCCCGATAACGGACTCATTGAACACCTGGCTTCCTACGGCGGCCTTCCGTCGGAGCTGATGGAGGAGAGAAGCTTGCTTGACTTCTTTCTTCCGGTATTCCGGGCGGATTTCAAGACGCTGGAATCCGCTTCGTTCATGGACTGGACGCCGCTGTCGAACCCCGCATACCTGCTGTGGGGAGATCGGGATCACATCGTCCCACTGTCCGCGATGCTGCGCTGGACCAACTATCTCTCCGGCGAAATCCGGTTTGTTCCGGTACGGGACGGCGGTCATATGTTCATTGCCGACATGCCGGAAGCGGTCGCGGATATTCTGGAACACATCGGCCAACAGCGCAGAATCGATGGCTGAAAGGAGCATTACGGCAACATGCTGCTGCACTTGCTTAAGCGGGACCTGTACAAGAAGAAAAGCGTTACCGCCATTCTCTTTATATTCATTTTGCTGTCGACGCTTCTCGCTTCCGCCGGCACCAACATGATTCGGGAACTGGTCTCTTCCATGAGTGACCTGCTTGTAAAATCGGCTGTACCGCACTATGTACAGATGCACAGCGGTACACTGGACGAGCGGGCGATCGAACGCTGGGCTTCGGACACCCAACTGGTCGATATGCACCAGATCGTCGAGATGGTCCCGGTGGAAGGGAGCCATCTCTATCTTGGTCATCAAGATACGCCCGAAAGCACGAGCGTCATGGATTTCTATTTCGTCCGGCAGAACGAGAAATTCGATTTCCTGCTGAATCTCTCGAACGAGCGTGTGGAAGTATCGGAAGGCGAAATTGCGGTTCCGGTCTTCTTCATGCAACAGCGGAACCTGTCCGTTGGGGACCGGGTCCGCATCGTGCACCCGAAATTCATCCGGGAATTCACGATCAGCGATTTCGTCCGCGACGCCCAGATGAACCCATCCATTATTCATTCCAAGCGTTTTGTCATTCATCCGGCGGACTATGATTTTCTGAAGCAGCAGGCGGGCGGTGTTGAGTATTTGATTGAATTCCGCTTGACGGATGCCGGCAAGCTTGGAGAATTTCACACCCTGTATCAGGCATCCGACATGCCCAAGGTCGGGCCTTCCATCGATCTGAATATGTTCCGCATGCTGAATGCGTTGACGGACGGCGTCATCGCGGTCGTGCTTCTTCTGGTCAGCCTGCTCTTGATCGTCATCGCGATGCTCTGCGTCCGCTTCACCCTGCTGTCCACGCTGGAGGAGGATTATCGCGAAATCGGCGTGCTGAAAGCGATCGGAGCTTCCCGTCGCCACATTCGCTCCATTTATCTGGTGAAGTATGTCGCGCTGTCGGCGGCGGCCGCCTTGTGCGGCTTTGCGGCGTCTTTTCCGGCCATGCAGCTGATGTCATCCAACATCACGCTGTATCTCGGCCAAGCGGAACGCGGTCTGCTGTACATTGTGCTCCCGCTTTTCTCCGCCGCCATGATGTTCGGTCTGCTGCTCCTTTTCTGCACGATGGTGCTTCGTCGGTTTCACCGGATTTCAGTGGTGGAAGCGCTCCGTTCGGGAAGCATCGGAGAGGCGAAGGTCAGCGGCCGCCGCTGGAGACTGAATCGCAACCGACTCCTGCCGATTCCGGTGTTTCTCGGCCTGAAGAATGTATTCCAGCGGCTCCGCATGTTCGGCCTGCTGTTTTTCGTTTTTGTCGCCAGCGCCTTTCTCTTGCTGGTGCCGATTCATTTTCTTAATACGATCAAGTCGCCCGACTTCGTCTCCTATCTGGGAATCGGGCGGAGCGATCTGCGCATCGATCTGCAGTATTCGGACCGGATGGACGAACGTTTCAAATCTACGGTTGACGCGATTCGAAATGACGAGGATGTCGAACGGTTCTCCCCGCTGGTCACCAGCCGGTTCCGTCTGCTGAACGATGACGGCACCGTGGACCAGTTGAATGTCGAGACGGGAGACTTCACGATCTTCCCGCTGGAATATGTGCAGGGCGGCGCGCCGATACGCGACAATGAAATCGCGCTGTCGGTACAGAACGCGCGGGAAATGGAGCGTAAAGTCGGCGATACGATCCGTCTGATTGTCGGCGGAAAGGAAAAAACCATGGTCATCAGCGGCATTTACCAGGATATTACCAACGGCGGACGCACGGCCAAGGCGGCAATTCCTCATGATCCGGAATCCGTGCTCTGGTATACGATCAGTCTGGATCTTAAGCCTGATGTGGATCTTCAGACGAAAATCGCGGAATACGAGAAAGCGTTCGAACCGGCCAAGGTCACCGATCTGCAAGGTTATATTCGGCAGACGTTGGGACAGACGATTGCCCAACTCCGCAACCTGGCGGTTGTCGCCTTCTTCGTCTCCATCTTCCTGTCCATGTTGATGACGGCATTGTTCCTGAGTCTGCTGATGGCGAAGGATCGGCCGCATACGGCGATTCTGCGGAGCATCGGTTTTGCGCATCGCCACATTCGGACTCAATACGTCACCATGTCGCTGACCGTGCTTATCGCCGGAATTGTGACTGGCACGATTCTGTCCAATACGATTGGGCAGACGCTTGTCGGAGCAATATGGTCACTCCTGGGGGCCTCGGGCATCCGGTTTGTCATCGAGCCGGTTCAGGCATACATCGTCTGCCCGCTGATCCTGATGCTGGCGGTTGTCGTGACCTCCTGGATCGGGACGGGATCGGCCCGCCGCATCAACATTGCCGAGATGATCAAGGAATAAGGAGTGTGGCACGATGGTTCTGCTTGAAGCGGTGAACGTATGCAAAACCTACAAGAACGGCAACCAGGAAACCCCGGTTCTCAAGGATATCAACCTTCAAATCCACAAAGGCGAGTTCATATCGGTCATGGGGCCATCCGGTTCCGGGAAGTCCACGTTGCTGTACGCGATTAGCGGCCTAGATCGGGTGACATCCGGACAGGTTCTGCTGAACGGCAAGGATCTGACCAGACTGAGCGAGGATGAGTTGGCGAGCGTCCGGCTGCACAACATCGGCTTTGTGTTTCAACACATTCACCTGATGCGCAACCTGACGCTGTTCGACAATATCGTCCTGTCCGCCTACTTGGCGGGACGGCAGGATCGGAAGAGCATTCGGCAGAGGGCCGGGGAGCTGATGGCCATGACGGGAATTGTCCATCTGGCGGATCATGATATCACCCAGGTCTCCGGAGGGCAGCTGCAGCGAGCGGCCATATGCCGGGCGCTTATCAATTCCCCGGATATCCTGTTCGGCGACGAGCCAACCGGCGCGTTGAACTCGCAGTCTGCCCAAGATATCATGCGGCTTCTGGCCGACATCAACCGCCAGGGCATGACCATCTTGCTGGTCACCCATGACCCCAGAGTCGCGGCTTGCACCGAACGGGTGCTGTTCATGCTGGATGGTCGCCTGGTGGCAGAGAAGAAGCTGGGTAAAATCATCCAGGACAACCCGGAAGAACGTCGAAACCGCGAGAACCAGCTATCTGAATGGCTTGTGCGGCAAGGGTTCTAGCCGCCGCATAATCATGGCTTCGGCGCAATATGGATGGTTATATCGGATATCACCTTAGAAAGGGATGAACTTGTTGGATCAAAACAAATCATTCCAGAGATTTCTGATTGTCTGGTTCGGACAGCTGCTGTCAATGGTCGGAAGCGGATTGACCGGCTTCGCGCTGGGCGTATACGCCTTCGAGCGCACGGAGATGGCCACGAATGCCGCATTGGTCACGTTGTTGTCGTTCCTGCCTTCCATTCTGCTCCGGCCGGTCGGAGGCATACTGGCGGACCGTTTTGACCGCAGATTGATGATGATCATCGGCGATCTCGGTTCCGCAGCCGGCATCGTGTTCATCCTGCTGTTCATGATGTTCGGCGAACCGGAACTGTGGCACATTTATGTCGGTGTGACGCTCAGCTCCATTTTCGTCGGCATTCAGAGTCCGGCATATAAAGCCTCGGCAACCGACCTGCTTACCGAGGACCAATATTCAAAGGGCAGCGGGCTCGTCCAACTCGCGGAGTCGTCGCGCTTCCTGTTGTCCCCGTTCCTGGCGGGCCTGATCATGTACTATTTCAGTATCGAGTCGGTGCTGATCATTGACATCGCCACGTTCTTGCTGGCGGTATTGACGGTATTTGTCATCAAGAAACAGATGAAACCTGAGCGGCGCGAAGAGGAGCGCGGCCATTGGTTGAAGGAACTGCAGGACGGCTGGCAAGCCATCGTGACCAATCGCGGCGTCCTCCTGCTCATTCTCATGATTTCGCTGGTGACGTTCTTCCTTGGATTCCTGCAGACGCTGATCGGTCCGATGGTGCTGTTCTTCACGGACGCCAAGACATTGGGAACCATCCAGTCGGTATGCGCGGTCGGGATGTTGATCAGCAGTCTCCTGCTCGGGGTGTTCAGCGTCGGACATCGTTACGTGGATATCCTGGTGGTCGGCCTGATTGTGGCGGGTATCGCCTTCTGTCTGCTTGGCACCACGACAAACATTTACTTCATTACCGGCGCTGGATTCCTGTTCTTGGCGGCACTGCCCTTCGTCAACATGAGCTGTGACGTGCTGGTCCGGACGAATATTCCCAACGAGAAGCAGGGACGGGTATGGGGAATTGTCGGCATCCTCTCCCAGCTCGGCTTTATCGTGGCGTACGGTATATCGGGACCGCTCGCCGACCATGTTTTTAATCCGATGTTGGAAGAGGGTGGACTGCTCGCTTCGTCCGTCGGCCAATTCATCGGCACGGGTCCGGGCAGAGGCATCGGATTCATGTTCGTCGTCTGCGGCATTCTGGTCGTCATCTCGGCGCTGTTCATATCCAGAATTCAATCCATTCGCAAACTGGCCCTGAATCTAAACATCGATACCGGCGCCGGACCGAATCGTGTAGGAGAACAATTTTGACCCTCATCATCGGTTTGGTGCGGCTGGAAGCCCCCGGCCTTTCGTCATCGCCGCTCTGGAGCGAGGCGGTGCGATACTTGTCACGGGAACGACAGGAAACCATCGGCCGCCTTCGGAATCCGGAAGACCGGCGGCGTTCCGCCGCGGCTGAAACCCTGTTTCGCTGGCTGCTGACGGAGAAGTTCGGTTGGGACATCCGGCAGCCGGTTCGATTCTTGCGGAATGCCGCCGGGAAGCCTTCTCTCCAAGGCGTTCATGATCTGGAGTTTAATTTGTCCCACGCCGGCCGCTGGGTTGCGTGCGCCATTGATTCGCAGCCGGTCGGAATCGATGTGGAGCAGATCCTGCCCATTGATGTTCAAGGTATCGCCGGCCGGTTCTTCTCACAGCGGGAATGCGAAGCGTTGATGAAGCAGCCGGCAGAAGAGCGCTTATCCTGCTTCTATCGTCTCTGGACATTGAAGGAAAGTTATCTCAAGGCCATCGGCACGGGATTACAGCTGCCTTTGGACTCGTTTACGGTCTCAAGGGATGACCGTCACGGGGAACAGTTCTTCAGGATCGAAGACAGCGAAGCCGAACCATTGCGCCTTGTATCCAAACGAATTGACGAAGACCATTGGCTGTCCGTCTGTGCATCGCACTCCCGGTTCCCGGAACCGCTGATCATGCACGAGTCGGAGCTGTATGAATCGTTCCTGAACCGGATGGCCCTCCGACATCCATGACGGAGATAACCAAAACCTTCCTGCGGATGTTCTCTGCCGGGAGGTTTTTTCATGCAGCGCGATTGGGGAAAATATTTTTGTGACTCCCCCTTTACAACGCGCCCTCCATGTGCTACAATCATCATTGCTTGTTTGATTCACAACACTTTGATACAGCACTTCGAGACGTGGCTCAGCTTGGTAGAGCGCTTGGTTCGGGACCAAGAGGTCGCAGGTTCAAATCCTGTCGTCTCGACCATTTTACACAACAACGAATTGCGGGTTCGCCCGCAATTTTTTATTGCCAGGCCGTTACAAGCTCCCCGCTTGCAACGGCTCTTTTTTGTTTCCTTTTTCCGTTATTGACAGCCGGTCAGCCGACAATGTAGCATCAAGATGAACGCGCGTTACAATGGAGGTTGCGCCGCATGGCCTCGAGACGGAACGAGATCAACAGCATCGAAATCGCGCGGTTGGCAGGGGTATCGCGCAGCACCGTCAGCCGCGTCGTCAACAATTACCCCAACGTCCCGCCCGAAACGCGGGAGAAGGTCATGCGCATCATCGAGGAATACAATTATTTCCCGAACATGTCCGCCCAGGTGCTGGCCGGCAAGAAGACGCGGACGATCGGACTTTTCCTCGTGGATGCAGGCCATGTCGCCGGCGATATTCTCGCGAACATGCTCATTTCCAGCGTCATCGAGAACGCGTCGGGCTGCGGCTACTATGTCCTGACGCATATTCTTCGCAGCACCGCCGACGGGGATGCAGTCAGACGCGTGAAAGAAATTTTCTATCAGCGCCGCATTGACGGGGGCATCTTCATCGGCGCGCCCAACGAGGAGCCGCTGATCGAATCGCTCATTGCCGAGGGGTTCGCCGTCGGCATCGTCGACCAGCATCTGCCCGGAAAGTCCGACCCGAACCGCCTTGTCGTGAACTTCGACAATGCGACCGGCATGGATCTGGCCGTCGGCTATCTGGCGGAGCTGAACCACCGCAACATCGGCATCATCAACGGCGCGATGAACCGTTTCTCGGGACCGGACAAATACGAATCGTTCCTCCGCGCGATGGAGCGCCGCGGGCTTGCGGTCAACCCGGATTGGGTGCTGCCCGGCGACTTCCACGAGTCGGCCGGGTACGAAGCCATCAGCCGGCTTCTGGCGAGCGGCAAGCCGCTGCCGACCGCGATCATCGCCGCGAACGACAGCGTTGCCTTCGGCGCCATGAAGGCGCTTAAAGCGCACGGCCTGCGCGTGCCCGATGATCTGTCGATCATCGGCTTCGACGATCATGTGTTGAGCGCCATGCAGCACCCCGCGCTCACAACGGTTCGCGTCGATTTCGACTTGCTGATGAAACAACTTACGGACGGATTGATCCGCTACATCGAGACGGGCGCCGCTTTCACCGAACCTTATGTCGCGCCCTCGGAGCTGATCATCCGCGATTCGTGCCGGAGTCTGTGAGCCCGGCTTTTTGTTGACCGCTGTGAACGCGCGTTTACAAGCCGTATGGACTCGCAAGATCCCGGGCACGGTATGAAGGCATGAGGTATGACAATGCTCGCCTGTCCCGCATTCGCAGCCAGGCCGCATTCTGATTCATACACCCATTTTGAACGAGAAGGAGTGTCATCATCCATGGCAGAAAACGTTCTGGGCACGAAAATCGTCACGCAAATCGGCATTCTCGTCCACGACATCGAGAAAACCGCGCAGGCATGGGCCGATTTCTTCGGCATCGAGAAGCCGAAGATCATCGTCACCGATACCGTCGATATCGCGCAGACGGAATACCGCGGCGCATCGACGCCCGCACGCGCGAAGCTTGCATTCATCGATGCCGGACAGCTGCAGATCGAGCTGATCGAGCCGGACCATGAGCCGAGCACCTGGCGCGAATATCTCGACCAGCACGGCGAAGGCCCGCACCATATCGCCTTCGTCATCGACGGCATGAAGGAGAAGGTGCTCAAGCTCGAGGGCCTCGGCATGCCGCTGATTCAGAAAGGCGAGTACACCGGCGGACGCTACGCGTACATGGACACGTTCCCGCAGCTCAAGGTGCTCGTCGAACTGCTCGAGAACGACAAGAAATAAGGCTCCGGCCGCACACCAAAAGGAGACATCATGGACCGCATCGACAACCACAACCTGGTCAAAATCGGCATTGTCGTGGACGACATCGAAGCCGCAGCCCGCAAGTACGCCGAACTGTTCGGCATCCCGATGCCGAAGATCAGCGTGCCGGATCCGGACGCGCCCGTCACCCATACGCCCGACAGCTATACGCTGTATCGGGGCGAATACGTCCCGGCGCGGACCAAATTCGCCAACCTGCAGATGGGACCGGTCACCGTCGAACTGCTCGAGCCTTATGATGAGCCGAGCCCGTGGAACGAGTTCAGACAGAAGCACGGACAGGGCGTCCACTTTATCACCTTCACGGTGAACGGCTTCGAGCGGCACATCGAATTCGTCGAGTCGAAAGGGTTGCCGCTCATTCACAAAGGCGAGTACGGCAGCGGACGCTACAGTTACTTCGATTCCGAAGACGTTCTCGGCGTTGTGCTCGGATTGCAGGAACTCGGCAAGAAGCAGGCCTGATCCTGTTCTGATCACCGCAAACAAGGGCCGATCCACCGGCGCAGCCGGCGGTTCGGCCCCTGTTGTCTTTTTACGGATTGTTCAGGATGCGAAAGCGGAGAAGAGCGACTGCAGGAGTTCCTCCATGGTCAGCGCATCCTCGGGGATCTCGTGCTCGAACTTAACATCCTTATTGATATTGTCGTACCGAATGTCGAACGAAAAGCCGATTTTCGTCGTTTCCCCGTTTTCCGTCGTTTCGAGGTTCCCCTTGAGCTTCTGGTAAACCAGCTTGTCGCCTTTGATTGCCGACGTCACGCTGATTTCATGAACCGTAAGGTTCTGCTTCAAGGCTTCCAGTTCGTTGCGCAGCGATTCCGGGTCTTTCGCCGCAAGCTCTTCCTTCGCCCGCTTCAGCTCTTCTTCCGTCAATTGCAGCTCGGAACGGTAGTCCTCGGACGCGAGCAACAGATCGATGATTTCGGGCATGATGTTCTCGGCAAACGCCTGCATGAAAGCGTCGAAATTGTCCTGCGCAATGCTGAATTTGATGAACCGGTCGGCCTTCAGATCGCCGGGCAGGCCCGGGACATCCTCCTTTTTCACTTCCCGGAAGAAGTGCTCTTCATCCAGATGCGAGAACACAATGCCGAGCGCCTCGCCCGCCAGCTTCCGCTGCACTTCGACATTAAAGGCCGGCAGCGCTGCGCCTTCCCCTTCCGCCAGTCCGGCGGGATCGATCTCGACAAATTTGCCTGCCGCGTCCCCGAGCGGCAGCATCGGGATGGCGGGAATCTTCGCATACACCTTGTCGTTCGCCCAAATGAGCGGCACTTCGAACGACACGGCCAGGTCGCCCGGGATCGTAAGCTTCAGAATCGCCTCCAACTTGAGCGGGTCCCGGGTGTATGCGCCGCGGATGGAGAGCGACGTATTCTCTATCATGTCAAGATACGGCAGAACCGCTTCGTTCTGCGCGCTCGGCGGCAATTCCAGTTCATCGATGGCGAGAGAACCGTCGAATGTGAAGGATTTCATCTCCATCGATGCCGCCCAGGCCTTCTGCAACGCTTCTTTCGGCGGCGTCTTCTTCCCGCAGGCCGTCACCGCCAGAGCGGCTGCCAGCAGGGCGACAAGCAGCACGGCCAGCCGGCTCTTGTTCATCTCCCCACAAACCCCTTTCCTTATCCACATAACTTCCTTATTGTAAACGATTCGCAGAGGCGCGGAAAGTGGGCGCTGCCGATCCGGAACCAATTTTTTTAAAGCATTTTCGGTTGACGGAGCTGTTTCTCTCTTCGCAAAAGGCATTCAGCAAGGTAGGATAATGAGAGAAGATCACGGAAAGGATGGTCAGGATGGCGCTCTCATTTCGGCTCGTCACAACAAGTGAGGATATTGAGGCCGCGGCGCAATTGGCCGATAAAATCTGGAGGGAGTATTACATCGGCATCATTTCGGCGGGACAGATCGATTATATGTTGGACAAGTTTCAGTCCGTCCGTGCGATTGCCGACCAGATTGAGCATCAGGGCTATGAGTATTATCTGATGCAGGCAGACGGCATCCATGCGGGTTATCTGGCGATCAAGCCGGAGGATTCGAAGCTGTTCCTGAGCAAGTTCTACCTGCTCAAAGAACATCGGGGTCGAGGTTACGGGAGCCGGGCGATCCGCTTCCTGGTGGACCTGTGCCGGGAGCGCAAGCTGCATGCGATCTGGCTGACCGTGAATCGGCACAATGCTTCTTCCATTGCAGTGTATGAGCGAAACGGCTTCCGGACCGTGCGGACGCAGGTGGCGGACATCGGCGGAGGCTATGTCATGGACGACTATGTGATGGAGAAAGAGGTCCCGCTGGTCGAAGCGTGACGAAATGAACCCGGCTTGGCCGGGTTCATTTGTTCAAGAACCTTCCCCTTGGTTCTGCCTGGAGTGGTTGCGGTTCTTCACCTTCTTGGAGCCGGACAACGGTTCATTCACCATGCTGTCCTGCGCATCATCCCGTTCGGCATGGCCTTGCCCCGGCCGGGGAACGGCCTGCGACTTCGGCTTCGTCAACGTCGGCCCTCCTTCCTCCTAGGCATGGGTCAGATCATGCAGCGACTGGGCGCACTCGTGCAGATGGCGCCGATAATCGGCAATCAGCTCCTGAATCGCATCGGCATGCTCATCAACCGATCGTCCGCCGCTTTCCACATCGACAAGCTCCACGTCGATTTCCCGGCTGTCCAGGTAACGGACGGCGAAATCAAACTCGTACATTTGATGGCCGGCCGCATGAATGGTAACGCGCAGCGATTTCGGATCGGCCTCATCCGCCCATACTTTGACCGAATCACCCGCATTCAGCCGCTCCGGCAGCGTGCGCTGCCAAGCCTCGACCAGCTCGTTTTGCGGCACGGACAATTGGTCTTTCCTTGTCATCGAAACACCTCCGCTTCTGACCACCGACGGGATCAAAGCTATTGTGCCCCGGGCTTCGGCATAAAAAACACCCCGCTCGCGCCACAATCGAGTAGGAGGGGGCGGCTAGCCCCCGACCTCTCACACCACCGTACATGCGGG
>NZ_CAJRAY010000048.1 GCF_907165215.1 Thermobacillus xylanilyticus | reverse complement strand
CCGGCGCGGGCACGCCGGACCGCCGCGGCCGATCGGCCGGGCCGGCCGCGGCGCCTGCGTTCACCGCGGCGGACAGATCCACCGCCGCGCGCACCGGCGCGGTCTGCGCTGCTTCAGCCGGCGCTGCGTCCGGCGCTTCGACCTTCGGCAGCGCCGGACGCGGGGGCGTCTCCGGCAGCAGCGCTTCGAGGCGGGCCAGCGCCCCGAGCCGCTCCGCGTCGAGCGCCTCGAGCGCGTCCAGTGCGCGCGCCTGCTCCGCCAGCGCCGCCAGCTTCTCCGCCGCGGCGGATGCCGCGGCTTCCGCGCGCGCGGCGGCGGCTTCGGCCAGCCGGTCGATGGCCGCCCAGGCCCGCTCGCGATACCCGGCTTTCACCGCTTCGGCCACATCCCGGCTGTACGTCATCGTATATTCATTGCCGAACACCGCGCCCGGCTTGATCAGCGACTCCGCTTGCGCCTCGGTCAACTCGAAGCCGACCGGATCGATCAGCTCGCGCTCGACCGTATCGCCCCGCCAGTCGAGCTGTTCGGCCGCCTGCCGAAGCATCGCTTTCAAATGCCATTCGGCCGCCGCCTTCGCCTGGTTGTTCAGCTCGTCCACGAACCGCCGCATCCGGTTCGCCTTCTCCGCCGCGGTCTTCGCGCCTGCGAACAGCAGCCCCGCGCGGAATCCCGGCTTGCGGCTCTCCAGCATCGCGCCGGCCAGATCACGCACCGCGGCGGGCATCACATTCGCGTTGTCGAGCAGCGATTGCGTTTCGCGGCGGAGCCTGAGTCTCAGCTCTTCCGGTCCGCGCTTCAGCTCCTCCAGCTCGCGGCGCAGCGCGTCAAGCTCGGCCCGCACCGCCGTCATCGCCTCTTCGCCGCCTGCGGCCTCGATGAGCCGCTGCCGCTCCCCTTCGGACCGCGCTTCGAGCCAGCGGCCGTGCTCGGCGATCAGATAGCGCGCCGAACTGAGGACGCTGTATGCGCTCAGCTCCTCCTTCATCTTGGCGATGCCGGCCAGCAGCGCCTGCAGCGCCTCGAATTGGTCATACGGATGGTCCGGCTGCCGGTTCGAGATGTACAGAATCGCCGACGGCGACAGATTCCAGTCGGCGAACGCCGTCTCGACGCTCTTGCGATAGGCCGCGAACGGCAATTCCGCCTCGCGGTGTTTGTCCACCTGGCTGACGATGAGCACAAGCGGCTTACCCCAGTCGGCCAGCCGCTTCGCGAATTCGAAGTTGATCTCCGACTGCACGTGATTGTAGTCCATCACATAGCAGACGACATCGGCGAGATGAAGCGCCGACTCTGTCGCCAGTTTGTGCGCGTCGTCCGTCGAGTCGATGCCCGGCGTATCGAGAAGCGCCACCCCGCCTTCAAGCAGCGCGGCCGGATGATACAGTTCGATCGACTCCACGCCTTCGCCGTCCCGGCAATGCGCTTCCAGCTCGTCAAGCGGCACGGTCGTCGTCTCGCGCCGGCCGTCCCGCGCCAGCCGAATGACCGCCTTCGGCTCGCCGTGCCGGATCGTGACGACGTTCGCGCTCGTCGGAATCGGATTGGACGGCAGCAGCCGGCTGCCGCACAGCCGGTTGACCAGCGTCGATTTGCCCGCGGAAAAATGGCCGCAGAACGCTACCTGCGCGAAGGGCTCGGCCAGTTTGCCGATCAGTCCGCCGACCCGCTGCGCATGCGTACCGTCTCCGGCCGCGATCATTTGTTGCCGAATATCGTCCAGCGCGGCGGAAATGCGCGCCGCAAGCTCCCCTTGGTTCCCCACGTTCTTCTCCTCTCCATGCCGGCCCCCGTCAGGGCAGACAAATCTCGAACAGATCGCCGTGCTGCAAAATTGTCGCGCCGTGCGTCCGTTCTTTCATGACGACCACATCCGGCCGCTCCCGCAGCCGTTCGATGTAGCCTTCGGGCACCTCGCCCGCGCCGCTGACCGTGATGCCTTCCAGCACGATCTCTTCGTTCTCGGCCGGCGGCGAGACGAGAATCTGTTCGTACAGATCCGAGAACGATCCGAAGTCGCGCGTATAGACGGATATACAACGCATTGCGCGGCTCACCTCTGTCTTCGATGTCGAATGCGTGTATCTCCGAATAGTATGCCGTCAGCCCGACGGCCTCATGCGCTTTTTTCCTTCCTTGCACAGATCGAGCAGCGGACATTCCGGACAGTTCGGGCGCTGCGCCTTGCAATGGTAGCGGCCGAAGAAAATCAGCCGGTGATGCGTGATCGTCCATTCGTCCCGCGGCACGAGCCGCATCAGCTTCTTCTCGACTTCCAGCACCGAATCGTCGGGCTTCGCAATGCCGAGCCGCTTCGATACCCGCTCCACATGCGTATCGACGGCGATCGCCGGCACGCCGAACGCGTTGGAGATGACGACGTTCGCCGTCTTGCGGCCGACGCCCGGCAGTTCGACGAGCGATTCGTAGTCGCGGGGCACTTCGCCGCCGTGCTTCTCGATCAGCATGCGGCACAGCTTCTGGATATTGGCCGCCTTGTTCCGGTACAGGCCGATGCGGCGGATATCCTGCTCGAGCTCCTCGATCGGCACAGCCAGATAGTCTTCGGGCCGTTTGTATTTCTTGAACAGATCCGCCGTAACCTTGTTCACGGTCTCGTCCGTGCACTGCGCGGAGAGCAGCACCGCAATCGTCAGTTCGAACGGATTGCTGTGCACCAGCTCGCAATGCGCATCGGGGAACATTCCGGCGATCGTGTCCAAAATAGTGCGCATCTTGTCCGGCTTCATCGCTTCACCACTCCCGCTTAAACCCGTCCGCATCTTCAGACGCCTGCCGACAGCATTCGTTCGTAGTGTATCGAAAAATACCGGCAGCCGCAATATGTGCGAAAGAAACCGCCCCGGCATCCTTGCGGACGCGCGGGGCGGCACGGGTCAATTCAGCTTTTCGATTTCAAGCAGCTTGCCGTTATGAATGTACAGGGCGATCTTGTCGTCCATCTTCAGCGAGGTGACGGCGATCGTCTGCCCGCCGGACGTAATGAGCGTATCGTTCGACAGCTTGTACTGGTTCTGATCGTTCAGGCTGGTCTTGCGCACCTGAATCTCGTTCGCGGCGGCGTCATACTTCCAGAACGTCTTCACCTGTCCGGCGATGACCGTCACGACGTATTCGCCCGACTCGTTCGTCCGGATCTCGACGCGGTCATTCGCGGCCAGCGCGGCCGTGGACGTCGAGACGACGCCGTTCTTGACGATCTTGAAGTTCGAGCCGAGCGCGATATCCTCGACCGAACCGCCGTAAGCCGCGAACGAGACGGCGCCCGGCGAAGTCGAGACGATCTTGCCCACTTTCACGATAACCGTCTGCAGCTGGATCAGATCGCTGCCGGCGAACTCGGCGTTCACCGTCCGGCCCGCCGCCAGCTGGGACAGCGTTAGGCTGCTGCCGTTTTCGTCCAGTAGACGGGTATCGGCCGAGAGCGTGTACTCGCTCGTCACGCCGGCTTCCGAAGTGAGCCGCACCTTGCGGGCGGACGCGTCGACGGATGCCACATTCATCTGCACGACGCGGTGCGCCAGAATGGCAAGCGCCTTGTCGAGATTCTGATCAAGCTGTACGGTGACCCGGTCGCCGGGCTTGAGATCCGAGATCGTCGCGCCCGCCTTGCCGGGGATCTGGACCGCCGGCGTCTGGTACGGGATGGTCACCGTGCTGCCGTCATCAAGCTTGAGTACGATGCTTGAGCCGGCCGTATTCAGTGACTGCAGCGTGCCGGTATGGCGGTAAGCGAAACGGATCGTGATCGCCTGGTCTTCCGAATACGTAATCGTCACTTTGCGGCCTGCAACGAAAAACATTCTGGCCGCATCCAGCGACAGATACGAATTGTTCATTTCGATCCTTGTCTTGCTGTTCAGGGTAACGGCGGCGGGTTTGCCGTTCTGGTCCTTGAACGTCAGCGTGTCGTTCGACAGGTTGACGATCGTCGCGCCGCCCACCGTCGTAATGTTCCGGCCGACCACTTTGATCGCCGTCACCTTGTCGCTGCCGTCAAGGGTCAGCTCGATCTGGTCGTCCTTGTACAGGTCGTCCCAGGACGCGGCGGCAAATCCCGGAATTTCCAGCGTCGCGCCGGAAGCGAGATCGCTGACTTCCTTCTTGTTGTTCACGGTATAGATGATCGAACTGCGGTCGGCGCTGAATCCGTCGAACAGGCCGGTCACCGTCCGCGAAGCGCCGGATTCGACCGCAATTTGCGTGATCGCGCCGTTCTTCACCGTGTACGAGACGACATCGCCGCTGCGGAGATCGGACAGCGTGGCCGGCGATCCCTGTCTCGAAATGACCGCCGCGGCCGCGATATCCCAGGTTTCCGCCGCTTCGGCGCCGTCGTCGGCAATTTCGATTACGCCGGGCTGGATGCTGACGATTTTGCCCCGTCCCTGCTTGTTGACCGGCGCGGACTTCAGCTCGATCCGCACCGCCCGCTTCGACTCGCTGAACGTCTCGCGGAAGATGTCGACTTCGCTGTTCTCGGCCAGCGCAGACAGCCCGAGATTGCTTCCTGCGCGGTCCAGGACGGCCAGGTCGCTCTCGTATGGAATGGTCACGACGGGCGTGCCGACTTTCACATACAGCAGCCGCTCGGAAGAATCGATGCTGACGATGACGCCGGTCGTCTTCTCCAGCCGCTCCTCATTGTCCATCTGTTCGACGTAGAGCGCCCGCCGGCCGTCCGCGATGACGGCCGCCTGCGTATAGAGTTTCAGATTCGCAAGCGAGGATGCGCTCTCGGAATCAAAACGGTACACGGCCGTATCCGAATCGATTGTGAACGTCTGCGTCGTGCCGTCCTCATGCGCAAGCGTCAGCTGCGTGCCGCTCAGCGAAGTCAGGATGCCGCTGTGCTGCCGCTTGTATTCGACGGGATACAGATATTGCGCGCGGCTCAGCATCGTCGCCAGCTCGGCGCGGGAAACCGTATTTTTCGGGGCAAACCGGTCGGCCGAGATGCCTTTCACAATGCCCAGTTCGACCGCGGCGTTCACATAGCCGACGTACATGTCGGAAATCAGCGAAGCATCCGCGAACGCGGGCAGATCCCGGGCCATCGCTTCCGCCTTGGCCGTCTCGCCGATCGCCCGGATGATCAGCTTCGTCACCCATTCCCGGGTTGCCGGTTTCGTTCCCCATGCCTTGTCCGGTTCGGATTCCGCGAGGCGGAACTCTTCCTTCTCCTCAATCAGCCCTTCATAGATCGCTTGCATGACGTACGGCTTGGCGTAGCCCGATACAATGAACGAATCCGGGAACAGCACCTGCGTATCCGGATCGACCTTCTCCGCCGCGCCGGTGAAGCGAAGCGCCATGAGCACCGCATCCTGCTGCGAGACGCTCGCGGCGGGATTGAATTTGCCGTCATAGCCCTGGACAATGCCTTGAAGGTTCAGCTTCGTAATATGCTTTCTTGCCCAGTGGTTGTTCGGAACATCGGAGAACCCGGCGCCCGATACCGGCAGCGGAGCCTCGTCTCCGCCGCCCGAAACCCCGTCCGTTCCGGAATCCGCGCCGGTGTCCGGCGATTCCGCCTCCGTCCCCGTTTGTGCCGCGTCGTCGTCGGACTCCGCATAGGCCGCGCCGCCGCCTGCCAGCATCGAACAGACAAGCGCGGCAGACAGCCATTTCTTCCAATTATGTACTGCCATGAATGTTCGTTCCCCTCCCATCAAGTTCACCGGCATCCGCCGGTTCGCTATTGCAATTACGGCTCGTCTTGCATGGCTTGCGCAGTCCGGAAGTTCAGGTCGTCCGGATAGGCTCCCCGCTCGATCGGATGGAGGAGCTCCTCATGCCCCATCAGACTTTCGACCTGTTCGCCGTCCACCAGAATTTCGAGCGCTTCGACTTCATCAAACTGGAACGCCGACCGGGCAATCGCTTCGAGGGCCAGCGATTCGCCCATCGAACCGAGGCGCGCTTCGCCGGGCAGCGAGATGTCGACCGTCAGCACGCCGCCGTCCAGTTCGACCTGACGGAAGATCGCGTTTTTCCACAGCGAAAATTCGCCGGCCGCCTCGTCCTCCTGCTTGAGCGCCTCGATGGCCAGCCGGTAAACCTCCCCCGGTTCCGCCGGTTCAATCGTCGTCTGTTTCTCGATCAGGCTGTTCATCTCTTCGTCCGAGACATAGTACTTCACCGTCACCGATTCCGGCTTCGTCTCCGGCTCGTCGTTCTGTCCCGCGGCCGGGGTGTTCGTGTCAGCCCCGTTTCCGGGCAATGCCGGTTCCGTTCCTTTCCCGCAGGATGCGATCAGCAGCATGGCGACGAGCAGCGCCGTCAATCCCGACATTTTCCGCACGCGATCACTTCCCTCCGTAAGCTGTCAGGTACTCCTTGATGCCGGCGACGATCTCCTCGGCGATCCGGTCCTGCACCGATTCCGTGAACAGCAGCTTCGCGTCCTTCTCGTTCGACAGGTATCCGCATTCGAGCAGAACGGCCGGCATCTTCGTCTCCCGGATGACGACGAAACTCGCCTTGCGCACGTTTCGGTCCGGCAATCCGGTCGCCTTGACGAGATGCCTGTGCAGCACCTCCGCCAGCTTGAGACTTTCCGCGCGGTTGTAGTAGGTCTCGACGCCGCTGACCGACGACGTGTAGCGGTTGGCGTGGATCGAGATGAACAGGTCCGCGCCGAGATCGTTGGCGTAGCCGGCCCGCTCGTACAAACCGATGTACGTGTCGTCGCTCCGCGTCATGTAAGGCGTAATCTGGCTGTCCTGCTCCAGCAGCTTGTACACCTTGCGCGCGACCGCCAGATTGAACGTCTTCTCCCAATCGCCGGTCACGCTCGGCGCGCCGGGATCTTCTCCGCCGTGCCCCGCGTCGATGACGACCTTGTACTTCTTGTTCGGATCCGCCGCAGGCAATTCTTCCAGCACGAAATCGACATGAAGCGCGCCTTCTTCAAGCGTGATCTCGTAGTCCTGTCTCACCTTCAGATCGAATACGACCCGAACCGTCGAAGGGTGGCTGCTGTAGTACGAATAGCGGACGCGTTCGAGCGCCCTCGTGTCGGTGATCAGTTCCGCCTGCGACGCCTTCCGGGCTGCAAGGTCCGCCATGATTTCCGGCGAAAGCGAGGCGTAAGGCATGTCGATGACAAGTTTCGTGCCTGACCAGAACGGCTCGTTCGGCGTCATGGAACCCTCGAAAAGCACCGTGACGCGTCGGGCGCCGTCGAATTGGATCTCTTTCACGACGGCGAGCGCATCTTCCGGCACGGCCGGCATTTCACCGCCCGGTTCCTTTACTTCTCCATCTTCCGTCCCAATTCCTTCATCGCCGTCCGCATCACCTTCATCCGGGTTGGCCGATTGCGGATTGTACAGGAAAACCGATTTCGAATACGAATCCCAATAGACCTGGAGACCGAGCTGCTCTCCGACAAACCTGAGCGGCACATAGGTGACGCCCTTGTCGACAAACGCGGCGGCCCCGAGCTTGAGTTCCCGGCCGTCGACCAGCGCGGTATCCTTGTCAAAGGTCAGTTCGATAAGCGAACCGCCGTTCGAGATGCGGACCTGATCCGTACCGGCGGTCCAGTCGACGGTGTAGCCGATATCTTCGGCGATGACGCGGATGGGAACCATCGTGAAGTTGTTCACGACGCGCGGGCTCGCGCCTTCCGCGATCCGTTCGCCGTTCATGTACAGGCTCGGCGGCTCGGCGGCATGCGATTCGGCCGGATACAGCGCAATGAGCGCGAACAACAGAGACAGCAACGCAACAATTCTCTTCATGGGTCCACCTCTGGCTGCGGAAATACTGCAAACGTAGAAGCTGATGTAGCCGAACGCTTGTCTGAACGTTTAGACGCCTGTACCCGAGAAAAGTTGCGAGATGTCGAAAAAGATGAGACCGAACGACTAAACCGCCCGAAATCTCCCGATCGTGCGTGATTTCGCGCATTTTCGGCCGCCTGACGCACGAAAGCCGTTCCGGAAAATCCGGAACGGCTCTTATCCGTCCGCGATCAGAACGGCTGTGCCGCGCGTCTTGCCTCGTACGCCGCAATCTTGTCTTCATGCTGCAGCGTCAGGCCGATGTCGTCGAGCCCGAGCAGCAGGAACTGGCGGCGATGCTCGTCGAGGTCGAATCCGATTTCGAGTCCGCGGCCGTCGGTGATTTTCTTCGCTTCCAGATCGACCGTGAGCTGGTAGCCTTCATGCTCGGCCGTGCGGCGGAACAGCTCGTCGACCTGCTCCTCGCTCAGCGTGACCGGAAGAATGCCGTTTTTGAAACAGTTGTTGTAGAAAATGTCGGCGAACGACGGCGCGATGACGACTTTGAAACCGTAGTCGAGAATGGCCCACGGCGCGTGCTCGCGGGACGAGCCGCAGCCGAAGTTCGCGCGCGAGATGAGAATGGAAGCGCCCTGGTAACGCGGCTTGTTCAGTTCGAAGTCCGGATTCGGGTTGCCGCTTTCGTCAAACCGCCATTCATAGAACAGGAACTGGCCGAAGCCGCTCCGCTCGATCCGTTTCAGAAATTGCTTCGGCACGATCGCGTCCGTGTCGACGTTCACGCGGTCAACCGGCGCGACGATGCCCGTATGTCGGATGAAAGGTTCCATCGTGTATGCTCCTCTCCGTTCACTTTGCGAATCAGACCGACACTTCGGTCTTGATCTTCCAATCCCGCACGTCGGTGAAGCGGCCCATGATCGCCGCAGCCGCCGCCATGGCCGGCGAGACGAGATGCGTCCGGCCGCCGCGGCCCTGGCGTCCTTCGAAGTTCCGGTTGGACGTCGACGCGCAGCGTTGGCCCGGCTGCAGCACGTCCGGATTCATCGCCAGGCACATCGAGCAGCCCGCGTCGCGCCATTCGAAGCCCGCTTCCTTGAAGATCTTGTCGAGCCCTTCCTTCTCCGCCTGCATCTTGACGCGGCCGGAGCCCGGCACGACGATCGCCGTCACGCGCGGATGCACCTTGTAGCCGCGGGCGATCTCGGCGGCTGCGCGCAGGTCTTCGATCCGGCCGTTCGTGCAGGAGCCGATGAATACATAGTCGATTTCGATCTCCGTCATCGGCGTGCCCGGCGTAAGGCCCATGTATTCAAGCGCCTTGGCTGCGGCCTTCCGTTCGTTCTCCGTCGGGAAGCTGTCCGGATCCGGGACGCTGGACGTGATGTCCGTGCCCATGCCCGGGCTCGTGCCCCAGGTGACTTGCGGAACGAGCGATTCGACGTCGAACTCGACGACCTTGTCGAAGACGGCGCCTTCATCGGTGCGGAGCGTCTTCCAATACTCGACCGCCCGGTCGAAATCTTCGCCCTTCGGCGCGTACTCGCGGCCGCGCAGATATTCGAACGTCTTCTCGTCCGGCGCGATCATGCCGGCGCGGGCGCCCGCCTCGATCGACATGTTGCAGATCGTCATCCGCTCTTCCATCGAGAGCTCGCGGATCGCTTCACCCGTGTACTCGATGACGTAGCCGGTTGCAAAGTCGGTGCCGTACTTCGCGATCAGGCCGAGGATCATGTCCTTCGCCGTGACGCCCGGCTTGCGCTTGCCGACGAAGCGCACTTCCATCGTTTTCGACTTCGCCTGCTGCAGACATTGCGTCGCCAGCACGTGCTCGACTTCGCTCGTGCCGATGCCGAACGCCAGCGCGCCGAACGCCCCGTGCGTCGACGTATGGCTGTCGCCGCACACGATCGTCTTGCCCGGCTGCGTCAGCCCGAGCTCAGGACCCATGACGTGCACGACGCCCTGGTCGATGTCGTTCAGGTCGAACAGCCGGATGCCGAAGTCGCGGCAGTTCTTCGTCAGCGTGTCGATCTGCTGCTTCGAGATCGGGTCGGTGATGTTGAACCGGTCCTTCGTCGGCACGTTGTGGTCCATCGTCGCGAAGGTCAGATCCGGACGGCGGACCTTGCGGCCGGCCATGCGCAGCCCTTCAAACGCCTGCGGCGACGTCACTTCGTGCACCAGATGAAGGTCAATGTAAAGAATGCTCGGTTTGCCCTGCTCCGAATGAATGACGTGGTTATCCCAGATTTTCTCGTACATTGTCTTCGCCATGCGATCACCCCATTGTCGGTTGCGCGGGAGCGCGGCGTCCCGCCTATGCTGGTTCTATCTTATCATGTTCTCATTGATTGAACAAAGATATAATAACTATATAGGCAATAGGTTTCACCTATAGCACCATCGGCTTTCTGATTCGAAAAACGGTTTCTTGCCTGAAGGAGCGTGCAAGATTCGTGGATTTGCGACAAATGCAATACGTCGTGCAGCTCGCGAAGGAGCGGAACTTCTCCCGCGCCGCCGAGAAACTGCATATCGCCCAGCCTTCGCTCAGCCAGCAGCTGTCGAAGCTCGAGAACGAACTCGGCGTCCTGCTGTTCAGCCGCACGACGAACAGTGTGGAGCCGACCCACGCCGGCACCGTCTTCATCGAGAAGGCGGCGGTCATTCTGGATGCCGTCGAGCAGCTCCGCCAGGAGATGGACGACCTCGCGCAAATGCGCAAAGGGCGGCTGATCGTCGGCAGCCTCCCGATTACGGGTGCGCATGTGCTGCCGCATGTTCTGCCCGTCTTCCGGGCGCGCTATCCCGAGATCGAAGTGACGCTTGTCGAAGATACGACATCGCGTCTGGAGCAGCTCACGGCCGGCGGACAGACCGACCTGTCGCTCCTCTCGCTTCCCCTCGGCGATCCTTCGCTGACCTGGGAGCCGCTGATCGAGGAAGAAATCATCCTCGCCGTGCCGCCCCGCCATCGGCTGGCCGGGCGAACCGGCGGCGTGGAAGTGGCGGAGCTGTCCGGCGAGCCGTTCATCGTGCTGAAGAAAGGCCAGGGGTTCCGCAAAATTACGCTCGACCTGTGCCTTGAAGCCGGCATCGAGCCGCGCATCGTGTTCGAGAGCGGCAACATCGAGACGGTGCAGTCGCTGGTCGCGGCCGGCATGGGCATCGCCTTCGTGCCGCAGATGGTGGCGCGGGCGCCCGGCACGCCGTTCTCGCCCGTCTACCTGCGGCTTGCGTCCGCTCCGACGCGCACCCTCGTCATCGCCAGCCGCAGCGGCCGCTACCTGTCGAAAGCGGCGCGGGCGTTCATCGAGACGCTTCGGGAGACCGCCCCGGGAGCGGCCACGCCGTCGCCCGGCAAGAGCGGCGGCTGACCGGCGGGGAAGGCCGGCAATGCGCGGGCTTTCCGGCCGGCCGGAAATCTCAGCGGCCGGATACGGCAGGCCCCCGCTTGTGCCGATGCAGCTTCGCCGCTTTTACGACGCTGCGAACCAGCGCAATGGCGGCGAACGCCGCGGCGATGAGCGCGATCGCGAGCCAGGCGTTCCAACGGAGTTCGTGGAGCGCATACAGCCATGCGGCCAGACCGGACAGCGTCGCAAGCAGCGTCGGCACGGTCAGGATTAAGCCGGCTTTGACATAATCCCCCCACCCGATCTTCACCTGCTTCGCGGACAGCACGTGCAGCCACAGCAGCGTGGCGAGCGAGCCGATCGGCGTCATTTTCGGTCCCAGATCCGAACCGATCACATTCGCGTAGATGAGCGCTTCGCGGATGAAGCCTCCGGTCTCCGTGCCGGAGACGGCCAGCGCGCCGATCATGACCGCCGGCAGATTGTTCATGCCGGAAGACAGCACGGCCGCCAGCAGGCCCATCGCGATCGTCGCCGCGTACCATCCCCATCCGGCGGCATGTTCGATGAAGCGGCTCAGCAGGTCGGTCAGTCCGGCGTTCCGAAGACCGTACACGACAACGTACATCCCGATCGAGAACACGACGATGCTCCAGGGCGCTTCCCTGACAATCTGCTTCGTGTTGATGACCGGACTTCGCCGCGCGATGGCGAGCAGCAGGACAGCGGCGGCGCCGACCAGGGCCGATACGGGAATGTCTAGCGCTTCGCCGGCGAACAGGGAGACCAGCATAATGCCGAGCACCGCCCACGCCCACCGGAACATCCGCGGATCCCGGATCGCTTCCTTCGGATGCTTCAGCCGGGACAAGTCATAGCCGGCCGGGATGCTCTTCCGGAAATACAGATACAGGACGAGCAGGCTGGCGGCGGCGGAGACCAGATTCGGCACGATCATCCGGCTCGCGTATGCGGCAAACCCGATGCCGAAGAAGTCGGCGGAAATGATGTTGACCAGATTGCTGATGACGAGCGGCAGCGAAGTCGTGTCCGCGATGAATCCGGTCGCCATCACGAACGGCACGACCGTCCGGGCGTCGAAATCGAGCGCGCGGACCATGGCAAGCACGATCGGCGTCATGATCAGAATGCCGCCGTCGTTCGTGAACAGCGCGGATACGGCCGCGCCGAGCACGATGATCAGCAGAAACATGCGCAGCCCGTCGCCGCGCGCCCGCCGCGCCATATGCAGCGCGGCCCATTCGAAGAAGCCGGCTTTCTCCAACACCGACGAGATGAGCATGACGGCCACGAGGGCGAGCGTCGCATTCCAGACGATCCCGGCAACGTCGCCGACATCCCCCAAGTTGACCACCCCGGCGGCGAGCGCCAGCAAGGCGCCCCCCGACGCGGTCCAGCCGACAGGAAGTCCCCTGGGCTGCCAAATAATGAGCGCAATCGTGACAATGAAAATGGACAAGGCAACCGCGGCCAATCGACGTCCCCCACACGCGCAGCCTTCCGGCCATGCGCACCGATTCGCGAAAATCCGTCGATCATTATCGCACAGCTCCCCGTCCGCGCACAACGGGAATTTCAAAGCCCTTCTCCCCGCCGGTCAGGCAAGGAAAAGGGCTTGTTGGCGCGGCTTCGCCGCCTATACCGGCTGCCCGGCATCGAGTTTGTACAGCGCCGGCCTCCGGTCTTCGAAAACGGGAATGCGCCGGCGCACGTCCTCCACCAGTTCCAGGTCGATTTCCGCCGTCAGGATCGTCTCCTCTTCACCCGCTTCCGCGACGATTTCACCCCACGGATCGATGATCATCGAATGGCCGAAGAAATCCGTTCCGTTGCTGGACCCGACCCGGTTGCAAGCCGCGACGTACATCTGATTTTCGATCGCCCGCGCCCGGAGCAGCGTCCGCCAATGCTCCAGGCGGGGGTGCGGCCATTCCGCCGGCACGACCAGCAGTCTGGCGCCCGCAAGCGCAAGCGTCCGCGCCAGTTCGGGGAAGCGGATGTCGTAACAGATCATGACGCCCGCACGCACGCCGTCGATTTCCGCAAGGCCGATCCGCTGTCCGGGCCTCAGATGCTTCTCCTCGTCCATCAGCCGGAACAGATGGATTTTGTCGTATTCGCCGGCCGGCTCTCCGTCCCTGCCGAAAATCCGGATCGTGTTGTAGACGCCGTCCTCCCGGCGCTCCGCGATCGAACCGGCAATCACGTTCACGCCGTGCCGGCGGCTGAAATCGGATGCGAACGCCTTTGTCCGCTCGCCTGCCGGATCGGCAATCGTTCCGATTACCTCCAGCGCATAGCCGGTGTTCCACATTTCGGGCAGGACGATCAAGTCCGGCTTGTCCGCCGCCGCCTGCTCCATCCGTTCGGCCGCCCGTCCGAAATTCGCCTCCGGGCTGCCCGCATCCACGTGCATCTGCACGAGGGAAATCCGCATTTTCCGTCCCATCGCTCCGCCTCCTGATTTGCCGTGTTCTTCTCATATTACCCTGACATGGCGTCATGTCAAGTTGGCAACACTAACGGCAACCTCCATCCCAACCCCTGACAAGGAGCTGATCCCATGCCGAGATCCCTGCTGGCCGCACTAATTGCGCTGGCGACTGTCCTGCTGCCGTCCGCCGGATTGCACGCGGCCGGGAAGACAGAGCGTTTGCCCGCAAGACCGGTGCAAATCTTTGACGTGAAAGCCGGCAAAGTCGTCCATTCCGTGGCGAACGACGAGGAATTCCAGCGGATGGCGCGCGAATGGCTGCAATCGGTGACCGGCCTGTCGCCGAAGCTGCAGCCCGGCGAGGAATGCAGCTACGTCTACCGGGTGCCGCTTGCCGAGCCCGGCGTGGTGCGGATCGGCGGTACATCGATCACCGTCCGTGACATCTTCCTGTTCTATTGCGAACGGGAGAAGCCGATGCTGCTCGTTTTCGATTCGGGCAACCGGCCGTACCTGCTGAACTTCGACGCCGACTTGAGACCGTTCTTCCGCAAGATCGCCGCCCCGGGCGCTCCGCAGCAATAGCCGGATTGCGCACAGGCTGCCGGATGCCGCGGACTCCGGCATATTCCAGGGCCGGTTGCGGACCGGTCAACCGGCTGACGGGCGGCTCGACCGCCTGTCAGCCGTTCGCCTGTGGTCGGCAGAAGCCATCGGCCGGACCGTCTCACCGTGCGGTTGGCTTCATCACTCTCGTTCAGTCGATCCTTTATCGCCCCGTTCAGTCGGCCCATCTTAGCTAAGCGAAGAAGCTTCCTCTAACTAGCCGAGCTTGTTCACCATCCGAATAAAATAATTATTCCGGGGTATTCCGACCGTTTCACACAGAAAAATAATCCTCAACCACTCGACAGCCCCGTCAATCCGTGCTAGATTAGGATATTATGCCTTCCGCCGCCCGTCCGGCGCTTCAGTCGGCCGGCGGGCGCGGAAGCGAGCGGGAGTGGTCATGGATGAAGCGACAGATCGCCCGCATCCGCGTCGAACCGGCGGCGCGGATACAGGAGCTGCCGACGCAATTTTTCGCCAAATTGTCCGCCAAGGCGGCGGCCCGCGTGGCCGAAGGATACGACGTCATCAATCTCGGTCAGGGCAACCCGGACCAGCCGACGCCGCAGCCGATCGTCGACCGGCTCAAAGCTGCGGCCGACAATCCGCTGTATCACAAATACCCGCCGTTCAGCGGCTACCGCTTCCTGAAAGAAGCCGTTGCCAAGCGGTATGAGGAAGATTACGGCGTCAAGCTCGATCCGGACACGGAGGTCGCCATTCTGTTCGGCGGCAAGACCGGACTGGTCGAGATCAGCCAGTGCCTGCTCAATCCGGGCGACGTCTGCCTCGTGCCGGATCCCGGCTATCCGGACTATTGGTCGGGCGTGGCGCTGGCCGGCGCGCGAATGGTGTTCATGCCGCTCGCCGAGTCGAACGGTTTTCTGCCCGACTACGGCGCCTTGAAGCCCGAAGATCTGAATCGCGCCAAGCTGATGTTCATCAACTATCCGAACAATCCGACGGGCGCCGTCGCCGATGCCGCCTTCTACGCCGAGACAGTCGAGTTCGCCGCGCGGCACGGCATCGTCGTCGCCAGCGACTTCGCCTACGGTGCAATCGGCTTCGACGGCAAGCGTCCGGTCAGCTTTCTCGAAACACCGGGCGCGAAAGAAGTCGGCGTCGAGTTCTATACGCTTTCGAAGAGCTACAACATGGCCGGCTGGCGCGTCGGATTCGCGCTGGGCAACGCCGATGTCATCCGCCTGATCAATCTGATTCAGGATCATTACTATTGCAGCCTGTTCGGCGCCATCCAGGAAGCGGCGGCCTACGCGCTGACCGGACCGCAGGATTCCGTCCGCGAGCTGTCGGCGATGTACGAGCGGCGGCGCGACACGCTGTTCCGCGCCCTGGACAGGATCGGCTGGAAGGCCTCGAAGCCGGGCGGTTCGTTCTTCTGCTGGCTGCCCGTGCCCGCCGGGCACTCCTCCGAATCGTTCGCCGACCTCGTCTTCGAACAGGCGGACGTCGTCCTCGCCCCCGGCGTCGGATTCGGCCGGTCCGGCGAAGGCTACGTGCGGCTCGGGCTGCTCGCCGACGAAGCGCGGCTGGAGGAAGCCGCGGCGCGAATCGGCCGCCTCGGGCTGTTCGGCTGATAACGGGACGAACGGCCCCGGTTGCGCCAACTTTACACTGATGCCTTTTCGTGATAAGGTAATAGCAAACAATCCGATAGGATAAGCGTAATGACGGGACCAGTAAGCATGTTCCAGGCGCGTTCAGAGAGCGGAATCGAAGGCTCCGGCGGGCGGATGCCGCCTGCGGGCCTTGGCTGCGAGAATCCGCCGCGCTCCGTGCTGAACCCACCCCCGAACGGCCGGCGACGAGCCGGACAGCTTCCTGCTGTTATCAGGATTCGAGTCGGACGGCGACCTTTGCGCCGTCAACAAAGGTGGTACCGCGGAAGCGCAGACTTTCGTCCTTTACGGGCGAAGGTCTTTTCTTTTTGAGAGCCTGACAGCACAACACGTAAGGAAGGATCGAGATGAGCGAACGCATCGTCGTCAAGATCGGCTCAAGCTCCCTGACATCCGATGAAGGCGGCCTGAACCGGGCCCGCGTCGACTTCTTCGCCGGCGAACTCGCTGCGCTGCACCGCACCGGGCGGCAAGTGCTTCTCGTCACGTCGGGCGCCGTGGCCGCCGGATTCCGGAAGATCGGCTACCCCGCCCGGCCGAAGCAGCTGCACGAGAAACAGGCGGCGGCGGCCGTCGGTCAGGCGCTGCTCATGCAGGCCTACCAGGAAGCGTTCGGCGAAAGCGGCATTGTCGCTGCGCAAATTTTGCTCACACGGCACGATTTCTCGAACCGGCAGCGCATCCACAACGCGCTGATGGCGCTCGAAGAGCTGATGCGCCGGGGCGTCATTCCGATCATCAACGAGAACGACACCGTTACGGTGGAAGGACTGAAATTCGGCGACAATGACAACCTGTCGGCGCTCGTCGCCAACCTCGTCCGGGCGAAACAGCTGATTATTCTGACCGACACGGACGGCCTGTACACCGATGACCCGCGCCGCAACCCCGAGGCCGAGCGCATCGAACGCGTCACCGAGATCTCCGAGCGGATCATGGCCATCGCGGGCGGAGCCGGCAGCTCCGTCGGCACCGGCGGCATGCGGTCGAAGATCGAAGCGGCGCGCGTCGCGATGCGCGGCGGCGTCCAGGCGTTCGTCGGCAAAGCGAGCGAGCCCGGCGATCTCCTCGCGGCGGTCGAAGGAAGGGGCCGGGGCACGTATTTCGACACCGACTCGCACAATTTGTCCATGAAGAAACAGTGGATCGGTTTTCACTCGACCCCGAACGGCCGCATCACCGTCGACGCCGGCGCGGCAAGGGCGCTCGTCAGCGAAGGCCGCAGTCTGCTCCCCGCCGGCATCGTCGGGGCTGAAGGCGAGTTCCATCCGGGCGACGTCGTCGAAGTCGTCGACACGGACGGCTTGCCGATCGGCCGCGGCGTCGTGAATTACGCCTCGTGGCAGGTGCAGGCGGCTGCCGGCCTCAGCACCGATGAAGTGCGCAAACGGGTCGACGTCGTCCGCATGGAAGTCATACATCGGGACGAATGGGTATCGTTCCCGCGCTAGCACGAAAGTTGGATCCAAGATTGTCCAATGGAGGGATAAGCCATGACCCAGCAAACGACGATTCACGAAGTGAAAGCGAAGGCGCAGGCGGCCCGCGCCGCGCTGCCGGCGATGAACCGGCTGACGACAGCGCAGAAGAATGTGGCGCTGCTCGCCATGGCCGACGCGCTCGTGCGCGAGCAGGACGCGATCATTGCCGCGAACAAGGAAGACCTGGAGCGTGGAAAGGTGAGCGGCACCTCCGCTTCCCTGCTTGACAGACTGAAGCTCGATGAGAACCGGATTGCCGGCATCGCCGAAGGGCTCCGGCAAATCGTCGAGCTGCCCGATCCGGTCGGCGAGGTGCTCGAGACATTCGAGCGTCCGAACGGGCTCCATATCGAGCAGGTGCGCGTGCCGCTCGGCGTCATCGGCATGATCTACGAAGCGCGGCCGAACGTCACCGTCGACGCGGCCGGGCTCTGCCTCAAGACCGGCAACGCCATCGTGCTGCGCGGCGGTTCGGCGGCGATCGAGTCGAACCGGCGGATCGTTGACGTGCTGCGCCGCGCGCTCGCCGGCACCGACATGCCGCCGGACGCGCTGCAGCTGATCGAGGACTCCGACCGCCGTTCGGTCGACGCGATGCTCAAGCTGAACGGCCTGCTTGACGTCATCATTCCGCGCGGCGGCGCCTCGCTCATTCGCAACGTCGTCGAGAACGCGACCGTGCCGGTCATCGAGACGGGCGCCGGCATCTGCCACACGTTCGTGGACGAAAGCGCAGATCCGGAGATGGCTGCGCGCATCGCCTTCAACGCGAAGGTGCAGCGCCCGTCGGTGTGCAACGCGATGGAAACGCTGCTTGTCCACCGCAATTTTGCGGCCAAGCATCTTGAACGTCTGCTTCAGCCGCTGGCCGAAGCCAATGTCGAGCTGCGCGGCTGCGAGGAGACGCGCCGCCTCTTCCCCGCCGTGCGGCCGGCGACGGAGGATGATTACGCGACGGAATACAACGACTACATCCTGAACGTGCGGATTGTCGGCGGCCTGGATGAAGCGCTGGCCCATATCGGGAAATTTGGCACGCGCCATTCCGAATGCATCGTGACCGAAGACCATCGGAACGCCGAGCGGTTCCTCCAGGAAGTGGACGCCGCGGCCGTCTATCACAACGCGTCCACCCGTTTCACGGACGGCTTCGAATTCGGTTTCGGCGCCGAGATCGGCATCAGCACCCAGAAACTGCATGCCCGCGGTCCGATGGGACTTCCGGCGCTGACGTCGACGAAATACCGAATCCGCGGCAACGGTCAAATCCGGGGCTGACGAAGGAGCAGTTGACGATGACACGGAATCATCAGGCGGAAGGAGCCGCAGACGGCTTGATCAGACGCAAACTTTGCTTCTACGGCGCCGGTTCGATGGCCGAAGCGATCGTGCGGGGACTCATCTCCGCCGGTCTGGCGGAACCTGCCGACATTGTCATGTTCAATCGGGCGAACGCGGCCCGGCTCAACGAACTTCGCGACCGGTACAGCGTGCGTATCGCGGCGGACGACAAGGCGCGGGAGCAGGCGCTCCGCGAAGCGGACGTCATCTTCCTGTGCATGAAGCCGAAGGACGCGGCGGATGCGCTGCGCCGCCTCTCCCCCGTCCTTCGGGACGGACAGCTGCTGATCTCCGTCATCGCCGGGCTGTCCATCGCCGCCATCGAACAGCTCATCGGACGCCGGCTGCCGATCGCGCGCACGATGCCGAACACGTCGAGCACGATCGGCCTCGGCGCAACCGGCATCAGTTTCAACGATGCGGCATCAGACGCGCAGCGGGAGCTTGTGCTGAACATGTTCCGAGCAATCGGCATCGCGCGCGTCGTCGACGAATCGCTGATCAACGCCGTAACGGCAGTGTCGGGCAGCGGCCCCGCTTACCTGTACTACATGATGGAAGCGATGATCGATACGGCCGTCTCGCTCGGACTCGCCGAAGACACGGCGCGGGCGTTGACCGTGCAGACCGTGCTCGGCGCGGCGCGCATGGTGCTCGAAACCGGCGAGGAGCCGGCCGAGCTGCGCCGCAAGGTAACGTCGCCCGGCGGCACGACGCAGGCGGCCATCGAGACGTTCGAGCGGCTTGATTTCCGCGGCGCGGTCGGACAAGCGATGCGCCGCGCGGCGGAACGGGCCGGCGAAATGGGCGCCGAACTGGAAAGGAGCATCACATAAATGAGCGGATATTGCCGTGCAACCTATCGTTGCTACGATGAGAAAGCCGATTTCGGCAAGAAAGCGCAGGGCATCGCCGTCGGGCTGACCGTCGGCAGCTGGACCGACCTGCCCGAAGCGCGCAAGGCGGAGATGGAGAAGCACCTCGGCAAAGTCGTCTCCGTCACCGAGGTGCCGGCGGCGGAGTCGCCCACCGGCGAACGGTACGCCGACATCGTCATCGATTATCCGGACATCAACTTCAGCCGCGACATCCCGGCGCTGCTCGTCACCGTGTTCGGCAAACTGTCGATGGACGGACGGATCAAGCTGATCGATCTCGATTTCTCGGAAGACTTTCTGTCCGCCTTCCCGGGGCCGAAGTTCGGCATCGAGGGCGTGCGGAAACAGCTCGGGGTCGAGAACCGTCCGCTTCTCATGAGCATCTTCAAATCGGTCATCGGCCACGACCTCCCGAATCTGCGGGAACAATTCTTCCGGCAGGCACTCGGCGGCGTCGACCTGATCAAGGACGACGAGATTCTGTTCGAAAACCCGCTGACGCCGCTTGAGAAGCGCGTCGAGGCGTGCATGGCCGCGGCGGCCGAAGCGAAACGCGAAACCGGCCAGGAGCTGCTGTACGCCGTGAACCTGACCGGTCCGACGTTCAAACTCGCGGAGAACGCCAAGCGGGCGATCAGAGCCGGCGCGAACGCACTGCTCTTCAACGTGCTCGCCTACGGTTTCGACGCGCTCGCCGAGCTGGCCCGCGATCCGGAGATCCACGTGCCGATCGCCGCGCATCCCGCGGTTTCCGGCGCGATCTATCCGTCGCCGCATTACGGCATCGCCGCGCCGCTTCTGCTTGGCAAGCTGATGCGGCTCGCCGGCGCCGACCTTGTCCTGTTCCCCTCCCCCTACGGCTCGGTCGTCATGCCGAAGGAGGAGAACATGGCGCTCAAAGACGCGCTGACAAGCGACGGGCTGCCGCTCCGGAAGAGCTTCCCGGTCCCGTCGGCCGGCATTCACCCCGGCCTCGTGCCGCTCATTCACCGGGACTTCGGCCTCGACGTCGTCGTCAACGCGGGGGGCGGCATTCACGGCCATCCGCTCGGCACGGCCGCCGGCGGCCGCGCCTTCCGGCAGGCAATCGACGCCGTGCTGGCCGGCGAACCTCTGCGCGAGGCCGCTAAGCGGCACGACGAACTGCGGGCGGCAATCGAGGCATGGGGGATCAAGGAATGACGCAGGCGAAAGAACGGATCATTTTCTGCGACTTCGACGGGACCATCACGATGAACGACAACATCGTCGCAATCATCCGCCATTTCGACCCGCCCGGCTGGCAGCAGATTGTGGACGACGTCATCGCCGAGCGAAAATCGATCCGCAAGGGCGTCGGCGAAATGTTCCGGCTGCTGCCGACATCGAAGAAGGACGAGATCATCGATTATGCGGTCAACAATGCGGTCATCCGCGAAGGCTTCGCGGAGCTGATCCGCTTCTGCAGGTACGAGGGCATCGATTTCTATGTGACGAGCGGCGGCATCGACTTTTTCGTCTACCCGATCCTTGCCCGATTCGACATCCCGCGCGACCGTATCTTCTGCAACGGCAGCGATTTCTCGGGCGAGCGCGTCGAAATTACGTGGCCGCATCCGTGCGAGCCGCCGTGCACGAACGACTGCGGCATGTGCAAGACGACGATCATGCGCCGCTTCCCGCCCGAGCGATGCGAGCGGATCGTGATCGGCGACAGCGTGACCGATTTCGAGGCGGCGAAACTGGCCGACGTCGTGTTCGCGAGGTCGCATCTGACGGAAAAATGCAAAGCGCTCGGCGTGCCCTTCACGCCGTTCGAAACGTTCTACGACGTCATTGACGCGCTCGAAGAAAGGGTGGAATCATGAGCGGCAACGCATTCTTGAGCCTCACAACCGAAGAGAAGCAGCGCGCCCTCTCCGAACTCGGGGAACTGAAGGCGACGCTCGCCTCCCGCGGCCTGTTCGCGGGCACAAGCGGCAACCTGTCCGTGCGCGTCGGCGAGTACCGGCCGGAACAGTTCCACTTTGCGATCACGGCCAGCGGCAAGGACAAGTCCCGCTCGACGCCGGAAGATTTCCTGTTCGTCGACCAGGACGGCAAGCCGGCCGAGTCCACGGCGCTCAAGCCGTCCGCCGAGACGCTCATCCATTGCGAAATTTACCGGCTGACGGGCTGCGGCGCCATCGCCCACGTCCATACCGTGTACAACAACGTCGTCTCGGAATGGTTCTGGGAACGGCGCGCGGTGCCGGTCCACGGCGTCGAACTGATCAAAGCGTTCAATATCTGGGAAGAAGAAGCGTCGATCGACATCCCGATCGTGCCGAACTACGCCGACATCCCGCGCATCGTGCCCGAGGTTACGGAGCGGCTTGATCCGCGCATCCCCGGCATCCTGCTGCGCAAGCACGGCATTTATGCCTGGGGGCGGGATGTGCAGGAAGCGAAGAAACATCTCGAAGCATTCGAATTTCTGTTCGAGTACGTTTATCGCTGGGAACTGCTCCAGGGCAGCCGGCGATAAATGCAAAGCCCGGACATCACAACCATGTGATATCCGGGCTTTGTTGCGTTTCACCCTTGCGTTCGTCCGCGGAACTGCCGCGCGCGCAGCCGCGCTTCCTCCGCGCTTGTGATCCGGTTCCGGCTCCATTCCAGCAAAATGCGGTCGATGTAGCGGAAACTCAGCTTCCCCGCGAACACCGCCTCCTTCAACGCGACGCGGATCAGCTCTTCGGGATAGCGGTCCTGGTCCAGCCAGGCCGAGATCGTCTCCAGCTCCATCGGCGACAGCGGCCGCCCGAATTCCCGCTCAAACACGGCGAACAGACTCGGGGGCTGTTCGGGCGCCTCTCCCCTTCGATCAGCGGGAGGACGCGAAACGGCGGGGCCGGTACCCCCGGCCGCCGGCGCGGCGCGATCCTTCACGGCCGAAGCCGCGGCCCGTTCGTACCAGCCGGTCCAGCGGTACGCCTCCGAAATGACGCCCGTCTCCGGATCGATCCGTTCGTCGATCTCCAGGAACCCGCGGCGGATCAGACCGCCGATCAGTTCGGCGACTTTCCCTTCGCCGATCCCCATCCGTTCGCCGATCTCGTCCGGCGTCGGGAACGCGTTGCCCTCCGCATGCCGGAAACCGGCAATCTGCAGCAGCAGCATGAATTCCGCGTCTGAGAGTCCGAGCGCACGGTAAGTGCGAAGCACAAATTGCGGTACAAATATGCCGCCTTCCGCCAGCAGTTCGGCGGCGCTTCCCGCTTGCGCGTCCCGCCCGAAATCCGTCATCCGCATCCCCCTTCCTGCCGCCGCCCGGACTTATTGTCCGCGGGAGACCGGCGAATCGCCGGCTGCTTTGCGCTCCGACACGAGGCGGAACGTGTCGCGCGCAATAATCAATTCCTCGTTCGTCGGCACGACGAGCACTTTCACGCGCGAATCCGGCGCCGAGATGAAGCGCGCATCCTTCGAATGCCGCTGATTCGCCGTTTCGTCGAGCTGCACGCCCAGGAATGTCAGGCCCTCGCACACCGCCTTGCGGACGTGCGCCGAATTCTCGCCGATGCCGGCCGTGAAGACGAGCACGTCCAGCCCGTTCATCGCCGCGGCGTAAGCACCGACATACTTGCGCAAACGATAGCAGAACATGTCGAACGCGAGCTTCGCATTCCGGTCTCCGTCTTCCATCGCCTCGACGATTTCGCGCATATCCCCGCTGAAGCCGGAGATCGCCAGCATCCCGGAATGCTTGTTCAGCATGGAATTCACTTCGCCGAGCGTCAATTCTTCCTTGCTCATGACGAACGGCACGACCGCCGGGTCGATGTCGCCGCTTCTCGTGCCCATCATCAGCCCTTCAAGCGGCGTAAGCCCCATGCTCGTATCGATCGATTTCCCGCCCTGGATCGCGGTGCAGCTCGCGCCGTTGCCGATGTGGCAGGTGATCATTTTCAGTTCCGCGATCGGCCTGCCGATCATCTCGGCCGCCCGTTCGCTCACATAGAAATGCGATGTGCCGTGGAAACCGTAGCGGCGAATCTTGTGCCGTCTGTACAGCGCCATCGGGATCGGATACAGATACGCGTGGCGCGGCATCGTCTGATGGAACGCCGTATCGAATACGACCGCCTGCGGCATGTTCGGCATGTTCTGCTCGACGGCGTTGATGCCCATCAGCGCGGCCGGATTGTGCAGCGGCGCCAGGTCGAACAGATCGCGGATGCTGCGCTTTACTTCGTCGTCGACGAGCACCGACGCCTTGAACGTCTCCCCGCCGTGCACGACCCGGTGGCCGACCGCCTCGATCTCCGCGATCGAGGCAACGACGCCGTGCTCCCGGTGCAGAAGCAGATCCAGGACGCGCCGGACGGCCGTCACATGGTCAAGAATTCCGCTGACTTCGCGGACGCCGGGCCCCGCGGCCGGCTCGTGGGTCACAATCGCCGACTCCGTGCCGATCCGCTCGACGCGGCCGCTCGCCAGCACCGACTCGTCCTTCATATTGTAGAGCTGATATTTGATCGACGAACTGCCCGCGTTGATGACCAATATTTTCATATCCGATCCCCGTCCTCATCGTACTTGAAGAATCCTTCACCCGTCTTCACACCGAGCTGCCCGGCGCGGACCATCTTCTTCAGCACGACGGACGGGCGATATTTCAGCTCGCCGTATTCCCTGAACATCTGTTCCAGCGCCGCCACGACCGAATCGAGGCCGAAACGGTCCGCCATCTCGAACGGGCCGTGCTTGAACGAATAGCCGATCCGCATCGCGCGGTCGATATCCTCCGCCGTCGCGACGCCTTCCTGGAGAAGATTCGCCGCCTCGTTGATGAACAGACAGATGAGGCGGGACGTGACGAATCCCGGGGACTCGTAAACCATGATCCCCTGTTTGTTCAGCGTATTTTCGACGAACCGTCTCACCGTCTCGAACGTCTCATCGGACGTTTTCAGGCCGCGGATCAGTTCGACGACGTCCACCTTGAAGGCGGGGTAAATGAAGTGCAGGCCGATGACGCGTTCCGGATAAGCCGTCGCGCCGGCAAGTTCCGTCAAACTGAGCGTCGACGTATTGCTCGCGAGGATGATGTCCGGTCCGCACACCCGGTCGAGTTCCGTGAACACCTGCTTCTTCAGATTCAGATCTTCCGAGATCGTCTCGATGACCATGTCGCAATCGGCCATCTCTTCGAGCGATCCGACCGGGCGGATCCGCCCGAGAATCAGTTTCTTCTCAGCCTTCGTCAAGGCCCATTTCTCAATCTGCTTGTCCAAACTTTGTTCAATCTGGCGCAGACCGTGGTTCAGATGCTGCTCCGACCGGTCGGTCAGCAGCACGTCCAATCCCTTGAACGCCAGCATCTCCGAGATGCCCTGTCCCATCGTTCCGGCGCCGACAACGCCGACTTTGCGAATCGTCAAGCCGATCACCTGCTTTATCTGGTAGTGCGACTTCTCTACCATTATACCGATGCCGATCACAAAAAAGAAGGCGTCCGGACGGACGCCTTCCATCGTTCACACAACCGTCAGAATCCCGCAGATTTCGATCTCACACGTCACGCGCCTGCGCGCATGGAACCGTGCAGAAATTCGCGGAACACGTCCCCGCTCAGTGATTCTTCGCGCATGAGCAGCTCGAGCGAACGCTCGAACACATCCCGCCGCTCCGCGAGGAGCGCCTTCGTCTTCTCCATGAGACGGTCCAGCAGATCCCGCGCCACACGGGAGAACGTCTCGGGCGTCATCATGCCGGGATCGACGATGCCCAGTTCGGTCAGTCCCGACTCGGCCATCGTGCGCACGATATTCATCGCCTGCTCGAAATCGCCGCGCGACCCGGTGCTGCGGCCGCCGTAGAACAGTTCTTCCGCGGCCGCGCCTGCGAGCGCAACCATGATCTGGCCTTCGAGATATTCCGTCGTGTACAGGTAGCGGTCCTGCTGCGGATTGTGGCGCACGTAGCCGAGCGCCTGCCCGCGCGGCGACAGCGCGACCGTCGAGACGCTGCCCGGACGGACGATCTCGGCCATGATCGCATGGCCCAGTTCGTGGAGCGCCACCCGCTCCCGCTCTTCCTTCGTCGCCTCGCGGTCCGTCTTCTCGCCCATCATCACCTTGTCGATCGCCATCGTCAGATGATGCATCTCAATACACTCGGATTCTTCGCGCATCGCGTAAATGGCCGCTTCGTTCAGGACGCTCTCGAGCTGGGCGCCCGAGAAGCCGAACGTCTCTTCGGCGACTTTGTCCAGGTCGGCCGTCTTGCCGAGCGGCTTGCCGGCGGCATGGATGGACAGAATATGCTTGCGTCCTTTCTTGTCCGGAAGATCGACCGCGATGTGCCGGTCGAATCGTCCCGGGCGCAGCAGCGCGCTGTCGAGCGTGTCCTTGCGGTTCGTAGCGGCGATCAACAGAATGCGGGGGGACTCGTTCGTCTGGATGCCGTCCATCTCGGTCAGCAGCTGATTGAGCGTCTGGTCGTATTCGCGATGCTGTCCGCCGTCGCGCCTGCCGCCGATGACATCGATCTCGTCGATAAAAATGACGGCGCTGTTCTTGCCCGTCTTCTGCGCCTTCTGGCGCGCTTCGCGGAACAGATCGCGGATCCGGCTCGCGCCGACGCCGACGTACATCTCGACGAATTCGCTGCCCGAAGCCGCGACGAAGACCGAATCCGTGTGGTGGGCCGCCGCCTTGGCGAGCAGCGTCTTGCCGGTGCCCGGAGGGCCGGTGAGCAGAATGCCTTTCAGCGGACGAATGCCGAAGCGCGCGATCTCATCCGGCCGAATCAGGAATTCGAGCGCCTCCATCAGCTCCTGCTTGGCCCGTTCCTGGCCGCCGATTTCATCGAACGACAGCATGGACGGCCGTTTCCTCGCGGCCTGCCTTCCGCCGCTCAGCGCGGTCAGCTGGCCGCGCGACCGGGCGACATAGAACAGAACGCCGATGACGGCCGCCGCCAGCAAGATCGGCACGACATTGACGCCGATGAAGTACAGAAACAGCAGCAGAACCGGCGTGAAGCCGATCAGCATCTCTTTCCAGTATTTAAGCATTCGGCCACACCCCCAGCACGGCAGGCTGGCGGGGAAGCACGACATACTTGACCGCGCCGTCCAGCTTCAGCGTAAGATAAACATTATATTCGTCCATCTCCGTCTCTACGGAAAGCCCGGAGTGTGCGGCTTCAAGCTTGCGGGCGGCTTCCGGAATGTCGGCGTATCGGCGGTTTTCCATCGCCTGCGCGATCGTGAAAAGCGCCGATGACCAGATCTTCTCCAGCTTCTCGTTCCGCTCCTGGCGGATGACCAGATCGAGCTCGCGTCCGCCGAGGGAGCTTCCCGCCTGCTCCCGGATGTTCCGATAGACTTCCGCAAGATTAACCGTTCCGTCAAGCGTGATTTCCACCGTCACGCGATCGTCAGTCACAATCGGATCATAAGCCGTCACGCCTTCGATGCCGGCGAACGTCACGGCCAGCGGTTGTTCGACCGCGAAATGGCGGTAGCCGAACCAGCCGCCGAACAACACGGCGCCTGTCAGCAGCGCCGTCAGCAACACAGGGACAATGCGTATGTGCGTCATCTCAGTTGCCTCCTTCCCATGCGATGCCGTATGTAATAGAGTATAACATACGCGGAACATCGAATGGGGCGGCAATAACAGGCAAGGAGCGCCCGCCTGCGCCAGTTCAGGCGCGGCGGACGCTCCCCGGAGGTCAACCGGATGAACGCGCGGGCAGCCGGTAGGTCTCGATCGGACGGCCGTCTTCAAAGGCATAAAATCCATAGTAGTGACGCTTGACGTCACTTTCTTCCCTGCTGTAATAAACTTCCCAGATCCGTCGGCCTTCGGCGTACCCCGGACGGATGCGGATGATGGACGCATCCGGAACCGCGCGGCGCACGTCTTGCCGCAGCCGGCCGACATCGTAGGCCTCTTCCGCATGGACACTCTCGATCCTGTCCGCGAACGCCCACACATAAAGATCTTCCCCGTCTTCCCGCTCGCCGCGGATAATCCAGACGATGTCGTCCCATACGAATTTGACCGCCGATTCGACTTTCGTCAGGCCGGCTTCCGCCTTCACCCGCCGGATCGCTTCGCGCTCTTCCCGAACATAGTCGCTTCGGGCCCACTGAAAATACAGATTGAGCAGCATCAGCACCAGACCGATCCCGAGCAGGATGATGACAGCCCAACGCTTCGGCGTCATGAAGCGGATATCGGATTGCCGGCGCCTCATGTCGCCGAGCTCAGCCTTTCGAAGCGGGCGGCCGCTTCCGCGGCGATCCGTTCTTCGTCCAGCCGCGTGCAGGTCCGATTCCTCACGACTTGCACGCCGTCGACCCAGACGTGTTTCACATCTCTGCCGTTGCCCGCGTAGACCAGATGGGAGATCAGATCGGTCCGCGGATAATAGTGCGGCTGGTCGATGTCGAGGGCCACAATGTCCGCCCGCATGCCGGGCTTGAGGCTCCCGATCTCGTCCGACTGCCAGATGGCCTTCGCCCCGTACACCGTTCCGAGCTTGAGCGCTTCATAAGCGGGCACCGCCGTCGGATCGCCGGATACGCCCTTGTGAATGAGCGCCGTGAGCCGTATTTCGTCGAAAACGTCAAGGTTGTTGTTGCTCGCCGCGCCGTCCGTGCCGAGCGACACGGTCACGCCCGCGCGGAGCATGTCCGGCACCCGCGCGACGCCGCTGGCAAGCTTCAGATTGCTCGCCGGGTTGTGGGAGACGGCAACGCCCCGTTCGGCGAGCAGCGCGATCTCGTCATCGTTCAGATGGACGGCATGCGCCACAAGCGTCGGCCGGCTGAACATGCCGAGCCGGTCAAGATGCTCGACCGGCCGGACGCCGTAATCGCGCACGTTCTGCTCCACCTCCGCGGCCGTCTCCGACATATGGGTGTGCATCGGCAGATCGAGATCGTGCGCGGCCTGCACGAATTGCTCGATGAACGCCGGCGGACAAGTGTAGGGCGCGTGAGGCGACATCATGACGCGGATGCGGCCGTCCGCCTTGCCGTGCCAATCCCGCGCGAACCGAATCGCGTCCTCGAGCTTGGCGCGCTGCTCCGCCTCGGAGCACAGGCCGATGACGCCCCGGGCCAGCACGCCCCGGAGGCCCGCCTGCTCGACAACCTGCGCCACTTCATCCATATGATCGTACATGTCGACGAACGCCGTCGTCCCGCGCTTCAGCATCTCGACGGCCGCAAGCGCCGCGCCGGCGCGCACATCTTCCGCCGTGAAGCGCGCCTCGAGCGGCCAGATTTTATTCTGCAGCCAGTCCTGCAGCACCATGTCGTCGGCATACCCGCGAAGCAGTGTCATGGCTGCGTGGCCGTGCGTGTTGATCAGCCCCGGCATGAAGAGCAGCCCGCTGCCGCTGATCCTTTCCGCCCCGTCGGCCAGCGCGCCGGGATGCGCTTCGGCAAGGTAGACGATCCGGCTGCCTTCCACGACCAGATGGCCGTTTACAATCGGCTGGCCGTCGTCCATGGTCAGAAACGTGCCGCCCTCAATCCACCACTTTGTCGTCATCGTGATCCGCATCCTTTTCCAAATAATAAGCAAGGCTGAGCAGTTCGGTCGTGAAATCGGCGTGATGCACCCGCACGGACGGCGGCACTTTCAGAATGGCCGGCGCGAAATTCAGAATGCCTTCGATGCCGGCGTCCGCCAGCTGATCCGCCACTTTCTGCGCCGCCGCGGCCGGCACGGTGATGATGCCGATCCGGATTTGCAGCGCTTCGACCGTCGCCTTCAGCTCCTCCATCGGCTGCACGCGCATCGTGTTGATATGCATCCCGATCTTGTCGGGATGATCGTCGAACACCGCGACGATCTTCATGTTGTCGCGGCTGTACCGGTTGTAGTTGCAGAGCGCCTGGCCGAGATTGCCCGCGCCGACCAGCGCGACATTGATTCCCCTGTCCAGTTTCAGGATGTGCCGGATCTTGCTGATCAGGTAGGAGACGTCGTAGCCGATGCCCTTGCGGCCGAATTCGCCGAAGTACGCCAGATCCTTGCGGATCTGCGCGGGGTTGAGGTCGAGCTTGCGTCCGAGCGCCTGCGACGAGACGGTCTGCACCTCGCCGCGCGAAAGCTCGTTGAGCGCCTGAAGATAGAGCGGCAGTCTGCGCACGACCGCCTCGGATATTTTCGTCTGCTGCTTCATCACGCGGATCCTCCCTGCGTCGTCCCGGTTTCACTCAGCCACTCCCGAATGCGCGGCACAATCTGTTCGATGTGCATCGTCTCGATCTTGGGGCCCGGCAGCGAGTACAGAAAATATTTGCCGTAGCTCGTGTCAATGACGCGCGTGTCGTACAGGATGACGATTCCCTTGTCCTTCGCCGTGCGGACGAGGCGGCCGAAGCCTTGCTTGAAGCGGATGACCGCCTGCGGAATCGACAGTTTCATGAACGGGTTCTTCTTCTCCGCCGCCAGCTGTTCCGATTTCGCTTCAAGCAGCGGATGGTTCGGCGGGGTAAACGGCAGCCGCACGATGGCGAGACATGTCAGCGCGTCGCCCGGCAGATCGACGCCTTCCCAGAAACTGCTCGTGCCGAGCAGCACCGAGGCCTGCTGCTGCCGGAACCGGCGGACAAGCTTCGTCCTGCCGCCGCCGTCGATGCCCTGGCCGATGACGGCGATTCCCGCTTCGGCAAGCCGCTCTTTCAGCGGCTCATACACCTGCTTCAGCATCCGGTAGGACGTGAACAGGACGAGCATCCTGCCCGATGTCTCGCGCGCCACGTCGGCCAGCGATTCGACGAGCGCGGCAAGGAACGCCGGATCCGCCGACGCCCCCTTGATCGGCGGCAGGTTGCGCGGAATGACGACCAGCGCCTGATCGCGATAATTGAACGGCGACGGCAGCTGCACGGTCGCGAGCCGGCCGTCCGCTTCGAATCCGGACAGCCCGAGCTGTTCGGTCGCATACTCGAACGACTTGTGCACGCTGAGCGTGGCCGAGGTCAGGATGACACTCCGCTTCGCATCGAAGAAATATTGCTTGAGCAGTCCGCTGACATCGGCGGGCACGGCGTACAGATGCACCGACCGCGACTTGTAGAACGCGTTTGCCTCCAGCCAGTAGACGGTCCCGCCTTCGTCCAGCTTGACGAAGCCGTGCAGGTCGTCGCGGACGCGCGCCAGGTCTTTCACCCGGCCCGCGGTGTCGACCGCCACCGCTTCGACTTCGGCGTCGTCGCAATGTTCCTTGAGCTCCGCGAGCAGCTTCTCGAACGTGCGGATGATCTCGTTCAAGGAAGCGAACACGTTCGCTTCGGCTGTCCGCACCGCTTCCCATTCGGCCGGTGGCTTGTCGGTCTTGAGCCGCATGACGCCCTGCCCGCCGTCGGCGTCGGGCTCCGGCTGCGCCAGCCGATACAGCAGTTCGAACAGCTCGTCCCAATGGATGCGCAGTTCGCCGAACACCGGAACGGCCTTCTCGATCGTTGCGGTCCAGCTTTCAGCGCGCACATGGCCGGTGGATGCGATCTTCTGTTTGAGCTGGAAGATGAGTCCCGTGCGGGCGTCCTTGCAAAGCCGCGTCAGCGGATGCATACCGCTGTTGTAAGAGAGCTGCATGCCGAGATGTTTGCCGGCAGCGTCATCCAGATGATGGGCCTCGTCGACGATGAGGTGGTCGTATGCGGGCAGCAGCCGGTATTCGGCGCGGATGTCGGTGAACAGCAGCGAATGGTTCGTGATGACCAGATCCGCATGAACGGCTTCCTGTTTCGCCCGGTGATAGAAACAAAGCTTGAACCAGGGACAGGAGCGGTTCAGGCACGAATCGGCGTCGCTGGCGACGGTATGCCAATATTCGGCCCCCCGCCCGCCGAAGTTCAGCTCCTCCTGGTCGCCGTGCTCGGTCTCGCCGAGCCAGACCAGCATCTGAGCCGTCGTCAGCCGGTCATCCGCGGGCGCGGTATAATCGCGCGCCGCGATCTTGCTCTCGAACTTGCGCAGGCACAGGTAGTTGCCGCGGCCCTTGAAGACGGACGCCTTGAACGGCAGCGGCAGCACCTTGGCAAGCAGCGGCACATCCCGCTCGCGGATCTGTTCCTGGAGATTGATCGTATGGGTGCTCACGACTATTTTCTCATCTTGGCGGATACCATAGAAGAGAGCCGGAATAAGGTAGCCGAGCGACTTGCCCGTGCCCGTGCCGGCCTCGATCATCAGATGGCGCCCGGATTCCAGCGCGTCGTACACCTCGCGGAACATGCGCACCTGCGACTCGCGCGGTTCGTACCCCGGAACATGTTCCTTCAGCCGGGCGAGCGTCTCTTCCAAAAACATCTCAAAATCCAGTTCGCGCAGCCGTTCGGCCGATTCCGGATCATCGTGGCGCGGCGGTTCTTCGTCCGTCCATTCACCGACCTTGAGCGCGAACTGGCGATAGTAGCGGTAGCCGTCCGGATCGGCGGCGGCCAGACGCTGCCTTCGCTGCAGCGCGTCGTGAACGATCCAGCCGAGATCGTCGCCGTCGCCGAGCTGCGAGGCCAGCCGCTCCAGCGTCAGCAGCGGCAAATTGCGCAGTTTGTCCATGCAGGCCTTGAAGAGAAGGGCGGTCGCCATGGCGTCGCTGTCGGCCTGATGATGGCGTTCGTGCTCGATGCCGAACACTTCGGATACGGCGCCCAGCTGGTAGGACGGCTGGGTCGGATACAGGATGCGCAGCAGCTGCAGCGTGTCCAGCACCCGGCCCGTGAACGGCATGTAGCCGCACCGGTCCAGCGCCTGATTGAGGAAGCTGACGTCAAATCCGGCGTTGTGCGCCACCAGCACCGCGTCACTCAGCAGCGGAATGACCTCGAGCAGCACATCTTCCGGTTCGGGCGCTTCGCGCACGTCTTCATCCGTAATGCCCGTAAGCTCGGTGATAATTGCGGGGACCGGGACTCTCGGGCGCACATAGGACGTATAACTCCCGGTCACGCCGCATTCATCATCGAGCAGCACGATGCCGATTTGAATGATATCATCTTCGTTGCTATGATTGCCGGTTGTTTCCAGATCGAGGACAGCAAATTTCATCCGGTACGTTCTCCTCACGTGCAGCCGAACTCGGAATTGCCGAAATACAGCGTCAAAGGTCCGGCGTTCGATCTGCAGTTTGCCAGATTGCGCGCGGCGCCGGTGAAGGCGGGATCCGCTTCGCAGGCTTGTTTGAAATATTGAACCGCCTGCTCCAGATTCGCCGTGACGGCCTGAATGCAGCCGAGCGCGTTCAGGCCGAGCGCCTTCAGCTTCGGCTGCGACGCCGTGCGGACGATGAACAGGAAGTGGCGCTCGGCGTTCTCCCATTCGCGGAGATGCATGTAGGACATCGCCAGGAACATTCGTGCCGCCAGCGATTCGGGACAGAGCTCTACCGCCCGGCTGAACGACGCGGCCGCGTCTTTGTACATGGCCAGATCGTAGTAACCCTGGCCGGCGGTGAGATGGCGTTCCGCTTCTTCCCTCGCCGCTTGCGACGGACCGGTTTCCGCTGATGCCGACGGGGACGGTTCGGCCGTTCCGAGCACGTGACCGGCTTCCGCCGATGCCGCCGGCGCGGCATGTCCGATCTCCCCGAGTATCGGCGCCGCTGCGGCCAGCGTTTGCTTGCCGCCGTCCGCTTCGCCGAATGACGTCATCTCCCGCAGCCTCGCCAGCTTCTCTTCCACCTGCAGCCAGCCGTCGACGATCATGTCGCTCATGTCCTGGATCTTGCTCAGCTGCGCTTCGATCAACCCGCGCTGCGCCGCATCCGCGGCAGGATATCGCGTCAGCATTTCGTCAAGCATGTCGTTCATGACTTTGAACCATTGCCTGACCACCCTCGCCGCCCCCTTCGCCTTGGGCCTTCCGGCGCGCTCCGCCGGTATGCTCATTCTGCGCCGAAGCGAGGGGGAACTATACTGCGGGACTCAAGTTACATCCCGCAACTGAAGCCGGATTACGGCCGGGCTGGCGGATTGCAGTATTACAGGATCGTTGCGTGCTCTTCCTTGCCCGTCATGCCGGCCGGACGATTCCCTTCGTCCATGAGGACGATCCGCGGACGATATTCACGGGCTTCCTCTTCGGTCATCAGCGCATAAGAGATAATGATGACTTTGTCGCCTGGCTGGGCATGGCGGGCGGCGGCGCCGTTCAGGCAGATGACGCCCGAACCGCGCGGACCGGGAATGACATACGTCTCCAGCCGGGCGCCGTTGTTGATATTGACCACCTGAACCTTTTCGTTCTCCCACAGGTCGGCCGCCTCCATCAGATCTTCATCGATCGTGATGCTGCCCACATAGTTCAGGTTCGCTTCCGTTACGGTCGCGCGGTGGATTTTCGACTTCATCATGTTCCGCATCATGGTATCCTCACTCCTTTCCCGCCGGCCCCGTTGCAAGCAGCCGGTTGTCGATGAGCCGCGTCCGGCCGAATTTGACGGCCAGCGCTGCGATGAACCGGCTGCCCGGCGGCATCTGATCGAACGGGATGTCCGCCGGAGGCTCCAGATTCGGCCAGGTGAGCAGTTCCGCATAATCCGTCTCGGCAAGCGGCGCGCGCTTGATGTGCGCATGCATCGCCGCTTTAAGCTCGCCGGGCGTCATGCCGGGTTCGCGGAACTTCTGCTCCGCCAACTCGAGCGTTTCGTACAGAATGACGGCCTGGCCCCTCTCTTCCGCGTTCAGATAGACATTTCGCGAACTGAGCGCGAGTCCGTCCGGTTCCCGCACCGTCTCGCACGGCACGATGCGGACGGGGAAGTTCAAATCTTCGACCATCCGCTCGATAACGGCAACCTGCTGCGCGTCTTTCAGGCCGAAATAGGCTTTATCCGGCATGACAATATGAAAGAGTTTGCTGACGACGGTGCCGACGCCGTCGAAATGGCCGGGTCTCGACGCCCCGCACAGCCGGTCCGTAAGACCGGCGATCATGACGCGCGTCGCGGTCGGGCGCGGATACATTTCGGCCACGGACGGCATGAACAACAGATCGGCCCCCGCCGCTTCGGACACCTGCCTGTCCCGCCCGGCATCGCGCGGGTACCGCTCGAAATCTTCATTCGGGCCGAACTGCAGCGGATTGACGAAGACGCTGACGATGGTGAGCCCGTTCTCCGCCGCCGAGCGGCGGATCAGGCTGGCGTGGCCTTCGTGCAGATAGCCCATCGTCGGCACGAATCCGACCGTGCCAGCGGGGTTCTGCCTGCGCCATTCGGCGATGGCGGCGCGAAGTTCGGCGATCGTCTCAATGACCCGCATCTTGTTTCGCCTCCCCGCCGCCGTACAGCTGCGCGGCGATTTCCGACGCGCCCGGAAAACTGTGCTCGGCTCCGGGGAACGTTCTGGCCTTCACATCGCGCACGTAGGCGCCGATGGCGTCGCGGATGGTCGTGCCGACATCGGCGTAGGTTTTCACGAACTTCTTGCTTCGATACGGAGAGGCGTACCGGATCATGTCGTGATAGACGAGCACCTGGCCGTCGCAGGCGGCGCCGGCCCCGATGCCGATCGTCGGAATCTTGAGGGCGCGCGTCACCGCTTCAGCCGCGCCGTCAGTCACCAGTTCGAGCACGATGGCGAACGCGCCGGCTTCTTCGAGCGCCTTCGCGTCATCGATCAGACGGCGGATGTCCGCCTCCAGCTTGCCCTGGACTTTGTACCCGCCGATTTGGTGAATCGACTGCGGCAGAAGTCCGATATGGCCCATGACCGGAATGCCGGCCGCCGTCAGGGCGGATACTTCATGGGCGATGTCCGCGCCGCCTTCCAGCTTGACCGCCTGCACGCCGGTCTCCTGCATCAGTCTGCCCGCATTGCGGAGCGTCGACTCCGCGCCGAGCCGGTAGGTCATAAACGGCAGATCGGCCACGATGAATGTATCGGGTGCGCCGCGCCTTGCGGCGCGGGCGTGATAGATGATGTCATCCAATGTCACCGGCAGCGTCGTGTCGTAGCCGAGCACGACATTGCCGAGCGAATCGCCGACGAGAATGGCGTCCACGCCCGCTTCCTCGGCCAGCCGTGCCGAAGGATAGTCGTACGCGGTCACCATGGAGATCGGGATTCCGTCCTTTTTCATTTGCAGCCATTTCGTCACGGTAAGTGCCTGCATGCCGCATGGTCCCTCCCATTCGCCGCCGAACGTTCCGCACCGGTGCGCCCTCATTTTTCCGGAAAAAGCAAAAAACCTTCCGGCAGCAACGCCGTAGGTCCTCAGACGACAACAGGAAACATCACGGTCAAGCGTGCTTCCTTCTGTCTCGGTCCCTCGCGGCTCTGAGCAGAATGCGCCAACCCGGATGAACGTTCCGCGCAAGATGAAATTCAAATCCATAAGTCCCGAGTGCGATTCGCGAAAAATGCGATACCGCCTCTTGCCGACAAGTATAGCACGGCGGGGCCCGAAAAGAAAGCGGCGGACATTCGTTCGTCCGCCGTCCGGCGCGTCATTCGAATTCCGCCGAAAACACTTCCCGCACCAATCCGTCCGCCGTCCGGACGCGCAGCGCGCCGTTGTCGGAGAGGCCGAGCGGCACGCCTTCCACGGTTCCTTGCGGCGTCTTCAGGACGGCCGGCTTGCCGAGCGAGACGGACCACGCTTCCCAGAGCAGCCGGATCGGGCCGAATCCGTCATTGCGGTAAATGTCGTACAGTTCTTCGAGCGATTCGAGAAACTGCGCCGCCGTTTCCGTCCGGTCAAGCGGCCTGCCGGCGGCCATCCGGAGCGAAACGGCTTTCGACCTCAGCTCGGGAGGGTAATCCTCCGGCTCGAGGTTGACGCTGATGCCGATGCCGGCGACGACATGGCGCAGCCGCTCCTCTTCCGCGCTCGATTCGAGCAGGATGCCGCTGATCTTGCGGCCGTCAATCAGCAGATCGTTGGGCCATTTGATGCCGATCTCAAGGCCTGTCTGTCGTCGCAGCGACCGGCAGAGGGCGGCGGCGGTCAGCAGCGTCAGCTGCGGCGTGCAAAGGACCGGAACGTTCGGCCGGAGCACGAGGCTCATCCACAGTCCCTTGTACTTCGGCGACAGCCAGCTCCGCCCCATCCTGCCCCGTCCGCTCGTCTGCTGCTCCGCGATGACAAGCGTGCCTTCGGGCGCCCCTTCTTCGGCGAGCCGCTTCGCGGCATCCTGGGTCGAGCCGATCTCGTCGTACAAGTGAAGCGACCGGCCGAGCGACTTCGTCTTGAGGCGCGACATGAGCCCGGTCGCCGTCAGCCGGTCCGGCGTTCCCGCCAGCCGATATCCCCGGTTGCGGCTCGCTTCGATCGCGTAGCCTTCCTCCGTCAGCCTGCGGATATGTTTCCAGACCGCCGTCCGGCTGATGCCGAGCCGGCGGCTCGCCTCTTCGCCCGAAATGTACTCGCCTTCGCGTTCCGTCAACATTTCCAGCAGTCGTTCTCTCATGGTTCGTCCTTCCCGTCCGGTTCATTGTCCAGAATGCGCAGCGCCCTCTCGAGCAATGCCCGACGTTCGTTGGGCAGGCGGCCGGCGGCCGTCTCCAGCAGCAGCCGATCCATCGTCCGCTTGATCCACGGGCCGCCTTTCCTGCCAGCCGCTTCCGCCAATTCCGTCCCGTCGAGCGCCAGCTCCGCCGCCGCAAACGCCGGGATGTCCGCCAGCCATGCCGACCATCGGGCCAGTCGATCCGCCGGGACGGGACTGATGCCGGGAAGCGCGCGCATGACGTCCAGCCAGTCTGCCGCAGCCTGGCGCCCGTGGCGCAGCGCAAGCGCAGCCCATGCTTCGCGGGTATCGGGAATGCTCGCCGCGGCGGCATGCAGTTCCAGCGGCGCGAAGATCGCGCGCATCCGCTTCTTGCCGAACGCGAACTGCGACATCCAATGGTGAGCCGCCTCCGGCGAAACGTTCGACGCCGCCCAAAGCGCGATCCACCTGAGGTCGCCCGCCTCCAGGCCGGACAGCTTCACCTTCCCCGCGCATGCCGGAAGACCGTTTGTCTCCAGCGGCGTCTTCGTCGTCCGCCATAGACAGGAGCGGATGAACAAAGCGGCCGCCCGGTCCGGATCGGCGCCGCGGACCATCTTGTCCAGTTCGGCACCGACGCGTTCCAGCGCGATATGACGCAACAGCCCGGCGTTCCGCCTGAGCGCGCGCCATGTCGACGGCGCGATGCGGAAGCCAAGCTCCGCCGCGAACCGGACGGCCCGGACCATGCGCAGGGCGTCTTCACGGAATCGTTCGTCCGGACTGCCGACGCAGCGGATGACACCGCGTTCAAGGTCGGACATCCCGCCGAACGGATCGATTACCCGGCCGTCCGCGTCCATCGCCATGGCGTTGACCGTGAAATCCCTGCGCTTGAGATCGGTCCGGATGTCGTCGACGAATGCGACATCCGACGGTCGGCGATGGTCGTCATAGTCCGATTCCGTGCGGAACGTCGTCACTTCATACGACCGGCCTTTCACGAACACGGTTACCGTGCCGTGCCGGATGCCGGTCGGGACATGCTTCGGAAAGATCGCCATGACCGCTTCCGGCCGCGCGGACGTCGCGATGTCGACATCGCCGATCGGCCGGCCGAGCAAGGCGTCGCGGACGCAGCCGCCGACGAAATACGCTTGGTGGCCGGCGGCGCTCAATCGTTCGATCACCGGCATCGCGTCTTTCAGCTTTCCGTCCATGGCGGCGCACCACCTCTCGCGCTTATTCGCACACCGGTATCGGAATATCGGCCTCGATCCCGAGCACGCGATAATAGATGCGCTCGTATTCCGCGGTAATCCGGTCATTGCAGAACGTCGTGCGGGCCCGTTCCAGGCATGCTTCCCGGAACCGTGCGTACGTCGATTCGTCGCTCAGCAGCTGAACCGCGTATTCGGCCATCCGCTCCGTATCGCCGACCGGCGCGAGGAAGCCGGTCGTGCCGTGCGCGACAAGCTCCGGAATGCCGCCGGCGAGTGAGCCGATCGTCGGCACGCCGCAGGCCATCGCTTCGAGGGCGACGAGGCCGAAGCTTTCTTTCTCGGACGGCAGCAGCAGCAGGTCCGCGACGGAAATGACCTGCGCCACGTCGTCCTGCTTGCCGAGGAAGGTGACGCGGTCCTCCAGGCCGAGCGATTCGACCTGCCATTGTATTTTCGACAGTTCCGGACCTTCCCCGACGAGCAGCAGACGCGAAGGCAGCTTCGCGTTCACGCGCGCGAACACGTCAACGACGTCGCCGACCCGCTTCACCGGCCGGAAGTTGGAGATGTGCATCAGCACCTTCTCGCCCGGCGCGGCGTATTCGTTGCGCAGCGAACGGCATTCCCGCGGGTAGTAGACGCGCTTGTCGACGAAATTGTACGTCAGATCGATCGGCGTCTCGATATCAAGCCGTTCGCGGGTCTCCCGAATCAAATCCCGCGAGACGGCCGTCACCGCATCGCTCTGATGGATCGCGAGCCGGATCAGATCGCGCAGCGATTCGTCCTGTGCCAGCACCGTGATATCGGTGCCGTGCAGCGTCGTTACCGTCTTGATGCCGCCGTCCAGCATCTGTTTCGCCAGCCAGGCGCAGATGGCATGCGGCACGGCGTAGTGGACGTGCAGCAGATCCAGTTTCTGCATCCGCGCGACCTGCGCCATCTTGCTGGCCAGCGACAGATCGTACGGCGGATAGCGGAAGACATAATAATTGTTCACTTCGACTTCATGGTAATAGATGTTGCGCTGGAACTTGCCGAGCCGGAACGGAATGCTGTGCGTAATGAAATGAATCTCATGCCCTTTCTCGGCGAGCAGCTTGCCGAGTTCGGTCGCGACGACACCGGATCCGCCGAGCGTCGGGTAACAGGTAATGCCGATCTTGAGCGGTCTGGCCATGGATGCTCCTCCTCTCGCTTCGCGGTGCGCTCAGAACAGATGCACCTCAAAGGGGCGCTTCACCGCGAAGCCTTCGGCAAATGCCCACTGACGCTGGCCGCCGAGCAGCCGGTCGCGGGCTTCGACATTTTCGACGTAGCGTTGGTTCAGCGGCGTCGCTACCGTATCCGGCCCCGATTCGAACTGCGACCGATAGGCCGACAGCGCGCGGCGCTTCGCGTCGTACCAATCCGAAACATTGACGATCAGATCGACTTCCGCCACATCATTGATATAGTAGAAATACATTTGCTCCACCTGGACCGGTTCGAGTTCGGGCATGTACCGGCGCAGCTTCGCATTGAAAACCGCCTCTTCCACGAGGCGGCTCGCGGCGTTATGGTCGGGATGGCGGTCGTTCCAATACGGCGCGAACACGATCCGCGGCCGAAGTTTCCGGATTTCGCGCACGATGGACGCCATCTGATCCGGCGAACCGGTCAGCCCCCGGTCAGGCAATCCGAGACAGGAGCGATACGCCAGCCCGATCGCCTCGGCGGCTTCCGCGGCCTCGCGCTGCCGCAGTTCCACCGTCCCGTTCGACGACATTTCCGCGCGGGTCAGATCGCAGATGCCGAAGCGGATGCCGGCCTGCGTATGCTTGGCGATCGTCGCGGCCATGCCGATCTCGACATCGTCCGGGTGGGCGCCGAACGCCAGCATGTCGACGGCAACCGTCATGACCGCCAGTCCTCCGGCTTGTATTTGTGGACAAGCTCCCGCCACGCGAATTCGCCGCGCTCGAGCGCTTTGACGAGCAGTTCGGCCGTGGCGACGTTCGTGGCGACGGGAATGCCGTACACGTCGCAGAGGCGCAGCAGCGCGTTGATATCCGGTTCATGGGGTTGCGCCATCAGCGGATCACGCAGGAAAATGATCAAATCCATGACATTCTCCGCCACCAGCGCGCCGATCTGCTGGTCGCCGCCGAGCGGCCCCGACATGAACCGGTGCACCGTAAGCCCGGTCTGCTCCATGATCCGCTTGCCGGTCGTGCCGGTGGCATACAGATCGTGATGGCGGAATACATGCTCATAAGCGATGACGAAATTGACCATTTCGTCTTTCTTCCGGTCGTGCGCAATGAACGCAACCTGCATCCGCGCCGTCATGAACGTTTCTCCTCTCCGCCGTCCATCAGATGCTCGAATCCGTAGACGAGGCCGGTATAAGTCATCACTTTCTGCACCGCGGTCTTGACCCCCGGCATGTAGCCGGCGCGGTCATACGAATCATGCCGGATGCGCAGTGTCTGTCCGAAAGCGCCGAAGATCACTTCCTGCTGGGCGAATACGCCGGGCAGCCGGACGCTGTGGATGCGGAATCCGTTGTAATATCCGCCGCGCGCGCCTTCCAGTTTCTCTTCCTCATCGGGATGCCCCTGTTTGAGCTCACCGCGCACTTCGGAAATCAGTTCCGCGGTCTTGATGGAGGTGCCGGACGGCGCATCCAGCTTCCGGTCCCCGTGATACTCGATAATCTCCAGATGCGGGAAGTAGCGCACCGCTTCCGCGGCGAACCGCATCATCAGAATGGCGCCGATCGAGAAGTTGGGCGCGATCAGGCCGCCGATACCGCGGCTTCTGCACAGCTTGTCCAGTTCGTCAATCTGTTCCGGCGTGAAGCCGGTCGTGCCGACAACGGGACGCACACCGTATGTAATCGCCGTCTTCGTGTTGTCGTAAGCCGACTGCGGCACCGTAAAATCAACCAATACGTCGACTGCGCCGCCGCGCAGCGCTTCCTCAAGGTCGCCGGTGATCGTGACGCCGCAGGCGGGCAATCCCGCAGCGGCGCCCGCATCCTGACCGGCCGACGTGCGTCCGACGGCGGCCGCCAGTTCAAAAGCCGGTTCTTCCAGCACCATTTTGACGACTTCACGTCCCATTTTGCCGCTTGCGCCCGCAACCGCGACGCGAATCTTGTCCGTCATGCCTTCCAACTCCTGTTCCCACTTGAGTAATGAATTAGTTCAATGCAGCGTGCGTTTTTGCTTTCTCCGATGACGCCGGCGATAGTCGGCAAACAGCCGCTTGGCTTCTCCATGCGCGGGATTCAGCCTGAGCGCTTCCCTTGCCGCCTGAGCCGCTTCATCGAACCGTCCGAGCGCCCCGTATGCCGCCGCCATGAGCAGCCAGGCTTCATCGAGCAACGGATCCAATTCCAGCGCAAGCTTCAGCCGGCCGATGACGGATGCATAGTCGGGATCGGCTGCCGCCAGCTCATTTTTGGCTTCCTCGGCCGCAATTCGCGCCTGAACCGAAGCGAGATGGTAGCGGTAATCCGTCTGATCCGGCGCCAGCCTGACCGCTTCCTCCGCGTGCCGGAGCGCCTTCGTCCACAGGGCGCTGCGCATGCAGGTAATCGAGCATTTGTGGTGATATGCAGGATTGCCGGGCTCGGCAGCGATGGCCTGCTCGAACGACCGGATCGCCTGTTCGTAGTCGCCCGACAAGATCGAAGCATAAGCCTGTCTGATATGCTCTTCCCCGGCCATCCTCCACGCCCCCTCGCACATATGCTTATCGATCAGCATATGCACAAGGCAAGCGCCGGGTATGGGCGGGCAAGCCGCCGCACTATTCGGCCGGCTGCTCGATGCGCGTCCAGCGGTCCTTGTCGCGCGTCGAGAATTTCGCCATCACCTTGTCATGCGCTTCCGTCAGATCGATCCCCAGCGAATTGGCAAAGCAAATGAGAATGAAAAGCAGGTCCCCGAGTTCCATCTCGATGGAACTGTCCGGCTCGTCGGGCTTCTTCGGCTTGGGCCCGTAGTGATGGTTCACTTCACGCGCCAGTTCCCCGGCTTCTTCCGTCAGCCGGGCCATCAAGGCGAGCGGACTGAAGTAGCCTTCCTTGAACTGTGAAATATATGCATCGACTTCACGCTGCATGTCGGCGAGTGTTTTGCCCAACACTAAGCACGATCCTTTCCATGAAAGATAAAAATTGATAAGCTTAATATCGACTTATCCTTTTACGCCGAACGGTTGTGTCCGCCCGCGGACACGGCGCCGGCCGTTTTGCTTATCCGACGATTCTTTCCTTATGTTAGCGCAAAGCACAGGGGAACACAATCCTTGCACCTTCCCGGGCTTCGATGCGTTGAAGCCCGATATCGAGGAGGTTGAAACGGATGTCCCGACGGGCAGCCGGCGGACTGCGCGTCCTCGTCCCCGTTGCGGCGGGAACGGCGATCTATGCGTTCGGCCTGCATTACTTCGTCCTGCCGAACACGTTGATGGAAGGCGGCGTTACCGGTGTCGGACTGCTGCTCTATTACATATTCGGCCTGCCGCTTTCCTTCACGACACTGCTCCTGAACGTGCCGCTGTTTCTTGCGGGATGGAGACTGCTCGGCTGGAAATCGATGACGATGACGCTTTATGGCACGCTCTGTCTGACCTGCTCGCTGTGGCTGATGGAACGCGCGGTCGATGCCCGGCTCATCGTCCCGCTCGCAAGCGGGCGCGATCTGATTCTGGCCGCGCTCTATGCCGGCGTGACCCTTGGCGCCGGTCTCGGCATCGTCTTCCGGTTCGGCGCGACGACCGGCGGCATGGACATCGCCGCCCGCATTCTGGTGCGAAAATACGGCTGGAGCATGGGCCGGACCATACTCGGCATCGATGCCGCCGTCATCGGCTCATCCCTGTTCTTCGTGCCCGTCGAGCGCGTGCTCTACACGCTGGTCGTCGTCTTCATCGCCGCAAGAGTCATCGATTTCGTGCAGGAAGGGGCTTATGTCGGCAAAGCGTTCACGATCGTGACGGACAAAGGCCAGGCGATCGCCGACGCCGTTACCCGCAAGCTCGACCGGAGCGTGACGATTCTGCAGGCGACCGGCGGCTATTCGGGCGCGTCCAAGCAGGTCGTCTACTGCATTGTCGGCCGATCCGAAGCCCGGGCGCTGCGCGAGATTGTACACGAGATCGACCCGAAGGCGTTCTTCGCGATCAGCGATGCGCACGATGTCGTCGGCGAAGGTTTCCGCGAAAGATGACGAAGCGCCCGCGGCTACAGCGGGCGCTTGACAGACGATATGCCCCATCGGTCATGACGGTACTTGCGGTACCCTGCGTACCCGAGAGCGGCACACAGGATGGCGGTCATGGCCGCAATCCATGCCGGCGACGGATCATCGGCTCGCGCCGGCGACAACACTTCCTTCGAACCGAACAAATCCGCAGCAGCCTGTTCGATGCCGTCGAACGCTTCCTCGATCCAGACCCGGTTCGCTTCCCCTTTCGCTGCAGCCGCCAGCAACCTCTCCGCATACCGGATCCGCTCCTGCAGCAGCTGAACGGACGGCTGCGGCCGGGCGACAGCTGCCGCCGCCTCCAGACGCTCGACCCGCTCCTTCAGGAGCTGAAGCGAAACGGCGGCCGCGGCGGCTCCCTCTGTCCCGCCGCGCTGCCAGCCGCGGCGCATCCGGTCGAGATCGTCGCCGATGAGCCGCCCGTACTCGAGCCACAGCGATTCGCGGCCGGGCGTCAGTGCGTCGACGGCGAGCAGCAGCCGGGATGCCTCCGCCCGCCACCCGTCCGGGTTGCGGCCGCGGGCAAGCGCTTTGCGTGCCGCGCCGAGCGAATCATCAATCCGTCTCCACCCGGCCGGTTCACCGATCGCGCGCAGTTCGGCCGATGCAGCTGTTTCTTCTATTTTCAACAAATAGGCGTAGGACAGTTGGCGATTACCGTCCAGGGACGCGAGGTAGAAACTGTGGGTCAGAACCTCGAGACGGTCCAAACGGTCTTCAGCCGCCGCCGGCGCATCCGCAGACAATGGCAATCCGCCGGCGGTCAGCAGAAGCATGAGCGCCAGCAGTATCTTCAGGCGAACGGACATGGACAATCCCTCCTAGACATCAGTCTATGAGCGGATTGCCCGGTTCAGAACCGCAGCCCGAATCTGCTGCTCACCGGCGATCGCCAGCTCCGGTTTCGCCGGAAGATCGGAATTGCAGCACAATCAGTGTCAGAAAGTAGCTGACGACCGACAACACGAAGGTGAATCCGGCAATAGCCGTCAGATCGTCTTCCAACACCGACGGCAGCCAGGGATAGATGCCGACGCCGTAATCCATCGTATCGTTCAGCAGCATCCATCCGAGGGCAAGCAGCGCCGCCAACTTGCCGAACCGCATGAACCGCGCATAGAGCAGCCCTTCGACAGCCATCGCCGCATGCGATGCGATGAGCATCCAGTTCTGCCAGTCGAGCGGGTCGCCCTGCAACCCTTGCGCGGCGTTCATGACGACCGCCCAGACGCCGTACTTTACCAGCGTCAGGACGGCAAGCGCTTCCACCGTGATTCGGAAGATCCGGTAAACGCCGCTTTCCTTGCCCGGACGCATCAGGATGAGCAGCAGCCAAATCGTGAAGAACAGGCTTGCCGTCGGACTGTCCGGGACGAACACGATGCGCCATAACGGATGGTGATCGAGCGTCCAGCGCAGCTGCTCCCCGTACCAGACATAGCCATACGCCGTGCCGAGCGCGTTGCAGATGAACAGCAGCCAGAGCAGCCGGCGGTCGAGCAGAAACGCACGGCTGGTGAACCATGTGAGCGACATGTGCGGCCCTCCTTGTCCGTCCATTCTTGACGCAAAAACTAAACCTGACCGCCGGATGGCGGTCAGGTTCGCTGATGCTTCCGCAGCCTGAAGCCTCAGATCGGCCGCGGCATTCAGATTGCTGTCTTATTCCGCTTTCTTCTGTTTCGCCAGCCATTCTGCGATCTGATCGATCTCTTCAGCGCTGAGTTGACCGCCGAACGGGGGCATCATGGTGCCTTTGCCGTTCGTCACGATCTCGGCCAGCTCTTCCTTCGAATACTTGTCGCCGACGCCGGCCAGAGGCGGAATCGAGCTTTGACCCTGGTAGTCCGTGCCGTGACAGGAGAGGCAGTTCTGCTGAATGACCGACGTGATCGGATCGTTCGCGTCAACGACGGCGATCTTCTTGTCCTCGCGTTTGACGGGATTCGGACGCTCTTCCCCGCGCTCAGCCGCAAGGCGCGCTTCCTCTTCACGCTTGATATGCTCCGGCACAATGCCGTTCACTTCAAGCTGATGCTGATAGTGATCCCATGCCACATAGGTCAGGTAGACGCAGGAAATCAGCGACAGGAACATCAGCGTCGAAGCGATCGGACGGCGGTAGAAGCGGCGCTCCTTGCCCCGATCGAGGAACGGCGCGCACAGCAGGGCGCCGAACATGATGAGCGGGACGCCGACCGTTCCGAGCACGACGTAATCGCCGGACACATACGGATACTTCAGGAACTGGTACAAGAACAGGAAATACCAGTCCGGCATCGGTATGAACGACGTATTGGTCGGGTCCGCCGGATAACCGAGCGGCGCCGGATGGGAAATCGTCAGGACGAGGAACCCGACCAGCACGACGACGCCGACCATCCATTCTTTCAGCAGGAAATTCGGAATGAACGCTTCCGACTTGCCTGGAAACGCCGAATAATCGGGCGGTATGTTCGGCATTCTCCCGGACTTGCGGACCCGGGAGTCGCCGACGTATACCACTTTCTCCTGGCTGTCCTTGGAGTTATGGGCCATCGGTGAAAACTCCCTTCAATTATAGTGGTCCGGAGATGCCTTGTCTGCGGATCATGATGAAGTGAGCCGCCAGCAATGCGAGCAGCGCGCCGGGCAGGAAGAAGACGTGGATCGCGAAGAAACGCGTCAGCGTCTGCGCTCCGACGACATCGCCGCCTTGCAGCAGTTCCGCAATGTACGGTCCGATGTACGGAACCGATTCCGCAATCTGGATGCCGACCTTCGTCGCGAAGTAAGCCTTGTTGTCCCACGGCAGCAGGTAGCCGGTGAATCCGAGGCCGAGCATGACGAAGAAGATGAGCATGCCGACAACCCAGTTCATTTCGCGCGGCGCCTTGTATGCGCCGGTGAAGAAGACGCGGAGCGTATGCAGGAACATCATGACGATGACCAGGCTCGCGCCCCAGTGGTGCATGCCGCGCACGATTGCGCCGAACGCAACTTTATGCTGCAGATAGTCGACGCTCGCGTAAGCGTTGATGATATCCGGCACATAGTACATCGTCAGGAACATGCCGGACAGAATCTGGATGACCGTAATGAAAAACGTCAGACCGCCGAAACAATATACGAAGGCGGAGAAGTGATGCGCCGGGTTGACATGTTCGGGGACCTCGTGATCCGCGACGTCTCTCCACATCGGCGTGATGTCCAGACGCTCGTCAATCCAGTTGTAGATTGCTTTAAACATCGGATATTACGCCTCCTAATCAGACTCGCGAGTTCGGTTTGACCGGTCCGAGGTACACCCAGCCATCTCTCACTTCCACTTCGTATTCGTCAAGCGGCGCCGGAGCCACTCTCAGGTTCTTGCCGTCAATCGAATACTTCGCCTCGTGGCACGGGCAGAAATATTGATTGTCGTTCTGGCTGTTCCAGTTGACCGTGCACCCGAGATGCTTGCAAACCGGCGACAACGCGAAAATGGTGCCGTTCTGGTCGCGCGCGATCCATGCGGAACGCTCGGGATCGCTCTCGTACCAACCGTCAACCTGGTGGATCTGGTACTTGAATTCCTTCGGTTCACTCGTAATCGCGCTTTCTTCGGCAACTTTGACGAACGTGCCGCCCGTCTTCTTCTGAAGAATCGGGTCGACCGCAAAGCGGATCATCGGCAGCACGACACCGCCTGCCATGAATGCGCCCGCACCGCCGAGCGTATACGACAAAAATTGGCGCCGGGACATCGTTTTTCTCATCACGGACGAGTGTGACTGCTCATGCTGCTCGTGGTTGCTCATCTCCTGCTCTACCCCCTTTGCCAATCGTTATGCGGGTCTTGTCATGCCGACAACTACCATGACGAACCAAACCATAACTAATAATATCCCAGGCCCTATTGAGCGTCAAGAACGCGGAAATGAAAATGAAACAGCGCCTAAAATCGTTCTGAATTTTGTTGAAGATTTGTCACAATTGCCGCATCCCAGCACATTTTTCCCTTGCCCCGGACATTCTATTCAGCGCTGCGGTCAGGCTCTTCCCGCCTGTTCCGCCACATCGCCTGGACGGCTTCCGACACAGCCCGCGCTGCCGGCAGCGACCCGTCCGGCTCCGGGACGATCCACAGATCAACCGAAGGCAAGTCCGCCTGATAGGAACGGTTCAACGAGACAATGATGACGTGTCGAAAACCGCCAGCCTTGAGACCGGAGGCAACCCGTTCGATCGTCTGCGCCCCTTCCGCCGCATAGTGCAGCGCGGGATAGGTGACGGTCCGGCCCTTGAACGGCATTTCGACGAGGTCGAGCAGATCGCGCAGCCGCGTCAAAGCCGCCTCCGCTTCATCCGGCGATTCGCTGCCCGTCAGGCCGGTGACCGGCAGGATGCCGGTGTCGAAATAAAGCTGCAATTCCGCCCATCGTTCGCCGCTGAATTCACTGAATTTCATGAGCTTCATGATCCTCCGATTTCAGACAGGTTGTTCTTCCCGGACATCTTACCATATCCCGCTGCCGGCCGAAAACCGACAGCAGCAAAAAAACCCGCCCCCTGGCCAAGGGGCGGGCCATCGTTCAGATCGTTCGCAGCTCCTCCGCAAGCCTGCGGAATCCGTCCACATCGCCGTTGTCCAGCGCTTTGTCGATCTCGGCATAAATTCTTTCCTTGCGATAGATGCGCAGCGCTTCGTCCAGCACCATTTCCGCAGCCAGCGAAAGCATCGCCTCATAAGATTTCATTCTGTCCACAGGACACACCTCCTGGAATAGCGGTGATCGTTCCACCGGATGTCTGTCCTTCCTGCCGACGTCTTACTCAAGCATATTCATGAGCGGCCGCCCTGTAGCGGACGAATGTCCCCGTGCCGGCTGAATGTACCGTTACCCATCCGGCTATCTGCCGGACAGGATCGGTTCGAAGTCCCGGGTTCCGGAACCGCCTATCGCCTGCTTGCCGGCTCTCGTCAGCCTGAGCACCGTGCGGCCGTTCTCGTCTTCCCCGATTCTGAGCAATCCCAGATGCACCATCATCGCGAAAATGCGCTTGTCGAGCACGGACGCCGGATCATCGTAGTAGAACGGCCGGACAAAAGGCTGAAGCGCGCCGCGCAGCGAGTCTGCCGTCACCCAGCGGTCCGCCAGCCGCTCGATGAGCCGGACGATCGCGGGCAGATTCGGAATCGCCGCGCGGTAGAGCCGGACCCAGAACCGGTACAGTTCCTCGGGTTCTTCGATTGCGCGGCTCGCCAGTCTGCTTGCGCCGGCTTCGGTCAGCCGAAGCTGGCCGTCTTTCTCAGACAGATACCCTTTGTAGTGGCAGTAATCGTACAGAAGGGCCAGCCGGTCCGGATAGTCTTTGAACCGTCTGCCATAGCCGAAACGCCAGCTCCCCCGGGCCGGCGGTTCTTCACGGACGGCCAGCGCTTCGAGCAGCTGGAGCAGATTCCGCTTGTACATCACGCCGTCCTGGGTCAGCGGCACCACGTGGCGCGCAGCATAATCCAGCAAGACGAGCACGTCGTCCGCCATGAGCTCCTGCTCGTCACGATACGCGAGCGGCTCCCCCGCATAGACAAGCCGCCTGGCCAGACGCTCCGCCAGCACATCGCGGAACCGCTCCTTCAAATCTTCCGGTACGCGAAACAGATAACGGTTCGTGCCGTTCGTGCCGTTGAACAGCCAACCGTATTGTTTGAATCGCGAGATCGTCTCGCGCAATCCGGATGCGGATGAGCCGCCGCCTTGCGCGGGTTCGTCCTTTGGCGCCGCCGATTTCCGCTTCCGCTTCGTCCGCCTTTCCGGGGATGGGACGACCGGATCGAATTCGAGCCGCACGGCCGCCACCTCCTCGGGCGAACCCGGTTTGGCCTCCGCATCGAACCGGCTGCTGCGCACGCGCGCGAGCAATTCTTCCAGGCTGAACGCATCGCGGTCATCGAAGAGCAGCGAGTGGAGGAACCGTTCGTCCTCGAGGGACAGCCCGTCGAGCAGCGCCTCAAACCGATTCTTCTCCAGGGCGGCAGCCATAATCGTCTGCATCAGCTCATGCTTCGAATGCCCGTCGCATTCCAGGCGGTACATTTCCGCGATCCGCATCAGCTGCGCGATGTCCGCATAGCCCAACATTTCGGCCAGCAGCATGCCATCCCCTCCGTTCCTTGGGTCTATTCCCATTATGGGAAGAACGAAAAAAAATAAAACGTGATGCAAGCCGCCCGCCATTACCGTGATTTTGCAGGATATTCGCCCGAACGCGCAAAAAAAGAGCCGCCCCGAACTTGCTCCGGGTCAGCTCCGTGTTTCCAACGTATCCAGATGTTTCGAACAGTTGTGCAGAAGTACCCGCCAGTCCGAGCCGGCCGATTCAAGGATGGAAAGCGACATGTTGCCGATGCGCCGATCTTCCAGATCGCTGCATAATGCCCGGAGCAAAACGGCGAGGATGCTGCCGTGGGATACGACCAGCAGCCGGATTTCCGGGCTGCGGGCCTGCCAGTCGGCTATGAACGCCAGCCCGCGCTTCTGAACGCTGTCATCGCTTTCCTGTCCGACGTCCCGGGAACGCCAATCCGCTCCCCAACGCCGAAGCCGCTCCTCTTCGGTCGTTCCCTCGGCGAGCCCGAAGGATCGTTCCCTTATTCTCGGGTCGGGCGGCAGAAGCGGAATGCCGAGCGCATCGGCCAATATGCGCGCTGTCTCCCTTGCGCGCTTGAGATCGCTCGAGACGACCGCGTCCCATACCCGATCTTCCGCCTTCAGCCGGGCCGCAAGCGCACGCGCTTGCCGGATGCCCGCTTCGTTCAGCGAAATATCGGTCTGGCCCTGAATGCGGCCGACGGCATTCCATTCCGTCTCGCCATGCCGAATGAGTCCGATGATCAACGACATACCTCCCGATAAGCGATCGCCGTCAATGCCTCGTGCGCGTGAACCAGTTGATCGTCAGCAGCGTCATGATCATGCCGAGTATCGACAGCGCGATCCAGTACTGCGGATAAGTCGGCACGACAGTCAGCACGACCGGACCGCTGATGCTTGCAACGGGCACATCCTGATAGAACTCGATGCTGATCGGTTCTGCGCCGTCCACCGAGCTGATCGTATCGATCATCCCTGTAAGCCTGGCAATTTGCGCATCGGCTGCATCCTTCTCGGGAGCACCGATCGCCATATAGATGAAGGCGCTGACGAACATGGCGAAGCAGCAAGCCATCGCGGCCGCCACGCCGCGGCGGAACGATTCGGACCAACGGTACGTCCGGTCCTTGACCGGCAGCAGCCAGAAGTCTTCCTGGTATATCCGCTCCATGACGGCGCGGTTGATGCGTTCATCCGGATCCTGTTCGGCGTCCGCAATCTGCAGCCGGCGGAGCATCGATTCGCTCTCTTCCCAGATCCGGAATTCTTCCGCGCAGCTGTCGCAATCCGCAAGATGGGCCTCAAATCTCAAACGATCCGGATCGTCTTCCGGCAGGTCCCAGACGAGACCGAACCATTGCTGCGCTTGCTCGCAATTCATCGTGCTTTCATCTCCTCGTATTCCACGTAAGACGAATCAAAATACGGCTCCAGCTGCGATTTCACACTGGCCCGGGCGCGGAACAACAGCGATTTGACCGCGCTGACGGACTGTCCGAGAATCGTTGCAATCTCCTGATAGTCCAGCTGGTCGTACTCGCGCAAGATCAGCGCCGAACGCTGTTTCTCCGGCAATCGGTTGATCGCTTCGCGTACGAGGTTCATCCGCTCCCGCTGCAGCAGGCGCTGTTCCGGCGCCGCCTCAGGCGGCGCAAGCGGCACGACGCCGGATTCGTCGAGCGAGACATTGCCGCCTCTCTGCTTGCGCAGTTCGCTCAGCACCGTATTGCGTGCGATCGTATAGAGCCAGGTGGAGAACGATGCGTCGCCTTCGCGGAAGGAATGCAGACTGCGATATGCTTTGTAGAACGTCTCCGAGCACAGATCCTCGGCCATCAGGTCGAGCCCCGCGCCTTTCAGCATATGGTAGATGAAGGCCAGTATTTTGCGTTGATAACGCCGCATCAATTCCGAATATGCCTGGACGTTGCCGTCCTTGATTTCACGGATCAATTGGGAGTCGGTCATGGGCTGTGCCCCTCCTTGGGCTGCGGTGATCGCCCTCCCGGATCCGTCACTACATTGTACCGATCCGGAAGGCAAAAGTTGCGCCGCCCGGCCGCATCATTTCGCCAGGCTTTTGCAATATGGCGATTTCCCGCCGGCCGATGTCCGCGCCTCCGGCGCAGGAAGCACTCGGCCTTGACTAGATCAATTCGAGTCGGAATGGTGAAATCCTGCATTATGTACCGGGCCGCACGGGGACCCCAGTATTTTACAGAGCACATACAGACATTGTATCACAGATTTGTGATTTGGGGAGTTCAAGTTTTTTCCGGCCGCAGCATGACGCAATGTTATAGACGATTGAAACAAGCGATTGGTGGCATAGATGAGGATTTTTTAAACAAAAAAAAGACCACCCTTCCGGGTGGCTGCACGATGGGTGCAAGAATTTGGATAGGAGTGGAGAGAAACCATACTGTATCTTCAGTATATGTATCCGTTTTCAAAATGTCAAGTATGCGTTTACAACATTTTTGCGTCCTACAGGCGGCCGGCAAGCCGAGCGCGGGAACCCCGCCCGGTTCCGACTCGGCCTTGCGCTTACATGTTGACTTCGAATCCCATCGAGGCGAGCAGTTGAACCGCGCGGTCGAAATCCGGCTGTGTCCGGAACGACAGCCGCAAGATGCCCGGCACGTCCTCCCGGCTCTCGATGATTTGCAGGTTGCTGATGTTGATCCGCTCGTTGCCGAGCTCCGTCGCGATTTTGCCGATGATGCCCGGATGGTCCGGCACGTCGATGTAACATTCGTACAGCGGGTCGATGACGCCCCGGCGCCGTTCCGGCAGACTGCTGCGGAACTCGCCGGCCGTACGGAACGCTTCCTCCACCATCCGTTCATCCATCCGCTCCAGCATTTCGATAAATCCGCTCACGCCCTCCTGCCACTCTTTCAGCAGCCGGATCAAAACGCTGCGATTGTTGATGAGAATATCGCGCCAGATGACGGGATCACTCGATGCGATCCGCGTAATGTCGCGGAACCCGCCGGCGGCCAGCGCGGAATACAGCGGATTGGTTTCATTGTACGCCCGGATCTGATTCACGAGCTGCACGGCAATGACATGCGGCAGATGGCTGATCGCGCCGACAATCGTGTCGTGCTGGTCGGGATCGACGAACACGATGTTGGCTTTCGTATGGCGGATCAGACCGGCCAGCCGGTCGACCGCTTCCTGCGGCGTGTCGGGCTCCGGCGTCAACACGTAATAGGCGTTCTCGAACAGCAGCGAGGTAGCCGCTTCGACGCCGGATTTCTCCTTGCCCGCCATCGGATGACCGCCGATGAACACCGCGTCGCCGAAATCCAGCGATCGCGCGCAGGCGGCGACCGACGATTTCGTGCTGCCGACATCCGTGATGATGCAGCCGGGTTTCAGCTTCATGGCGGCCAGCCGGCGGAGATAGTCTTCCAGGTTGCCGACCGGCACGCACAGAAAAATGAAATCCGCGTCAGCCGCCGCCTCTTCCATCGACGTCGTCGCCGCATCGACGACGCCTCGGGCGAGGTAACGTTCAATCGAGGATTGACGATGGGAATGCCCGATGACGTGCAGGCCGGGTTTCCCCTTGAAGCAAAGCGCAAGCGAACCGCCGATGAGTCCGACGCCGAAAATCGCGATCTTGGTCATGGAGTCAGATTTGCACCGCCAATTCCTGCAACACTTGTTCCAACGCCTCGATGAACTTGCGGTTCTGTTCAGCGCTGCCCACCGTGATGCGGATATGCGTCGGGTAATGCGTCCAGCGCGCGCGCGAAATGATTCCTTTGCGGAGCAGCGCATCGAATACCTTCTGCGACGGTATGCCCGTATCGAACATGACGAAGTTGCCGTATGGTTCGAAATAGCGCAGATCGAGCCGGTCGAACTCGGCCTTCAGATAGGCGAGCCCTTCGGCGTTCCGCCGCCTGCATTCCGCGATGAACGCCGTGTCTTCGAGGGCGGCCTTCGCCGCGGCCTGGGCGTAGCGCGTCGTATTGAACGGTTCGCGCACCTGATTGATGTAACGGATAATTTCCGGCGTGCCGATGCCGTATCCGATCCGGAGCGAAGCGAGTCCGTAAATCTTCGAGAACGTGCGGAGCGAAATCACGTTCGGATAACGCTTCACATATTCGATACCGTTCGGATAAGCCGGATCGTCGATATATTCGCAGTACGCTTCGTCCAGCACGACGAGCACATGCGCCGGCACCTTCGCCATGAACGCATCCAACTCGTCCTTCGTCACAATGGTGCCCGTCGGATTGTTCGGATTGCAGATCCAGACGATCTTCGTCTTGTCCGTCACCTTCTCCAGCATGGCGGGCAGGTCGTGACGGCCGTCCTTCAGCGGCACTTCGATGATCTTTGCGCCTTCGATCTCCACGTTGTGCCTGTATTGCGGGAACGTCTCGTCGGCCATGATCGTCTCGTCGCCCGGCACGAGGAACGCGCGGGCGATCATCAGGATCACTTCGTCCGAACCCGCCCCGAAGATGATCTGATCCTTGCCGACGCCGAGATGCCCGGCCAGCGCCTCCGTCAGGGCGACGGCAGCGCCGTCGGGATACAGGCTTGTGTTGGCCAATTCATTCATGATGGCTTGTTTCGCCGCCTCGGAACAACCGAACGGGTTCTCGTTCGACGCAAGCTTGATCACTTCCGTCAGGCCGAGCTCCCGCTTCACTTCTTCAATCGGCTTGCCCGGCTGATAGACCGGCAGATGAACGATATTGCTTTTGGGCTGCACAGCGGTTCACCTCATCATCGGGGTTATTCAAAACGGCCGGCACTGTTCCGCCGAATCGGTGCTTCGCCACGACTCCCGGCCCGGCCGTTTCGCACGCTTGTCATAGAACAAATTGTCGCACATCCGCCGGCAATCGGCAAGTGATCACACGCGCAGGGAACGGATGAATTGTTCCACCTGCCGCACGCCCTCGGCCCGCTTCCCGGAATCTCCAAGGAGCGGCAGCGCCTCTTCAATCTTGCGCACGATCGCGCTGCCGACGATGACGCCGTCCGTCTTCCCTTCGAACCTGAGCACCTGTTCCCGGTTCGAAATGCCGAACCCGACGCAGATCGGCACCGGCGAAGCGCTCCGCACGGAGGCGAGAAAATCGTCAATGGATGCATGAAATTCGGACCGCATGCCCGTTACGCCGAGCGAAGAGACGCAGTAGACGAATCCGCGTGCCCTGGCGGTGATCCGGGCAATCCGCTCGTGAGACGTCGGCGCGACAAGCGGTATGAGGTGGATGCCCGCCGCTTCCGCCCGGTCGCGCAATTCCCCGTCTTCCTCCAGCGGCAGGTCCGGCACGATAAGTCCGCTGATGTCATGTTCTTCAAGCAGCTTGAAGAAGCGGTCGAGCCCGTACTGGAGCACCGGATTATAATAGGAAAACAAAATATAAGGTATATCCGCCCCCAGCCTGCGCGCTTCCGCGGCGGTGCGGACGACGTCCTCCAGCGTCACGCGGTTTTGCAGCGCGCGCTCGGATGCCCGCTGAATGACCGGGCCGTCCGCGAGCGGATCGGAATACGGCACGCCGAGCTCGATCATGTCCGCCCCGGCCGCCGCGCACGCGGCGATCAGTTCCGCGGATGCGGCCAGATCCGGGTCGCCGATCGTCAAGAACGGAATGAGCGCCGACTTCCCTTCCCGGCGCAGTCTCTCGAATGTCGCGTCAATGCGGTTCACCGGTTTTCCCCCTCCAGATACGACATGATCGATTCCACGTCCTTGTCTCCCCGGCCGGACAGATTGACGACCACGATCGCGTCCTTCGGAAGCGTCGGCGCCAGCTTGATGGCTTGCGCGACCGCATGCGCCGATTCGAGCGCGGGAATGATGCCTTCCGAAGCCGACAGCACCTGCAGCGCTTCAAGCGCTTCGGCGTCGGTAATCGGCACGTACTCGGCCCGTCCGGAATCTTTCAAATATGAATGTTCCGGACCGATTCCGGGATAGTCGAGGCCGGCCGAGATCGAATGCGCCGGCAGCACCTGGCCGTATTCATCCTGCAGGACGTAGCTGAGTGAGCCCTGGAACACGCCCTGACGGCCCTTCGTCAACGTCGCCGCATGCTCGTCCGTATCAATGCCGCGTCCGCCCGCTTCCACGCCGATCAGCTTCACGTCCCAATCCTCCAGGAACGGATGGAAAATGCCGATGGCATTGCTGCCGCCGCCGACGGCCGCCACGATAACATCCGGCAGCCGGCCTTCCGCCGCGAGAATCTGCTCCCGCGCCTCGACACCGATCACGCGCTGGAAGTCGCGCACCATCATCGGGTACGGATGCGGACCGGTCGCGGAGCCAAGAATATAATAGGTATCTTCGACATGGCTGACCCAGTAGCGCAGCGTCTCGTTGCACGCGTCCTTCAGCGTCCGCGTGCCGCTCGTGACCGGCACCACTTCCGCCCCGAGCAGGCGCATCCGGAAGACGTTCAGCTCCTGCCGCTTCATGTCTTCTTCGCCCATGAACACCTTGCACTCGAGGCCGAGCAGCGCGGCGACCGTCGCCGACGCCACGCCGTGCTGGCCGGCGCCCGTCTCGGCGATGATCTTCGTCTTGCCCATCCGCTTCGCGAGCAGCCCCTGCCCGAGCGCGTTGTTGATTTTGTGCGCTCCCGTATGGTTCAGGTCTTCGCGTTTCAGATAGATCTTCGCTCCGCCGAGGCGCTCCGTCAGCCGGCCGGCGTAGTAGAGCGGCGTCGGCCTGCCCGAATATTGCCTGAGCAGCCCGTCCAGTTCGGCTAGAAACACGGGATCTTTCGAAAATTTCAAATACGCGTCTTCGAGCTCGAACAACGCGTTCATCAATGTCTCCGGCACATAGCGGCCGCCGAAACGGCCGAAGCGGCCGTGCTGGTCCGGCACCTGATTCATCCTTCTGCCACCCTTCCGACAAAGCTTCGTATTTTGACCGGGTCTTTCACGCCGTCCGTCTCGACGCCGCTTGACACGTCGACGCCGTCCGGTTCGTGGGCGTCGACCAATTCCCTGACATTGTACTCGTTCAGACCGCCCGCGACGTAGAGCGGCACCCCGATGGCCCGGGCCGCCGTCTTGTAATCGGTGACGAGCCGCCAGTCGAACACCGACCCGGTGCCGCCGCCGGCGGTGTCGATCAAGGCGGCGTCGATGGCGCCCGCGTAGGGCGCGATCCGCTCGGCCGCGGGGGCGTCTCCGCCGCGGATGGCGAACACTTTCCATACGCGGACGCCGAGCTCCGAGCGGATCCGCCGGCAATATTCCGGCGTCTCCGAGCCGTGGAGCTGCACGATGTCGAGCGGCGCCGCCCGCAGCACATCGCGCAGCGCCTCCGGCTCGGGGTCGACGAAGACGCCGACCGTCCGCGGCGGCATGCCATCCGCGCAGCGCAGCGAACGCGCCGCGCGGATCAGTTCCGCCGCCGCTTCCGCCGTGACCTGGCGCCGGCTCTTCGCGAACACGAAGCCGATCTCGTGGATCGGCAGACCGTCCATGGCGCGGATCGTCTCCGCGTCCCGAAGTCCGCAGATTTTGATCCGCGTGCTCATCGCGCGATCGGCTCCATCAGCGCGAGGACCGCTTCGCCGACATCCGGCTGGCGCATGAAATGCTCGCCGATCAGCACGGCGCGCGCCCCCGCTTCCCGCACCCGCCGGATGTCGTCCGGCGACGAAATGCCGCTCTCGCTGACGAGCGTCGCGTCATCCGGCACGAGCCGGGCCAGCTCTTCCGTCGTCTTCAGATCCGTCACGAACGTGCGCAGATCGCGGTTGTTGATGCCGACGAGCTCCGCGATGCCGAGGTCCAGTACCGTTTCCATCTCCCGCCGGTCGTGAACTTCCACCAGCGCATCCATGCCGAGGTCCTTCGCAAGCCGGTAATAAGTCTTGAGCTCGTCCGGCGTCAGGATCGCCGCGATGAGCAGGATGGCGTCCGCGCCGATCAGCCGCGCTTCGTAGATCTGCAGCGGATCGATGGTGAAATCTTTGCGCAGCAGCGGCAGGCTGACGGAATCGCGGATCCGGGTCAGATAGTCGTTCGCCCCCTGGAAGAATTGGCGGTCCGTCAGAACGGACAGACAATCCGCGCCCGCCGCCTCGTAGCTGCGGGCGAGCCCGACCGGATGGAAATCTTCGCGGATCAGCCCCTTCGACGGCGATGCTTTCTTCACTTCCGCGATCAGGCCGATTTCCCGCCGCCGGCCTTCCGCAAGCGCGCGCCTGAAGCCGCGGCAAGGCGGCAGCGCCGCGATGCGACGCTCCGCTTCGGCCGGATTCAGCTGCGCCTTCAATTCCTCAACCTCGCCGCGCTTCACGGCGACGATGCGATCAAGATACATGTGCGAATTCCCCCGTCTTCCGGATCAGTTCGTGCAGCTTCGACTCGGCCGCGCCCGAGTCGATGACGGCAGCGGCCGTTTCGACGCCCGCCTGGAGCGTCTCCGCTTTGCCGCCGAGGTAGATGCAGGCTCCGGCGTTCGCCAGCACGATGTCCCGATAGGCGCCGCGCTCCTCGCCCGCGAAGATGCGGCGGACGATCGCCGCATTCTCCTCCGGCGAGCCGCCGACGACTTCGCTGAGCGGGCGGCGCATGAGGCCGAGCGCTTCCGGCGTCAGCACGTAAGTCCGGATTACGCCGTCCTTCAGCTCCGACACCTGCGTATCCTGCGAAATGCTGATCTCGTCCAGTCCTTCGAAACTGCCGACGACGAGCGCCCGCCTGATCCCGAGCTGACGCAGCACTTCGGCGATCGTCTCCGTCTTCGTCCGATCGTACAGCCCGAGCAGCTGCCGGTCTGCGCCCGCCGGGTTCGTCAGCGGGCCGAGCATGTTGAAGATTGTACGGACGCCGAGCTCCCGGCGCGGTCCCGCCGCATGTTTCATGGACGGGTGGAACAACTGCGCGAACATGAAACAGATGCCCGTCTCGGCCAGACATTCCGCCGCCTGTTCGGGCGTCAGACGAATGTTGACGCCGAGCGCTTCCAGCACGTCGGCGCTGCCCGCTTTGCCGGACATCGCCCGGTTGCCGTGCTTCGCCACGCGAACGCCTGCCGCCGCCGCGATGATCGCGGACGACGTCGACACATTGAACTTGTGGATGCCCGACCCGCCGGTGCCGCACGTGTCGAGCAGCCCGTCCTGGGCCGTCTGCACCCGGTTCGATTTCTCACGCATAATTTTCGCAAAACCGGCGATCTCGTCAACCGTCTCGCCTTTCATCCGGAGCGCCGTCAGCACGCCCGCGATCTGGGCCGGGGTCGCTTCGCCGTCCATGATCCGGTTCATCACGTCTTCCGCCTGCTCGCGCGTCAGATCGTTGCCCGCGATCAGATGCGCGAGCGCCTCCTGCATCGTCATTCCCGTAACCGCCTGTTCCATGTTCAACCTCTCCCTTCCATGCCCGTCATCACGCGTAATCGAGATTCGGCGCAACCGCAACCGCCCCGGCCGGTCCCTTCGCCGGGAACGCGGCTTCCGCCGTGCGGATCGCCTTCAGCAGCGCCATCGCCTTGTTCACCGTCTCCTGGTATTCGTTCTCCGGCACCGAGTCCCAGACGATGCCGGCGCCGGCCTGCACATATGCTTTGCCGTGCTTGAACACGATCGTCCGGATCGTGATGCACGTGTTCAGGCTGCCCGCGAAGCCGAGATAACCGATCGCTCCCGCGTAGGCGCCCCGCGCTTCGCGCTCGAGCTCGGCGATGATCTCCATCGCCCTGAGCTTCGGCGCGCCGGAGACGGTGCCCGCCGGCATGCAGGAGACGAACGCGTCGAAGAAATCTTTATCTTCCCTAAGCATGCCGGACACATTCGAGACGATGTGCATGACATGCGAATACCGCTCGATCTCCATATACGCGTCAACCTTGACCGTGCCGAATTCGGCGACGCGGCCGATGTCGTTGCGGCCGAGGTCGACCAGCATCAGATGCTCCGCCCGCTCCTTCTCGTCGGCGAGCAGTTCGCGCTCAAGCGCCAGATCTTCTTCCGGCGTCTTGCCGCGCGGCCGCGTGCCGGCGATCGGCCGCGTCTCGACCTTGCGGCCATCCACCTTCACCAGCGCTTCCGGCGACGCGCCGACGATGGTCTCGTCGTCCAGCTTCAGATAGTACAGATACGGCGACGGGTTCATCGTGCGCAGCACCCGGTAGACGTGCAGCGGATCGACGTCGGTTTCGATGCTGAACCGCTGGGACAGCACGACCTGGAAAATGTCGCCCGCCCGGATGTATTCCTTCGCCCGCTCCACGTTCGCCATGAACGCCTCTTTCGTCACATTGGAGCGGATCTCGCCGAGCTCGGGACTCTCCGGCGGCGTCACACCGGCCAGAATCGGCTTCGGCAGCGGCTGCCGCAGCCGTTCGATGAGCGCGTCGATCTTCCGGTTTGTCTCTTTGTACGCCGCCTCGATGTCCCGGTCGGTCGCACCGTCCTGCACATGCACGTTCGCAACGATCTGAATCTGCTGCTTGAAATGATCGAACACGATGAGCTGGTCGCAGAACATGAACTGAAGGTCGTCCATTTGCAGATCGTCGACCTGGTGCGCGGGCAGCCGTTCGTAATATTGAAGCAGATCATAGCCGAAAAATCCGATCGCTCCGCCGGTGAACGACGGCAGTTCGGGCAACGCCGGACTTCGGTACGTACGGAGGTGCGCCTTGAGCAGTTCGAGCGGCTTGCCCTCGTGAACTTCGATCTTTCCGTTCTTCTCGATCGTCATGCGGCCGTTTTTGCCGCGGATGACCATGAACGGATCGGTGCCGATGTACGAATAGCGCGCCCATTTGATGCCGCCTTCCACGCTCTCCAGCAGAAACGCGCGCTTTTCGCCTGCGAAATGCTGGAACAGCCGGATCGGCGTCTCCGTGTCGGCCATGACGCTGCGGACGATCGGAATGAGATTGTACGTTGACGCCAGGCGGATGACTTCCTGAAGTTCGCGGGACATGCTTACTCCTCCTCATGCAGAGCAATCGGCTGCACCGATTCCGCCGGCAGAGCTGTGCGCGAGCCTGACGGACACGGCGGGCATCAAAAAAGCTCCTGCCGACGGCAGGAGCCTGGAATGCGTTGACAGACGATATGACAGCAGCCAACCGGGCAGTCCCCGGGACATGCCGCACAAAGACCTGCTGCATGCGCAGCGGCCGCAAGTTCGCCCTCGTCTCGTCTCATCTCATCCAATGCTCTGCTCGTCTCGTCTTCGTCCGCGCCAGCCCTCCGGCTGCGCGGAGAATATCTTCACTATACCGAATCCTGAAGTCCTCGTCAACCCGAAACCGGTCTTAGTCAGTGTCAAGCTAGCGTGGGCAGTCATTTAAGATGCTTGGAACGCGAACCCCAAA
>NZ_CAJRAY010000047.1 GCF_907165215.1 Thermobacillus xylanilyticus | reverse complement strand
CCAGCCCCCATTCCGGACTTTCACCGTAGAGATGACGCCCATGCCGGGCGTACAACGGATGAGCGGCGGGGCATGACCCCGCCGCTCTTCTTGCCGATTCATAATATCGCCGCCTCTCTCCGCCTCGCATGTTCGAACGCCGCCGCCAGCGCGCAGGCAAGCGCGAATGCCGCGAGAATCGCCAGGTTAAGCCATACATCCGCCAGCGCCGCGCCCGATTGCAGCCGCCCGACCGCATCGAGCAGCCAATGCTGCGGGAACAGCTTGCCGATCCGCTGCACGGACTCCGGCATCGTCTCGATCGGGAACATGCAGCCCGCGAGCAGGCTTGTCGGGATAATCATCAGGTTCTGCAGAGCGGACGCCTTCATGGCGGAAGCCGCGTGCGCCGTCACCGCATGGGACACCGCAATCGCCGTCAGAACATAAGGCAAAAGCACGATCAGCAGCATCCCGATCGGCAGGCCCGGATCGATGCCGAAAGCCAGCGTCATGACGGCGAGCGCCACGGCGATGAGCAGCATCAGGACAAGCAGGTTCGTCAGGACGTTCGACAGCATGTACGAAACCGGCGATACTGGCGTGCTCAACACGCGGGCATAGGTGCGGTTCTCCCGTTCGTGCAGAATCAGGTTCGACAACTGGGCCGCGCAGAACAGCAAGAGGATCGCCAAATAGCCGATCGTCTGCCTGGACATGCGATGTTTTCCCGACACATCATCGATGGACTCCGCAGTGAGCGCATAGCGAAAGTCCGCATGGGAAGCGTACAAACGCTCGAACAGCGCGTCGTCATCCTGCGCGGCCCGGCCGATGGACGCGATGTTCCGGATATAGGCGCCTAACATCAGATCCATATAGCCGGTGACGGACGTCCCCCGGATCGACACGATCTCGACTGCCGGAGGATTTCCCCGCCTCAGCCCTTCGCCGAAATGTTCCGGGAACACGACGGCGGCATCCAGTTCGCCCGACGCGATCATCCGCCGCGCATCCGCCGCCTCATGCTCGCTCACCTTGATCTGCTCCAGGCGGGCAAGATAGCCGGCCGCATCGGCCGCAAGCCGCGAGCCGTCGTCCATGTTGACGACGCCGATCCGAAGTTCCGCCCGTTCCGCGCCCCCGTGGAGCAGGAACGACAGACAGACGGCGATGGAAGGCATGGCGAGAAACAGCAGCCAGAACTTGACGCTCCTCACCGATGTCCGCAGCCATCGCCGCATGATCCAGACCGTGTCCCTCACCTTACAGTCCCTCCTTCTTCCGCATGATGACGGCGGCCAATCCCAGGCAGAGGGCGGCGGCGCCGAAGTTGAACGCCATGGCGCGCAGCGCCGTTGACCACTCGCCCGCATGGATGACCTGCAGCAGCGCGCGGTTCGTCAGTCCGAGCGGCGACCAGGCGGCGATCGCGCCGAACCATCCCGTCGACCCCTCGACGGGGAAATAGGCACCGCCGAACAGCGCCTCGAGCTGGACGATCACCATGATGACTACGCCGGCCGCGCCGCCGCCCCGCAGCAGATAGCTGACCGCCACGCCGAACCCGAGGACGAACAAGAGCTGGGAGAACAGGATGGGGAGCACCGCCAGCGGCCGGCTGCCCCAATCGGCATTGAACGCGTATCGGCTAAACAGCACCAGCAGAATGACAAACACGGCGTGGAGCAGGAACGATCCGGCCATTTTGCCGACGAAGATTTCAGCCTTCGACACCGGCGCCGACAGCAGGCGGAGATCCGTCTTCCGCTTGCGTTCCCACTCCATCAGCTGCGCGGCGGTAAGCGCGCTGTACAGGATGATCATCGTCGTGATGACGACCGCATAGTAATCCATCGAATCAGGCTGCCTCGTTCCGTCGACGGACACGGAACGGACGTACTCACGTCCGACGTCCTCCGGCGCGGATATGCCGCCGTCCGCCAGCACGGCCGACAGCCGGTATCGGTCGGCGAACGTCTGCAGCAAGCCTTGCACGATCGCGTTCTCGACCGCAGCGCGATCATTTCCGGTGTAGACCATGCCGCTGTCCGAGACGACAGCCATCCCGGCGTATTCCGCCCGCCGCACCATTTCCAGCCCCTTCTCGCGGCTGTCCGACACTTCGAACCGGACGCCCGACGATTCCGCATCGCGGACGAATTCGGACCAGACTTGTCCGAGCGTCCGGTCCGGCTGCTCCAGCCGATACAGGACGCGGATCTCGCCGATCTCAATCTCCCGGTCGAAACCGCGCGAGAGCGCCGTGCCGAGAATGAGCATGATCGCGAGCGGCGTTGCCAGCATGAACACGAGCATGGCCGGATCGCGGAACGCCTTCAGTTCTTTGCATGCGATGTGCAACATTCGCATCTGCCGCACCTCCTTCATCTGCGCCAGTCTCTTCCGTCAGTCGTCGCGAAGGCTCCGGCCGGTGAGCGACAGGAAGACCGTCTCCAGATTCGGTCTTCGCGTCCCGATGTCCGCAATCTCCACGCCGCTTGCGGTCAGCGCCCGAATGACGGCGTTCAGGTTGTTCACTTCCGCATCCGTCTCGATCAGCAGGCGATGATCGTCACGCACGACCGTGCGGACGCCCGGGATGTCAAGGAGCGCGTCTTCCTTCACCCGATCCGTCTCGCGCAGCGTGACGACGATTTCCCGGCGGTCCGTCACGACGGACGTGAGCTGCGGAAGCGTTCCTTCCGCGATCACTTTCCCGTGGTCCATGACGGCGATCCGCGTGCAGAGCGACTCCACTTCCTCCATGTAGTGGCTCGTGTACAGCACCGTGCTGCCCGCTTCGTTCAGACGCCGGACGGCCGACAGGATCGATTGGCGCGAATGCGGGTCGATGCCGACCGTCGGCTCGTCGAGAATGATCAGCTTCGGCCGATGGGCGATGGCGCAGGCGATGTTCAGCCTCCGCTTCATCCCGCCCGAGAACGTCTTCGCATAGCGGTTCCGCTTGTCTTCCAGCCCGACGAACGCGAGCGCTTCTTCCGCGCGGCTGCGCAGCTCCTTGCCCCGCAATCCGTACAACCCGGCGAAGAACGCCACATTCTCGTACGCGGTCATTTCCTCATAAATCGCGAGATCCTGCGGCACCAGGCCGATCTGCTGCTTCGCGAATTTCGGATGTTCCGCGATGTTTCGTCCGAAGATGCGGATTTCGCCGTCCGTCATCGGCAGCAGCGAGGCGATCATCAGAATCGTCGTGCTCTTGCCCGCCCCGTTCGGACCAAGCAGGCCGAAGATCTCGCCTTCGCGCACGGACAGCGACAACTGGTCGACCGCATGAACGTCGCCGAACTTCTTCGTCAGGCGCCGGATTTCCAGCACATGCATACCGGTTCCCTCCATTGATCGTCAAGCTGATTACCATCCTAAACAAAAAGATGAACCTGCCATAGTGCACAAGTTCATCCCTTGGGCATGAAATATTTCATGAATTCCGGCGGCCGGCTTCGTGAACATCCAAAGGAAGCAGCGTCGTCACGGAGAACCCGCGCGAACCGTCGACGATGACCGTGCCGCCCGCGGCGGCCGCCCGCTCCTCCATGCCTGCCAGTCCGAGCCCCTTCACGATGCGGACGGCGCCCTGTCCGTCGTCGGCCACGACGGACCGGATCATCGCGCGCATGACCTGGACATGGATGTCGACACGGCTTGCGGCGGCGTACTTCAGCACATTCGTGAGCGCTTCGGCGGCATTGTCATGGATAATTTTCCAATGAATCGGAAGAATCCGGTCCAGATCGCCTTCATGGGTCACCGATGCACGGATGGAATGCTGCGCCTCAAATTCGGCTGCAAGGCGCTTGAGCCGGTGCATGCCGAGCTGTTCGGGCAGCGGTTTCCATTGTTTCAATGTCAGCCGGATCCGGTCGATGCCTTCCTTCGCGATCCGTATCGCCTGCTGCAGCAGCTGCTCCGCCTTCGCCCGATCGGTACCGAGCAGCCGTCTCGCCGCTTCCATCTGCATGAGCGCGCCGGTGAGCGACTGGCCGATCTCGTCATGCAGGCGCTGCGAAATCCGGCTGCGCTCCTCCAGCTTCATGACATACTCGGATTGCCGGACGTATCCTTCCATCTCATCCAGTTTCGCCAAAGTCCGGCGGAGTTTATCCCGCAGTTGTTCCATCTCGTCTTGCAGTGTCCTAATCCGCCGCCCATCGGTATCGAATGCGCGCAGGCAGGCGAACGATGCCGCTGCGGCGATGCCATACGGCAGCAGCCAGCCGTCGGGCAGCGCCGGGAGGGGGACCGCCAATGCGACAAGGATGCTCCAGCCCGGACGATAGATGCGCGAGGCAATCTCATATACGATGATCGGAAGCGGCAGAACAAATGCCGGATGTACGGCGATCCCCGCACCGAGCACCGCAGCGGCGAGCATCAGCAGCAGCAGACGCGGCCATCCGGCGGTCAGGCCGGCCGCCAGACGCAGGCTGACGTGCAGCAGCGCAACCAGCAGGCATTCCGGCAGAAGCTCGGAACCGCCCGCGTTCACCGCCAGCCAACCGGCGGACGCGAGCGCGATCAACATGAGCGCAATACTGCGCCGCTCGGCGGGATGTTGTTCCGCCTTCATGGCCGAACGGCCCCCGTCAAGTAATAAATGGCGATCTGCGTCCGGTGCGTCATGCCGGTCTTACCCAGTATCGACGTGATATGGTTGGCGACGGTGCCTTCCGACAGATACAGGGCGCGCGCAATCTCCCGGTTCGTCATGCCCTTGGCGATCAGGGCCATCACTTCCCATTCGCGTTCGGTGAATTTGCTGCGCTCGGCGGCGGACAAGCCGCAGCCGTCCGAATCGCCGTCGTCCGACTTCCGGTCCTCCGCTCGGCCTGCGTCCCCAATGCCGCGCCTGGCCGCCAGTTTCTCCATGACGGCATCTTGCAGCACATGGTGGCCGTTGCAGACGGTGCGGATGGCGTCGCGTATTTTCTCCGGGTCGTTGTTTTTGAGCAAATAACCCATCGCGCCGTTCCGAATCGCTTCCTCGATGTATTCGTCGTCGTCAAACGTGGTCAGAATGAGCACGCGGGTGCGCGTCCGCTCCACAATGCGTTTCGCCGCCTCGACGCCGTTCAACTTCGGCATCCGGACATCCAGCAGCGCGACGTCGACCTCGTGTTGCTCGCAATATTCCGCTGCCTGCTCGCCGTCCTCGACTGCCGCCGCCACTTCGAATCCTTCGAAGGTCGACAGAATGATCCGCATCCCTTCGCGGACGAACGGATTGTCGTCGGCCAATAACACCCTGATGGTCATTGTGCGCCGCCCCTTGCCTGTTTCGGAATGTGTTCCCGCTTCTGTCTATTTCGCGATCGGCTGCCCGAATCCTGTCGAAAACACGGGCAAATCCGCGCAAATAACGTCAGCCGATCGTCCCGCCTACCGGAAATCCGGCGGCACGCGCCGCGCCACGCCGGTCTGAATCGCCGCTTCGATTACCGCATACCGGACCTTTGCCACCACCCGCTCGTTGAAAATGCTCGGGATGATGTAGGAGGCGTTCAGCTCCTTGCCGCTGACGACGGATGCGATCGCCCGCGCCGCGGCCAGTTTCATCGCTTCATTGATCCGGCGCGCGCGGCAGTCCAGCGCCCCGCGGAACATGCCGGGAAACGCCAGTACGTTGTTGATCTGGTTCGGATAATCGCTGCGGCCGGTCGCGACGACGGCGGCATGGGGCAGCGCTTCTTCCGGCGCAATCTCGGGCGTCGGATTCGCCATCGCGAAGACGATCGGATCCGGCGCCATCGCCTTCACGTCTTCGGCGGTCAGCAACCCGCCCCGCGACACGCCGATGAACACGTCCGCGCCGCGGATGACCTCCCGCAGCGATCCCGGCGTCTCCTGCACTTGCGGCTGTTCGGCCAGCCACCGCCACATCGGATGGTCGTACGCCCCGCCGCGAACGATGGCGCCTTCGCGGTCGACCGGCACCAGCCGCTTCACGCCTGCGGCCAGCAGCATTTTGCAGATCGAGACGCCGGCCGCGCCGACGCCGTTCACGACAACCCGCACTTGTTCCGGCTGCTTGCCAACCACTTTCAAGGCGTTCAACAGTCCCGCGACGACGACGATCGCGGTGCCGTGCTGGTCATCGTGGAAGACGGGGATGTCCAGCTCGTCCGCGAGCCGCTCTTCAATCTCGAAGCAGCGGGGCGAGCTGATGTCCTCCAGGTTGATGCCGCCGAAGATCGGGCTGATGTGGCGGATCGTGCGGATGATTTCCTCCGTATCCTGCGTGTCGAGGCAAATGGGGAACGCATCGACGTCCGCCAGCTGTTTGAACAGCATCGCCTTCCCTTCCATGACCGGCGCGGCCGCATACGGACCGATGTTCCCGAGACCGAGCACCGCCGAACCGTCGGTGACGACGGCGACGGTGTTGCGCTTGATCGTCAGTGAGTAGGCTTTCCGTGCATCCTGGTGGATCGCGTTGCAGACGCGCGCGACGCCGGGCGTATAGACGCGCGACAGATCATCGCGGTTCTTGACCGGCAGCTTCGGGGTGACCGCGATTTTGCCGCCGAGATGCGCAAGGAACGTCCGGTCCGATATGTTGATGACCCGGATGCCGTTCATCCGCCTGAGCGCCTCGACGATCGCGCTTTCGGCCTGCTCCGGGGATTGAATCGTCAAATCCCGGACGGACTTGTCCTGCCCGGGACGGATCACGTCGATCGAGACGATGTCGCCCCCCGCCTTGCCGATCGCGGCCGCGACATCGCCGAATCCGACGAGCCGGTGATCAAGCTCCAACCTCGCAATCATGCTGTTGTACATCTTCCGAACATTCCCCCTGTCATTGCGGCGTTTTGAACCTTGTTCAAATTTTCACCGTTCCGTGCGCCGATGAAACGGCCCGTCTTGACCGTGCCCCGAAGGATTTTCGTCCATGGTTGAAGAACGTTATGCTTATCCATTCGCGGAGTTGATCTCTATGACGCAATACAAAACCTGCCCCGGATGCGGGCTCAGGCTTCCCGATCGGCATTTGGACGCCGCCGAGCGGTATCGCGCCTCGGGCGAATGCAGGGAATTGTACCATGAATTGTCCGCCTGGCTCATGATGAATCAGGATCTTGGATTTCGCGCGCAGCATGCAGTGGATGCCTACGGCGCCCAACATTCCGGCGGGGTGACGAAAAACATCACGACAGCTTTCGCGCTGATCGGCCTTTATCTGGCGCTGGAGAAAGGGTTTTCCGGCCGGCGGGTGCAGCAGATCCATATGGAACTGGCAAGGATGTCGATCGAGTGGCCGTCTCTGGAGCCGCCGGCGGCGAATTACGCCATTACAGTCGCCGATGTCGTCCGCGCCGAAGAAGGACCGGCCAGAGAGGAGATGCTGATGGAATGGGCGCGCTGCGCATGGGACGCCTGGCGCGAACGCCACGATTGGGTCAGAAGCGTCTGCGCGGCGCATCTCCGGCTGGATTGACGAGGCCCGATGCCCGTTTCTGCGCGGGCCTGACTGCCGCCGCGCTCAGCCCCGCGGCTCCGTCATACGATGGAGCAAGTCCAAATTCAAATGACGGAGATGAGCGGAATGGCGCGACAACAGGACCGGTTCGCGATCACCATCCAGCTCGGAAACAAGCGGATGGTCGCGAAAGCCCCGCTGAAGAGCATCCAGCGGCTGGTCTTCATCTTCAACCGGCAGTTCACCAATGCCCCGAACACGACGCAAATCGCAAGCGGCGCGGGACACAGCGGCGCCGCCGGCAGCAACGCGGCGATCCGGTCGCCGCGGACGAGGCAGCAGCAAAGCATCGGATCGGGCGGCACCGCCCGCAATGTTGACGGAAGCGGCAAGGCCGCATTCCGCCGTTTGCGCGCCCTGACCGGGAGCCGTCCCCGGCATCGCCGCCGCGGCAAGGAAGTCGTCGTGGTGATCAATGAGCAGATCGTGAAAATGCCGCCGCGGAGCCGGAACGCCTCGGCCACGCAGGTGGCAAGCGGCGCGGGCACTTTCGGGGCCGGCGGGACGAACGCGGCGATCAGCAGCCCCGGCACCCGGCAGCAGCACGCGGTGGGCGGCGGCGGAACCGCCATCAACAAATGGCTCCGCAAACGGAAGCCCAATAAGAGGAAGACGCCCCGAAAGGTATAAATGAAAACAGGTCGATCCAGGATCATCATTCCTGATCGACCTGTTTTCATTTGTCCGGTCATCACATCAAGGACTTGTCAGCGTGCTGTCTCCCTTGCGGCCGCACCGTTCAAATTGCCAGCAAAATCCGGTTCCCCGACGGATCGCTTGCCGCGAATGCGCCGCCTTGCTCCGTCACTTCCGCGCCCAAATTCCGGAGGTTCAGGACGGCGCGTTCCCGTGCCGCTTCGTCGGGATAGATCAGGGTGAACGATCGGAGGCCGACGCTGTTCGCGGCCGGTCTGGGCGCGCCCACGCCGTTCCAGGTGTTGAGCCCGATATGGTGATGGTAGCCTCCCGTCGACAGGAACAGCGCTTGCGATCCGAAACGGTTGACCACCTCGAACCCGAGCCCGTCCGCGTAAAACCGTTCAGCCGGCCCCAGTTCCGATACATGCAGGTGGATGTGGCCCATCAGCGTGCCGACCGGAAGACCGTCCCACGGCTTGTCATCTCCAAGCCCGACAAGATCCCGGAAATCCAGCGGGTCCACAGCCATCTCCACCTCGCCGCGCTTCCAGTTCCACTCCGAAGGGTCGCGATCCCGGTAAATCTCGATTCCGTTGCCGTCCGGGTCCGACAGATACAGCGCTTCGCTGACCAGATGATCGGAGGAGCCGAACCGGAGGCCGATGCGGGCAAAATGCTTCACGATCCGCGCCAGGTCGGCACGGGTCGGGAGCAGAAGCGCAAAATGGTACAGCCCGGTCGTCCTTCCCTGCTTCGGCGCCGCGTCTTCCGGCCGTTCGACGGTCAGCAGCGCCGTCCGCCCGTCCGCTGTGAGTGTCGCGGATGCACCGGTTTGCGTCAGCACCTTGAAGCCGATCACATCCCGGTAGAACCGCAAGGCACGATCCAGATCCCGCACTTTCAGGCTCACCTGTCCGACATAGGTGCAAGGCGCCTGATGAAAACCGGCCAATGTACACACCCCTTCTCAAGTTACTTACTTATTGTAAGTAATTATACAAGCTTGCGTTTAGGGTGTCAAATGCAGCCTCCTGACAAAACAAGCGACCGATCGGGCAGACGGCTGGGCCGCCTGCCCGATGATCGCTTGCATCACCGACCCCGCACGGGTCGCGCTATCCATTTATTGGCAACTGCTTACTGACAACGGCTGTAGCCGCAGTTCGTGCAAGTCTTGCATCCTTCCACGTTCAGCAGCGATGCCGAGCCGCAGGACGGGCACAGATCGCGCGATTCGACCGGACCGCTCTTGCCGCCGGGCAGCGTGACGATCGGTTCGGCGGCTGCCGCAATCGGCGGCACGTCCGTCGGCGAACCCGCGTTGTCCTGGGTCAAGCCGATGTGCATCTCCAGCGACTTCGCCACGGCGTCCGCGATCGATTCGACGCGGTTTGCGCCGAAGCCGATGGCGCCGCTGCCGCCGATTCCTTTCAGGTGCTTGATCAGGAGCTTCACCTTGTTGCCGTGATCGCCGTAGCGCAGGAACAGCGAACATACGCGGCCGAGCGCTTCGGCCATCGCGAACACGTCGGAACCGGCTTTGCCGACGTTGAGGAAGATTTCGCCGGGCGTGCCGTCGATGTCGTTGATCGTAATATACGCCATGCCGAACGGCGTGTTGATCTTGTACGTCGCGCCGCGCAGCACTTGCGGACGGCGCTTGTACTGCTTGTCGAACACCTGCTCATCCTGCTTCGAGACGTTCGAATTGAGCGCGGCGTTCAGCTTGCCGATCGCCGCCGCGTCGCCCGAGTCGGCCGCTGCTTGCGTATCGGCCGCGGTGCCTTCCGCCTTCGCATCCTTCTTCTCGTCGTCCTTCGCCGTCGAGAGCACCTGCGTGTCGCGGCTGCCGTCGCGGTAGATCGTAACGCCTTTGCAGCCGAGCTCGAACGCCAATTCGTACAGCTTCTTCGTCTCTTCGATCGTGAAGTCGTGCGGCGCGTTCGCCGTCTTCGAGATCGAGCTGTCGACCCAGCGCTGGATCGCCGCCTGCACGCGGATATGGTCTTCCGCGCTCAGCTCCATCGCCGTGACGAAGTAGTCCGGCAGCTCCTCGCCCGGATGCTCGTCTCTCCACTTCTGCGCGATCGGCACGTACTGCTTGTCGAGGCCGAGACGGCTCTGACGGTAGTATTCGAAGGCGAAATACGGCTCGATGCCCGTCGACGTGCCGACCATCGTCCCCGTGCTGCCCGTCGGCGCCTGGGTAATGACGGTGACGTTGCGCATGCCGCGCTTGCGGACCGCTTCGCCGACTTCCGGATAGACGCTGACCATGTTGCGCATGAAGCCGCTCTGCAGGAATTTCTCCGCGTCGAACGCCTCGAACGATCCCTTCTCCGCGGCGATCTCCGTCGAAGCCAGGTAGGCTTCGCGCGCGATGAAGCCGTACAGCTTGTCGAGGAACTCGAGCGATTCCGGGCTGCCGTAGCGGATCTTCAGTTTGATGAGCAGCTCCGCGAGCCCCATCGAGCCGAGGCCGACGCGGCGCTCGCGCTTCTGGTTCTTCTCGTTCTCCTTGAAATGGTACGGCGTCTTGTCGATGACGTTGTCGAGGAACCGGACGGACCAGCGCGTCACCTTCGCGAGCTCGTCCCAGGCAACGTCGTCCTTCTCCTCGTCATAGAACTTCGACAGGTTGAGCGCCGACAGGTTGCAGACGCCCCACGCCGGCAGACCCTGCTCGCCGCACGGATTCGTGCAGATAATCGGGTTGAAGTACCAGCTGTTGGACATCTGGTTGTAATATTCCATGAATACGACGCCCGGCTCGGCCGATTTCCACGCCGACTCGATGATCGTATGCCAGACGTCGCGCGCCTTCACCGTCCGGTAAAGCACGACTTTCTTGCCGCGGGAACGCCATTTCTCCAGGTCGCCGTCCCACAGCTCGTCGTATTCCGGATCGCGGGTGTCCGGGAAGACGAGCTCCCAGTCGAGGTCTTCCTTCACGGCCTTCATGAACGCGTTGCTGATGCAGACCGACAGGTTCGCGTTCGTCACCTGGCCCATCGTCTGCTTCACCGTGATGAAGTCCAGCAGGTCCGGATGCCAGTCGTTCATCATCAGCATGAGCGCGCCGCGCCGGCTGCCGCCCTGCTCGATCAGACCGGTCGTGTAGCTGAACAGGCCGCCCCAGGAGACGGCGCCGCTCGACGAGCCGTTCACGCCCGCCACGACCGCGCGCCGCGGCCGCAGGCTGGACAGGTTGATGCCGACGCCGCCGCCGCGCGCCATGATTTCCGTCATCTCGGTCAGCGTCTCCATGATGCCGCCGCGGCTGTCCTTCGGCGACGGAATGACATAGCAGTTGAACAGCGTCAGCTCGTCGCTCGTTCCCGCGCCTGCCGCGATCCGGCCGCCCGGTACGAGCTTCCAGTCGTCAAGGATGTAGCGGAACCGCTCTTCCCACTGTTTCCGCTTCTCGGCCGTATCTTCCACGGAAGCCATCGCCTTCGCGAGCCGGTCCCACATCTCTTCCGGCGTCTTCTCGATCGTCAGCGTCAGCTTCTCGACCTCCGACTCGACGATCTGGCCTGCGCGCGTCCGCACGGTCACCTTGTTGCCGTTCCGCGCGATGACCTCCCCGACTTCCTTCGCCGGGAACTTCGGGTCATCCTTCGTCAGCACGAGCACGACGTCGCCGACCTTGGTGCCGGACGGGTCTGCGTTCTTCCATGCATAGCGGTCCAGAAAAATTTTCTCGCTCAAGCCTTCCAGCTTGCTGCTCTTCATCATTTTCATGCGCGAGCGCCTCCGGTTCATGCAGATTTTGCCGCTTGCGGCAGCAGATGTGTATCGCATTATGTACACAACATATAGAGTCCTCGACTCATTTTACACCACAATATATAGTATTCCAAGTCCCATTTTCGGCAACGAATCGTATCCGCCCGAAACAAGCGTTCTGATGCCGCTTCGATACAAAACGTCGCATCGTTGCACGCGTCCGGAAGGTCTCGCATCTCATTCCGCCGCCCTTATGAATCGCTCACCGTACGGTCATACTAACGGATAAAACAACCAGCCGGAGGAAGGAGAAGCCATGCATCCGATCCAGAGACCGGACCGCCGCGCAAGCGGAACCGGAAAGACGCCGCATCCCGATGTGGAGTTCGAATTCGACCGGACCTGGGTCGACGAATTGGCGGAGCGCGCGGCGCGCAACGGCCCGTGGGATGACTGGACGCTGTTTGCGCTTGCGGTCGAGGCCGAGCGCGCGAAACTGGTCACGAGCTTCGACGAGCTGCAGGCGCTCAGATGCCTGCCGGCGTTCGAGCCGATGCCGCACCAGATCGCGACGGCGCGCAAAGTGCTGCACGAGATGGGCGGACGCGCCATTCTCGCCGATGAAGTCGGTCTCGGCAAGACGATCGAAGCCGGCCTCATTCTGAAAGAGTACATCGTGCGCGGGCTGGTCCGCCGGGCGCTGATCCTCGTCCCCGCGTCGCTCGTGCTGCAATGGGTCCGCGAACTGAACCAGAAGTTCGGCATTCCGGCGACCGCGCAGAAGAAAGCGCACTCGTGGCACTCCGACTTCGTCGTCGCCTCGCTCGACACCGCGAAGCGCGAGCCGCACCGCGAGCTCCTGCTGTCCAACGATTACGACATGCTGATCGTCGACGAGGCGCACAAACTGAAGAACAAGAAGACGTCGAACTACCAGTTCATTCAGCAATTGCGCAAAAAATACTGCCTCCTCCTCACCGCGACGCCCGTGCAGAACGACATGGACGAGCTGTTCAACCTGATCACGCTGCTCAAGCCCGGCCAGCTCGGCGGGCAGAGCGACTTCGCCGCCAACTTCGTCGCCGACAAGCGGCTGCCGAAGAACGAGGACCGGCTGCAGGAAGCGCTGTCGGCCGTCATGATCCGCAACCGGCGCAGCGACGGCGGCATCAGCTTCACGAAGCGGATCGTGCGCAATATCGAGGTGAAGCTGTCGCCGGAGGAAAAGGCGCTGTACGACGCGGTGACCGGCTTCGTCCGGCAGCGGTACGACGAGAGCGGACGCGACCTTGCGAGCATGCTGTCGCTCATCACGCTGCAGCGCGAAGTGTGCAGCAGCCGGGACGCCGTCTTCCTCACGCTCGTCAACCTGTTCAAGAAGACCGCGGAGGACTCGCCGATGCGGTCGAAGATCTGGGAACTCGTCGAGTTCATCCGCCGCATCCAGGCCAATTCGAAGGCCGAGAAGGCGCTCGAGATCATCCGCACGACGAACGACAAGACGATCATTTTCACCGAATACCGCGCGACGCAGGAATATTTGCTCCAGTTCCTGAAGCAGCACGGCATTCACGCCGTGCCCTACCGCGGCGGCATGAACCGCGGCAAGAAGGACTGGATGATGGACCTGTTCCGCGGCCGCGCCCAGGTGCTCGTCGCCACCGAGGCGGGCGGCGAAGGCATCAACCTGCAGTTCTGCCACCACATGATCAACTTCGACCTGCCGTGGAATCCGATGCGCGTCGAGCAGCGGATCGGCCGGGTTCACCGGCTCGGGCAGACGAACGACGTGAAAATCTACAATCTGTACACGACCGGCACGATCGAGGAGCACATCGTCCGCCTGCTGCACGAGAAGATCAACCTGTTCGAGATGGTCGTCGGCGAACTGGACGACATCCTCGAGCGTCTCGAGCGGGAGGAACAGCCGCTTGAGCAGCGGCTTGCGCGCCTCGTGCTCGAGTCGGACGGCGACGCCGACATCCGGCGCGGCATCGACGCGCTCGGCCGCTCAATCAACCGGCTCCGCGCGGACGCGAAGCGATCGCCGAAAAGCTCGCTTGACAGCGTGCTCCCCGTCCTTTCCGTCGTCCCGGACGGCGCGGATGCCGCAGCGGAGGCCCGGCCATGAACGCGAAGCAGATCCACCGGTTTGTCGAACGGTACCTGGAAGCGACCGGCTGCACCATTCTGGAGAAGTCGCCGGTCCATTTCAAGGTGAAACTGTCGCCCGCAGCGGACCGCGAACTGACGAACCGCCCCTATTATTGGAGCTTTGTCGACCGGACCGGCGTCGAGCCGGAGACGATGTCGCTATTGCTCGTGACGGATGCGGCGAAATATGACGCGATGACCGCGGAAGCCGAATCCGCGGGCGCCGGCGCCGGCGGTCCGCAAGGCGGAGCGGCGGAGCAGGCCGGCATGGCCGCCTTGAGCCGCTCGTTCGGTTTTGTGCCCACCGGGCTCGGTACGCGGATGCCGCGGGACGACCTCCATTTCGGGTCGCGGCGGCTCGAGCAGCTGTTCGCCGCGGCAAGGCGCGGCGGCCGGTTCGTCTGCCTGTTCCAGCAGCCGGACGAGCGGGCGCTTCATCCGTACGATTCGGCGCCCTGCACCCCCTGGCTCGGCGTCAACGTGAAAGTCGGATTCGTCTGCGACATGAAGCGCGAAGAAATGCACGCTTTCGGCGTCTCGCTCGCCACCGGAACGGTTGTCGAACGGTTTTTCGACCGGCTGCAAGGGCTGAAGCTCAGCCCCCGCCTGCCCGCGAACGTGCATGTGACCGGCGCTTCCCTGTCGCTCAAGAAGGCGGCCGACCTGATCGAACAGGCGCTCTTGCAGAAATTGAAAACCTACGATTACGGCTGGGCGGCCGCGGCGAACGAACGGCTGAAGGAAGAGCTCGCCCGGCTTGCGCACTATTACGAGCCGCTGCTCAAGGAAACCGACGACAAGCAGCGGGAGCAGATCGCCGCGCAGTACGAAGCGCGCAAGGAAGAAATTTTGTGGCAGCTGAAGCCGCGCGTCGTCACGGAGATTGTCAACGCCGGCGTGTTCCATTTGTCCGGCCTCGCCTGATTGCGAGAGCTTTCACCGGATTGCGGCAAAAATAGAACGATCGCGCGCGACACATTGCAACAGCCTTCTTGGGGCTTGTCCGATATGATGACACTGCGGCAACCAGGGGGTTGAACGGGAAGGAGGCGCATGAAGATGCAACGAAGAATGATCGGCCTGCTCGCCTGCCTGCTGGCGGCGGCATTGGCGGCGCCGGGCGTCTCGGCGTCAATGGAAGCCGGATACAGGCCTGCGGAGCAAAAGCTGCTCGAACGGCAGGTCGACCAATGGGCACAAGGGTTGTCCGCCCGGCCCGGATTTGAACGGATCGCCGCGGCACAGCGGACGATCGAGCCGCTCGGCCCGGGCACGCACGGCTGGATCGTGCTGTTTGAAGATCAGGGTGAGACCGTCGGCTATATGGTCGTTCACGCGGTGCGGGAAGGCGGCTTCGCGCTGACCGAGTACGGGCTCGGCGACGCGCCGCTCTATTCCGCGGATCTGCTGCGCCAGGGGCTGGCGCGGCTCGGACTTATCGGGGATGATGAGGACGGCGAAGGCAGCGCCGACGTCGAGCGCCGGTATGCGCACCCGCTCAGCGCGGCCTGGCGGGTCGAAACGGACGACGGCGTTTTCTACCTGGATGCGAAGACCGGCGAGGAACTGCCGGCCGACGACCCGTTCTGGAAAGAGGCGGCGTCGGAAGCGGCGGCGTGCCTCGAGGAGCGGATGCCCGGCGGCGCACAGCCCGCCGGGAGACTGATGCGGCATGCGGAAGTTCCGTCCTTCGATCCGTATGCCCGGCTGCCGTGGATTACGCGCCAGCCGCTCGCCTGGGCGGAGACGGACATCGCCGCGCTGCTGGGCAGCGGCATCGAGCTTCGGCTCGTCGCCGAACGGTTCGACGGCGCCTACCTCTATGTGCTGCCGGTCGTCGCCTGGCATGAATGGGATGACGGCACCGCCTACATCGGCGTGGATCAAGAAGGGCTTCGCTTCATCCCGCAAGCCTGCCTCGAGCCGGCCGCGAAACTGTATGATTGACGAGCCCGCCCGGACCCGGCGGCATAACGTCAGGAATCTGCAGCCGGATTCGCCGCCGCTTCATCCGCGCCGGTGCGGCTGTCCACGCGCCTTGCGCGCCGCTGCATGAGCCAGCCGTAGAACGCCCAGCCGAACCAGCGCGCGAGGAACGGGTCGCGGCGGCTCCGCGCGTCCCGGCGCATGCGCCGGCGCTCATCCGCCGGCGTTTCGATGTAGCGGACGATCCGGTCCGCCACGAACGCGACGTATTCTTTGCCGTCTTTCGCCATGGGGCTTCCCTCCGAACGCGTATGTCCCGCCGCAGGCCGGGGTCGGCCATGACGACGGGTCCGGCATGTCACCATGCCGCGTCATGCTCATTATGGCCGGAGCCGACGCGCGTTAAACCCGCATAAGCCGACCGCCGGGCCGGCAAAACTAACCTGCATCCGCACTTAAACGCGCCGGAGGTCAGAATCATGAACACGAAAGCCTTGCTATGCGCGGCGGCCGCCGCGACGTTGCTGGCCGCCGCTCCCGCTCCCCGCGCGGCCGCGGGAAGCCCCGCTTCCCCCGCATCGGACACGCCGCGATACGAGCGCGCGCTGCCCACGGCCGAAGTGCTGATCGATGCGGGACACGGCGGCATCGACGGCGGCGCGCATTACGGCAGCGTGCTTGAGAAAGACATCAACCTGCAGGTGGCGAAACGGCTCTATCTAGTTCTGCGCAGCCAGGGCATTCCCGCCGTTCTGAACCGGACCGGCGACTACGCGCTGAGCGACGAGAACCGGTGGCATCCTTCCCGCTCGCGGCATCAGCGGGACCTGTCGCAGCGCCGGGGGCTGACGGACGAAATCGCCGTGCAGCTCCTTGTCAGCCTGCACGTGAACTGGTCCCGAAGACCATCGGCCAGCGGACCGCTCGTGCTGCACCAGGAGGAAGGAAGAAGCGCGCTGCTTGCGGCCTTTCTGCAGGATGCGCTGAACCGGGAATACGGCAGCCGCAGGCTTCCCAAGGTCGGCAAACCGTACTATCTGCTCAACCTGGTGAAGCGTCCGGCGGTCATCGTCGAGCTCGGGTTCCTAAGCAGCCCGGCGGATCGCGCGAAGCTGACCGATCCCCGCTGGCAGCAACGGCTGGCCGAGGCGGTCGCGGCCGGCATCCGGCAATATTTGTGGACCGCCGGGTAAACCCGCGCGGTCCATATTTTGACTGAAAATTAGAACTTTGTACACGCGGCTTGACTTGCGCCGCTCCCGCATGCTAAGATGAACATCGTCAGTCAGCTGAACAACAGCAAACGCGGTCGTGGCGGAATTGGCAGACGCGCTAGATTCAGGTTCTAGTGGTAGCAATACCGTGGAGGTTCAAGTCCTCTCGACCGCACCATAACCGGCAAGCGAACTCCAGGCAGTCTGGAGTTTTTTTGTTGCCCGGCATTGCGCCGGAACTTACGCAAGCGGATCGAGGCGCGGCTCGTCCGCCGGCTGGATCCGGTAGCCGCGGCTCACCTTCACCACTCTGCGGTTCGGCCTGCGGATCAGCACGTCCCGGTCATCCCAGGCGACGACGATGCCGATGACGTCGTTTGCTTCCAGCGCGTCGCGCACGACCCGCACCGTCGTTCCGGCGACGCGGTAAGCATCCAGCTGCGCTTCCGTCATCACGGCTTCTTCATCCTCCTTCTATGTACAACAATGGACCGCGGCAGGGCCGTCCCCGCTTCGGTCCACTTCGGAATCCGTATAAATGAATTATTCCGGCTGGTGCCCGACATGTTCGGGCGACTCATTCCGCTCATACCATTCGTCAAGCACCCGGGAGGACATGACGCGGTTTTCAATGTAACCGGCCTGCCGCTGCGTGAATTCTTCCCGCCACGGAATGCCGAGCTCCTCGCACAACTTCACGACGGTGAGCAGTTCCGACCATGCGACATAGCGCTTATACCAGAAAAATTGCGGATGTTCGATCATATAGGGATACAAATCGTCAAATTCCGTATGCTTGCAATCCAGAGCGCGTTCGAAATGTGTCTTGGCATCGGACAACTTCGACTTGAAGAATGAAACGGGCAGCTCAAGCTTCTCCATATCCTTCTGCCTCCCTTCGCTCACTTTTGTCTATTATAAAATAATTCAACCGGGAGGAAAAGAGACAGGTGGCAGGCATCGCTGCCAGAAGCCGTCATTCGAACGCGATCTTTCCGTCCGCCAGCGAAGCGATGCGCACGAGCGATTCCACGCGGATTCCCTGCTCGCGGATCAGCCGGCCGCCGGGTTGAAACGTCTTCTCGACGGCGATGCCGAGGCCGGCAAGCTTCGCCCCAGAGCGCTCGATGATGCGGATCAGCCCCTTCGCCGCGTCGCCGTTGGCGATGATGTCGTCGATGTACAGCAGGACGTCATCCGGCGAGAGCAGCTGCCGCGACACCATCAAATCCGTCACAATGCCCTTCGTGAACGAAGGCACCCGTTCGCTGTAGGCATCCGGCTCCGCGAGCAGCGTCTTCTTGCGCCGCGCGAATACGAGCGGCACGCCCAGCGTGAGCGCCGTCGCGAATGCGATCGGGATGCCCGACGATTCGATCGTGATGACCTTCGTAATGCCTTCCCCTTCAAACCTGCGCGCGAATTCGCGCCCCATCTCCATCGTCAGCTCCGGATCGACCTGATGATTGAGGAGCCGATCCAGCTTGAGCACGTCCGTCGACAGAATGGAAGCTTCCTCGAGTATCCGCTGTTTCAACTGTTCCATGGCATCCCATTCCTTCTGCCGTTAGATCTATGTCATTAAAATTATCATACGGATCATCCGCGGCGCAACAAAAGATGATCCGAAATGCCGGTTTTGTTGAAACTTTTTCCGGGTCTGAATCGTCTATTTGTATAGGATAGGGAAAGGTGATGAGGACCATGCGCAACCGCCGCATCGGTACGCTCGCGAAATCGGCCGCGCTTCTGACGCTCTGCATCGCCACCGCGTCCGCCCTCGCCGGATGCGGCGGGCAAGGTTCGTCCGGCCGGACGGAGCGGACGCCGGAACAGGCGCCCGGCACCGTCGCGGAAGATCCGGCGGGCGGTTCGGCTCAAGGCGCGTCCGCCGGTCAGACGACGCCGCAATCGGAAGCGGCCGGCGGTACGGCTTCAGCGCAAGACGCATCGGATGCCCCGAATGTGGTACCGAACGCCGCCGGCCGGGACGACGATCATCGCCAGCCGGACGTGAACGGATGGTACGCGGAACCGCCTGCGCTTCACGGCATCGCCATCGGCGAGCGGGAAGCGGATGTCCGGGAACTTTTCGGCGATCCGTCAGATACATACACATTGTCCGATCCGCCGATGACGGTTCTGGAATATGACGGCTTCTCGGTCGGCGTCGGCGGGAACGGCAGCGTGCAGTTCGTCGAAGTGAGCGGCGCGAACGCGGAGACCGGCATCGGAGAGCTCGCCGTCGGCGATACCGCCGACGTGACGAAGGACGTTCTCGGCGAACCGTCCCATGCGTCGGATACGGTGCTGCTCTATGAACGGGACGGCGTTTCGCTGAAGTTCGATTTTGACCCGAATACGAAAAAGATCGCCTCGATTCTGCTGTTCAAATCGCATTGAGACGGGAGCCCCGGCATCGGTTGTGCCGGGGTCTTTGTTTTTCGCCGGAAGGCCCGTCATGCCTGTCCGCTCCCGCGCATACACATGAGAAGGCGGCACCGTTGCGGAAATGCGCCGGAAGCGCCCTCCGTCGGCTGACCTTTTGCGCGCCCGACTGAACGCCATTGTGCCGGCTGCATGCCGGATGCAGGCCAAACTCCTGTATACCGGCTGCACGCCGCGTGCCGGCCGAACTCCTGCGCCATTTCCTTGCGGCTGCCGCAATTCCTGCGGGACGGGGGCTTCGCCATGAGAGCGTTCCAAGCAATCCAAATCGCCTTCACCTTCATCGGCACCATCGTCGGCGCCGGATTCGCCACGGGACAGGAAGTGCTGCAATTTTTCACCCGTTACGGCATCTGGGGCACGGCGGGCATTCTGCTGTCATCCGTCCTGTTCGTCTGGATCGGCGCCCGCATGATGCTGGCATCCGCCCGCATCAAAGCCCATTCCTACGAAAGTTTGAACCAGGCGCTGTTCGGCGAGCGCTGGGGAACGTTGGCCAGCCGGTTCATGCTCGTCGTGCTGATCGGCGTCAACGCGGTCATGCTTGCCGGCGCGGGCGCAATTTTCAAGGAACACCTCGGCATCTCCTACCAGACCGGACTGCTCGTAACGATCTTCCTCGTCTTCCTTCTGCTCCGGAGAGGCATGAACGCCGTGCTCACCGTCAACTCGATCGTCGTGCCGGCGATGCTCGTTTTCACGCTGCTCATCCTGTGGGACACCATGCACGGCCCCGGCGCGGACCGCTGGCTGACGATGCGCACGGACACGCCGCAGCTCGCCGCCTGGGCGTCTCCCCTGCTGTACGCGGCGTTCAACCTGTCGATGGCGCAGGCGGTGCTCGTGCCGATCGGCAGCCGCATCGGTGATCGGAAGACGATCATCGCCGGCGCCTGGCTCGGCGGCATCGGCATCGGCGCGATGCTGCTCGTCGCCCATATCGCGCTGGCCGCCCGGATGCCCGGCATCGCCCAGTTCGACATTCCGATGGGCGGCATCGCCCGCGAGCTCGGTGCTGTGCTGCAGTGGATTTACACGTTTCTGATTTTCGCCGAGATTTTTACGACGCTGATGTGCGACATTTACGGCCTCACGCTGCAGCTCAGCGCACGTCTCGGCTGGCCGGATCGGGCAATCACCGCCGGGCTGCTCTCCGTCTGCTGGGCGGGCAGCCAGATCGGCTTCGGCCCGCTGCTCTCGACGCTGTATCCGCTGTTCGGCGCCCTCAGCCTCGGCTGGCTGTATCAGATCATCCGCCGGCCGAGCCTGCCGGGAACATGATCGGCTCGCAGACCGCGGGCCGACAGTCTGCGGCGGGCGGTGCGCGGTTCACGCGTGTCCGCGTCTGCCATACCGCCGTACCGTTTTCGTGATAACGCCATGCCGTCCCGCCATAACGCCATCTCAGACCCTGTGCTTCGTCGGCCGGTGATTGCCCTCTTTTGCCATGCGAGAATTTTTTCCTCAATTTTGGCGAGAAAAAACTTCGTCTATTTTCTCGAAAACCTCTGATTTCAGGATTTTCGGCTGAATTAGACGAAGTTTCTGCTTTTATTATGGGATGGAGAAGCCAATTCAACAAAAAAGCGAAGCAAGCTTGCGAATTGCTGCAGGATGCCGACGGCGAAAGGACGCCGGACCCGCAAGGACTTCCGGCGCCAATGCGCCATGCGGACAAAACCAGGCAAGATTATCCGAGACGCAAGCGTTTCGCGAACGGCATTCTTCCCGCCAGCCGCTCCGCCGTGTGGGCGTGGCAAGTCAGAAAAATGAGCTGGCGCCGCCGCTCGCGGACGATGCGCGTAAGCAGCCCGGCGGCCGCGTCAAGCCGCGCGTCATCGAAGTTGACGAACAGGTCGTCCAGCAGCATCGGCAGCGGTTCTTCCGTCTCGACTTCGTCGGCCAGCGCGAGCCGAATCGCCAGATAAATCTGCTCCGCGGCGCCGCGGCTGAGAAACGCGGCGTCGATGATGCGGCCGTCTTCCGCCGATTCCAGCTCGATCGACGAACGTCCGAACGGTGCGGCGATGCGCACGTACCGCCCGTTCGTCAGCGCCGCCGCATACGCCGACGCGCGGCGCAGCACGGCGGGCTGGCGCTCCCGTTCGAATGTCTCGCGCGTCCGGCGGATGAGCGCCTGCATGACCGCGAGTTCCGCGAATCGCTCCGCTTCATCCGCAAGCTGCGCCATGACCGCTTCACGCTCGTCCAGCAGCGGCCGCCGCATGTCTTCCGCAAGGAGCCGCTCGAGCGTCTCGCTCAGCCGGCCGCGCCGTTCGAGCAGGCGCGTCCGCTCATCCTCCGCCGCGCGGCACGCTTCCGCCGTCTGCTCGACAAAGCCGCGCAGCGCGTCTTCATCATGCCGCTCAAGCAGCGATTCCATGCGCTCGCGGTCTACCTCAGACAGACCGGATGACAGTTCCACCTCGATCCGGATGCGTTCCTCATCCAGCTGCCTGGCCTCGCGCGCATCGGCCAGCAGCCGCTCGTAGGCCTGCTCGTCCGCCGCGCCTGCCGCTTCGAACCAGGCGCGGGCCGTATCCGAATGGCCGGCCAGCAGCGCGTCCGTCTCCCGGATCTGCAAGCCGAGCTCCTTCATCCGCGCCTCAAGCGCGGCCGCAGCGGCGGCCGCTTCCGCTTCGCGCCGGATGGCGGCGCGAAGCAACTCCAGCGCGGCGGCGGGATCGTCGTCCGCGAGCCGCGCTGCCGCATCATCGGCGGCGCACAGTGCCCGCACCGCCGCACGGTGCGCGCGCAGCCGCCCGTCCGCCTCGGACAGCTTCGCATCGAGGCGGTCCATGGCTGCAAGGTGGCCGGCGGCCATCTCAATCCGGTCGAGCGTCTCCAGCGCCGCTTCGGGGGACAGGCCGCCGGGCAGCCCGCAGCTCTCGAGCCAGCTTCGCCAGCTTGCGCGCAGCGCATCCAGCCGGGCGGCGGCGGCCGCTGCAGCCGTCCGGCGCTCCGCGCGCAGCGCGCGAATCCGCTCGAGCCGCCGCGCTTGCTCGAGCGCGCGCTCGGCCGCGAGGCCGCGCTCGCGCAGCGCATCGAGGCGCGCCTGCACGGCGCGCTGCAGCCGGCTGCGCACCGCAGCCGCAGCGGCGAGCTGCGCCTCGCCCGGCAGTGCGCCATGCGCGTGGGGCGCGAACGGCTCGGCCGCCTCCCGCGGCCGCTTGAGCAGCGCCCCGAGCGCATCCGCCGCGCGCTGCCCGTATGCGGCTGCCTGCCGCGCTGCCGCAAGCGCCTCTCCCGCTTGCGGCCCGCCCACGCGCCCGCGCC
>NZ_CAJRAY010000046.1 GCF_907165215.1 Thermobacillus xylanilyticus | reverse complement strand
TCCGCGAGGCAGATCCACTATATTCAGTGTTTGATATTACGGGCTTTCGAAATTTAGGATAATCTTATTTTCTTTATCACACAATCTAAACAGAACAATTTTGGGTACTATATCCATTCGGTAATCAAAGCAGAGCAAGTAATCGTCTGAACCCAATCAGCAGTACTGCCATTAGGAAAAGTGTACCAGTTGTAATGAGAAAATTCCTTGTAATAATAGTCTTCAGGATGAGGATCCAAAACAGCCATTAAATAATTTCGTTAAGGTATTATCTGACCATAATCGGCCTGCTCCACGTAAGAGTTTTCCTACATTTTGGGTATAAATCTCAAGCATGTATGTGCGTACAAACATATTGGAGGAATGCCATATTGAGGTAATGACGGTTACGTATCTGATGATGAAGCTGCCCGCTTCATCCCGACACTGGGTGGGATAAAAGAAAGACCTTGAGGTCTTCCTCCCCCAAGGTCTAGATGTTCTTTCCATCAAAAAGAAAACCACATGGAGTCGCTAAACTCGCATGCGGCTGAAAGAAAGTTATTTTGATTTTATTATTGCAGTTCTAATGGCATGAGCCAAGTTTCCATCCCGAACGGTACCACCAATACTGATAGCTTCTTCCTCTAAATGCACAAAACCTTTCTTGCCGTTATTTTTAGTTGGTATAATTTTATAACCCTCATCAGAATCCCATTCAACATTAATGTAACTCATACGCTTGACAGCTTTTAAATAGCCTTTTATCTTTAGGATTTTTTCAATTGCTGTCGGCTTTAATTCATCTGCAGGTTCAATCGAGTTCCAATCCTCAAATGCTTCAAGAACACATGTCTCAAGCATATCATCTGTATAACTTTTTTCCAAAAAACGATATCTCTCAATATCAATGATTGCTCCACCCCACTTTCTAGAGATTCCTCGAGAGAGAATAAATAAATCTTCGTCCGGCGTCACATAAATGCTGACCGATTTGAACTCCATATACACTGCCCCTTATCTTTTACTCAATAATCTTAATAACAATTTTTACTCCCTTCTTAGACGCTTCTTTTGTAATTTTATCAAGTTGATCGGCTTGGGACTTTGTCAATTGCACAGGTGGAAGCGCCAGTTCCAATATTCTTGACGTATTCTGATTCACCTTAACAGTTACTCCACCATATGTTGTCGTTGAAAAATTCGCTAAATCATCTACATACCCTTTTATTGTATTATAAAAGTTATTCCCTTTTTGATACGTTTTTGCTGTTACATCAATAGACTTAATGCTTGTAATAGAAGAAGCTATACCTTTTGCCCCAACGGTAAATTTGTCTATTACCGGGAAGTTGTTCATCATTCCTCCCAATGCTTTTTCTATTTCCCATCCTCTTTCAAAAGGCTTCTTTGCCCAAACTCCAGTTGGAGCTTTGACAAAATCATCTGCTTTCATTAACAAATTTACGCCTTTTGCAGTATAAGAGCCAGGAAGAAACGGCAGGAGGGCAGCTCCAATGTCCCACAATAAAAATCCAGCATTCTTCCAACTTGGGTTCTTATAGAGATCGTAAGCACTCCAACCAATACTCGCTATATCTATCAAAGTCTCTACAACATGTCCGCTCGGATCTCTATAAATTAAAGGATTGTTATAGGTATACGTATAAAGATTCAAACTTAGAGGATTTGTAATTTCCCCCTCATACGTATCCTAGTTTATAAACCACACCCTCTTCCTTGTTAAATATAAACACTTCACCCTGCTTTATGTTGCGGAATGTCCGGCATTTGATAGATGGCCTTATATTTCAAAAGGTGATACACAACGTTAACCAGTTTACGCATCAGGCAGACAATTGCCTGGCGCTTCGACTTGCCTTCCTTCAGTTTCTGTTCGTAATAGTAAAGAAAATAGGGGTTTCGCGGCTGCTTGGTACTCTTTGCTACGACAAGTTGACGGATGGCCAGTTGCCGGAACAATTCATGAAGAACCCGGTTCCCTTGCTTGCTTTTATACCGTCTGTCTTTGCCTCCTGTGCCATGCCTGACTGGCGCAATCCCGGCGAACCGGGCCAGTTTCTCAGCACTTGCGAATCTCTCAATAGCCCCGATCTCGGCTACAAAACAAGCCGCTGTCACCTTGTCTATGCCCGGCATGCTGTCTAACGTGCATCCGATCTCATCAAGCAACGCACTCATTTCACCCCCCAGTTTCCGCATTTCCTCACTGCAAGAACGTAGTGTCCTGACAAGGGTCTGGATAATCAAATCCCGCTGATCCTGATATTGCCGCTCGGTGTCACCGTCTTCGGCGATGAGGCTAAGAATTTGCCTTGCCTTGGACAGCGACAAGTAACGGTTGCTCTCCCGTTTCAGAAATTCGGCCAGTTCCGCTTCTGCCAAATCTTTCAAACACCGGGGAGACGGGTACTTCTCCCAGAAGGCAAGAGCCGTCTTGCCATCTAACTCTGGAAAAAACTTTTTGTAACTCGAATAGTGATAACTGAGCTGCTGGTGCAGCCGGCGAAGGGTAGAGGCGTAATGTTCCGCCAGTCCTGCCCGAACCTTTACCAGTTGACCAATGGCCCAGTAAACGTCTATTGGATTGGCATCCGGCAGCCTGTCCCACTCGTCATATCCATTCTGAAAGGAAAGGACATTCGGTATATTCAGATGACGAAAAGGCTACTTGTGGAGATTTTCAAGACATTTCCTCGCCAGTGAGGCCGGTTCCCCGGCCTCTTTAGATTGGGTACACATGATTCATGCCGTACTAACGTTGCTTCTACACGGTAGATAAGTAATTTCAATAAAACAGTAACCACACAAGGGATTTCCCACATGTGGTTACCGACATTTAATCAAGAGTTAATATGTCTCTTCAACATCATTACAATCAAGATTCATGAAGAAAACCACATGGAGCGAAAACTCACATGCGGTTAATCAAAGTAATTATTTATAGAGGATTATTTGGACAAATTTCGCATTTCTCCCTAATTTCATCAAGTGTATAATTAAATGTAGTTCCTATTGAAATTATCTCGTCTGGTTTTTTCATTCTAATGTTTTCATAATTGATATCTAAGCATCTACCCTCTGTAATTGTCCCTTTTAATAATGGACAATAATAAGTCACACTCATTTTGACAACTCCTCGATAATCGCGATCATGTTGCTATCGTAGTCATTCGCATGCCAAACAGTTATTACAGTACCATCGTTCTTTAAAACAGCGACACCCTTACCCGACACAAAGGCGTATCGTCCACCGTTTCGTTGTTCTAATACAAACATTGGTTTCTTAACAATACGTGCTATATCTTTCTTTGTTAAACCTCTTTCTATCATCCTCTCTATCGCATGTTCGCTATAACCAGTAATCTTTAATCCCTTAGGCTTTAAAACCACTGTTCCCATCTTACCAAACTTCTTACCTAAATGCTTCGTATCAATCCCATCAGGTCCAGGTACAGGTATAAGCGAGGCTGCAGCTATCCATACATCAATTGGTGAAGCATTTGGGTCAACTAAAGTTTGTAAGTCAGTGACACCTGTAATATCATTCATGAAAGAAACTATTTGACGCGATTTTTCAGCATAATAATTATTCACACTATCCATTAGTCCACTGATAGCACGATATTCACCATATAAGGTATATAATTCAGTAAACGATTTCCCATACAATTCTGATGACTTGTCTTTACTTGCATGGTAGAGTTCATCGGGTATCCAAATTGAAGTATTGCTAGTACAATCACCAGCATGGGTATATTTCCCGTTTGCTGACTGACATGCATGACCACTAGGATCTATATAAATTAATGGATTATTAAGCACATACGTATAAAGATTCAACGTCAGTGGATTCGCAATATCCCCTGGACCTCTGTCAATAGATTGGACACATGGAATCGAGAAAATTACGCAACATAATCGTACATTTGTTCGCATTGAATGGGTGTGAGATACCCGATCGCCGAATGGACTCGTTTGCGATTGTAGAAAAACTCGATATATTCAAAAATCTTGCTTTGCGCTTCCTTGCGGGTCTTGAACTTTTCCAGATAAACGAGTTCCTTTTTGAGAGAGTATGCTGTGGAACGATTCGATGCAGGCGTTGTCGTAGCAGTTGCCCTTGCGGCTC
>NZ_CAJRAY010000045.1 GCF_907165215.1 Thermobacillus xylanilyticus | reverse complement strand
TGTCAACGCCGGAATTCATTTGACCCACCAGCGCCGGAATAAAATTGACCCACCTGTGTGCCTGGTGTCGAATAGATTCCGGTTTTTACTTTGTCCTTGAGGCGGTAGCTGTTCCCGCGAATGTTGACGACATGGCAGTGATGCAGTAGCCGATCCAGCACCGCTGTCGCCAGAACAGGATCACCCATCAGTTCGCCCCATTCCCCAAAGCTCTTGTTGCTCGTCAGGATCATGCTCCCCTTCTCATAGCGGGCCGAAACCAACTGGAAAAACAGGTTCGCCGCAAGCGGATCCAGGGGCAGATACCCCACTTCATCCACAATGAGCAAGCGCGGCCTCAGATACACGCGCATCCGCTTGTCCAAACGATTCTCCTCATAGGCCTTTCGCAAATCGTTGACAAGCTGGGCAAGCGAAACGAAATACACCGGCAATCCTTGTCCAATGGCCTCCATGGCGAGGGCAATCGCCAAATGGGTCTTGCCTACGCCGGGTGGACCCAAAAACAGCACGTTTTCCTGCCTGCCGATGAACGTGAGTCCTGCAAGTTCCCGGATGAGCCGTTCGTCTATGCCCGGCTGAAAGGAGAAGTCGAACTCCTGCAAGGTGCGCCGGTACGGAAGATGCGCCAGTTTCATGCGCACCTCGACGTTTCGGCGCTGACGCTCCTGAAGCTCTGCCTCCAGCAGCTCATTCAGGAACGACAGATAGGTGCTCTGGCTGCGACTTGCAGCTTCGAGGATCGCATCCAACGATTGGGCGGCTTGTCCCAATCCGAGCTCTTCCAAACGGTGGCGAGCTTGCTCCAGCTCGATCATGTTCCCACCTCCATCAGCCGCTCATACACATCCAGCGATCGCACTTCCACGTCCTGCACCGGAATCCGGATGCCCTGCGGCTTCGGGTATGCATACCCCTGGGCCGTGCTGAGGTTCGCGTATTGGTGTTCACACATCACCAGCGTCCGTGATCGATGCTGTTTCTTGTGCTGGGCAATGAGCTCTTGTTCCCGGTAGATCTCGATGAATCCATTGATGTCCCGCACCTTCACGTCCCGCCCGCTGTACTTCCAGGGAACGCCATAGCGTACGCCGTCATAGCTCACAAATCCGTCCCGGCTGACTTTTCGCACCTCAAACCGGTATTTGGCCAGACGATC
>NZ_CAJRAY010000044.1 GCF_907165215.1 Thermobacillus xylanilyticus | reverse complement strand
TCAAGGAACCATCTTCGTCGTCCGCCGTTTCAGCGGCGACTTTTATAATATATCACAGCTCGCTAGGGTTTTGCAACAAGTTTTTTTCTGGAATTTTAACATGTCTGCAAGCTCAGAATAGGATCGAGCCGCAGCGGAAATATATAATAAGTAAAAATGCCGCTCAAATCAAGCCCCGATGCTCGGCATTCAAAGCAGAATCCGCCTGCCCACCCGGGTTTTCCCGATATGTGTTTGCACTGTCCCCGAGCAATGGTCGAACGTCCCAATCACACAGACAACAAAAACCCGCGCCTTCATGTGTTCATGCTGGCGCGGGTTTGAATGTCATCAGCACATCAATGCTGGATTTCAACTCTGACGCGGGACGCGCCGGCAGCCGGTGACAGCTTTATCCCTTGAGGCGTCGCTTCCGCCGATGCGCCTTCAACCGACGGCGTACCTTGGATACCGCGCAGCACGACGTGCCACGGTTTTACGGCGCCATCCGCTGCAATTTCGATGGTGCCGCCGGTGCGGGATGCGCTGACGGTCAGAACCGGACAGCCTTGCAGATCGTGAACGACCGCTTTGGCCGTCTGACCGTCCTCCAGCTCGAACAGATGGAACGTCACGTTGTCCGCATAATCGTAGTCCGGCCGCTGGTTGTTCGCGCCGATGGCAATCAACGAGTTCGGACGGACGAGCAGCGGAAGCGACATGTAGCCGTGCTTCTCGCGGTACCATTTGCCGCCGGTGACCGTCTCGCCGGTCAACAGATTCGTCCAGCGCCCTTCCGGCACATAGTACAGCACTTCGCCCCGGTCATTGAAGATCGGCGCGACAAGCAGCCGCTCCCCGAACATGTATTGCCGGTCGAGATAGTGGCACGTCGGGTCGTCCGGGAACTCGAGCACCATCGCGCGCATCATCGGCAGGCCGCGCTCCTTCGCTTCGACCGCATAGGTGAAAAGATGCGGCATGAGCGTACATTTCAACTCGGTGAAGAAACGGAGCACATCGACCGACTCCTCGTCGAACAGCCACGGGACGCGGTACGATTCATTGCCGTGCAGGCGGCTGTGCGAGGAGAGCAGTCCGAAGGCGACCCAGCGCTTGTAAATGTCGGCGGGCGCCGTGCGTTCGAAGCCGCTGATGTCGTGGCTCCAGAATCCGAAGCCGCTGAGGCCGAGCGACAGGCCGCCGCGCAGCGTCTCGGCCATCGAATCGTAGTTCGCCGAGCAGTCGCCGCCCCAGTGGACCGGATACATCTGGCCGCCGGCCGTCGCCGAGCGGGCGAACAGCATCGCTTCGCCCTTGCCCCGGTATTGCTCGAGCAGTTCGAATACCGCCTTATTGTAAAGATGCGTGTAATAGTTGTGCATTTTCTGCGGATCGGAGCCGTCGAACCAGACGACGTCGGTCGGAATCCGCTCGCCGAAATCCGTCTTGAAGCAATCCACGCCCATGTCAAGCAGTCTTCTCAGCTTGCCTTGATACCAGCGCACCGCATCCGGGTTCGTAAAGTCGACGAGGCCCATGCCCGCCTGCCACATATCCCATTGCCAGACGTCGCCGTTCGGCCGCTTGACGAGGTAGCCGCGCTCCATCCCTTCTTTAAACAGCGGCGATTTCTGCGCGATGTACGGATTGATCCAGACGCAGATGTGGAGGCCACGCGCCTTGAGCCGTCTCAGCATCCCTTCCGGATCGGGGAACACGGCGGGATCCCATTCGAAATCGCACCATTGGTATTCCTTCATCCAGAAACAGTCGAAGTGGAAGACGTGCAGTGGAATGTTCCGGTCGGCCATGCCGTCGATGAAGCTGTTGCACGTCGTCTCGTCATAATCCGTCGTGAATGACGTCGTCAGCCACAGCCCGAACGACCACGCCGGCGGCAGCGCCGGCCGGCCGGTCAGCTTCGTATAGTTGTCCAGCACATCCTTCAGCGTCTCGCCGCCCACGATGAAATACTCGAGCGATTCGCCTTCGACACTGAAGCCGACCTTCGAGACGATTTCGGACGCGATCTCGAAAGAGACGCGCTCCGGATGGTTCACGAACACGCCGTAGCCGCCGCTCGACAGATAGAACGGCACGTTCTTGTACGCCTGCTCGCTGGCCGTGCCGCCGTCCTCGTTCCAGATGTCGACGACTTGTCCGTTCTTGAGAAACGGGGTGAACCGTTCGCCGAGACCGTAAACCAGTTCGCCGACGCCGAGATCGAGCATTTCGCGGAAGTACGGTTTGCCGTGATCAAGAATGTAGCCCGCGCCTTTTGCACCGGTTCCGGTGATGCGGCGATCGTCGTAGAAAAACTCCAATCCCCAGGCCGGCTGCTTGATCCGCGCCGTCAGGCGGCCGCTTCTGACCGTTACATGATCTTCGTGCCGCTCGATCTCCGCCTTGTGGTTCACATCCGCGTTGATGGTGAAACGAGGCCCCTTCTCCCGCAATCCCGCATGATGGTACCACTTCACGCGAAGAACGTCCGGCAGCGGCGAGCTGATTTCGCACGTGAGCAGCGCGGCGTTCAGCGTGTCGCCTTTGGTGCGAACGAACTTGGTCGCATTGTACACGGACACGGCGCCGTCATGGACCGCCACGTCACGCACTTCGGTCGGATATTGAATTTCGACGCCTTTGCGCACCATCCAATAACCGTCGGTAAACTTCATTTGCGATCCCTCCCTTGCTCTGTCTATAATGATATTGTCGTCTGATAACGCCTTCATCCCTGATTTTTGTCTGATTATATCAGGATTTTGACTAATTTGCTCCAGAACGTCCCAAGGAGGACCATCCCGATGAACAAAGCGCTGCTGAAGGAAGCCCGCCGGCACGGCAGTCCCGCTTTTCCGGTCAGGATGTATCATTTCCATTGTCCGCCGGATCAGCCGCTGCTTGATCTGCATTGGCACGACGAGCTGGAATTTTTCATGGTAACGGAAGGCCGGGCGAACCTTCGCGTGGGGACGAAGGACTATGCGGTGTCAGCCGGTGAAGCGATCTTCGTCGGCAGCGGCGAATTGCACTCCGGCTCGGTGGCCGGCGAGGAGGGCTGTTCCTTCTCCGCCGCCGTGTTCCATGCGGATCTGCTGTCGGGCAGCGCCCCCGATCTCATCCACCAGCGGTATATCCGCCCGCTGCTGGAACGGCAATACGAAGTCCCCGTCCATCTCGACCGGATGAACGGGGACAGCGCCGCCTTGCTGGATATCTTGAAGCAATTGTTTGAAATTGACCGGGCGAGACCGCACGGGTACGAGCTGGCCGTCCGCGGCATGCTCCAGACATGCGTCTCGCTCCTGCTCCGGCTCGCTTCCCGCACGGAGCAGACGCGCCGCGCGGGCGCAGACCAGCAGACGGAGCGCATCAAAGAGGCGCTCGAATATATCGAGCGCCATTATGCCGAGCCGATCCGGCTTCGCGAGCTCGCCTCGACCGTGTCGATGAGCGAAGCATACTTCTGCCGCTTCTTCAAGCGGATCACGGCGGCGACCCCGGTGGAGTACATCAACCTGTACCGCGTCCGGCAGGCCGCGATCCTGCTCCGCTCCACCGACAAGAAGATCATGAACATCGCTTATGAAGTCGGGTTCAACAATATGAGCTACTTCAACACGGTGTTCAAGCAGCGGTTCGGCTGCACGCCGATGGAGTACCGGCAGCGCGGCGCAACCGGCGCGCCGTCCGACGAGTTCGGCATCGGCCACAGCTTCTAGTGCTTCGCCTTCTCGCGGTCCTGCCCCTTGTCCGCCGCGGCCGCGTTCTTCGTCGCCGCTTCGCGGTCGCGCTCCATCTCTTCGACCGTCTTCACTTTAAGCCGCGCCGCGCCTTGATAGTCGCGCGTCGGAATGAGCGTGCCCGCCGCCCGACCGGCTTCGAGCCGCGCTTTCGCCGCCGCAATCGCCTCCTTGTATTGCGGCAGCCATTGCTCCTGTGCGACAAGCATCTCGTCGACCATCTGCCAGATTTCCTTCGGATTGCACACCGCGCCGACGAGCGGGTCCATCATGAACGCCTGGCGCAGCAGGAAGTCGTCGCCGCGCACCGCCGCTTCGACGGCGAGCCGCTGCACGCTGATGCTGGCATTGCAGACGGCGGCCGGGCCGAGCGGCAAATCGCCGATATGCGGAATGGAGATGCCGTTCGCGTCCACATAGCCCGGCACTTCCACGATCGCGTCGTCCGGCAGGTTCGAGATGACGCCGCCATTCACGACGTTGAAATGTCCGCGATAGACGCGGCCCGTCTCCAGGCTCTCGATGATGAACGAACCGTGCTCGTAGCCGCGGTCTTCCGGACGGAACTTGAGCGGAGGCTCCTTCAGCCAATTCGGAAAATCCGTCTCGAACCAGTTCCGGCCTTCGGTGCAGACGCGCAGATAACCCCCTGTCTCGCCGTTGATCCAGCTCCCGAGATCGATCCAGTCGCGGATCTCTTCGGGGCGCTTCCGGTACCACGGTACATACTCGCTCAGGTGTCCGTTCGACTCCGTGCTGTAGTAGCCGAACCGGCGCAGCATGTCGATCCGCACCTTCTCGGTCCGGCTGTATACCGGATGGCGCTCGAACGCCTCGAGCAGCTCGCCCGTCAGATCGCGGCCCTTGTGCCGAATCTGGATGTACCACGTTTGATGATTGATGCCGGCGCAGATGATGTCGACTTCCTCTTTCTTCAGACCGAACACATCGGCGATCTGCTTGTGCCCGTGCTGCACGCCATGGCAGAGGCCGATTGTACGGACGCCGCCGTATTTGTTGCACGCCCACGTCAGCATCGCCATCGGATTCGCGTAGTTGAGCAGGAGCGCATCCTTCGCCGCCACTTCGCGGATGTCCTTGCAGATGTCCAGCATGACAGCGATGCCCCGCTGGCCGTACATGATGCCGCCCGCGCACAGCGTATCGCCGACGCACTGGTCGACGCCGTAGCGGAGCGGTATGTCAATGTCCGTCTGGAAAGCTTCCAGCCCGCCGACGCGGATCGTGTTCAGCACATATTTCGCGTCCTTCAGCGCTTCCCGCCGGTCAGTCGTCGCCTCGATCCGGATCGACAGTCCGTTCTCGTCGATGTCACGCTGGCAAAGCTGGCGCACCATCTCGAGGTTGCGTTCGCTGATGTCCGTAAACGCAACGCGGATGTTCCGGAATTCCGGCACCGACAGCAGATCCCGCAGCAGACTGCGCGTAAATCCGATGCTGCCCGCGCCGATGAACGCCACTTTGAATGACAAGCAAATCGCCCTCCCGTTCGTTGGCTCCGGGCTCACGCCCGTCATCCCCATTGTACCAACGGGAGAGCGAAAGCGTTATCGCAATCGCAGCCATTTGACCGCCGATATGTCCGTAATCGAAACTTAAATGTCCGAGTAGCGCTCTGTCCCGAATGAACGACGGTAGGCGGCGGGCGTCATGCCGGCATGTTTCTTGAACAGGTCGTGAAAATATTGCCGGCTGCCGATGCCGACGTAATCCGCAATGTCGGCCACCGGGATGTCGGTCTGTCGGAGCAGCATCTTCGCCTTCTCCATCCGGAATGCCGTCAGGTAGCCCATGACGGATTGGCCGGTCGACCGCTTGAAAATCCGCTGCAAGTAAACCGGGTGGAGGTTCACGCTTGCTGCAATGTCCGCGATGCGCAGCGGCCGGTCGTAATGCTCGTGCATGAACGCGGCCGCCTGCCGCACGTAGCGCTCCGCGCCGGGCTCGTCCGCCGCTTCCGATTCCTTGTGCAGCGCCGCGATGCGAAGCAGCAGTTCGGACAACAGAATCTGGACCAGCGGCTCGCGGCCGTCCGGATTGTCCAGCTCAAGCACGAGCGCCTTGAGCGCGTTGTAGATGTCATGCGGTTCGCGCAGCACGAGATGATCGCGCGGACAGGCGATGAGCGAGGCCAGCGCCGGATCTTCCGCCGCCAGCTCGTTGATCGACGGCAGCCCGCCCGACCGCTCGGCAAAACGGAACTCCAAATTCAGCATCCGGCACGTCTCCGGCACGACCAGGCGGTGCGGAACGGCGGCATTGAGGAAAATAAACTCGCCCTTCTTGAGTCCGTACGCACGCCGTCCGTCGGTGCCGGGACCGAATTCCACCCGGCACGCTCCGCTGATCACATACATGATCTCCATCGACGGATGCGTATGGTCGTCCATCTCGTAGCCGCGCCACTCTTTAAAATAATAAGCGGTCACAACCGGCCGGAATCGACCGGTCATGATCCGCTGCGGAAACAGGCTCATTCGGGCACACGCTCCCGTCCGTTCGAATCGTTCGGAGCTCCGGTTACTGCGCCATTTTGGACCAATCGAAACCGATGGCGTTCAGGAACGCCCGCGCCAGAATCATATGGCCGGCCTGCGTCGGATGGACACGGTCCCAAGCCAGCGTGCCGGCATACAGCGTCCCGAGCACCTTATTGAACGCCGCCTGCGTGTCGACAAACAGCGCCCCCTCTTCTTCGGCGATCCGCTTCACCACAGCGCCGTATCGGTCCATCGCCGCGCGCATCGCATCCGCTTCATTCGGTTCAATGTAGAAGGGCGTCATCAGGACGAGCCCCTCTACGCCCGGTTTCGACCTTTGCACCAGTTCGCGCAGCGTCGCCTCATATTCGTCGATGTACACGTGCCAATCCTTGATGAACGGCACGTCGAACTGCCGCCACACATCGTTGATTCCGATCATGATCGAAAGCCAGTCCGGCCGCTGCGCGATGACGTCCGTCTCCCAGCGCGCTTTCAGGTCGCGCACCGTGTTGCCGCTGATCCCCTTGTTGACGACGCGGATGCCGAGCTCCGGATAAGTGGACGTCAGCAGCGCGTTGACAATCGTCACGTAGCCGCGGCCGGTCGCATCGAACAGCCCTTCGCCGTCCGGTTTGCTGCGGTCGCAGTCCGTGATCGAATCGCCGATGAACAGCAGTTTCTGGCCTTGCTTCAATTTCATGGCGCCATCCCCCGTCTCATGATTCGATTTTTCCGCGGCAGAAAGCGACGACATCGCGGTATTTCAGTTCGCCGCCGAACAGATCGAGCGCGCTGCCGACGGTAATGTCCAGCTTGCCTTGCGTCAGCTTCCGGAACAGCGCCAGGTCATCCAGCGACCGCGCCCCGCCGGCGTAAGTGGTCGGAATCGTCGTCCAGGCGGCAAGCTGCTCCGCCAGATCGGCGAGGATGCCGGTGCGCTTCCCTTCCACATCGACGGCATGCACGAGAAATTCCGCGCAGTGCTGCTCAAGGCCGCGGATATTCGCTTCATTCAGCTCGAAATCGCTGAACACGGTCCAGCGGTCGGTCACAACGTACCAGCGGCCGTCCTTGCGCTTGCAGCTCAGGTCGATGACGAGCCGGTCCCGGCCGACCTCGCTGACGATCCGCTCGAGATGATCTTCGCGAAGCCGCCCGTTCTGGAACAGATACGACGTGACGATGACATGCGACGCCCCGCGCTCGAGCCATGCCGCCGCATTGTCCGCCGTAATGCCGCCCCCGATCTGGAGTCCGCCCGGCCAGGCGGCCAGCGCCTCCGCCGCGGCTTCTTCGTTGCCCGGTCCGAGCATGATCACATGCCCGCCGGTCAGACCGTCCTTTCGGAAGAGCTCCGCATAATAGGCCGGTTCGCGTTCGGAGACGAAGTTCTCGACCAACCCCTGGCCGCTGTCGTTTAACGTTTCGCCGACAATTTGTTTGACCTTACCCTGGTGCAAGTCGATGCAGGGCCTGAATTTCACGTTTCTGCTCAGCCTTTCTCTTGCCGGCCGCCGCCTCTCCGGCCGGCAGTATTCCAATACAAGGTTAGCGCATCCGGCGCAAGTTTGTCCATCGTATCCGATCCAAATGCCATGCATGGCCGCTTGCCGCGTCATTTTCCGAGCGTGATTTCCCGCGTTAATATTTCCCGGGCGAGCGCACAAATCGACGATTTGCCGCAATTTTCAGAACTTATTTTCGCATTTCATGCAAGCGTTTGCAAATGCGTGTCAAAAAAGTGCCCGCTGCCGCCGTTTTCGACAAGGCGGCGCGGACCCCGGATATGTCCCCTGGCGGGAAATTTGATCGCTGCGATAGATGCAAGAACCGATCAACCTTTCACCGATCCTGCTGCAATGCCTTCCACGATTCGGTTGCTCATAATAAAATACGCCAGCAGCACAGGGATGGTGCTGATCATCAGCGTCGCGCCGATGGCGCCCCAGTCCATCGAATACTGCCCGACAAAATTTTGCACGCCGACGGTCAATGTTTTACGGGCGTCAGAGCTGATGAACGTATTGACGAAAACAAACTCATTCCAGTTGTAGATCATGTTGATAATCGCGGCGGTCACCATGACCGATGTTGTCATCGGTAAAATAATTTGAAAGAACAACTGATGAACCGAACATCCGTCCATCACCGCAGCTTCCTCGATCTCCCTGGGGAGCGCGTAGTAGAAGCCGAGCATGATCATGATGGTAATCGGCAGGTTGAAAGCCGTATAGGAAAGGATCAGGCTCAGCGGATTGTCGATCAATTGAATATTGCGGAACAAAATAAACAACGGAATCAGAGCGGAATGGATCGGAATCATGTAACCGACCATGAACAATCCGAGTACCGGCGCCCGCCACTTCCAGTTCATCCGGGTCAGCGCGAAGGTGGCGAAGCTCGCCAGCAGAACCGTCAGCAGCACTGACAACGCCGTCACCATGACGCTGTTGACAAAGTACGTATCGATCTTGCCGTGCGACCACACATTGCTGTAATTCTCCCAGCGGAATCGCTCGGGCAAAGCAAACGGCGGCAAGTTGAAGATTTCCTGATTATTCTTCAGCGAAAACAGCAGCAGCCATACGAGGGGCAGCAACTGCACAATGGCAGCGGCGATCAGAATGATGTACAGAATCCCTCTTCCGATCTTGCTTCCCAACCGGGGGGCAGTTCGGTTGACGAAAACTACGGAAGTTGCCGCCATAATCAATCGGGTCTTAATCATTCAATCGAACGTCCTCCTTAACCGCCGTATTGAATCTTGTCCCGGGAAGCGGTCAGCATCCGAATCAGCCAGGTTGCGACGAGGCAGATCAGCAACAGACTGAATCCGATGGAACTCCCGTATCCGAAATCAAATGATTTGAATGCCTTCGAATACATATAGGAGGCCATCACTTCGCTCGCCCGGTTCGGTCCGCCTCCTGTCATGATATAGATCAGATCAAAATATTTCAGCGAACCGACAACCGCGAGCACGACCGTCACTTTGATCACTTCACTGATCAGCGGAACCTTGATCCGCCATGCGATGACAAGCGGGTTCGCGCCGTCGATCCGCGCCGCCTCGATGACCGCTTCCGGTATGTTTTTCAGCGCGGCATAGTAGATCAAGATATAAAAACCCGCGTACTGCCACAGGATCGGTACGAATATCGCCCACAGCACGATGTCGGGATCTGCCAGCCAGTTCGGCGTATTCTGCACCCCGATGAACTCAAGGATTGTGTTCAGAATGCCGGATGAAGGATGATAGACCTTGAGCCAGAGCTGCGCGATGGCAACTGAAGACAGCAGCATCGGCACGAGGTAAATCTTGCGCAGCAGGTTGGAGCCGCTCAGCTTGCCGCTCAGAAGCAAAGCCACAAGCAAATAGGCGATCAGACTGAGTGTCGACATGAGCGCGAACCACAGCGAATGCCACGCGCTATTCCAGAACTGCTGATCCCGGAGCAATTTCTTGTAATTGCCCAGACCGGTAAATTGCATGTCGCTTACGCCGTTCCAGTCGAAAAAACCGTAATAGCCGGTAAACAGAATCGGCAAATAAACGATTGACAAGATGAGCAGGACCGAAGGCAGCACGTACAGGGCAATGACCGCCTTGTTCGACATGACTTTGTTCACGTAGGTGGCTCCCCTTTCATGGATGAAACAAGGAAAGGACGCGCCTCCCGTACATCATCCGTACGATTCGGGCGCGCGTCCCTGTTCTTCAGTACCCGAGCCTTACTTGCCTTCCTTCAGAACCGCATCCTGCCGGGAGATGAATTCATCCGGCGTGATGTCTTTGGAGAACAGCGCCTGGATCAGATTGTGATGCTCTTCCGAAGCAACGGGCTTCATCTGTACATCAAGATAGAGGGTCACTTTGTTCGCATTGTTGAGCTCGTTCAGAAGATCGATGTACATTTGCGGGAGGCTGACCGCGTTCGTATCGACTTTCGTCGCCGGAATGACGCCCGCTTCGGATACGGAAATCTCGCCCCATTTCTGGACGAAGTAGCTGACGAATTTCTTGGCTTCTTCCTTGTGCTTCGAATTTTCGGAGACGAACAGACCGACGCCCGGACCGCCGACCCAGTTGTTCACATTGCCGCGGCCGTCTTCCATCACCGGGAATTTGAAGAATCCGATCTTATCCTTGAATTCTTGCGGCACATCCGGGTTCGTCGTATAGTTGGGAACTTCCCACGCGCCCATCATATACATCGCCGCATTTTCGTTCATAAATTCGGCCTTCGCTTCCTCGTTCGACAACCCGACAAAACCTTTCAGAAACGCATTCATGTCAACAAGCTCTTGGGCGTAAACGGCGGCTTCGCGCAATTCCGGAGCCGTGAAATCTTCATTGGCAACAGCTTCATCCATCAGGTTGTCCCCGCCGAGACGATCGGCAAAGTACATATACCAGAACGATGCGGTCCAGGCATCCTTGCCGCCCAGCGCGACCGGATTGACGCCGTTATTGTTCAGCGTCTGGATAATCTCTTTCAGGTCCTCATACGTTTTCGGCACTTCAAGCCCGTACTCGGCAAATATGGCCTTGTTGTAGAAGACCGGCACAATGTTAAGTTCAACCGGCAGCGCATAGGTTGTCCCGTCGAACGTATAGCCTTCTGTCGTTCCCGCGACGAACTGCCCCTTCAATTCGCCTTCAAGCAAATCATTGAGCGGAGCGAATTCATTTCCTTTGACATACGGTTCCATGAAACCGGCCGCCCAGGTGAAGCCGATGTCGGGCAGGCTGTTGGAAGCCGAAAGTACCTTCAGCTTGTCTTTGTATTGTTCGTTATCCAAAACTTCGACCGAAATTTTGATATTCTCGTTCTCCTGCTGGAATTGCTCCACGATCGAGGAAACGATTTTGTATTGTGCGAAGTTGCTGCCTTCCGGCCACAGATGCATGAGATTCAGCGTGACTTCACCGCCCGGGCTTGTCTCTCTGCTTGAAGCTTCGGAACTGGCGCCGGAATTTTCCGGTCCCGATCCGTTGCCGCCGCCGCTGTCTTTGCCCGAGCCGCCGCAGGCAGCCAGTACCCATGTCAGCGCAGCGAACAGCAGCATGAATGCCAACGTCTTTCTCTTCATGCGATTTCCCCCTGACATCTGAAATTGAAGGCAACCGTTCGTTGAATGCGCTTACCTTCATGTCGATTGTAGCTGACGAAACTTGACCGAAATAAGGCGCTGTCATTAGGGAAACTTCCAAATATTTTTAGGTTCGGGCCAGGTTTGATTTTGTTTGCGGTACTCCCCGGGGGTGCAGTGTTCATACTCCTTGAACATCTTGTTGAAATATTTCACGTGGATGTAACCAACCTTTTGTGCGATATCTCCGATCGGCAATTTCGTTTTCACGAGCAGTTCCTTCGCCCGCTGGATGCGTCGCCGGGTTACGTAGTCGCTGTATGTAATCCCCATCTGTTCCTTGAACAGTACGCTGAAATAACTCGGATTCAGATGGACCTGGTCCGCAATATCCTTCAATCTCAGCGGCTCCGGCAAATGCTCGTCAATATAGCGCACCGCTTCGGCAACGGCATCGCCCGCGCCGCCGAGCTGTCTGCTGGCATCGATCAAAACCGGATCCATGATCTTCTCCATGAGTCCGATGCGCACCCGGTTTTCATAGTCGGCCAGAGCCCGTTCCACCGCTTCGATGAGTTTGCAGTCGCTGACCGGTTTCAGCAAATATTCCACCACCCCGAGATGAATGGCCCGCTGGGCATATTCAAACTCCGCATATCCGGAAATGAGAATGACCGGCGGAATCCCGCCCTGCTTCTTCTCTTTCAACGCCTGCACCAGATCCAGACCGCTCATCCCCGGCATGCGAATGTCCGTAATCAGCAATTCGATGTCCGCATGATTTCTGATATATTCCAGCGCTTCGAAGCCGTTGTCCTTGACGTCGAACCGATATTTTCCGGCCCCCCAGGATTCCAGCGCCTTCCGCAAACCTTCCCGCGTCATCGGTTCGTCTTCCACGATCAACACAGTAGCTTCTTTCATCATGTCTCCCTCCGTTCTCGCGGTATCGTAATCCGCACTCTGGTTCCTTCGCCTTCGCGGCTGTCGATTTGAATGCTGCTTGTGCCGGGCGGATAACGATAGGACAATCTCAACCGCCGCTCCACATTGGCCAGACCGAATCCTGAGCCTTTCGCGGACGGCACGTCACCGGTATGTATGGAACCTGACAGCGCCTCAAGCGCCTGTCCGTTCATCCCGACGCCGTCGTCGGCAACTTCAATGATGATTTCCTCTTCCTTCGTCTTGCGCCAAGCTGCAATGGTAACTTTGCCTTCACCGATTTTCTCCTCAATGCCATGGACGATCGCATTTTCCACAATCGGTTGAACAAGAAGCTTGGGAATCGGAACGCAGGCCAACTGCTGCGGCAAACGGATCTGCCACGACAATCTGACGCCCAGCCGTTTTCGCATGATCTGCAAATATTTCTCGATATGGGAGATCTCCTCTTCCAACGTAACCCATTCGTCGCGTTGATTTCTCGAAATCGTATATCGAAAAAATTCAGACAATGTAATGACAAACTCCGCCAATTCGCGATCCCCGCGCTGGCGCAGGGATCGATACAGCACTTCCATCGTATTGAACAGAAAATGCGGGTTCACCTGGGCTTGAAGCGCTTTCAACTCCGCGCGGCTCTGCAAAATTTCCTTTTCGTAGACGAGCCGGATCAAATTGTTGAGGTCTTCCACCATGCTGTTGTACGTCCGATTCAGTTCCTGGATTTCGATCGTCGAAGATACATGTTCGACCGGCTTCAACGTACCGAGCCGCGTCTCCCGCATCGTCCGCCTCAATTGCTTAATCGGTTTGGTAATGATTTCAGACAGGAACAGCGATAGCAGCAGATACAGCACGAACCCGAGGAATGCCGGGATAATGATTGCCGTACGGAGAACCGAAATGCCTTCCGTAATGCGGCTGATGGGAGTCAAGATGTACAGAGTCCAGCCGGTTACGCCGGACGTTTGCTTGACAACCATCCACAACTTGCCATTCAATCTGATCGTGCCGCTCAAATCGTTGACAATGCGTTCCGCGGCAGCCTCTTCCAAATCCGTCAGACTGGATGTGATCGGCCGCTTGTCCGCATCCACGAGAAGCAATTCATATTCGCCTTCCGCATCGTGCTGTAAATCCCTCAGTTCAAACAGATCGCGGTTCATCCGTACGAGCAGGAATCCGCCGGGAGCAAAGTTGCTGTCGATCAGTTTGACGAGCCGAATCGCCAGAATCGCATCGCGGTCGTTCGGGTCAACGCCGAACCAGACAAGGCTTCCCCTGCTTTCCACCGCTTGTACGATCGAATCCGCATCAATCCGGTCCTGCAGCGAGTTGCCGTCCAGAGGAAACATCTTTCTTCCTCCAAAATTGTACAATTCGACGGACTTGATCCCGTTGGAATACATCCGGATCCTGTGGATGATCGGCGACAGTTTCTGCCGTTCGGCAAAGGTCGTCGTGAAACCTTCATGTTCTTTCAACAGCAATTGCTGCACGTAACCATCGGTCGCCGCCTGCGTCGACAGCATGTCAATCTGCTTCAGCACGCCTTCCAGCCGTCCGCTCGCCTGTACAGCCGTATCCTGAATGTTGACCTTGGCATTGTTCTTGAGCAGGGCGGATACCGATTGAAACGTTGACAGAGCCACGACGCTGAGGACAGCAACCATGACCAGCACAAATCCGAACAACATCTGATTGCGCAATGTGTTATACTGCATCCATCGAAAGTTTCTGCGCATGGGGGCCCCCCTTTCTGTTTCCTGAACGTTCAATGTTAAATAATAGCATTTATGATCAACAGTTCAACTTGTTCATGTAAATCGGATCAGACTTCATGTCAATCCAAAAGAAAAAACGTCCGGATAACAAATCCGGACGTTTCGCTGTGTTCAATTACTCCGGCAGCTTGATCTCCACTTCCCGCTTCGCTTCCGCGGAGCGGAGCACGCCGTCGATGATCGCCTGCTGAATGAGAATCTGCTCGCCCGGAATCGGCGCCGGCTTGCCGTCCCGCACCGCTTCGGCGAAATCGCGCACCTTCTCGAAGAACAGGTTCGTCTTGTGCTCGATCAACGGAATTTCCGTATGGGTATGGGTGCCGAATTCATCGTGATAGAGCGTCATCGAGCCGATTTTGCCGTCCCAGGCGCCCGACCACGGGCCGGTGCCGTACGGCGTCACCTTGAGCCCCGCTTCCGTGCCGAGGAAGAGCGTCGGACCGAGCGTGTCCATGTGCATGGCCCAGGAAATCTTGAACTGCAGCACCAGATCGTTCTCGAACCGGATCATCGCGACGCCGAAATCTTCCACCTCGAACTTGTCCGCTTCGGGATGATACTTCGGGTTCCGGCCGAAAAGGTTCGAGGCGTACGCCGACACCGTCACCGGCCGCGGATGGCCGAGGGCGTTCAGCGCCATGTCCAGCGAATAGCAGCCGATGTCCGCGAGCGCTCCGGCGCCGGCCAGCTCCTTGCGGATGAACGTGCCGCCCGGCATTCCCCTCCGGCGTCCGCCGCCCACTTCGACATAGTAGATATTGCCAAGCCGACCGGACTGGACGATCTCCCTGAGCAGCTTCATGTTCGGATCGTAGCGCGGCTGAAAACCGATCGACAGCAACGTGCCCGCCTCCTTCTGCGCGGCCACCATATCCACCGCTTCCGCGAGCGTCACCGACATCGGTTTTTCGAGCAGCACATGCTTGCCGGCGCGCAGCGAATCGATCGTCGTCCGATAGTGGGCGACATTCGGCGTGCAGATGCTGACTCCGTCAAGCGGCAGCTTGAGCAGTTCATCATGCGAATCGAATGCCGCCGCGTTCGCCAGCCCTTGCGCCTCGGCAAATTGCTTCGCCCGTCCCGGCACAACATCCGCCACCGCCGCCACTTCGACGTACGGGAGCTGCTTGTAGGCTTCCACGTGCGCCCGCGCGATTCCGCCGCTGCCGATAATGCCGATCTTGATCGTTCTCATGCCATGAGTCCCTCCCAGGTATGTATGCCACAGGAAAAGCCGTTTCGCCTTGTCCGTCAAGGCGAAACGGCATTCCTGACAACCGTTTCTTTAACGGCTCGTGTTCACGATGGAATTCACCGACGCAAAGGCAAGCGGCAGAAATCCTTCCGAAGCTTCACCCTGCGGCTGATTGAACTTCAATGCATAATCCGCGCCGTCGATCGTCTTCACGACGAACGTCCGGGTCAATCCGGTCTTCTGACCGGTCAAGTACAGGGAAGCGCCCTGCATCTGCTTGTAGATCCGGTCGCCCGTCCATTCCTCGACCGTTCCCGCGCCTTCTTTCACCCAAGCTTCGCCCGCGTTCCGGATTTCATCCGGATCATAGCCGGCCGGCAGCTTCTCGATATCGACATAGTAATTCGAATCGACGTTCATGCTCATCCGGTTCGTCTCCGGGTCGAAGGTGAATTGCGGGAAAACGTAAATGGCGTAGCCGGAACCGACCGCTTTCGTCGCTTCACGTTTCTCCGGCATGCCTTCCAGCTCGACGTCCAGCTCCTTCGTCTCGGGAAGCCGGGCGGCATCTTCGCCGGCGCCCGCGCCTTCCGCGCGCGAAAGTTCGGTGATGGTCAGCACCTTCAGCGTGTCGTCGCCTTCCACGGGCTGTTCCGTATATTTGAACTGGACGGGATCGTTCGGGTTGAGGCCCTCGAGCACGTCCGCGACGCCTTCACCGAGCTGGAACACGACCGGCGTGCCGCCGACTTCAATTTCGATCGAATGCGGATCGATCTGGCCGATATAAATGCCCGATCCTTCCTTCAGTTCCGTCTGTCCCCCGTCGTCCGTCTGGCCGTTATCCTGCTGCGGCGCTTCATTCTGCGGTGTTCCGTTGTTTTGCGTGCCGCCGTTGCCGGCATTGCCGTTGTTGTCCGAGCATGCGGTCATCGCCATCGCCGCCGTCAGTGCGGCTGCCAGCAATACCAACCTGATTTTGCGCTTGGTTGTCATTTCAGCACCTCCGTCTTTTCGACGAAAGTGTTGCCGTAAAAGTTGCAGGGCAAACGGCATGACCTGATTTTGTCACACCAGCAGCCGTTATTTCGCGCGCAGACGGTAGACGCGGCTGCGGAAATCGCCGTGGAACTGCGGCACCGGCATCCCGGCGTTCATGAGCTCGTCGCCGCCGTACACCAGGCCGTCCCGGTCCAGTTCATAATCGAGGTTCGGATCGAGCCCCTTCAGCCGAAAACGGTCAAGCGGCGCATACGGTTCCTGCAGAATCTGCACATAGACGGCGAACGCTTCCCGTTTGTCCTTCGCGACGAACATCCAGGCCGCCGCGTTGCCTTCGAACGGGCTGAGCAGCCGGTAGAAGTCGCCGAACTGGACGAGATGGCGGATTTCTTTGTACAGCGCGATCTGCGCCTTGACGATCTCCTTCTCTTCTTCGGTGAACTTCGTCAGATCCAGCTCGTATCCGAAGTTGCCGGAGAGAGCGACGTGGCCGCGCGTCTCGAGCGGCGTCACCCGGCCGACCTGATGATTCGGCACGGCGGACACATGCGCGCCCATCGCGCTGACCGGATAGACGATGCTCGTGCCGTACTGGATCTTGAGCCGCGAGATCGCGTCCGTGTTGTCGCTCGTCCACGTCTGCGGCATGTAGTAGAGCATCCCCGGATCGAAACGTCCCCCGCCGCCCGAGCAGCTCTCGAACAGCACGTGCGGAAACGCCGACGTGATCCGCTCCAGCACGCTGTACAAACCGAGCATGTAGCGATGCGCCGTTTCCCGTTGGCGCTCCGGCGGCAGCTTCGCCGAGCCGATCTCCGTCATGTTCCGGTTCATATCCCATTTCACATAGGTGATCGGCGCGCTCGAGAGAATGCCGGAGATCGTCTTCACGATATAGTCCTGCACGTCCTCGCGCGACAGGTCCAGAATGAGCTGCTGGCGCGCCTCGGTGCGGCGGCGCCCTTCGATGTGCAGGCACCAGTCCGGATGCGCGCGGTACAACTCGCTGTCCGGCGACACCATCTCCGGCTCGAACCAGAGGCCGAACTGCATGTCGAGATTGCGCACGCGCTGGACGAGGTCTTCCAGACCGTTCGGCAGTTTGCGCCGATCGACGAACCAGTCGCCGAGCGACGAATTGTCACTGTCGCGCTTGCCGAACCAGCCGTCGTCAAGCACGAACAGCTCGATGCCGAGCTCCTTGCCCGCGCGGGCGATCGCCTCGATCTTGTCGGCGTCGAAATTGAAGTACGTCGCTTCCCAGTTGTTCACGAGAATCGGACGCGTCTTGTCGCGGAACGTGCCGCGGCACAGGCGCGAGCGGTACAAGTCGTGATACTTGCGCGACATGCCGCCGAGCCCTTCCGCCGAGAAGACAAGCACCGCTTCCGGCGTCTGGAACGACTCGCCCGGCTCGAGCCGCCAGCCGAAGTCGAACGGATTGATGCCGATGAACAGCCGCGGGGAGTGGAACTGGTCCACTTCGACGCCGGCCGTAAAATTGCCGCTGTACACGAGGCTGACGCCGTAGACGCCGCCATGGTCTTCGTCCGCGCCCCGCTCGAGCAGGGCGACGAACGGGTTCTGCACGTGGCTGCTCGAACCGCGCCGGCTCTCCACCGCCTGCAGCCCCGGCACGAGCGGCCGCCTGTGCACATAGCGCTCGCGCGCCCATGCGCCGGACAACTGCAGCAGGTCATACCGGTCGTGCGCGAAATCGACGCTCATGCTGAGCGCCCGCTGCACCTCGATCGCCGTGCTGCCGTTGTTGATCAGGCGGGCCGACCGGGCGATGGCGTTCCACTTCTCGAAGACGGTGTAGGAGAGCACGACCGCAAGCCCGGAAGCCGGATCTTTCATCGTGATCTCCAGCGTCTCGGCTTCGTCGTCCCGCTCGACGTAGGTCGCGGGCAGTCCGGGCAGCTTCGGCTTGCCGGGCACGATCCGGTGGCTGTCGTACACCAGTTCCGAAGCGGTCGAACCGTCGGCGAATTTCACCTGATAGGCCGGATGGCGGAAATCCGATGTGCCGTATCCCGGATATTCCTGCGGCAGCGTATCCAGCGAGAGCTCGGGGATATCCTTGATCGTCGTCGGGCTGAAGGACGCCCGGGTCTTGAACTCAAGCAGCTTGTCCAGCTTGAGTCCCCTCACGCGCGCTCCCCAGTAAACATGGGCCAGATAGCCTCCATGCGCAATCTGGATGGCGTAGCTGGTGTCATCCGTCTGCAGATGGAACAGACGGCGGGATGCGTCGTACTGAATGGCCATGATCGTCCAGCCTCCATGGTGACAATTGTCGGGCTTTTCCCGATTCCATTATGGCATTTCCGGCACGGGACAGAAATGGAGGGTTGCCAGCCGTACATGGACAAATGTAGGATATTCATTCTCGTTCCGGTCGAGGTTGCGCAAGCAGACCGAGGATGCGCCGCGCCAGATCCGTGAAACCATCCGCGGTCAAATCCGCTGCCGGCCGCGGCTCCGCCGCGCTTCCCCGGGCATTGAACCAGACGGTGCGCCATCCCGCACCCGCCGCTCCTTCGACGTCGTTGACCGGCGAGTCGCCCACCAGCACGCTGGTCTCCGGCCTCGTCCCCGTCACCCGGTTGACGTGGGCGAACAGCGCCGGATCGGGCTTCGCAATCCCGATCTCGCCGGAGATGAACCAGCGCGTCCGCGGAATGAACCGCTCGATGCCGAGCGCCTCGAGCTTCCGGGCCTGATGAGGGCCGGGGCCGTTCGTCACGACGCCGAGCAGACAGCCGGCCGCCTCAAGCTCGCCGAGACACGCTTCCGCGCCGGAATGCGGCCGGATCCGGTACTGCCCTTCCTGGTACGCTTCCTGAAATTTGCGGCAATCGCCTTCTTCCGCTTCAACCCCGAATTCGGCGAGCGCTCTCCGAATCCGTTCGACCCGCATTGCATCCAGAGGCAGCCTGCCCGCGCAATAGGGTTCCCACAGCGCGTCGCTGTGGTGGCGGAACCTGCGGTACAAGGTCTCCTCCGAAATTCGTCCGATCGCGGGTCCGAACACCCGCAAGGCCGTCCGGAACGGTTCCAGCTGGTCGTACAACGTGTCATCCAGATCGAAGAAAACGGCTCTCCGCCGCGCGTTCCCGCTCATGCCTGGTCTTGCTCCTCCAAATCCCGATCGTCCGCGCAATGCATGCGGCCGCCCGGCCGCTTACAGCGCAATGCCCAGTTCCGCCGCCGTCCGCCGGATGTAGTCGCTCGCCTGCCGGTATTCTTCTTCCGTCTTCAGATGCTCGACGATCATCGGCGTATCCGGATCGAGCTTCGCGATTTCGCTCAGGAACACCCGGTAATCAAGCGCGCCGGTGCCCGGCAGAACTTCTTCGAGATGGACGGTGAGCCGGGTGTCCAGACGGATGTCCTTCGCGTGGCAGTTCGTGATGTACGCGCCGAGCTTCTTCACGAAGTCGCGGATCATCTCGCCGTTCCGGTAATAAACGCGCGGGCTCGAAATCATGTTGACCGGGTCGAAATGGACGGAGACCGCCTTCCGGTCAATCGCCTTGATGAGCGCCAGATACGAATCCGCCGAATCCGGGAACACCCACGGCATCGTCTCGAGCGCGAACGTCGTGCGCGTCGGATTCACCGCGTCGATGATCTCGCGCACCGTCTCGACGATCAGCTCGAACGTCTCGTCCGAGAAGTTGTCCGGGTGCGGCCCGTCCCATTTTTCCACGTTGCGGGACCCGGCGATATTGACGCAGCACCGCGCGCCGACGCGGTCGGCAAGCGCGAGCTGGTTCTTGCAGTATTCGATCGCTTCGCGGCGCGTCTTCTCGTCCGGGCTGATCGGGTTGCTCCAGGCGCCGACTTCGGCAATGACGAGGCCGGCCTCTCGGGCGGCGCGCGCATACGCGTCGATCACGTCGTCGCCTGCGTCATGGCGCACCGGGAACACGGCCGCGCGGTACCCCATTTCCGCATGGGCCGCCGCCCACAATTCCGGTTCCTTCCGCTCGGGAAACACTTGTCCGCCCAATCGCATGCTGCTTCATCCCTTCCGAATATATGGTGTGGTGTGTGAAAAATATCGCGTGAAAAACCGTTCCGCCGTTTACCGGACGACGACCGCCTTGATCAGCCCGTCCTTCGCCTCGATGACATCCCCGAATTTCTCAGGCAGTTCCTCCAGCCTGAACGTGTGGGTGACGAACGCCATCGGATCGATCTCGCCCCGCACCATCAGTTCCTGCACCGCGCGGCCGGCCGGCATCGTTGAATAGAGCGAGCCGGTGATCGTAAGATGCTTGTGGATGATCCGGCTGGAGTTCACCCGGATCTCCGCTTTCTCGCCCACGACGACGATCGTCCCGCCCATGCCGATGACTTCGAAGCCGAGATCGTACGAGGACGGATGGCCCGAGCATTCGACGACATAGTCAAACCCATCCTTGCCCGCGAACCTGCACAGCTCGTCCGCGAGCCCGTCCCCAGGAGCGCCCGTCCATTCGGCCCCTTGGCGCTTCGCCGCCGCCAGGCGCGCGGGCAGCACATCGACGGCCGCGACGCGGGCGCCGCGCTGGCGGCACAGACCGACTGCCGCCAGGCCGATCGGACCGCAGCCGGTGACGAGCACGGTGTCACCTGCTTTCATGTTCGTCCGGGCAAGCGCGGAGTACGGCGTGCCCCAATTGTCGAAAATGAGCGCGCCCTGTTCAAAGCTGATCGCATCGTGCAACTTGAGGCAGTTGCGTTCCGGCACGGCGATTTTCTCGCTGAAGCCGAATCCCATGTGGGAGAGGCCCCCGGTGCAGCGGACATACGCTTCCTCGCGGCATGCCTCGCATTCGCCGCAGCCCCGCACATTGTTGACGGCGACCCGGTCGCCGACGCGCAGCTCCCTCACGCCCGGCCCGACCGCCGACACGACGCCCGCCGCTTCATGGCCGGCCACGTACGGATGCGGCCCCTCCACGTACCAGAACCACTTGTCCGAGCCGCAAATACCGCACGCCATCACGTCGACGACAACCTCGCCCGTCCCCGGAACCGGATCTTCCGTTTCCACCATCCGCAAATCCTGCGGACCGAAAGCCCGAATTTGTCTCATGGCTGCTCCTCCTGATGTCATTCAAGCCGGGATATCCGCCCGAATCGATTGCCTCCGCTGCCACCTTCGCATCAACATGGCAAGCACGGCGAGTTCCGCCGCGACGCCGCAGGACTGCGCCAGCGCGCCGACCATCCCGTTCCAGCCCGGGACGGCGGCGGTCAGCACGATCAGCGCCGCGATCGTCACCGCCAGGTTGCCGGTCTGCGACCCCATCATGAACCGCGTCTTCTTGTTCAGCATCGCCAGTCCGTTGAAATAATCCACCCACGGGAAGACGAGCGCGAACAGCAGAAAGACGCGCAGCGCCTCAATGCTCGCGTCGAGCAGCTGTCCCTCCGCCCCGACGATCGCGCCGAACGCCGCCTTCCCTATTGGCGTCCAGGCGAGCAAGGCGACCACGGCGGCCGGCAGCAGGTTGGCGCCGAGCGCGAAGCGGCGAACCGCCGCGGCGTCCAAACGGTAGAAGTTCAGCACGATCTGGTGCACGTAAGTAAAGAAACTGTTCACCAGGTTCAGCACGCTGAGCGCGACCGAGTAGGACGCGATCGCCAGCTCGATGTCCGCCGTCTTGCCGAGCATCACGTTGATCGAGGGGGCCAGCATGACCGAGATGAACGACGTGATGACGAGCGGACGATAGAACGGGAACACGTCGCGCGCCCGCCGGATGGACGAATGCGCCAGCCGCTCGGGCATCTGCCGGTAAATGCGCCGTCCTTCCCAGGCGCTGACCGCCGCTTCCACGAACATTCCGGTCAAAAAAATAAGCGCGCCCGCACGCCCGTCTATCGTCCAACCGGAATGCAGATAGGCGAGCGACAGCCCGTACATGGCGAGCAGCCGCACAATCATGCCGATCGTCAGCCACTTCGTCTGCATGTTTCGGATGATGATGCCGTGGAACAGGCAGCGTATCGCCGAGAACACCGTCACCAGGAACAGAATCCGGTAGCTGCCGAGCGTGCTGCCGAGCAGCGATTCGCCGGCGTTGAACAACGTCCGGAACACCCAGGGCCCGAGCGGCGTATAGGACAGCAGCGTGCCGAAACCGAGCGTGAACAGCAGCACGTACACCATCACGACGGCGACGGAGCGGAAGCCCGTCCGGTCGGCCGCGAGCGCGGAACAGGTCTGCCGCAGGAAAACGGCCGGCCGTTCCGTAATCGTGAAGATGCTCATCGCGATCGTATAGGCGGCGATCGTCGATTCGGGATCGGGCGCACGCGCCAAGGTACTGTTGATGATGACATGCGACAGCGAGACGAGGCTTGCGGCCAGGCCGAGCGGCACGAAGAACCGGAGAATGCCGCGCACCGACACCTTCTCCGCGCTGACGGAGCCCGGTGCCCCTGGTCCGGCGGGTGCGTTTCCGGCTGATCGGCCGCCATCGACTGTCCGACTCATGCTGCATCCGACCTTTCGCTGACTTCGGCCGTCCACAGGTCCATCATAGCACAGCCATCCGCGTGAAAAACATGGACGGACTTGACCTTAAGGAGGCCGGATTTGATCTGCCGCTCCTCAAGCGCGGCGGTTACACAAGCGGCTCCAGCCGCATTTTCTTCACGCGCAGCGGCTCCGTAATCCGGATATCGGCGATTCCCTTCTCCCGATATGCGTCAAGCAGACGGCTCAGGATCCGCCCGATCAGCAGTGCGTCTCCCAGCGCGTCGTGCCGGGGCAGATCACCGGCTTCGATGCCGAAGAACCGGATCAGAAAATCGGTCGACGGAATCTCGTCGATCTCCGGGAACGCATAAGCGAACAATACCTTCGTGTCCAGAAGCAGTTGTTCCGGCGGATCAAGGCCGTGAAGTCCGCACTCGCGCCGGAGCAGCGGGCCGTTGAATTCATATCCGGCCTGCGTCACCAGCACGCGGTCTGCCGCATACACCCTGAACGACCGGTACGCTTCCGGAAAAAGCGGCGCATGCGCCGCATCTTCGTTGCGGATGCCGGTCAGCCGTTCAATCGGCTCGGGGATCGGAATCGGCGGGCGGACAAGCGTCGCGAACGTCCGGGGTTCGGGCCCGCCGTTGCCGCCCATCCTGACCGCGCCGATCTGCGTGATATGGTCGCGAGTCGCGTCCGGCCCCGTCGCTTCCAGGTCGAAGACGCAGAAGCGGCGCTCATGCAGCCGCTCGACGATGAGGCCGGAGATCTCGTACTCGGCATCGGAAACCTGCTCGATGCGCACCGCGTCTGTCCCTCCCCGAACCGTCGTTCCGCACAAAAAAGAGTTGTCCTCATTATGCGCCTCGATTGCAAGAACCGTCAACCATGAGGCCCAATCATACAACCCCTGAACATTTTATGGCATTAAATAATCAATCGACGGGTTCACGCGGCAAAAAAGAAACCGGCTGACGGTTCCGTGCGCCGCCAGCCGGTCTTCGATTCGTCTTATGCCGGTTCCTCGTCCGCTTCGCCCTGAATGCTGAAAATGATGGCATCCCGCTCGCACTGGCCTGCCGCCAGCGCTTTCGCCAGTTCGTGCCGATCCATTACCGCGTATTCATCATGGCCGGTCCGCACAACGTAATACGAACGTCGGGTCTCCCGGCAGTTCATTTTCGCCGTATCCACCGCTTGCTGCCTGTTCAATCCGCTCTCCTCCTCCCGCAGTGCCCCGGACGGCCGAATCGTCCGGAGTTTCGCATGATCTGGTGTCTTCCGATATCAATTCGAGATGGCCGGGGCAAAATCCTGCGTCGAGCCTCAGCGTACGGTGAACACGACGTCTGCAGCCTCAGGCGCCTGACCGTTGTAGTCGCGCAGCCCCTGAACGCCGTCGGGCGAAATCCGGATGACGCCTTCGGCGCCCGCATCCGTCTTCGGAATCCGGAGCGTGATGACCGCCCCGTCAATCGAACCGCCGGTCGGCACGATCGCACGGCCGCCGATCGTCAGTTCGAAATAGTTGACCTGTCCGTTGAAGCCGAGGACCGGTTCGCTGAAAGTCACCCGCACTTCCGTGGCCGTCGCTTCCACCGTCTTGATGTACGGCGCGGGGTTGGTTTTTCCGGATCCGGAGAACCGGACTTCACCGCCGCCGTTTGACGTGTCGAGCCGTTTGCCTTCGAGATCGGTGATGTATGCGCCGCTCGACTCCCGGTAGGACAGTTTGTAGACGCGGTCGGGCAGGAGCGGACCCGTCTTCTCCGCATTCAGATGGATCGTCACGCTGCGCTTGTCGGCGGAGACGACATAGTATCCGTAATCGTTCTTCGCGATCGGAATGTCCTGCTTGCCCGTCTCGTCATACAGCCGGTAGACGTTCAGATCCGCGCCGTTAACCGGCTCCGTGAACCTGAGCTCGATGGTGTACTGATCCGCCGCGTAGGCCGATTCGAACCGGGGCGCGGCATTGACCGGCTCGACGCCGTTGAAGGAGACGGTGTACGGCCGCCCGTTCTCTTCCGTCTTCCAGCCGTTCCATCCCGGTGCATCCGTGACGCCCGAACGGAACGACAACGTATAGACGGTTCCGGCCTTAACACTTTCGCCGAGTCTGAGCGTGACGCTCGTGACGATCGCGTTGGTTCCGCCGGCATCGTTCGAGACAACCGGGATGTTGCCGCCATTCGGATCCGTGATCCGGAACACGGAATTGCTCACGCCGCGCACCGGCTCGTTGAAGTGGATGACAATGGACGTTCCGCTCGTCACATTCACATGGGTGACGTACGGCGCCGGGTTGGAAGTCCCGCTTCCGGAGAACGCGCGCTGATTCGCGCCTCCGGATGCGAGCATCCCCGAAAGTCCGGTCACCTCGGCGACGTACACGCGCCCGGAGCGGAACAGTTCGGGATTGCTGCTTCCCTTCGTCCGGAACTGCACGGTCAGCACCTGGTCGTTGCCCGGCTTTCGGTAGACGTAATACTGGATGCCGGACATGCTGAACGAGCTGTTGTTCTCCGATTTGATTGCAATCGCGAATCGGCTCAGGTTCACGTCTTTCATCGACTTCGTGAATCTGAGATCGAGCGTGTTCACGTTCACCGCCTGGATGTCGGCCAGGGCGTAATCCGCCGGCGTCTGGCCCGCTCCGCCGAACTCGACGGCTGTGTCGGCGGCGATGAGATTGCCCGCCAGGTCGCGGACGCCGACGATGCGCACCGTGTACCGCTGTCCCGGTGTCTGATCCGTCGTGAACAGCGTCACGGTCAGCCGGTTCTCGTCGTACACCGCGCGCAGCGGCAGGCCGATACCGCCGTCGATGATGTAGTATTGGATCTGTTCGGCATGCGCCGGATCGAGTTTCTCGCTGAATGTCAGCTCCACCGTGTTTTTCGTCGAGACGACTTTGGTCACCTTCGGCGGCGTCGTGTCGACCACCGAGACGAAATACAGGTCGCTCCGCTCATCCATCCGGTTGCCGGCCAAGTCTTTCACATTTCGCACCGTCAGGCGGTAAACCGTATTCGGACGCTGCCGCTCCGTCACGATCGTCACCGTCCGCTTGTCTTGCGACAAAGTGATGGAGGTAATCTTCAGCCCGTTGTCAAACGTGTAATTCGAACGGTTGACGGCGGAAGCTTCATCCAGCGGCTCGCTGAACCGCAGCGTCACCGTCGCGTCCGGATTGATGGCATGAGAGACAATGCGCGGCTTCTCGCTGTCCCGGCTTGCCGGATGGAGATCCAGATAGACGGCATATGCCGATTCGACGAGCAGGCTTCGCTTCGCGTACCGGGTATAGTCGGACTGGGCGGGAATCCAGCCTTTCCGCAAGGCGATGCCGACGTCCCGCACGGCCCAGGCCGAAACTTTGCCCGTTACGCGGCTGCCCGCTTCGCCGCCGGCGCCGTAGCCGCGCACGAGCACGACGGCCAGCTGCTCGACCGTCACGTTCAGCGTCGGCCCGAACCGCCTCTCGCCGATCCCTTTCATCAGACCGGCCCGGGTGACGGCTTCGATCTCGTCAAACGACCAACGCGTCTTCAGCACATCGTCGTAAGACGGCCGTGTGCTGCCCGTGCCGAGCTCCCACAACCGGAACAGCACGGCGGCGAACTGCTCGCGCGTCATCGGATCGTTCAGGCGCGCGCTTCCGTCGCCGAATCCGGTGAAAATGCCTTTCTCCACCAAAAAGTCGTACTTGTCCTCCACACTCCGCTCTTCGGCCGCCGCCAACCCGGACGGCAAACACGCCGCAAACAGCAGCACCGAAGACAACAACAGCATCAACAGTCTTCGCATTGGAGCACCTCCACGTTTACCGCTTGAAAAGGCGAGCCGGCTTCGTTCACGGTACGATTGCGGCATACCCGAATAGAAAGACGCTCCGTCGATACATTTTGTTTCGGTGAAAAGATACATTTTGTTTCCATATTCCGCCAATCACCCGAAATCGGGCTTTTTCAACCGCGGCCCGGACATGTTACAATAGTCGATGCATTTACCGTCACCGGAGGTATCCATGCACTACGTCATTCTCGACATCGAATTCAACGGCCGGAAATTCGCCAGCGACCTGCCGATGGAAGTGATCGAGATCGGCGCCGTCCGCCTGGATGACAAGCTGCAGCAGACCGGCACGTTCACCGCGCTGATCAAGCCGGTCTATTTCGCCAAGCTGAACAAGTTCATCCGGGAGAAGACCGGCATCACCCAGGAGGAGATCGACCGGGCCGGGAGGTTTCCCGACGTCATCGCATCGTTCATCCGCTGGCTCGGCCCGCCGGATTCGTTCCTGCTTGTCACATGGGGCGGCGAAGACCTGAAGCGCATCGTGCTCGACACCCGCATGCACCGATTGGACGACTCGTTCTGGCTCGCCGTCCGCTATTACGACCTCTTGAAAGGTTTCCTGCGCGTTCACGATCTGAAGAGCGACGTCAGCGTCGAACGGGCGCTGGAAATGCTCGGACTGCCGGCCGGCGAGCATGCCCACCGCGCGCTGGGAGACGCGGTCATGACGGCCGGCATTTTCCGGACGCTGCATGACCGGCTCGATCTCGATCAGTTCCGGCAGTACAAGGATACGTACTCGAATGCGAAGGAACGCCGGATGGTCAAGAGCGCCATCCGCACGATGAAGCTGCGCGGAGCGGAACCGGATTGGGATACGATTGCCGAGCATTTTCTGAAGGACAAGATCGATCTGGCGAACGAGAAGAAGCGGGACGAACTGAAGGCTTATTTTGAAGCAGAGATCAACAAATAGAAGGAAATAACGTGTGGAAAGCGGCAAGCCGGCTGTTCCTTCCGGGATAGCCGGCTTTACGCTTGGCCAGTGATTGCAGGATGCCGTCGCCATTGGCTTACATATCCATTACATTGCATAAATCGTGTAAAATATGGTAATGTGAAAATCGACAATAACCCCCAATTTTCATCAGAAAGGATGGAATTCATGAACGCCGCTGAGACCCTGCACAGACGGAACAAACTGCTCGTGAACATTATTTGGGGCATGTTGTTGCTCGGCATTGCCGTCGATTTCATGACGGACGCGCCGCAAGCTTCGATTATCGCCCTGGCGGTTGTCGGCATCATCGCCTGCGGCGCTGCGACGCTTATGACGTACAAGCGCTGGCTGCCCAACTATGTCATGTATTTCATACCCGTCATTATCACCGTTTTGACCTTGCTGCTTGCCGTCACGGACCCCATCATTACGACCTACTTTCTCGTCTTCGTGAATCTCGCGGTCATGACGCTCTACAACAATTTCCGCGCGCTCGTCTTCACCGGCATGCTCGGACTCGGACTGTCCGTCTACCTGTTCCTCAGCCCCTACAAGGAAGAAATGTTCACCAACAACTCGCCGATCACGATCACGCTCTATCTGTTCATGATCGCGGTGCCGCTCATCGCCTCTTCCCGCTTCAGCGAAGGCTTGCAGCGAGAAGCCGATCTGCAGCGCGAACAGGCCATCGAAGAACGCAACCGGATGCGGGAGCTCAACGCGAAAATCTCCTCTTCCCTCCAGGCGCTCAACGCTTTCAGCTCGAATCTGAAAGAGAACATCACGTCGACCAGCACGATCTCGCAAGAAGTGACGAAGGCGTTCACCGAAATGTCGTCGAGCATCGAAGCGCAGACCCGGGGCATCGGCGAGATCAACGGCTCGATCCAGGCGGTCGAACAGGCCGTCGGGGAGCTGGCGGAGCGGTCGGACGCGATGAAAGAGCTCGCCGGACAGGCCGTCATCCTGATGAACAGCGGACGGGAAGACGCGCTCCGGCTGTCGGATGACATGAACCGCGTGAACGAAATGATCGACCGGACCGCGGCCATCATGACGGAGCTGAACCAATATAATGAAGCGATCCACGAGATTGTCGCGGCGATCAATCACCTTTCCGAACAGACGCACCTTCTCTCGCTGAACGCGGCGATCGAGGCGGCGCGCGCCGGCGAACACGGCCGCGGGTTCGCCGTTGTCTCGCACGAGATTCGGAAGCTGGCCGAGACGTCGCAGCAATCGACGCAGGAAATCGCGGACATTCTCGAGCGCATCCGCCTCAAGTCGGATGAAGCGGCCGGTCAGGTCCGGCTGGGGCAGCAAATGATCGTCGAGAGTCACCATGCCGCGAAGCGGATGGCGGATACGATCGGCACGCTCGCGGGCGACGTGGAGCATCTCGCGGAACAGTCCGTCCGCGTCCAGGCTTCGGCCGGCGACGTCTTCCGGCAATACCGGAACATCGCGGAAAGCGTCGCGTTCATCGCGGAAGCGACCGAATCGAACATGGCGGCCGTCGAAGAAATGGCCGCCAGCATGACCACCCAGGACGAGCGGATCAACAATGTGAAGGAAAGCTATCTCCAGCTCGACGGACTGGCGGCCGAACTCAATCGAGTAGGAGGGGGCGGCTAGCCCCCGACCTCTCACACCACCGTACATGCGGGT
>NZ_CAJRAY010000043.1:110189-184473 GCF_907165215.1 Thermobacillus xylanilyticus | reverse complement strand
ACATTTCGACGTGAGTGATCCGATCCCCCTTCGGTAACATTTTACCTGAGTGATTGCGAGCGCTGGACGGCCGGCGCAACGCGTGGTATTATGACCTGTCTGCGGGCGAATTGACGGTCGTGCTTCCGCGGCCGGCCGAAAGCGTCGCGGTGACGGTGCATATGGCGGAGAACGGATCGTGAGGAGATGCGGAATGGGAGACAAACCCGGAAAAATGGCGCGGGCCAAACGTCCTGCGGTGCTGCTGCTGGCCCTGCTCATGGCAGCGCTGGCCGCCTGCGGCGATGCCCGGCAGGTCAAGGAGGACGAGACCGTGAATCAAACGCGTGACACCGCGGCGGAGCCGGACGCCCGGCAAATGCCGGACTGGGCCGAGAGCGCCGTCATGTACGAAGTGAATATCCGGCAATACACGAAAGAGGGAACGTTCCGGGCGTTTGCGGATCATCTGCCGCGTCTGAAGGAGATGGGGGTCGACATCTTGTGGTTCATGCCGATCCATCCCATCTCCGAGAAGAACCGGCTCGGAACGCTCGGTTCCTATTACGCCGTCCGGAACTACAAGGCGGTCAATCCGGAATTCGGCACGGCGGAGGATTTCCGGGAGCTGGTAAACAAAGCCCATGACATGGGCTTCAAGGTGATTCTGGACTGGGTGGCCAATCATACCGGCTGGGACAACCCGTGGATCGACAACACCGACTGGTACACCACGGACGACAGCGGCCGGATCGTCCATCCGCCCGGCACCAACTGGCAGGACGTGGCGGATCTGAATTACGGCAACCCGGACATGCGGGCGGCCATGATTGACGCCATGAAGTACTGGGTCGAGGAATTTGATGTCGACGGCTTCCGGGCGGACTACGCCGGCGGTGTGCCGACGGATTTCTGGGAGACCGCGCGCGCGGAGCTGGAGACGATCAAGCCGGTCTTCATGCTGGCGGAGGACGACGCCCAGATTTCGCTTCTCCGGCGGGCGTTCGACGCGAATTACGGCTGGGAACTGTACCATCTGATGAACGGGTTGGCCAGAGGGCAGCGAAAGCCCGAACAGGTTGCGCTGTATGCGAAACGGCTGGAAAAGAAGTATCCCGCCGGAACGTTCCCGCTCCATTTCACCTCGAACCATGACGAGAACTCATGGACGGGAACGGAATACGAGCGGCTGGGCGGCGCGGTCAAGGCGATGGCGGCCCTGACCTTCACCGTGCCCGGCATGCCGCTCATTTACTCCGGCCAGGAGGCCGGGTTGAACAAACGGCTGCAATTTTTCGAGAAAGACGAGATCCCGTGGGACGATCTTTCCTTGCAGTCGTTCTACCGGGACCTGATCCGTCTGAAACACGACAACCCCGCGCTCCGGAACGGCGCGGCGGGCGGCGCGTTTCAGGCGCTCGAGGCGGACGATCCGAACATCCTGGCTTTTGCGCGGACGAAGGAAGACAACACGGTGCTCGTTGTCATGAATCTGTCGGACGGCAGCGTGCAGGGATCGGTCCGGACCGCCATGTCCGCGGGAACTTACCGTTCGTTTCCGCAGGAAGACGAAATCGAAATCGGAGACAGGCTTGCGGTCGAACTTGATCCGTGGGAATACCGCATCTTTGTGAAATGACGGGCCCCAAGCTAACATCCCCCATGCCGAAGCATGGGGGATGGTTTTTTTATGACCGCTTGAGCCCGTTATTTTCCGCCCGTAAACGTAATCCCTTTGACGAAGAACCGGTTGAAGAAAATGAACAGGATGAGCGCCGGGAGCGTGAACACCATCGACGCGGCCATAATCAGGTTCCAGAAGCTGAAATATTGCCCCTTGAATGTGTTGAGGCCGAGCGGCAGGGTGAACATCGCTTTCTCCGACATGATGACGAGCGGCCGCAGGAAGTCGTTCCATGCGCCCATGAAAATGAACACCGCCTGCGCCGCCAGCGCCGGTCCCGCCAGCGGAAGCGCGATGCGGAAGAACGTGCCGAACCGGCTGAGCCCGTCGATCTCCGACGCTTCCTCCAGATCCTTCGGGAAGCTGAGGAAGAACTGGCGCATCATGAAGATGAACGTCGCGTTCACCGCGCCGGGCACGATCAGCCCTTGATAACTGTTCAGCCAGCCGAAGTCGTTCAGAATCAGATAGCTCGGTATGAGGGTGAGCTGCCCCGGAATCATGAGCACGGCCAGAATGCCGAAGAACATCAACTTGTTGCCGGGGAAATTGAACCGCGCCAGCGCGTAGCCCGCCATCGAGTTGAACAGCAGGTTCAGCCCCATGACGATAACGGCGACCAAGGTGCTGTTGCCGAACCAGCGGGGGAACAGCGGCTCATCAACGAAAATCTGTTTGTAGTTGTCGAGCGTGAACGTCTTCGGAATGAAATTCGGTTCCCCCGACGAGATTTCACCCAGCGTTTTGAACGAGGCGGACAACCCCCAGAGGAACGGAATGAACGTGATGACGGCGTATGCGATCAGGATCGCATATTGGACGGTGCGCAGCGAGACCCGGACCCCTTTTTTGTCCCACATCCGGCGGTTCCCTCCTTCAGTTCAGCTTCTCTTCGCCGAAGATCCGGCGCTGGATGACGGTAACCAGCATGATGACGGCGGCGAGCATGACCGCCAGCGCCGCGGCGTAGCCCATGTCGAGATTCTTGAACGCGTATTGGTAGATGAGCAGCACCACGGTCAGCGTGGAGTTGTTCGGTCCGCCGGAACCGTTCGAGAAGATGTACGCCTGGTCGAACAGCTGGAACGTGCCGATGATGCCCATCGTGACGACGAAGAACGTGACCGGCTTCAGCAGCGGCAGCGTGATGCTCCAGAACTTCCGCAGCGTTCTTGCGCCGTCGATCTCGGCCGCCTCATAGAGCGAATCCGGGATGTCCTGCAGAGCGGCCAGATAGATCACCATGAAATACGGTGCGGTGGACCAGACGTTCATCAGCATGATGCCCTTGAGCGCCACCTTCGGATCGCCGAGCCAGTTGAAGGGCTGAATGCCGAAGACGCCGAGCAGGTCGTTCAGCAGGCCGTCGGTTTTGAAGATCCACATGAAGATCAGCGTGAGCACCGCGGAGGAAGTGACCGTCGGGAGAAAATAGAGGATGCGGAACGCGTTCCTGCCCCTCAGCTTCGAGTTCAGAACGGCGGCAAGCAGGATGGCCAGCGCCGTCTGGAGCGGCACAACGATGATCGCGTACTCGAACGTGTTGTACAGGGCGATCCATACACGGTCGTCCGCCCCCATCCGCACATAGTTGTCAAAATCAATGAAGCGGTACGAGATGCCGCCCAGCAGCTGCACTTTGTGAAACGACAAGAATAGCGCATACACGATCGGCGCCAGCAGGAACGTGCCGATGACGAGCAGCGTCGGCAGCAGGAACAGATAGCCGGCGGCTGCCTCTCTGAGCTTGCGCCTGTTCATTCGCGGTTCCTCCTTCGCATCGGGACTTGCGGTTTCCGACAGGCAAGAGCGCATTCGTCCGCCGCGGGGGGATGCAGCGACGAGTGCGCTCATGCCAGCCGGAAAGGGGGCGGACATGCCGCCCCCGCCTGCCAGCGCGGATTATTGCATTGCATCGATTTCCTTGTTCGATGTATCCTGCGCCTTCTTCATCGCGTCTTCAAGCGATTGCTCGCCGAGGTACGCGCTGACGAACTGGTTGTTGAAGTTATTCATGATGACCGGGCCGTACTTGCCGGCTTGCCACGGCGTTGCATAAGCCGCGCCTGCGACCAGCGCGCTGCGGTATTCGTCCTTGTCGTAGCCGAGTTTGGCTGCGACCGATTTCCGCGTCGGCAGCGCGAAGCCTTTGCTCGTCCAGATCTCCATGCCTTCCTTGCCGGTCAGGAACTCGATCAGCTTCCAGGCTTCTTCTTTATGTTTCGACTGCTTGTTCATGACGTATGCGACGGTGAATGCCATCGTGCCTTTCTGGCCGTTCACGGTCGGCACTTCCGCGGTGCCGTACTCCAGATCCGGGAAGTTGTTGTCCAGGTACGGGATCGCCCAGTTGCCTTCGAGCACCATCGAGACTTTCTCCTGGCCGAACATTTCGCCGCCCCAGCCTGCGCCGACTTCGGTCGGTTGAGCCGACGTCTTGTCAACCAGGTGCTGGTCGATGACCAGCTGCAGGCCTTTCAGACCTTCCGGCGAAGCGAAGGCGGCTTTGCCTTCCGCGTCGACGACTTCGCCGCCGTACGCCTTGATCATGAACATTTGCCGCGCCAGCTCCGGCGCAACGCCCAGACCGTAGCGGCCGTCCTTCGTGAGCTGCTTCGAGTATTCGATGAGCTCTTCCCAGGTGGTCGGCGGACCGGACAGGCCGGCCTCTTCGAAATGTTTCTTGTTGTAGAAGAGCGCCAGCGTCGAGAAGTCTTTCGGGAAGCCGTAGTAGTTGCCGTCCGCTCCTTTGAACGCGTTGAGCAGCGGTTCTTCGAAATCGGCGATGTCGAACTCGTCCGTGACGTATCCGTTCAGCGGTTCAAGCACGTTCTGCTCCATCAGCGCTTCCGCTTCGACCGAGTCGAGGTAGAACACGTCGCCGGCCTGGCCGCCGATCAGCCGCGTCTTGATGACATCCATGTATTGCTCGGCGATGACTTCGTATTTCACCTTGATGTTCGGGTACTTCTTCATGAACTCGTCAAGCGTCTGCTGCAGCAGCTCTTCCTCTTCAGGCGAGGCCCCCCAGCCGTTGAGCGTGAGTTCCACTTGCTCCGCGGAATCCGAGCCGCCGGATCCTTCGGACGCGTTGCCGGAATTCGAACTGTTGTTTGTCGAATTGCTGCCGGTTGACGACGAGTCGTTCGATTTGCCGCCGCAGCCCGCGATGATCAGCATCAGGGACAGCATGACGGCCAGGATGGTGAATCCTTTTCTTTTCATACTGCAGAACCTCCCTTTTAATTTTGAACATCTTGATGTATTGCATGAAGCACGCGCAGCTCGCAGCCGGTCGAATTGTGTTCGACCTCGACTTCCGGCACCGCGTTTCCTTCCCGCCGCGTGACCGTCAGCGACAGGGTTCCGGAGCCGACGCGAAGCTGGCGCACGCTCAGCCGATTCATGCCCTCCGGCAAGGCCGGCCTGAGTCGGATGATGCCATCCGGCACATCGGGATCGAGTCCCAGGAATACTTGCAGGAAGATCAGCGGCGTGCCCGCCGCCCACGCCTGCGGCGAGCAGGCGACCGGATACGGTACCGGGCGTCCGAGCGTATCCTCGTAGCCGCAGAACAATTCCGGCAGCCGGGCGTATTCGAAATGTTCGGCCGCCCGCATGAGCCCCCGGGTCACCTTGAGCGCCTGCTCGATGAATCCCATGCGGCTCATGCCGATCAGGCACAGCGAGTTGTCGTGCGGCCATACGCTGCCGTTGTGATAGCTCATCGGGTTGTACCCGGTGGACTTCCCGCTCATCGTGCGGATGCCGTAGCCGCTGAACATGTCTTCCGCCGTGAGCCGGCGGGCGACGAGTTCCGCGCGGTTCTCGTCCGGCAGCCCTGTCATCAGCAGATGGCCCGGGTTCGACGTCACCGATTGCACCTGCCGTTTTTCCCGGTCAAGGGCGATCGCGTAGAAGGACTCATCCGCCATCCAGAACGACTGCTCGAACCGGCGCTTCATGTCTGCCGCGGCCCGTTCCAGCGCTTCCGCTTCGGCGTTGCGGCCCAGCTTGCGGAAAATCTCCGCCATACCCGTCTTCGCAAGGTAAACGTAGCCCTGCACTTCCGCGAGGGCGATCGGCGTCTCGGCGAAATCGCCGGATGCGTGAACGATCGAGTCGCCGGAATCTTTCCATCCCTGGTTCGCGATGCCGCCCGATGAGACGGAGTGGTATTCGACGAAGCCGTCGCCGTCCAGATCGCCGCTTTGGTCGATCCATTCCAGCGCCCGTTCAAGCGCCGGCATCAGCTCGCGGATGGCGCCCAAGTCGCCGGTCCAGCGGTAATATTCGATGGCCAGAACGACGAACAGCGGCGTCGAATCCACCGAACCATAGTAGGGCGTGAATGGAATCTGATTCGTGTTCGCCAGCTCGCCGTAACGGATTTCATGCATAATTTTGCCCGGCGTTTCGTCCCGCCACGGATCAACCTTGCTCCCCTGATAGACCGCCATGGTCCGCAGCGTGCCGAGCGCGACCTCGGGGTTGGCCGGCAGCATCTGCAGCGCGGCGATCAGGCTGTCGCGGCCGAACGGCACCGCGTACCACGGCAGGCCGGCGACAGGGAACGGCCCGTGGCCGAGATCCGTGAGCAGCATCCGCAGATCGCGCATGCCGCGGTGGTACAGCTTGTTGAAAATCTCCAGGTCGCTGTCGACCGATGTGGACCCCTGCTCCCAGCGGCGGTAAGACGCGTCCAGCAGCCGCAGCGCTTCCTCGCGCGGTTTCGCCTGCGGCGCCTTGTCCGCAATGACGGGCGTCACGGTCAGTTCGATCGTGCGGACCTCGCGGGGCTTCAGCTCGACCGCAAACGTTACCGTTCCGTCGGGCGACACCCGGTCGGCCGGGATGTTCCAGGCGATGCGCGTCTCCCGCGCGATGCCGTCGGCGCCGGCGTAGCGGATGGCGATCCGGTCCGCATCGACGCTCTTGCCCGTCACGGAGCCGATCATTCCGGCCTTGATGCCGCGTACGGTGAACATGTCGGCGAAGTCCGCATCAACGGTGATCGACGTCTCGAAACCGACCGTTTTCGGACCGTAGTTCGTATAAGAGATCGATTCGTACAAAACGCCGTCCTGGATGAAACGGTGCCGCATGATTTCCACCGTTTCCCGCCACAGCTTGACCTGACCTTCCTCTTCCATATGCGGATTCGTCAGCCTGAACACGGCCTGACAGTTCGTCTCGGCCGAGGACTCGAGGAGAATCGGCTTCACGCCGTTGATGCTCAGTTCAAGCCGGCTCAGAAACCGCGTATCCTGCGTATACAATCCGCTGCCGTCCGTAGAGCCCGGCGGGATGTCGCCGCTCTCGTCCGTCAGGAAAAACAGGTCGTTCTCTTTAATAACGCGATGTTTCATTTTGATTTCCTCTCCAGACTCCCGCCAATTATCCGAAACGTTTCGGATACCTGTCATTATATTCTTTGCCGTAAACGTTTGCAATAGGGGACAAACAAATATTTTCGGGCGGTTGAGAATCTATTGGAATTCCATTAAAATAGAGTTGAAAAGTACGAAACGTTTCGGAAGGGGACAAATTCTCGTGACGACGATCAAGGATGTCGCGCGCCAGGCCGGCGTCAGCGTGACGACGGTATCCCGTGCGCTCAACGGCCATGACGACGTCAATCCGGAGACGAGGCGGCGCATACAGGAAGTCGCGGATCAGCTCGGATACAGCCCCAACATCGCCGCGAGAACCCTTGTCTCGAAGCGGAGCCGCACGCTCGGACTGCTGCTCTCCGCCTTGACCCGCAACAGCGTGAAAGACAACATCGTGTTCGAGATGCTCTGCGGCATGAACGACCGCGCCGCCGAACTCGAATATGACCTGGTGCTGTTCAACACCACGCCGCAGAAGCAGCGCCAGAAATCCTACAAGGCGCTGTGCAAGGAGCGAGGAGTCGACGGCGTCATCATGATGGGTATGCGGCTGGATGATCCGTATCTGGAAGAAATGCTGCACGCCTCCATTCCCTGCGTGCTGATCGATATTCCGATTGAGCGGAAGAAGAACATCGGCTATGTGATGACCGACAACGTGCAGGGCGCGATGGAGGCGGTCACGCATCTGATCGAACGCGGCCACCGCCATATCGGTATGATCAACGGGCATGCCCAGGCTGCCGTCAGCATCCAGCGGCTCGACGGCTACAGGCAGGCGCTTGGGCGGCACGGCATCCCGTTCGCGGATCGGTACGTCGAAGACGGCGGATTCAGCGAAGACGGCGGCAAAGATGCGGCTTACCGGCTGCTGACGTCGTGCCCGGAGTTGACGGCGATCTTCTGCGCGAGTGACCTGATGGCGCTCGGGGCGCTCCAAGCGATCCGCGCGCTGGGCAAGCGGGTGCCGGAGGACATCTCCATCATCGGCTTCGACAACATCGTCGCAGCGCAATATTGCACGCCCGCCCTGACGACGGTCAACCAGGACAAATACCAGATGGGCTACATTGCGGCCGCCACGCTGATCGACATGCTGGAAGGGCGGCAGGTGCCGCGCTACCGCAAGATGCCCGCCGAGCTCATCGTGCGCGCCAGCACGGGGCCGGCCCCGGTTCGGCAAAACTGATGCAACAAGGAAGCCTTCGCGCACATGAAAGTGCGAAGGCTTCTTTCGTTCGTTCCGCAGCTTCGGTTCGATGCGCCGGCTGCATCCGCGCTTCATGACCGGCGCATGCCCGGGGCATGCTAGAGTTGGATGCCGCTGCATGCGGACAACACGGCGGACGTCCGAATATGCTGACAGTGAACGCGGAGCGTGATGCGGCCGCGGACAACGGGCTGTAAGGACGGGAAGGAGGCTCGGCGGATGCGGATCGGCGTGCCGAAGGAAGTCAAGAACAACGAAAACCGGGTGGCGCTTACGCCCGCGGGCGTCAGTGCCTTGACGCGCCTGGGACACGAAGTCATCGTCGAGCGGTCGGCGGGCGGCGGCAGCGGGTTCGCCGACGATGCGTACAAGGCCGCGGGAGCGCGGATTGCGGATTCGGCGGAAGACGTGTGGGGCGCGGCCGACATGGTGATGAAAGTGAAAGAGCCGGTACCGGAGGAGTACGATTTTCTGCGCCCGGATCTGATTCTGTTCGCTTATCTGCATCTGGCGCCGCTGCCGGAACTGACCCGGCGGCTGGTCGAGCGCAAAGTGTGGGGCGTCGCGTTCGAGACCGTGCAGCTGCCCGACGGGTCGCTTCCGCTGCTGCAGCCGATGAGCGAGGTGGCGGGGCGGATGGCGGTGCAGATCGGGGCGCAGCTGCTGGAGAAGACGCACGGCGGCAAGGGCATCCTGCTCGGCGGCGTGCCGGGCGTGGCGCCCGCCGAAGTCGTCATCATCGGCGGCGGCATCGTCGGCACGAATGCGGCGAAGCGTGCGCTCGGCTCGGGGGCGCGCGTCACCATCCTGGACATTAACCCGCGCCGGCTGCGCGAGCTGGACGATCTGTTCGAGGGCCAGGTGACGACGATCATGTCGCATCCGGTCGAGCTGGAGCGGGCCGTCGAGCGGGCCGATCTGCTCATCGGAGCCGTGCTCATCCCCGGCGCGAAGGCGCCGAAGCTCGTCAGCGAGGCGATGGTGAAACGGATGCAGCCGGGGTCGGTCATCGTCGACGTGGCCGTCGATCAGGGCGGATCGATCGAGACGATCGACCGCGTGACGACGCACGACAATCCCACCTATGTAAAGCACGGGGTCGTGCATTACGCCGTCGCCAACATGCCGGGCGCGGTGCCGCGCACCTCGACGATGGCGCTTGAGAACGTCACGCTGCCCTACGCGATGAAGATCGCGGGTCTCGGCATCCGGCAGGCGGCCGCGTCCGACCCGGCGCTCGCCCGCGGCATAAACACCGCCTGCGGGGCCGTAACCAACGAAGCGGTCGCGAAGGCGGTCGGCTTGCCGTATGTGCCGGTCGAGACGCTGCTGAACGCCGGCGGCAGGGAATAATCCGCGCCATGCATGAAGGATACCGGCACGGGTCAGAATAAGCCGGAATGCCGGCATCCGGTCATGCAGGAGGTGTGTGCTGTTGAAATGGATGATGCTGGCCGGTCTGATTGCGCTCCTCTCGCCGGACTTGCCGGACGGGGCGGACGGCGCGCTGACGATCCGGCTTCCCGGCGAGACGATCCGGATCCATCGCGGCGAGTTCGCGCTGCCCGGCACCGGTTTTGTCGATCCCGCCAAGCTCGACCGGTTGGCGGACGGTCTGGCGGCGAAAGTGGACGTTCCGGCGCGCAACGCGAAATTCGCCGCGAACGGAACGATTCGGCCGGAGCAGCCGGGGCGCAAGCTGGACAGGGAAGCATTCGAGTCGCAGTTCTACGCGTATTTCTACGGCAGCGGGGAGGCGGACATGGAGCCGCCCGCGCGGCCGGTGCCGGCGAAGGTCGACAGCGAACTGCTCGTCGGGCTGAAAGAGAAAGTGATCGGCCAATATGTCACCTACTACAACCCGGGGAACCGGAACCGGTCCCACAACATCGAGCTGGCTTCCGCGGCGCTCGACAGCACGGTCGTTTTTCCCGGTGAGACGTTCTCCTTCAACCGGACGATCGGCAAGCGGACGGTGGAGCGGGGCTACCGGCAGGCGCCCGTCATCGTGCGCGGCGAATTGTCCGAAGGGGTGGGCGGCGGCATCTGCCAGGTGTCGTCGACGCTGTTCAACGCGGTGGACAACGCGGGACTCCAGATTGTCGAACGGTATGCCCACAGCCGCCATGTCGCCTATGTGCCGCCCGGCCGGGACGCGACGGTGAGCTGGTACGGGCCGGATTTCGCTTTCCGCAACACGCTCAATCAGCCGGTGCTGATCCGGGCGTACGCCGCCCGCGGCACGATGCGCGTCGTCCTGTATTCGACCGAATCGGTCCGCCATCATCCGCGGGAAGTGCCGGGCATACAGCGCGGGCAGATCGAGGAGGTGCGCGACGCGCTGCACCCGGATGCGGGCTGACCGTCCCGTCCGCGGACGTGCGGATGCGCGTCTCTGTCCCGGGGCGGTCCGTTGTTTTTTGACAGATCGGGCCAAATCCGTTATCCTAAAAACACGCTTAATTCCCGGTGGCAATGTCCGGGAAGCGGGGGAACCAGTCAATTGGGGCGAATCGTCCGCCGGCCGGACGTAGGGGACCATCGACCCGAGCCCGTCAGCTAACCTCGTCAGCGGGAGATGGGTCTGAATTGAACGAAGCTTATGGCGTGCATGATCGGCATGTTATGCCGCAGACCCTTCACGGGTCTTTTTTCTTTCTTCAGGCCTTATCCGCAAAGATTTTTTTAAATTGGCTCGGCTGGTTTCTAATCCGGAGAGGAAGGAGGTTATATCAACATTGCCATTGTTACAAATCCCTGAAGAGGCAAACGAAAGGAGAGGCGTAAAATGGCGAAGGTGAGATACATTACCGACATTTCGAAAATCACGATGCTTCCCGAAGCGGAACGGGAGCAGCTCAAGCCGATCACGGAGAAATTCGTCTTCCGCGTGAACGATTATTATCTGAATCTGATTGATTGGAACGACCCGGACGATCCGATCCGCAAGCTGGTCATCCCGAATACGGGCGAGCTGAAGGAGTACGGGCGGTGGGACGCGTCGGACGAGGACACGAACTACGTCGTGCCCGGCTGCCAGCACAAATACAAGACGACGGCATTGCTGATCGTCTCCGAAGTGTGCGGCGCCTATTGCCGGTATTGCTTCCGGAAGCGGCTGTTCCGCAACGACGTGAAGGAAGCGGTGACCGACGTGTCGCCGGGTCTGGACTATATCGCGGCGCATCCCGAAATCAACAACGTGCTGCTGACGGGCGGCGACAGCCTCATGCTCGGCACGCCGCGGCTCAGGGCCATCATCGAGCGGCTGCGTTCGATACCGCACGTGAAGATCATCCGGCTCGGCTCGAAGCTGCCGGTCTTCAATCCGATGCGCATCTATGAAGATCCGGATCTGCTCGAACTGATCCGGGAACACTCGACGCCCGAGAAGCGCATCTATGTCATGGCGCATGTCAATCACCCGCGCGAGATTACGCCCGAGGCGAAGCGGGGGTTCGACGCGCTGCACCAGGCGGGCGCGATCGTCGTCAATCAGACGCCGATTCTGAAGGGAATCAACGACGACGCCGAGGTGCTCGCCGAACTGCTCGACAAGCTGTCCTGGGCGGGCGTGACGCCGTACTACTTCTTCGTCAACCGGCCGGTGGCGGGCAACAGCGACTTCGTGCTGCCGCTGGAACGGGTGTATCGGCTGGTGGAAGAAGCGAAAGCGCGAACATCCGGTCTGGGCAAAAGGGTGCGCCTGTCGATGAGCCATACGTCCGGCAAGATTGAAATTCTGGCCATCGAGAACGGGAAGGCGTACCTGAAATACCACCAGTCCCGCGACGGGGAATACGGCAAGTTCATGGTGCTCGACTGTCCCCCGGACGCGGCGTGGTTCGACGATCTGCCCGGCAGCGAGAAATATTGGAAGAAACCCGGGAAGAAGACCGACAAGGTCGTCTCCGTCAATGAGCTTCCGCCGGTGCCTGTGAAACGCGTCAAGCGCGGTCGGGCGGCCGATGCCGTCCAGCGGGTCGAAGTGGCTGAACCGAGTTGAGCGCAGATGAAAACGGCCGATTCGGGACGTGTGTTGAGCCGCTCCCGGTCAAGCAGACAGTGAAAATAGCAATCATGAAAAGTCTGGACTCCGTGAATTGCGGAGTCCATTTTCTTACTCCCCATAAGAAAAACTCCCCTCAAGCAGCCCCGATAATTGTTCTTTCAGGTGTCTGCCTTGAGGGGAGCATCCTTGATCGCAGCCGTCCGCGTCAGGACTGTCCGACGTACGCCCCTGTCGATTCCCGCTTCACGAGCCGCGTCGGCAGCAGAATTTCACGGCACGCGTCATCCGGCCGCTCGATGCGGCGTAACAATTGGGCGAAAGCTTCCTTCGCGAACAAGTCGAGATCGATGTTCATCGTCGTGATCTTCGGGACGCCGATCTGCGAGAAATCGCTGTTGTCGAAACCGCAGACGGAGACGTCGTTCGGGATGGCGCACCCCATGTTACGCAACACGGAGCAAGCGAAGAAGGCGAAGCCGTCGTTCATGCAGAACCAGGCGCTCGGCTTCTCGGTGACGGAGCGAAGCGCTTCTTCGATCTTTCCGCCTTCCTCCGTGACATGGACCAGCATGTGCGCCTGTGGCGGTTCAATGCCGTGCTCCCGCATCGCGAGCAAATAGCCTTCCCATCGTTCCTGATAGCTCGGCGAGGCGTCGATGTTGCCGAGAATGCCGATGCTCCGGTGCCCCAGTTCGAGCAGATGCCGGACTGCCGTGTACGCGCCGAAACGGTTGTTGGTCAGGACGGCGTCGGCCTCGATGAGCGGATGATGGTGATCGATGAGGACGGTCGGAATGCCTTTGGCGAGCACATGGTTTACATATTCGGTGCTGATGTGGGAAAGAATAAGCAGCCCGTCCACGTCCTGATGCTCGATGAATGCCGGCAGCACCAGCTGATCGCGGGCTTCCGGCGTGATCGACTGGATCCGCAGGCTGATCCCGTGGCGCTGCGCCTCGCGCTCGATGGCGAGATAGATCTCGCCGAAGAAATTCTTCATCGAGAAAGCGAACTCGGACGCGATAAGTCCGATCGTCCGCACCTGCTTGTTCTTGTTTTCCGACGATTTCTTCGGTGTATAGCGATACCCCATCTCGATGGCGGTCTGGATGATTTTCCTCCGGGTTTCTTCGCTGACGCCGTCCTTGCCGGAGAGCGCCTGCGACACCGAGTTTTTGGACAGATTGAGACGGTCTGCGATATCCTGCATGACAATTTTCTTTTTGGCCATCAAGACAAACCCTTTCAGCGGCAAATGGATGCCGAAACGATTTCAATTTTGTAACGTTACAAAATCAATATACATTATCATGCAGTAAAAGTAAATGAAATCACGAAATATGGGGCCAAACCGAGCTTGAAATTCGATGAATCAGATTGTTGACAGCGTTGTCATCCTGATGCATAATGTGATTGTAACGAGGATAATAACGTTACAAAATTAAACTTGTAATTTTGTAATGTTGTTATTGTCATCGTTCAACTCATGTTTCCCAACATCGATTTAGGGGGCAGTGTCAATGAAGAAGAGGCTATCCATGCTGGCGTCGGTTCTTCTGGTCATTGCGCTTGTGCTGTCTGCTTGCGGGGGAGGCAAGAACGACAACGGCGCAAACGGCGGGAACGGCGGAAACGCAGCGAACAACGGCTCGTCCGGCAACAATTCGGGCGGCGAACCGGCACAGAAGGTGCAAATCCGGCTGGCGACGTGGGCGGGCGCCGATGAGGCGAAGGAACTGCAGGCCATCCTCGACGATCTGAACGCCAAGTCGGGCACGTACGAAATCGTGCAGGATTCCAACCCGGCGGAATACGATACGCGCATGATCACGCAGCTGTCGGGCGACTCCGGCCCCGATCTGTTCTGGGTCAGCGCGCAGCGCGCCGCGCAATTCGCCGCGGGCGGCGTCATGCTCGACATCACCGACCGGCTTGCAAGCGCTTCGCATCCGGCGGCTGATACGAACGACTACTATGAAGCGTCTCTCGGACCGTTCACGCATGACGGCAAAATTTACGGCTTGCCCTGGCTGCAGCAGCCCGTCATGATGTATGTCAACAAGGCGCTGTTCGACGAAGCGGGGCTCGACTATCCGGATGAAAGCTGGACCTGGAACGAGTTCCTTGACGCAGCCAAGAAGCTGACGAAGGATGCAAACGGCAAGCGTGCGGACGAAGAAGGCTTTGATGCGAACAACACGGTGCAATGGGGCTTCACGCTGAACGGCTGGCCGCCGGCGCAAATGTTCATCTGGCAGAACGGCGGGGAAGTCATCACGGAAGACATGAAGTCGTCGCCGATCGATACGCCGGAGGCGAAAGAAGCGCTGAACTTCTACGCCGACCTCGTGCAAGGTCCGCTCGTTCCGTCGCAAAGCATCATCCGCGACCGCGGGTTCGACCAGATGTTCCGCAACGGTCAAGTCGCGATGTTCATGGGCGGCGCCGCCGACAATCTCGACTCGACCGTCGAGAACGTGCAGGCGTTCATGGTGCCGGCGGGTCCGGGCGGCACGCACGTCACGTTCGGCGACATTCTCGGCATGGGCATCAACGCGAAGACGAAAAATCCGGACGCCGCATTCCAGGCGCTCCTGGATCTGACCGATGCGATTCACCACTGGAAGATCATGCCGCCGCGCAAATCGCTGGCTGATCTCGAAACGCTCAAAGAACTGCATCCGAACAAGGCGCATTCGCTTGAAGCGATCATCGCGTCGATGGAATATGCAAGACCGTATCGCTATTCGGAGAAGTACCCGGATTGGGACAACATTTTCTGGACGCAGCTTATGGACCCGATCATCAACGCGGGCGCACGTCCGGACGATCTCATTCCGAAGGTGAAACCGTTGCTCGACAACGCGCTGCAATAACGCATCTTGCGAAGGAGGCAGTCCGCTGCCTCCTTTGTTTGCTCGAAGCCCGTGATGAACGGAAAGGAGGAAGCGGCAGTGGAGAATCATCTGGCGACGCTGTTCCGCTGGCTGCTCGTGCCGGTCGCGCTGGCCGTGATCGCTTTCCTGATCTACCACCTGTTCCGGTGGTTCGGATGGAAGAAGAAGCAGGCGATGGGGCTGGCGCTCGTCTCGCCGTGGATCGTCGGATTTCTCATTTTCACCCTGTACCCGCTCGGCGATTCGCTGTACCTGAGCTTCACGAAATCGTCGATCTTCGGGAAGACGGAATGGGTCGGGCTGGACAACTACATCAAATTGTTCACGCTGGACATCGAATTCTGGCCTTCGGTCCGGATTACGCTGCTCTATGCCCTGTTCTCGCTTCCGATCGGGGTTATCGGCGCGCTGCTCATCGCGATGCTGCTCAACAACCAGATCAAGGGCATCGGCACGTTCCGGACGATCTATTTCCTGCCCGCGGTGCTGCCGGAAGTGGCGGTGGCACTCCTGTGGCGGTGGATGTTCAACAGCGAGTCCGGCATTCTGAACTACATCCTGTCGCCGTTCTTCAAGCTCTTCGGCATGGGCAAGCCGAACTGGTTCGGCGATCCGGACTTCATTCTGCCGGCCTTCATCATTATGAGCGTCTGGGGCATCTTCGGCACGAACACCGTCGTCTTCCTCGCGGGCTTGCAAGGGGTGCCGCGCTCCCTGTACGAGGCGGCCGAGATCGACGGGGCAAGCGGCTTCCGGAAGTTCCTGCATATTACGGTGCCGCAGATCTCGCCGGTTATTCTGCTGCAGATCGTCATGGGGATGATCGGCGCGCTGCAAATTTTTACGATCGCGATGTTCGTTCGTCCGTCGACCGCGGCCGGCAAGTTCATGAACCAGCTCGTCTATGAGCGGGGCTTCACCCAGATGCACATGGGCGAAGCTTCCGCGATCGCCTGGGTGCTCTTCTTGATCATTCTGGTTCTTACGCTGCTCGTGTTCCGCTCGTCCCCGGCCTGGGTTCACTACGAGTCGGACATGAAGCGATAAGGAGGGACTTACGATCATGGCGAGAAGCTTGGCGGCAGGTGGAGGATTGGGCACCAGGCGGATGAATGCGATCAAGCGGGCGCTCATTTATATCATTGTGACGTTTCTGGCGGCGGTCATTCTCGTGCCGTTCTTCTGGATGCTGTCGACCGCGCTGCAGGAGAAGGGCGACATTTTCGCCTGGCCGCCGCAGTGGATACCGGATCCGCCGCAGTGGCGCAACTTCGCGGAGGCGTGGACGGCGATGCCGTTCAACCGCTACCTCGGGAACACGATCTTCGTCGTCGTGCTCGGCATTACGGCGGAACTGGCGAGCGCCACGATCGTCGCGTACGGGTTCGCGCGGTTCCGTTTTCCCGGCAGCGATCTGATCTTTCTCATTCTGCTGGCGACGATGATGCTGCCGTTCCACGTGACGCTCATTCCGACGTTCCTGATCTGGCAGCACTTCGGACTGGTGGGCGAGTTCGATCCGCTCGTGCTGCGGGCGTGGACGGCGTGGGGGCCGTTCTACATTTTCCTGCTGCGCCAGTTCTTCCTGACGATTCCGCGGGAGTTGGACGACGCGGCCGAGATCGACGGCGCGAATACGCTGCAGACGTTCTTCCTGATCATGCTGCCGCAGATCCGGCCCGCGCTGCTCGCGGTCGCGATCTTCGCGTTCCGCGGGTACTGGAACGATTTTCTCGGCCCGCTCATCTATCTGACCGATATGAAGCTGTACACGATGAACGTCGGGATGTACTTCTTCATGGGCGGGGTGAACGAGGCGCCGCAATGGAACTATCTGATGGCCATGTCCATCATCATCGCGCTGCCGGTCGTGCTGCTGTTCTTCGTCGCGCAGCGTTACTTCATCGAAGGTATCACCTTTACGGGACTTAAAGATTAAATGAAATATAGATCCGGTTTGGAATGGATGGGAGGAGAAACTGGTGAGAGTGAAACCGCAAATCGGCGTTCGGCGTTCGCCGCTGAATCCGCTGATTACGCCGGCCGATGTGAAGCCGTCTTTTCCGGACTGGGAGGTGCTCGGCGCTTTCAATGCCGGCGTGGCGGAATGCGGCGATGAGATTGTGCTGCTCCTGCGCGTGGCGGAACGGCCGCGCCAGACGGATCCCGGCAAGGTGACCGTGCCGGTGCTGCGCGCGGATGCGAGCGGTTTCGGAGAGTCGTCGGTATGCATCGTGGAGCTGGATCGAATCGATCCGGATCTGGATTTCAGCGATTTGCGCGTCGTGAAGAACCGTCGCGGCGAAACGATCTATCTGACGACGCTGTCGCATCTCCGGGTGGCGAGAAGCCGGGACGGCGAGCGGTTCACGATTGACGAACAGCCGAGCGTCGTTCCGGCGGGACCGCTGGAGACGTGGGGGATCGAAGATCCGCGCATCACGAAAATCGACGACCGCTTTCTTGTCACCTACAGCGCCGTTTCCGAGAAAGGGGTGGCCGTCGGCCTGCTGTCGACCCGCGATTTCCGGTCGTTCACACGGGAAGGGACGATTCTTGCGCCGACGAACAAGGACGTTGTGTTGTTCCCCGAAAAAATCAACGGGAAGTACATGATGGTGCATCGTCCGGTTCCCGAAGGCATCGGCAAGCCCGAGATGTGGATCGCGGAATCGCCGGATCTCATCCATTGGGGCAATCATCGGTTTCTCATGGGCATTTCCGAGAGCGGATGGGACAGCGCGCGGATCGGGGCGGGCTGCGTGCCGATCCGGACGGACGAAGGCTGGCTGCTCCTGTATCACGGAGCCGACAGCGGCCACCGCTATTGCATGGGCGCGGTGCTGCTCGATCTGAACGATCCGGGCCGCGTCATCGCGCGCACGGCGGAACCGTTCATGTCGCCGGAAGCGGAATACGAGACGACCGGGTTCTTCGCCGGCGTCGTCTTCGCATGCGGCGCGATTGTGAAGGACGGCCGGGTGACCATGTACTACGGCGTCTCCGACGAATCGACAGCATCCGCAACTTTCCAACTCGAAGAAGTGTTTAATCTTTTAAAATAGGATTATACAGACGGAAAGGACATCAGTGGTCATGGCACTCTGGAAGAACAGCGGGGTCAAATCCTGTGTCGAGTTGCTTGAGGTCTATCGCGCGGGAGGCAAGCGTCCGTTCTACGCCGAGAAAATCGTGTTCGACGGCGTGGAAGGGCGCGACGTGTACAACATCACGGCGCCGTTCGTGCTGAACGGCGAGATCGTGATTGCGGGACGGGTCGAGCGCCGGGACAGCGAGCAATCGGAGATTTACTTTTTCGTCAATCGGGACGGCAAATGGGTGCAGCGGAGCGATTCCCCCGTCCTGGCCTTGCAAGACCCGTTCTATACACGCATTTCGGGCGAACTGATCATCGGGGGTGTGGAGACCTATCCCCATCCGGTCGATCCGGGCAAACTCGGCTGGCGGACGGTTTTCTACAAAGAGTCGGGCCTCGTGGACAAGAAACCGTTCTTCCAGGGGCCTGATCAGATGAAGGATCTGCGTCTCGTCCAGCTCAAGGACGGAAGCATCGGCGTGTTCACGCGTCCGCAGGGCGAGAAGGGCGGAAGAGGCAAGATCGGCTACGCCCGCATCGGCAAGCTGGACGACCTGTCGCTTGACGTGATCCATCAGGCGCCGCTGCTCGAAGGCCAGTTCCTGGACGAAGAGTGGGGCGGATGCAACGAAATCCATGTGCTCTCGAACGGGCTGCTCGGCGTGCTCGGGCATATCGCCAGGTTCGACGAGCAGGGCAACCGGCATTATTATCCGATGACATTCGTATTCGATCCGACGACTGGCAAATTTTCCGACATGTCGATCATCGCGGAACGGGCCGACTTCCCGGCCGGACCCGCGAAGCGTCCGGACCTCGTCGATGTCGTCTTCAGCGGCGGTCTGATCCGGCATTCGAACGGCACGGCCGACCTGTACGCCGGCATCAGCGACGCGGAAGCGCACCGGGTGACGATCGCGGACCCGTTCGCCGCGTACGAGAAGTGATCGCGGGATGGGCGGCTTGACGTTCCGAACGGTCTGCATCCGGGGGAGCGGCGAGTGGAACGAAGACGCGCTCATCGTCAGGGAGCGGGACGGTCTGTTCGGCGTCGTAGACGGCGCCACATCGCTCGTGCCGTTCCGTGCGCCCTCCGGCGAGACGGGCGGCGTGCTGGCGTCGCGGATCACGGCGGAGACCGTCATGGGCATGCCGCTCGGCGCGGATGCCAAGGCCGCGGCGCTGGCGGACATGCTGGCCGAAGCGAACCGGCGGCTGGCCGCGGAGATGGCGGCATGCGGCATCGACCCGGCGCGCAAGGAGGCGCTGTGGAGCGCCGGCGCGCTCATCGTGCGGGTCCGGCCGGACGCCGTCGACTACGCCCAGGCGGGCGACTGCATGCTGGTCGCCGGCTACCGGGACGGCTCGTACCGCGTCCTGACGCGGGATCAGCTCGCCGCCGCAGACCGGGCGACGCTGCGCCGGTGGGCGGAAGCGGCGGCCTCCGGCATCACGGGGCGCGACGCGCGCTGGCAGGCGGTGCTGCCGACCATCGAAGCGGGCCGGCGGCTGGCGAACGCTCCGGGGCCCGAAGGGTACGCCGTGCTGAACGGCGATCCCGCGTTCGCCCGCTATGTCGAATCCGGCACGATTAACCGGCTCGGGCTCCGCTCGCTGCTGCTGATGACGGATGGACTGTACGTGCCGAAGGCCGATCCGGCGGAAGCGTTCGACGCCGAAGAGACCGCGCGGCTTGTCGGTCGGATGGGGCTCGAAGCGTACGCGGAATGGCTCGTGCAATATGAGCGGTCCGATCCCGATTGCACGAGATTTCCGCGGGTCAAGCGATCGGACGACAAGACGGCGGTGCTGCTGGAGTTTCCGGAAGTATAGCGGCTGGCGGTTTTGGTATCCGTGTCAGCTCGTGGGACCGGACGGGATCACCGGGCAGATGGTGAATACGATTGGCGAGACAGCCGGGGAGTGCAGAGATGCGCTCTTCCGGCGTTTCTTTTTGTGAGGGGAAATCGCAACGGAACTCAGAGACGTTATTGACGGAAAAGGGGCGCGGCTCCGGGCGGCAACGGAACTCAGTGGCGTTATTGCGGCGTTTGGCGGGTGTGCGGACGTTCTTTTCTGCAGATAACGCTTCTCCGGAAGCTGTCGATTAACTGTGCACAACGATCGTGCGACAGATAATCAATTTTTGCGAAATACTTTGGAAAATACGATGTTTTCTTTTCCGTTCTCACGATTACACCCGTTTTCGTGGTATAATGGTAGCAAGGTGTTTACAGGAGGCGACGCATATGACTTTTTCGGTTCGGTACAAAACGTTCGACCAACTTTCCTTTGCCGATGTGCAAGTGTACACCAAGCTGCCGCCGCATCCGTTCTGGAGCCATGTCGACAGCAAGGTCGACTTTTCGTTCGCCGATCGGCTGTGCGCGGTGCTCTATTCCGGCAGAGGACAGTACCCGTATGCGCCGTCTCTCAAGTTGAAAATCCATCTGGTTCAGGCCTACTACGGTCTGTCGGATCGTCAGACCGAAGAAAAAATCATCGGTGACCTGTTCATCAAGCGCTTCCTGCAACTGCCCGTGGATTTCATCGGTTTCGACCACAGCACGATCGGACTGGATCGCAGCCGCATGGGAGCCGCCATGTTCCGGGCCTGCCATCTCTACATTCTGGCCCAGATGTACCAGTACGGACTGTGGGGCGACCGGAACGAACAGTGGATCATCGACTCGTTCCCGACCAATGTGAACCTGAAGTTCCCGGGCGCCTATCGGCTGATTCAGCATGCCCTGATTCGTCTGGCGCAACATTTGCGCAAGCACGGGACAAAACCGATGCTTGAGGCGTTGGAGGCTTTGCCGCTGGATGGCGCAACCGTTCGGCTGAGCAAGTCGGCCTCGGCGTCGGCTCGCATGCTGGCCTTCAGCAAGCTGGTCTCCCAAGCCTACGGGTTGTTGGCCTGGTTCGAGAACGAGAACATCAAGCCGTTTCTGGCGGAGTGGAAGCATCTTAAGCGTTCGCGGGAGCTGCAAGCGATCCTGCGGCGCATTCTCCAAGAGAACAGCTCGCCTGTCGACCCCGGCGATGGAGCGGATGAAGCGTCCGAAGGCCGGAACGAGGAGACCGGGACGAACGTTCCCGAGCTCGTTCGGTTTCAAAAGATTCCGCTAGCCGAACGCCCGAAAAACCGCATCGTGAGCGCGGTTGACCCGGAAGCGCGCATCGCCAAGCGGTCGAAAACCATCTACGGGTACAAAACGCAAAACCTCTGCACGACGGGCGGCGTCATTCTCGACGTGCGCACTATTCCGGCCAATGAACACGATCAGGATGCGACAGCCGACATGACCGCGACGATCAAGCGTTTCTTTGGCGTGACGCCTTCCGCTCTGCTGGGGGATTCGGCTTATGGCCACGGGAGAAACCGGGCGCGACTGGCCGCACTGGGGATCCCCGTCGTCGCTCCGGTTCCGATTGCCGAAAACCCGACCGGTCTGTTTCATTCGTCCCGGTTTGTCTACGATGCGGAGAAGGATGTGTACATTTGCCCGGAAGGCCAACAAAGCGTCGACAAGCAATATATCCGCCAGTCGGAAGGTCACCAGTACAGCTTTGCACCGCACGTTTGTCTTTCCTGCCCGTCGCGCAAGGCGTGCACGAGCAGTGAAAAGGGGGGCCGGCGTGTATTCCGGAGCGATTACGCAGACCTGTACGAAGCCGCCCGGGTATACAACGACAGTCTGACCGGGCGAGCCGAGTTGCAAGAGTGGCTCGTCGTCGAACGGAAGAACAAGGAACTGAAGAACGACTGCGCTCTGGATGGAGCGCGAACCCGCAGCCGCGTTACCCTGCAAATCAAGGCACAGACTTCGGCGATGGTCGTAAACCTCAAACTCCTGGTCCGAAAACTCGGAAACCCCAAACCCGGGTTTCTTCGTCGTGCGCCAATCGCGGTCGGATGAAGCAAAGCACACGAAAGGTAAGACCCATGATGATGGCGGATATCCCCCCAATCCGACCCACAACGGCTTGTGGACGAGAATTGCAAGTTTCAGTAGGGGATGGAGCCTTGTTTTTCCACAGTGAATAGACAGCTTCCTCCGTTCCGTTAGAAATGAAGGACACGCCATGGCGTCCCGCGGCAGCGGAACTGAGGGACGAATTTTGCGGAAAGAGGCGTGGTGCCGTGCGGCACAACGGGACGCTGATAAAGCAGAGCGGCACACAACCCCCTGCTCACCCCTTCCCATATCAGGAAAAATCTTCTCTGTTGACAGGTCTATTAATTTCCGATAGATTTACTGGTATTAAAACACTGTCAATTCCGAGGGGGAAACTGTGGAATGAAACGCAAGGTCGGAGTCCGCGGCGTTCTCGCGCTTGTGCTGGCGGCAGCGCTGGCCGTCACGGGCTGCGGGCAGGGCAATTCGGGCGGAAGCAACGGCGGCGGGAACGCAAGCGGCACAGCCGCCGGCGGGAACAACGGCGGCGAAAGCGGCGTCGAGCTGAACGTGCCGGCTGCGCTCGCCGAGCGGGGCGACGTGAAGATCAAGGTCATCCGCAAGATCGGCAACGACGATCATACGGCGCAATTCCTGGCCGGCGCGAAACAGGAAGGCGAAGCGCTCGGCTTCAAGGTCGACACGTTCGCCGCGAACGGCGATTCGGTGAAGTTCCTTGAAGCGCTCGAGCAGGCGGCGACGGAAGACGTGGACGGCGTCATCGTCTCCCACGGCGACGATCCGGCAACGGTCGAAGCGGTGAAGAAGCTGCGCGAGAAGGGCATCGAAGTCGTCACGTTCGACTCGATCGGCGATCTGGCTTCGGTTGAGGGTGTCACGCTCACGGCGCAGGACGACCAGGCGCTGGCGCGCTACGCGCTGGACCGCCTCGTGCAAGACACGGGCGGCAACGCGAACATCATCTATCTGTGGGTGGACGGATTCCCGCCGATGGTGCGCCGCAACGCCGTCTATCAGGAAGTGCTGAACGCCAACCCGGGCATCAAGGAGCTGGAGCGGTTCGGCGTCGCGAACGAGAACACGTCGGTGGAGACGCAGAACGCCGTCGCGGCGATGCTCACGAAGTATCCGAAGGGCGAGATCGACGCCATCTTCGCGACGTGGGACGCCTTCGCCATCGGCGCCGCGCGGGCGCTGATCGAGGCCGGCCGGACGGAGATCAAGATCTACGGCATCGACGTTTCGAACGCCGACCTGCAGATCATGCAGGAAGAAGGCAGCCCGTGGGTGGCGACGGCCGCCGTCGATCCGAAGATGATCGGCGCCGTGAACGTCAGGCTGCTGGCGAAGAAACTGGCGGGTGAAGAGACGCCGGCCGAATACAATCTCGAGGCCGCGCTGATCGACCAGGAAACGCTCGGCAAATCCGCAGAAACGGTCAACATGGCCACGCTGGCCGATATCATTCCGGGATGGGGACAGACGGACGCGTTCGAAGAGGACTGGATGAAGGAACTCAAGGCGGCAAACGCGAAGTAATGCCTGTCAAGACCGGTTGATGACAGCGCCCTTGTCCGGCTGGACGAGGGCGCTTGATCTGTGCATGGGAGGTGAGCCGGATGACGCAGACAGCGGCGGGATTGCTTGAGATGCGCGGCATCTCGATCGCGTTTCCCGGCGTGCAGGCGCTGGGCGGCGCCGATTTCACCGCGGCCGCGGGACGGGCGCACGCGCTGATCGGCGCGAACGGCGCAGGCAAATCGACGCTGATGAAGGTGCTTGCGGGCGCCTACGGCCATTACACGGGATCGATCCGGATCGACGGCCGGGAAGCGAAGATCCGCACGCCGAGGGACGCGAAGGCGCACGGCATCCAGGTCGTCTATCAGGAAGTCGACACGGCGCTCGTGCCGAATCTCAGCGTCGGCGAGAACATCATGATGGAGAAGCTCGTCCATGAGATGAAAGGCCGGCACCGGGTCCGGTGGGGAGACATTCACCGGGCGGCGCAAGCGGTGCTCGGACGGCTGGAGGTGAGCATCCCGACCCGGAAGCTGGTACAGGAACTGTCGCTGGCCGAGAAGCAGATGGTGCTGATCGCGCGCGCGATGACCACCGCCTGCCGCTTTCTCATTCTGGATGAGCCGACGGCGCCGCTCAGCCAAGCGGAGACGGAGCGGCTGTTCCGCCTCGTCCGACTGCTCAAGTCACAGGGCACGGGGATTATTTTCATCTCGCACCGGCTGCCGGAGCTGTACGAAATTTGCGAAGATATCACGATCATGCGGGACGGCCGGGTGGTCGCGCGCGGCGAAATCAAGGACATGACCCAGCAGCAGATCGTCGAGCACATGCTCGGCTCCAAGTGGGAAGGGCAGTTCCCGCGGCGGACGAACACGCCGGGCGAGGTCATGTTCGAAGCGAAGGACATCCGCGACGGGGACAAGGTGAAGGGCGCAAGCCTCTTCATCCGCGCCGGTGAGATCGTCGGCCTCGCCGGACTGGTCGGCGCCGGCAAGACCGAGCTGTGCCGGGCGCTGTTCGGCGCGTCCGGGCAGGTTGCCGGCGAGCTGAAGCTGGGCGGCCGCCGCCTCGCCGTCGCCTCGCCGCACGACGCGGTGCGAAGCGGTCTGGCGCTCGTTCCCGAGGAACGCCGGCGCGAAGGCGTCTTCGTGGAGGAGACGGTGACCGCCAACCTGACGGTGGCGACGCTGCCGCAATACACGCGCCTGGGCGCATGGCTGAGCGCGGCGCGGGAGCGGCTGGCGGCAGGCGGCATGATCGCCCGGCTCGGCGTGAAGACGCCGGACGGTTCCGCCAGGGTCGCGAACCTGTCGGGCGGCAACCAGCAGAAGATCGCGATCGGCAAATGGCTGCTGGCGGATGCCGAAGTGTATATTTTCGACGAGCCGACGAAGGGCGTCGATGTCGGGGCGAAGCGGGACATCTACGAACTGGTCGCCGGGCTGGCGGCCCGCGGCAAATGCGTGCTCTACGCGTCCAGCGAAGTGCCGGAGATCATGGGGCTGACGGACCGGGTGTACGTCATGTACGACGGACGGATCGTCCGGGAGCTTGAGACCGATCGCACGAGCGAAGATGAAATCATGCTCTACAGTACGGGAGGCACGGGATCATGAAGACGACGGACACGGGTGCGGCACTCAAAGGTTTTCGGCTGTTCGACTGGCTGTACAAATACGGAACGCTGCTGACCATCGTGCTGCTGATTGTCATTTTCTGGGCGTCGACGGATCATTTTTTCAGCAACACCAACCTGATCAACATTCTGCGGTCGATCTCGATCGTGACGATCATCGCGACCGGGCTCACCGTATCGCTGGCCGTCGGCGGCTTCGACCTGTCCGTCGGCTCGACGGCGTCGGTCGCCTGCGCGGTCGTCATTTCAATGTTCGTCTGGCACGGCCAGCCGCTCGGAGTCGGCATTGCGGCGGCGCTTATGGCCTGCCTCGTCGTCGGGCTGGTGAACGCGCTGCTCGTCACCCGTTTCAACATTCAGGACATGCTCATGACGCTGGCGACGATGTTCGTCTTCCAGGGACTTGCGCTCACCTATTCCCGCGGGGCGACGATCTCCGAGAACATGATCCTGCCGAGCGGCGACTTCGCAACCGGCAAAATTCCGCAGTCGTTCAGTCTGCTGGGCCGCGTGCCGTGGATCATCATCATCATGCTGATCGTCGTGCTGGCGGTGCATCTGTTCCTGAACTACACGAAATACGGCCGCTATATGTACATGATCGGCGGCAACCCGGAAGCGGCGAAGCTGTCGGGCATTCCGGTGAACCGGTACCGGCTCCTGGCCTACGTCATCTCGGCGCTGCTGGCCGGACTGGGCGGCATCGTACTCGGCGCGCGCGTCGGGAGCGCGGAGGTGAACGCCGGCGCCCCGTACCTGATGGAAGCCGTCGCGGCGGCGTTCATCGGCTTCTCCGTGCTCGGCTCCGGCAAGCCGAACGCGCTCGGCACGTTCGCGGGCGCGGTGCTGATCGGCGTGCTGTCGAACGGACTCATCATGCTGTCCGTGCCGTATTACGCGATGGACATCGTGAAAGGCGGCGTGCTCGCCGCCGCGCTGGCGATCACGTATTTCCGCGGGCGGCATTGACGACGCGGACGGCGTTGACGGCGCGGACGGCGTTGACGGCGGGCCGGGCATTCTGATACGTTGGGCGTGACTCCAATCGCGAAAGGAGCCACGCCCTTCATGTTTCTGCGCAGTGTCACCCTGCTCCGCGGCGCAGGCACGGATTTCGACCGCTATCCGTTCGCGATTCCGGCGATCCGCAGCCTGGATACCCTGCCGTTCACGGCGCCGGTCACGTTCTTCGTCGGGGAAAACGGCTCCGGCAAATCGACGCTGCTCGAGGCGATCGCCTGGCAGTGCGGGTTCAACACGGCCGGCGGCGGGCGGAACCACACGCACGAAGTGGAAGCGTCCGATGCCCCGCTCGGGCCTCACATCCGGCTGTCCTGGCTGCCGAAGGTGACGTCGGGCTTCTTCCTGCGGGCCGAGAGCTTCTATCATTTCGCTTCGTACCTCGACCGGCTGGCGAGCGAGGATCCTTCGTTCAACTATGGCGGATACGGCGGACGATCGCTGCACGAGCAGTCGCACGGCGAATCGTTCCTGTCGCTGTTCCTGAACCGGTTCGGCAGCCGGACCCGCAGCCTCTATCTGCTGGACGAGCCCGAAGCCGCGCTGTCGCCGGCCCGGCAGCTCGCGTTTCTCCGCATCCTGCACCAACACGCGGCGAGCGGCCGCGCGCAGTTCATCATCGCGACCCATTCGCCGATTCTGCTCGGTTTCCCGGGCGCGGTCATCTACAGCTTCGACGGCGGGGAAATCCGGAAGGTCGGTTACGAGGAGACGGAACATTACCAGATCACGAAAGGTTTTTTGAACCGGCCGGAGCTGTACCTGCAGGAGCTGTTCCGTCCGGAAGAAGGGGAAGAGGACTGACCGCCGCGGCCGGGCTGCCGGGAGCGGGAGCGCCCCGCGGGCGCGGCCGGCATTACCGCACCAGATCGCGCCGCAGCGTGACAAGCTCCCTGAGCTCCTCCGTCGACAGCTCGGTGATCCAGTTCTCGGAGCCGGCCATCACCGTCTCGCTCAGCTGCCGCTTGCTTTCCAGCATCTCGTCGATCCGCTCCTCCAGCGTGCCGAGCGCAATGAGCTTGTAAACGTGGACATTCTTCACCTGCCCGATCCGATAGGCGCGGTCGGTCGCCTGGTTCTCGACGGCCGGATTCCACCAGCGGTCGTAATGGAAGACGTGGCTGGCCGCCGTCAGATTCAGCCCGACGCCGCCGGCTTTCAGCGACAGGACGAACACATGCGGCTGCCTGCCGGCGGGCAGCGCGTTCGACTGGAACATCTCGATCATCCGCTCGCGCATGGCCCGGGGCGTGCCGCCGTGCAGATAGAGCACCGGCTCGCCGAGCGTTTCCTGAAGCACCGCCTGGATCAGCCTGCCCATGCCGACATACTGGGTGAAAATGAGGCATCGTTCGCCCGCTTCCCGCAGTTCCCGCACCATCTCGAGCAGCCGCTCCAGCTTCTCCGACCGGGCGGCGAGCGCCGCAACGTCCACCGCGGGTCCGTCCGTCGCCTGCGGCCGGCCATCTCCGTCCGCATCGAACGCCGTGCGCACGGCCGGCAGCGGCTCCTTCGTCACCAGCGCCGGATGCGCGCACAATTGCTTCAGCCTCGTGATCGCCGCCAGGATGGCGCCCTTCCGTTCGATCCCGGTCAGCTCGCCCGACCGATCCAGCAAATCCCGCACTGTCCGCTCATACCATGCGGCCTGCTCGGCCGTCAGATGCACGTAGGTCTTCATCTCGTTCTTCTCCGGCAGGTCGAGCTGCACGGCGGGGTCCTGCTTCTGCCGCCGGAGCAGGAACGGCTTCACCAGCTTGCGGAGCTCGGCCAGCCGCGCATCGCCGCCTTCCTTCAGGGCGGCGCCGCCGTAGCGCTCGTTGAACGCCCGCTGGCTGCCGAGGTATCCCGGATTGAGGAAGTCGAAGATCGACCACAGCTCGGCGAGCCGGTTCTCGATCGGCGTGCCGGTGAGCGCGATCCGGTGGCGCGCCGGGAAACTGCGCACGGCCGCGGCCTGTTTCGTCGCGTAGTTCTTGATGTTCTGCGCCTCGTCGAGGCAGACCGCGTCCCAGGAGACGGCGGCGAGCGTCTTCCGGTCGAGCGCCGCCGTCGTGTACGACGTCAGCACGACGTCCGCCGCCTCGGCCGCTTCGCGGAATTCGGCTCCCGAGTGTCGTCCGCCGCCGTAATGCAGCAGCACGCGCAGCGATGGCGCGAAGCGGGCGAGTTCTTTCTGCCAGTTGCCGATCACCGATGTCGGGCAGACGATGAGCGAAGGCATCATCCGGCCGGCGGCCCGCATCTCCTCCCGCGCATGCAGCAGGTAGGCGATGAGCTGCACCGTCTTGCCGAGCCCCATGTCGTCCGCGAGGCAGGCGCCGAGGCCGAAGCGCCGCAGCGAGGCGAGCCACGAGAACCCGATCTGCTGGTACGGGCGCAGCGCGGTCTTGAGCCCTTCCGGCGCCGGCAGCAGCGGATTGTCCTCCGGACGGCCGAGCTGCCCGATCAGCCGGAGCAGGCGGCCGCTCAGCTCCACCTCGAGCGCGACGCGGGCTTCTTCGGCCGCGCCGCCGGCTTCCGCTCCGCCGTCCTCCGGCGCGTCATCGCCGGCCGCGCCGCCGAGCAGATGCAGCTGCAGCACGTCGCGGAACGACAGGCCGCGGGACGGATCGTACTGCGCCATCGCCTTGCGGATGACGGGCAGCATCGCCGGATCGAGCGCGACCCACTGTCCGCGGACGCGGACGAGCCGCCGGCCGCGGGCGGCCAGCTCGAGGAACTCCTGCTCCGAGAGCTCGGCGCTCCCCAAGGCGATGCGCCAGTCGAAATCGACGAGCGACTCCAGGCCGAACAGCGACGGACCTTCGCCGGCGTCCGACCGGATGCGGGCGCGCAGGCGCGGCCGCGCGCGGCGGGCTTCCTCCCACCAGGCGGGCAGCAGCACCTGCCAGCCCGCGGCGATCAGCCGGACGCTGTCCGCGCTGAGGAAGCGCCAGGCCGCCGCGTCATCCAGCGCCGTGCCTTCCGGCTGCCACCCGCCGTCCGGCGCCAGGTCCGGCAGGGCGGCGCGCAGCCGCTTGAGCCAGCCGTCGGCCCGCCCGCGCACGGCGTCCGTCCATTCCTCCGGCCAGCCGCCGGAGACATGGCCGTCCGGATCGAGCCGGACGGGCACGAGCGCATCGGGGCGTTCCTTGTCCTGCAGCACGATCCGGAGCCGCCATTCGGCATCGATCGGACCGGGCTCGATGAGCTGCAGCGCCGGACGGAACGGCGCGGTGTCCTGCCGCCAGCCGATGTGGACGAGCCAGTCGTCATCGCTCAGGCTCCGCGCCGCCTCGCCGGCGCCCGGTTCGAAGAGGCGCGGAAATTCCCGGCGCAGGTCGGCCGCCCGTTCCTCCGTGCCGTAATGCCGGTCGAAGACGGCCGCCGTGAACGCGGCGCGGAGCCGCCGGCCGAAATCATCGTCGGCTTCGCCCGACGCGACCAGCGCGTCGATCCGCCGGTCGATCTCCCGGTCTTCCCATTGCCACTCAAGCCGGCCCGCCGCCATCGCTTCGCGGCTCGGCGCATACCGCTTCGCCGCCGCGCACGCCATCAGGGCGGGGGCCAGCCGCCGGAGCAGCTCGGCCTCGCCGCCCCATGCCCAGTCCACATGCCCCAGCAGCGGCAGCTCTGCGAAGAACGGAATGACGAACTCCGCCGGCAATTCGACGATCTCGATGTTCCGCAGGCTGCGGATTTCCAGTTCCGTGCCGTAGAACGAGTCTTCGTGCCAGGCGAACAGCAGCTGTTTCAGTCGCATGCCCGGCACGAATCCGCCGGTTCCGTCGAGTCCGTAGAGCAGCGCATCGCCGTCCTCCGTCAGGCTGAGCCGGACATCGATCGCACCCAGGTCCATTTTCATCGCCATTTCCTCTCTCCCGTTTCCGCCGCGCGCATCGCGGCCGCGGCGGAAGGCGGACGCATCAATAAACCAGCATCATTATAACACAGCGGGGGAAAGCCGATTCCGGCTATTCCTTTCATATAAAAATAAGTGTTTATACCTAGTTCTCGGGATGGTGTAATGCTGCTTTACTTGTCAAACTTGAGCACTACAAGCTATAATTTACGTCAATCCTGCTTTGTTTTTATCAATTTTCTTCCTTAACCGGCATGGACTTACATCCTGGCAGAGGGCGGGGAATGATGTGAGTCGCAGGACGATCGGCGTATTGATTCCGGTTCCGGACGGGTTTTATTACGGCGATATTCTGTGGGGTATATCGCGCGAAGCGCTGATGCTCGATCTCGACGTTCTGGTTGTCTCGACCGCGACGTTCGACAGCTTCGGCCTGCGCATCTCGTATGACGCCCGGGTCGGCTGGGATCTGGTTGACGCATGGATTATCGTGGCGCAGGCGGTGTCGGAAGCCTATGCGCGGGAATTGGCGGGCACCGGAAAGCCCCTCGTGACGATCGCGGATCACGCCGGGCTGTCGGACTCGGCCTATGTCGTCAAATGCGACAACCGCGGCGCATCGGAAGCGCTTACCCGGCATCTCATCGAAATGGGGCACCGGCGCATCGCGTTCGCAGGCAGCCTGGCGAATGCGGATTACCGCGAGCGCTTTCAAGGCTGCAAGGACGCCATGGAGAAAGCCGGCATCGGGATGGGCGCGGGCAACGTGTACGACGTGCAGAGCGGCGACGCGGCCGCCCGCCTGATGCTGGAGGAAGGCCTGCCGTACACGGCGGTGTTCGCCGCCTCGGACCTGGTCGCTTCCGCGCTGGTTCAGCAGCTGACGGAAGCGGGCGTGCGCGTCCCCGAAGATGTGGCGGTCGTCGGCTTCGACGACAGCGGCATCGCGAAGACGTGCAAGCCGAGTCTGACGACGGCCCGGCAGCCGATCATCGAGCTCGGCCGCTGCGCACTGCGGCGGACGATGGACATTCTGGAAGGCCGATCCGGCCGGGTCGGCACGACCGTCCTGCCGGTCGGGGTGGTCATCCGCGAATCGAGCGGCGGGAAGGCGTCCGACGATCTGTCGGAGAACGATCAGACGCTGTCCTGGAAGAACATCCCCGGCGAAGAGCTGGAGCAGCTGATCGAATCGCACCGCCGGCTCAGCCTGCGTCTGATCGACACCCGGGACATGTCGTGGCTGCGCTATACGAACCAGCACTGGGGCATCGTCGGCCTGTGGGAAGGCGAGCCCGGCGCCTCCGATCTCATCCTTGACAGCGCCTACAGCGTGAACAGCACGGGCGTGCCGGAGACCGGCAGCCGCTGGATGGCGGAGCGTTTTCCCCCGATGCCTCCGCTCAAGCGCAGAGCGGACGACCCGGAATTCGTGCTCGTGCAGCTCATCCAGTCGGAGACGCGGAATTGGGGGCTTCTCGTCACCGCGGGACCGGTGAACGAGCGGTTCATCCGCGGCCACGACACGCGCCAGCTGCCTTCGCTGCTCGGCGCCATGATCGACCACCGGAAGCTGCTCGCCGAACTCGAGCAGCGGGAGGCCGGCTACGCCGCGCTGGCGGAGCGGCTCGGCATCGTCTCGCGCACGACGCATGACGGCGTCTTCGAACTTAAGCTGCCGTCCTGCCGGATCGAATGGATCACCGGCATCAAGTCGCTGCCGGGCGTCCGTCAGGAGGAATGGCCGACCGACGGCCAGGCATTCCTCAATCTGGTACACCCCGAGGACGTGCCGCGCGTCAAGGTCCTATGGGAGGCGGCGGTAAAACACCGGCTGCCGCTCCACATTGAATTCCGGTTGAATCGCGGGGATGAATATATCTGGGTGTCGGCGGCGGGTGAGATCGTGACCGACGCCGGCGGCAACGCCGTCCGGTTCCTCGGCGCCATTACGGACATCCATTTGCGCAAGATGGCCGAGCGCGCGCTGCTCGCTTCCGAGGAGCGATACCGCGCGTTCTTCCGGAACACGCCGGTCATGCTGCTGTCTCTCGACGAGCAATTCGTCATCACCGATGCGAATCCGTGCTGGCTGGAGGCAATGGGCTACGAGCGCGAGGAAGTCATCGGCGCGAGCTGCCTGTCGTTTCTGACGCCGGAATCGGAGGAAAAATGGCGCGCCCATTGGTCAAACGGGAAAGCGGAGACGGGCATTGCCGACATGGAGCTGCAGTGGGTGACGCGCGGCGGCCAGACGATCGACGGGCTGGTGAACGGCCGGCGTTACGGCGAACCGGGGCAGGCGCGGATCTACCTCTCGGTCCGCGACATCACGGAGAGAAAGCGGGCGGAACGGCAGATCCATTTTCTCGCCTACCACGATCCGCTGACCGGGCTGCCGAACCGGCGGATGTTCTATGAACGGCTGGAGCAGGCCATCGGCGAGGCGAAAGCGGGCGGGACGCGCGTCGCCGTCATGATGATCGACCTCGACCATTTCAAGGTCATCAACGACAGCCTGGGCCACGACATGGGCGACGCCCTGCTCCGGCTGGTCGCCGGCCAGCTGGCCGACATGGTCGGCGGCGCCGGCCTCGTCGCCCGCATCGGCGGCGACGAATTTACGATCATGCTGACCGGCGGCGAAGCCGGGGAAGCGGCGGGGCGGCTGGCGGAACGCATCGTGGACAAGCTGCGGCAGCCGTTCACGGTCGCCGGCCACGACCTGTTCGCCACGGCCAGCGTCGGCATCAGCCGCTATCCCGAGGACGGCGTCGATATCGGCGAGCTGGTCAAGAAAGCGGACACCGCCATGTACCGGGCGAAGCAGCAGGGCCGGAACCGCATGGAGACCTACAGCGGCACGATGGAGGAAGTGGTCCGGGAACGGCTTGCGATCGGCAGCCGGCTGCGCCTGTCCCTGGACTCGATGGCGGGCTTCTATCTGCTGTACCAGCCGCAGCTTGATCTGAAGAGCGGACGGCTGATCGGCGCGGAGGCGCTGATCCGCTGGACGCTGCCGGACATCGGCAGCGTGCCGCCGGGCATGTTCATCCCGCTCGCGGAAGAGTTCGGCATGATCGCCCCGATCGGCGAGTGGGTGCTGCGCGAGGCGTGCCGGCAGCTCAAGGCGTGGTCCGACCGGTTCGCCGGCGGGTGGCACCTGTCGGTCAATCTGTCGGTGAAGCAGCTGCAGCAGCCGGGCTTCGTCGCCGGCGTCGACCGGATTGTGGCGGAGTCGGGCGTCGACCCCGGGCGGCTCTGCTTCGAGATTACGGAAACCGCGGCGTTGCTTAACCTCGAATCGTGCGCCCAGATTCTGAATGAACTGCGCGCGAGGGGGATCCGGATCGCGCTGGACGACTTCGGCACCGGCTATTCGTCCCTGCTGCTGCTGAAGAGCCTGCCGCTGTCGATCGTGAAAATCGACCGTTCGTTCACGCACGATCTGCTCGCAAGCAGCGCGACGGCTTCAATCGTATCCGGCATCATCGCCATGTCGAAGGGACTCGGCATGTCCGTCATCGCCGAAGGCATCGAGACGGAGGAACAGCTCGAGGCGCTTGGCCGCCTCGGCTGCGAAGGCTACCAGGGGTACTATGAGAGCCGGCCGCTTCCGCCCGATCTGTTCGAACGGCAATATCTGGCGGACGATCCGCCGGAGGACGCGTGAGCCGGTTGATCCCGCAAAGTGAAAAGCCGCGCAGGCGGTTCCGTTGAAGGAGCCCGCCGCGCGGCTTTGTCCTGTTATGCCGGAAGCTGGGGAGTTCCCAGTGACTTGTTCTCTTTCTTGAACGCGGTGACATACAGCAAGATGGCCGTAATGACGTGCAGCGCCCATCCGAGGAACGGAATCCAGGCCAGGCAGGAGGTGACAAGGCCCACAATGGAACCGTAGAACGATTCCTTGTTGATGACGGTCCGACGTTCGGCTCAGTCTCTTCTGAGCGCGGAGATGAGCAGCAGCACGGCGGTCAGCAGATGAAGCAGCCAGCCGAGGAAGGGAATCCAGGCCAGCATGGACGTGACGATGCCCAGGATCGAGCCGTGGTACGATTCGTGATTTTTGACGGAAATGATGAGTGTTGCGGCATGCAGGATGCACATGACGACCAGCGCCCAGTAGGCACTGGCCAGGACAATGAGACCTCCGAGCACCGGAATGGCCAGGACGGCTTCCATTACGCCGGTGAGCAGTTTCATGGCTTTGGCATTTGACATGGGCTTTAAGCCCCCTCCTCTCCGGTTCCGCCGGATGCACATGCGACAGCACCCACCATCATGTATATGCGCCGCCGGCATGTCCAGTCAGCGGGAAAACGTTCCTTGTCCCCCGGGTGCGCGCTGTTTTACAATGGTGCCGTCGGGAATCGCATTTCCGCCAAACAGCGAAAGGGACGGTGAAACATGAAGAAAATCGGGTTCATCGGACTCGGGAACATGGGGCTGCCCATGGCGGTCAACCTGGTCAAGGCCGGCTTCGAGGTGTACGGACTGAACCGCAGCAAGGGAGCGGAGGAGAAATTCGCGCAGGCGGGCGGCAAGACCGGGCTGACCCGGGCGCAGCTGGCGGCCGAAATGGACATGGTCATCACCTGCCTGCCGATGCCTGCCGACGTCGAAGCGGTGTATACGGCGGAGGACGGCCTGATTCCGAACGGCCGGCCCGGTCTCCTGCTCGTCGATTGCAGCACGGTCGGCCCCGAACTGAACCGGCGCCTGTTCGATGCGGCGGCGGCCCGCGGCATCGCGTTTCTCGACGCGCCGGTAAGCGGCGGTACGGTCGGCGCGGCCGAAGGCACGCTCAGCATCATGGTCGGCGGCGAACGCGAAGCGTTCGACCGGGCGAGGCCCGCCTTCGAGGCGATGGGCAAGCAGATCTATTATGTCGGTCCGAGCGGCAGCGGCTCGGTCGTCAAGCTGATCAACCAGCTCATGGTCGGCATCCATACGCAGGCGGTCAGCGAGGCGCTGGCGTTGGGGCGCAAGGCCGGGCTCGACGAGGCGGCGCTTGTCGACATTCTGATGGCGAGCTTCGCCAGCAGCCGCATGCTCGACCGCCATTACTCGGGCTTCATCGCGAAGGAAGCGTATGATCCCGGCTTCGCCATCAAGCTGCTCGGCAAAGACCTCGACCTGGCGGCCGAGATGGCGGAGAAGAGCGGCGTCCGGCTGAAGGCCGGGGCGCGTGTGCGCAGCCTGTTTCACCGCGCGATCGCATCCGGCTACGGCGACCGCGACATGGCGGCGATGTTCCGCTTCCAGACGGACGAAGACGCGAAGGAAAGCGAAGCGGGCCCGATCAAGCATTACGCCGTCTTCCTGCCGATGAAGGATGCGGAGAAGAGCGACCGCTTCAGGCCGGAGCATCTGCAGTTTCTGGCCGAGCAGCGCGCGGCCGGCCGGCTGTTCGCCAACGGGCGGTTCACCGACGGCGCAGGCGGTCTGGTCATCTACAAGGCGCGCTCGTACGAGGAAGTGGAAAACTGGGTGAAGCAGGACCCGTACATTGTGCATGGCGCGCGCGGGTATGAGATCCACGAGTGGGATGTCGTGCCGGCGGAAGGGTGAGCCGCGGATCGCAGCGGTTGACGTCACACGATCAGGAGGTATAAACGCGTGACCATATTAACGTTTCCGAAAGATTTCGTCTGGGGCGTCTCGACGTCCGCCTATCAGATCGAGGGCGCGCTGACCGAGGACGGCCGCGGTCCGTCGATCTGGGATACACTGGCCGCCATTCCGGGGCGCATCATGAACGGCGACGACGCGAGCGTCGCATGCGACAGTTACCACCGGTATGAAGAAGACATCGCGCTGATGAAAGAGCTCGGCGTGAAAGCGTACCGCTTCTCGGTGTCCTGGCCGCGCATCTATCCGCAAGGGGACGGCGAGGTGAACCCGAAGGGCATCGCGCATTACAAGCGGTTCGTGACGAAGCTGCGCGAGGCGGGCATCACCCCGTTCTGCACGCTCTATCACTGGGAACTCCCGCAGGCGCTGCAGGACCGGGGAGGCTGGGAAAACCGGGCGACGATCGATGCGTTCGTCCGTTTCGCCGAGACGATGTTCCGCGAATTCGACGGGCTGATCGATTACTACATGACGTTCAATGAACCGTGGTGCATCGCGATCAACGGCCATCTGCTCGGCCGGCACGCGCCGGGCATCACGAATTGGCAGTCGGCCATTCAGGTCGCCCACAACGTCATGGTCGCCCACGGCCGGACGGTGCGCCGCTTCCGCGAGCTTGGCGTGAAGGGGCAGATCGGCTACGCGCCGGACATGTACTGGTACGAGCCGCTCACCCGCAAGCAGGAGGACGTCGACGCGGCCTACCGCGCATTTTCCATCTACAACTGGTTCGTGGAGCCGGTCTTCACCGGCAAGTATCCGGAGAAGATGGCGGAATGGATCAAGTCGAAAGGCGCCGAGCCGGTCGTCGAGCCGGGCGACATGGACATCATCCGCGAGCCGATGGATTTCCTGGGCCTGAACTTCTACGGCGGCAACATCGTGCGGCACAAGCCGGGCAACAACTACCTGGACCTCGAGCATGTCGATCTCGGCTATGCCAAGTCGGACAAGGGCTGGTTCATTTATCCGGAAGGCCTGTACAAGATGCTGACCTGGCTGACGGATAATTTCGGCCCGATTCCGATCTACATCACGGAGAACGGCGTCTGCTACAACGACGAGCCGGGACCGGACGGCCGGATCCGGGATGACCGCCGCATCGCGTTCCTGCGCGACCATATCGCCGAGCTCGGCCGCGCGATTGAGTCCGGTGTCAATCTGAAAGGGTATCTGACCTGGTCGCTCATGGACAATTTCGAGTGGGCGTTCGGCTACACGTGCCGCTTCGGCCTCGTGCATGTCGATTACAACACGCTGAAGCGCACGCCGAAGGACAGTTTCTACTGGTACAAGAAAATCATCCGCAACAACTGGATTGAGCTTGAGAGCCGTTAACGCGCGTTCACCCCAAAATGCGGTATTTACAAACCTGACATTCCGTGGTAATATCTGTTCTCAACAAGCGATTGACGGAAGGATTTCTAGGGATCCGACGGCCGGCAAGGCCGGGCGAACCGAGCGAAATCGTCGCGTCGGCATTCGGGGTTAAATAAGCAGGACGCGATACACCGTAAGGGATAAAAGACCTTCGGCAAGTTCCGCCATTACCGGCGGTGCGGGCCGGAGGTCTTTGTTGCTTTAGCAGAACAGAGCGAGATGGGAGGGCATGCAGACGTGTTGGCACTGGAAGTGGAAGGGCTGGTGAAAACGTTCCTCGTCAAGCGGAAACCGGAGGGCTTCAAGGCCAGCGTCCGTTCGCTGTTGCGGCCGGAGTGGACGGAGAAGACGGCGGTGGCCGGCATCCGTCTGAAGGCGGAGGCGGGCGAGACGCTGGCTTTTCTCGGGCCGAACGGAGCGGGCAAATCGACGACGATCAAAATGCTGACCGGCATTCTCCATCCTTCGTCCGGCCATGCCCGCGTGCTGGGGATGGTGCCGTGGAAGGAGCGCGCGGCGCTGGCGTTCCGAATCGGCGCCGTCTTCGGGCAGAAATCGCAGCTCTGGTACCATCTGCCGCCGGCGGACACGTTTGAATTGCTCAGTCGGATGTATGAGCTGGGGCGGGCGGATTACCTGCGCCGCCGCGACGAGCTGGTCGAACGATTCGAGCTCGGGCCGTACATGCAGACGCCCGTCCGCAAGCTGTCGCTCGGCGAGCGGATGCGCTGCGAGATCGCGGCGGCTTTCCTGCACCGCCCGGAACTGCTGTTTCTGGACGAGCCGACGATCGGACTCGATGTCATCGTGAAGCGGCGCATCCGCGAGCTGATCGCGGAGCGGAACCGGGAGGAGGGGACGACCGTTTTCCTGACGTCCCACGATCCGTCCGATATCGAGCAGCTCTGCCGACGGGCGGTCGTCATCCATCACGGAACCGTCATCTTCGACGCCCCGGTCGAGCGGCTGAAGCGCGAAGTCTTGACCTGCAAGACGGTCCGCCTCAAGCTGCGGGACGGCGCGCGGCTGCTGGAGAAGCTGCCGGGCGGCGTCCGGGCCGCGGAAGCCGGGCCGTCCGCGTGGCGGCTGTCCGTGGACACGACCACCGCCTCGATCGAGGATGTGCTCGCCGCGTTCGTCGGACATTGCGCGATCGAGGACATGACGATCGAAGATCCGCCGATGGAGGATGTCATCCGGGCGGTCTACGAAGGCAAGGCCGGCGGCCGGCCGGCGGAGGAGGGAACGGTATGATGACGCCCGCCTTGGCCAAGTGGCACAAGTACCGCGCGGTCGGGATTATCACGGTCAAGCAGCAGCTCCATTACCGGGTCGATTTCATCGTGCGGGCGCTGTTTCTGCTGCTCATCCTGTTCATTTTCATCCATCTGTGGAGAGCAGCGTACACCTCGAGCGGATCGGAGACGATCGAGGGGTTCGCGCTGAATCAGATCATCTGGTATCTCGTCTTCGCGGAAGCCGTCACGATGGCCTGCCCGCAGCTGTGCGTCCGGATCGAGGAAGAAGTGAAGCAGGGCGAGGTGGCGGTCCGTCTCATCCGGCCCATTGCCTACAACGGCTTTCATTACATGACGTATCTGGCGGAGGCCGGGCTCCGCTTCATCGTCCAGCTCGCCGCGGGAAGCGCGATCGCCTGGGCTTACATGGGGTCGCCGCTCTTCGGCTGGGGCTGGGCCGGGCTCGCCGCGCTCCTGCCCGGGGCGTTCACCGTCGCGTTCCTGCTCAATCTGGCCGTCGCGCTGCTGGCCTTCTGGGTCGAGGAGACGCGCGGCATGGAGTTCGTCCTGCAGAAGCTGAACTTCACGGTCGGCGGCATGCTGCTGCCGCTCGAACTGATGCCGGACTGGCTGGAACGCGTCTGCGGGTGGCTGCCGTTCCAGGCGGTGCTCTATTTCCCGGCCCGCATGGGCGTCGCGTTCGACGGCGGGCGGCTCGCCGCGTTTCTGCTGACGCAGTGGGGCTGGGCCGCTGCGCTTGCGGTGCTGTGCGCGTTCATCTATCGGAGAGGAGTGCGGAAACTGAATGTCAACGGCGGTTAGTCTGACGGGCGGCCGCGGGAGCCGCATCCGGCGCGCGGCCGGCATCGCGCGGTACGTGCTGACGTGCTGGAAGCTGAACCTGGCCGCCGCGATGGAGTATCGGGCGAGCTTCTTCATGCTGGCGGTCATGATGTTCGTAAACAACTGCATCTGGCTCGTGTTCTGGGCGATCTTCTTCAACCGGTTTCCGGCCGTGAACGGCTGGGAGCTGCGGGACGTCATGCTGCTGTGGGGCATCAGCGCGGGCGGATTCGGCTGGTCGAGCGTGCTGTTCGGCAATTACCCCCGCATCGCGCCGATCGTGGCGAACGGCGAGCTGGACGTGTTCCTGACGCAGCCGAAACCGCTGCTGCTTAACGTACTCGTCAGCCGCATGTCGCTGACGGCGATGGGCGATTTCCTGTTCGGCGTCGCGATCTACGCCCTGGCCGGCGAACATACGCTGATCGGCGCCGCGAAATATGCGCTGGGGCTCCTGATCAGCGGCCTGCTGTTCCTGTTCGTGACGCTCGCCGCCGGCTCGCTGGCGTTCTTCTTCGGCCATGCGGAAGGGATGGCGTTCCAGCTCTTCAACGGACTTGTTGCGCTCAGCACGTATCCGACGGACATTTTCAAGGGAACGGCACGGATCGTCCTGTTCACGGTGCTGCCGGCCGGCTTCATCAGCTACGCGCCAATCGGTCTGCTCCGGCGGTTCGACGGGACGTTCGTCTGGCTCGCCGCCGCCGCGGTCGCCGCGTTCGGCCTGCTGGCCGTCTCGCTGTTCGCCGTCGGCGTGAGGCGCTACACGTCGGGCAACCGGATGGCCATGCGCGGCTGAAAAAAGCAGTTGCCCGGCCGGGTCAAGGGGTATATAATGACCCTGAAAAGCTTTTCAAACCCGTTTCATGCTTGTTTCGGGTTTCATTCAGGGGTGCGTGGCTGCAATGAAACCGACGATTCGCGATGTCGCGAAACTGGCAGGCGTTTCGATCAGTACCGTATCGCGGGTCATGAACGCGCCCGAAACGGTCGTGCCGGAGAAGCGGCAGCGCGTCCAGGAAGCGATCGAGCGGCTCCGGTACAAGCCGAACGCTTTCGCGCGCGGCCTGATCTACAAGAAATCCGATACCTTCGGCGTCATGATCCCGGATATCGAGAATCCGTATTACGCGGGACTGCTGCGCGGCATCCAGGACGCCGCCGCGGAGATGAACCACAGCGTCATCATCTGCAACACGGACCGCGACAGGAGCCGGATGCTCGCCTATGTGCGGAACCTGTTCGAGAAGCAGGCGGACGGCATCATTTTCGCGAGCGATTCGCTTCATCGGGAGCTCTATGACGAACTGAAGCGAAGCCGGCTGCCGTTCGTGCTCGTCTCGACCGATGCGCCGGAATACGACGCGCCGTCCGTGGACATCGACAACGAGCAGGCGGCCTGCGAGGCGGTGCGCCATCTGATCGAACTCGGCCACCGGGAGATCGGCATGATCGGCTTCCCGGTCGGGAATACGATATCCGGCGCGCCGCGCCTTGCGGGCTTTCGGCGGGCGCTGGCGGAAGCCGGGCTCGACCATTGCGCTTCCCATGTGGAATTTGCGGCCCATCGGTTTGAAGACGCCTGCGAAGCCGCCGGCCGGCTGTTCGTCCGGGCGCCGCAGATCACGGCGGTCTTCGCGGCATCGGATGAATTCGCGATGGGTGTGATCGCGTACGCGCGGGATCACGGGAGGAGCGTGCCGGATCAACTCTCGGTCGTCGGGTTCGACGACATCCGGATGGCGCGCATGTTCATCCCGCGGCTGACCACCGTCGAGCAGCCGGTCTATCAGATCGGCGTGCGTGCGGTTCACAAATTGCACGAGCTGATGGTGAACGGGGAAGTTTCCGTTCTGCACGAGCGGCTGCCTCACCGGCTGATCGTTCGCGAATCGACGGCCGGACTTCGGGTCTGAGCGCGGCGGCAAGGCGGGCAGTCCGCCGTCCCCGGCTGTTTCGGGGACATGCGCATGATGCTGAAAAGCTTTTCGACCCCGTGCACCGAGAGGTTTCAGGCAGTATTTCGTGTATGGACTTGTGGGAGGATATGTAAAAGGATGATACAGACAGAGAACATTTCGGCGGGAGAGAAAACCATGCTGGGCAGACCGACCTGGTGGAAAGAAACCGTCGTCTATCAGGTGTACTGGCGAAGCTTCTTCGATACGAACGGCGACGGCATCGGCGATCTGCGCGGCGTCATCGAGAAGCTCGATTACATCCGCTCGCTGGGCGTCGATTTCATCTGGCTCAATCCGTTCAACGAATCGCCGGGCGTGGACAACGGATACGACATTTCCGACTATTATGCCGTTGCGCCGGAAGCGGGGACGATGGCGGATGTCGACCGGCTGATCGAGGAAGCGCATCGGCGGGGCCTCAAGATCATGATGGACATCGTGCTCAATCATACGTCGGACCGCCATCCCTGGTTCCTCGCTTCGCGGTCGTCGAAGGATGATCCGAAGCGCGACTGGTATATCTGGCGCGATCCGGCGCCGGACGGCGGACCGCCGACGAACTGGCGGTCCTATTTCCATCCGAGCTGCTGGCGGTTCGATGAGGCGACCGGGCAATATTACATGCATTCGTTCGCCATCGGGCAGCCGGATCTCAACTGGGCGAATCCCGAAGTGCGGCAGGCGATGTACCGGATGCTCCGCTTCTGGCTGGACAAGGGCGTGGACGGCCTCCGGCTCGACGCGCTGGCGCTGCTCGCCAAGCCCGAGACGTTCACGGATGCGGCCGATCCTTACGATATCCGCTATCTGACGCACAATCCCGGGCTTCATGATTATCTGCAGGAAATGAACCGCGAAGTGTTCCGCCACTACAACATCATGACGGTGGGCGAGGTTGCCTTCGCGACGCCGGAGCTGGGCGTGCTGTTCGTCGACGAGGAGCGGCGGGAGCTGAACTCGTTGTTCCATTTTGAAGTGGCGGACGAGATGCCGGCCTGGGACATGGTGCGGTTCAAGCGGATTCAGCGCCGCTGGGCGGACGCGCTGCGCGGGCGGGGCGTGATGGGACAGTTCCTGAACAATCACGACCATACGCGGCAGGTGACGCGCTACGGGAACGACCGGGAGTATCGCGTGCAGTCGGCCAAGCTGCTCGCCACGATGATTCATACGCTGCCGGGCATCCCTTATGTTTACCAGGGGGAAGAGCTCGGCATGACCGGTGTCCGGTTCGCGTCCATCGACGATTACCGGGACGTCATGATGAAGAGCCGCTACGAAGAAGAAGTCGGCCGGGGCCGCAGCCCGGAAGAGGTGCTGCGCGAGCTGCAGCCGCTCAGCCGCGACAACTCGCGCACGCCGATGCAGTGGAATGCCGGACGGAACGCCGGCTTTTCGGCCGGCGAGCCGTGGATCCGTCCGAATCCGAACCATACCGCGATCAACGTGGAAGAGGCGGAGGCCGATCCGGATTCGGTGCTGCACTATTACCGGAAGTTGATCGCCCTGCGCAAGGAACATCCGGTCATGGTGTACGGCGATTTCGAGGACATCAGCGGGGACGATCCGCATGTGTACGCTTATGTCCGGAAGCATGGCGATACGGCGTGGATCGTCGTGCTGAACCACAGCGACGCACCCGGCGCATTCGAGCTGCCGGAGCCGTACGCCGGAAAGACGATGCAGCTGGTGCTCGGCAATTATGCCGATGCAGACAAGCTGCTGCGGGCGGGGAAGCTCGAGCTTCGGCCGCATGAGGCGCGGATCTTGAGCTGTGTGATCTGATCGGGCCCCGGGCCGGCGGGAGGATTGATGGAAAGGGCGAAGGAGAGTGTGCGCTCTCCTTCGTCTTTTTTTGTCAGACGAGAGTGAAAGGGGATATCAAGAGTAGGGCGAGCAAATTTGATTTACGTAAATCATTTTTTATCAAGAAACCATCAAGAAAACGTTGACACTCCTGTTGGGATGGTGATATTCTGGGACCAGCAGATACGATTCGGGGGATTAGATGGTTCAAGGGAAAAGGTTGACACTCAAGGAACTCGCCGAGCAAATCGGAGTGTCCACGGCGACGCTGGATCGCGTGCTGAACAATCGAGGCAATGTCAAGCCCGAGACGTACCGCATGGTGATGGAGAAAATCAAAGAGCTGAACTACATGCCGAACAAGTCCGCCAGCTTCCTCTCCCGGAAGCAGCAGCTCCGGTTCGCGGTCGTGTTTCCCGAGCATCCGGACTACTTCTGGACGCAGATCGAGAAAGGCGTCATGACCGCATACGAAGAATTGCGCGATTACGGTCTGCTCGTCCGCATCTTCAAGTCGGAGAAATACGATCTGGAGAAACAGCAGGAGAAGATGCTTGAAATCATCAGGTCGGGCGAATATGATGCGATCGCGGTCGCGCCCAGCAACTCGCAGGAGATGGAGGACATCATCGACAAGGGGATCGACGCGGGAATCGCCATCTGCACGTTCAACAACGACGCGCCCCTGAGCAAGCGGCTGTTCTATGTCGGGTGCGATTACCGGATTGCCGGCCGGCTGGCCGCGGACGTCCTGTGCAAGTTCGTCGGCGGCGGGAAGCGGGTCGGGCTCATCACCTCGGACACTTCCTCCAAATCGTCGAGCATTTCGTTCCAGATGCAGCAGAAGATCACCGGTTTCCGGGAAGTCGTGGCCGAACGCGGCGACATGGAATTGATCGGCCCGCTCAAACTGTCCCAGGAAGACTACGGCAATCCGGAGTTGTTCGGGGAGTTTTTCGCCAGCGTCGACGGGGTTTACGTGGCGAGCGCGAAGCTGAGCGTTGTGGCGAAATACCTGGCGGATCAGGGGCTTGCCGGCAAGCTGCCGCTGGTCGGACACGATATGTCGGAGGAGATATACGAGGGACTGCAGCAAGGTTCGATCACCGCGACGATCGGTCAGGATCCGCAGAACCAGGGCTACACGACGATCAAGACGCTGTTCACGCATCTGGCTTTCGGCGAGAAGGTGGCCAGGAGCGAAATGATTACGAAGCTGGAACTGATTGTGAAGGAAAATGCGCAGTACTACATCTGACGGCAAGGCCCGAAATGCGCATTTATTTTTCTGATGTAAATGATGTACGTTAATCAAAAACGAGAAAACACACATCATTTCTACTGATGAAATTGATTTCCTGCGTTCCGGATGTAACGCCCAAAGGCGCTTCATCATATTTAACCGAACTTTTCCTTGTCAAGGGGGAATCATCAGCATGTGGGGCAAGATCAAGTCGACATGGATTGTGGCGATTGTTCTGATCGCCGCGCTGACGGCGTGTTCGTCGAATTCGAACAGCACGTCCGGCAACTCCGGCAATTCCGGTGGTTCCAATGCCTCCGGCTCGTCCGAAGCTTCGGGCGGCGGCAAGATCAAGATTTCCTGGTGGGACACGATGACGTCCGATGCCAGCGTCGCGGCGCTGAACAAAATCATCGAAGACTATGAAAGCGAGCATCCCGACGTCGATATCGAACGGACCTTCATCTCCAACTCCGACATCAAGAAGAAGCTGCTGCTCGGCTCGGTCGGCGACGATGGTCCGGACATCGTCTGGATCGACAATCCCGATCATCAGGCGTATGCGGCGGCCGGCATTCTGGCCGATCTGACCGAGGAGATCGAGGAATGGGGACAAGGCGACCGCTATTTCGAAGGTCCGTGGTCTTCCACCATCTATGAAGGACGGAATTACGGCGTGCCGATCGGCAGCAACAACCTCGCACTGTATTACAACACCGAAATGCTCGCCGAAGCCGGCATTGAGCCCCCGACCACTTGGGATGAACTGAAGGAAGCGGCGAAGGCGCTCACCAAAGGCGATGTTTATGGTTTTGCTGTAAGCGCTGTAAAAAGTGAAGAAGGCACGTTCCAGTTCCTCCCGTTCCTCTATCAGGCAGGATCGGACATCACCAATTTTGACAGCGAGGGCACGCTGGATGCCCTGAACCTGTACAAGTACATGATCGACAACAAATACATGTCCGGCGAAGTGATCACGCTCAAGCAGGCCGACGTGGCGACCCAGTTCGCGGCTGGCAAGGTGGCCATGATGGTGAACGGCACTTGGCAAATTCCGTTCCTGCTTACCAACGCGACCGTCAATTGGGACGTCGTGCAGCTGCCGGTATACAAGCAGGCCGGTACGGTGCTGGGCGGCGAAAACTGGGCGATTACGAAAAACTCGAAGCACAAGGACATCGCCTGGGACATCATCAAGTTCGCCAACGAACCGGAACGTTTGAAGTCGACCTTGATGACCAACGGCCGCATGCCGGCGCGGAGCGACCTGATCGGCGATCCGTTCTGGCAGGAAGACCCGCAAATGAAAGTGTTCGCGGACAGCATGGCGTTCGCGAAGGCGCGGGCATACGGCCCGAACTATCCGACAATTTCCGAAGCGGTCCAGACCATGCTGCAGGAAGTCATCACGGGCGCGAAAAAGCCGGAGGACGCCATGAAGGCGGCCGCGGCGGTCATCCAGGAAGAACTGAAATAGCGCGGCGCCGCATTTCGGGGACAAGGGGAGCGCGTCTTGACACGCGCTCCCTCCGTCTCTCACCGGAGGAGGTAATATCGTGTCGCAGCCGAGAACGCTGGCTGGCAAGCCGGGCCTGTCGAGACGTTTCGGCAGATGGAACGGCTATCTGTTTCTGCTGCCCGCTCTTCTGTTCCTCGCCATTTTCGTCCTGTTCCCTATTCTGTACAACGTCGTGCTCAGCCTTCAGGACGTTGATGTCTACAATCTGAACGGCGAGCATCATTTCATCGGATTCGACAACTACGAGAAAGTGTTCAAGAGCTCCGTGTTCTATACGGCGTTCCGGAACTCCGCCGTCTTCACCGTGCTCAGCATCGTCTTCCAGTTCGCGATCGGCTTCGCGCTGGCGCTCTATTTCAACCAGAAGTTTCCCGGATACAGCACGATGCGTTCGCTGATGCTGCTCGCCTGGATGCTGCCCGTCGTCATCATCGCCTCGGTGTTCCAATGGATGATGAACGGCGATTACGGCGTCCTCAACTTTCTCCTTCAATCGCTCGGCATCATCGACGAGCCGCGCAGCTGGCTGAGCGACAGCCGCACGTCGCTGCTGTCCACGGTCGTCGCGAACATCTGGACGGGAATTCCGTTCAACATGATCATCCTGCTTTCCGGGCTGCAGGCGCTGCCCGAGCATCTGTACGAAGCCGCCCGGCTGGACGGCGCGAGCCGGTTCGCGCAGTTCCGGCTGATCACGGTGCCGCTGATGAAGCCGACCATTCTGATCCTGCTGATGCTCGGGATCATCTATACGTTCAAGGTGTTCGACATGGTCTACATCATGACGGCGGGCGGTCCCGTCAACTCTTCGACCGTGCTGCCCATCTACTCGTACGAGCTCAGCTTCACGAAGCTTGAGTTCAGCCAGGGCGCGGCCGTCTCGATGATCATGTTCATCATTCTCGTGTTCATCGCCATCGCCTACCTGCGGGTCATGAACAAGGAGGAGGTGCAATAGATGGCGCAGGCCAGATGGAAGCCCATCGGGATGTCGGTCATCGGCCTGGTCATCACGCTGGTCTTCCTGTTCCCGGTTTACTGGATGGTGAAAACCTCCATCACGCCGATCACCGACGTGTTCCAGACGCCGCCGAAATTCATTCCGACCGAAATTTCCTGGCAGGCTTATGTGGACAACTTCGTACGGGATGCGCAGATGCTGCGGTACATCGGCAACAGCTTCATCGTCGCCTTCGGGACGCTGCTCCTGTCTTTGCTGCTCGCGGTGCCCGCGGCTTACGGGCTGGCGCGGCTCGACCTGAAGGGCAAGGCGGTCTTCATGATCTTCCTCCTGGCGGTGCAGATGCTGCCGGGGATCACAATGGCGATGCCGCTGTACATCATGTTCTCGAAGCTGGGCCTGATCAACGACTTCCTGGGGCTCATTCTTGCCGACGTGATCCATTCCTTGCCGTTCGCCATTCTGGTTCTCCGTCCTTCCTTCCTGGCCTTGCCGAAAGGGCTGGAAGAGGCGGCCATGATTGACGGCTGCAACAAGTTCACGGCGTTCGTCAAGGTGGTCCTGCCGCTCGTGAAGCCGGGCATGATGACCGTCTCGGTCTTCTGCTTCCTGTTCGGCTGGGGCGACTTCATCTTCGCCCTTACGCTGACGTCGGAGGACGCCGTGCGGCCGCTGACGCTCGGGTTGTACCGCTTCATCGGCCAATACGGCACGGAATGGAACAATCTGATGGCGGTGGCCACGATCGCGGCGATGCCGATCATCTTGATTTTCATCACGCTGCAACGCTATGTCGTCGGCGGCATCGTGGCCGGCTCCATGAAGGAGTGAGCCCGTGAAACGGAAAGTATACGCGGCATGCGAACTGCCCGCGGAAGCGAAGGCGCATCTGGAGGAACATTTCGACTGCGGTTATTGGACAGGGCCCGGACCGATCGCGGCCGATCAATTGCGCGAGGCCGCCGCGGAGGCGGAAGGAATCATCGTCACCGGCACGCCGGTGGACGCCGGGCTGCTGGAGGCGCTGCCCAGGCTGCGGGCGGTCAGCAATTTGTCGGTCGGGTACAACAACCTGGATCTCGAGGCGATGAGACGGCGCGGCATTATCGGCATGCATACGCCGCACGTGACGGATGATTCGGTAGCGGATTTGACGTTCGCTCTCATGCTCGCTGCCGCCCGCCGGGTGACGGAGATGGACCGGTTCGTCAGGAGCGGCAAATGGATGCCGGGACCGGACCGCGACCGGTTCGGACTCGATGTCCATCACGCCATGCTCGGCATCATCGGCATGGGCAGAATCGGCGAGGCGGTAGCCCGCAGGGCCCGTTTCGGCTTTGAAATGGACGTGCTCTACTGCAACCGTTCGCGGAAAGTCGAGGCCGAGCGGAAGCTGGGCGTCGTATACAGCCCGCTCGAGGAACTCCTGCAGTCGTCCGACTTCGTCGTCATGCTCGCGCCCCTGACCCGGGAGACGCGCCGCATGATGGGCGAGCGGCAGTTTTCGTTGATGAAGAAGACCGCGGTATTCGTCAACGTCTCAAGGGGCGAGACGGTCGACGAGGCGGCGCTCGTCCGGGCGCTCAGGAGCGGCACGATCCGGGCGGCGGGGCTGGATGTGTACGAGAAGGAGCCGATCGCGCCCGACCACCCGCTGCTTGCGCTCGACAATGTCGTCGCGCTTCCGCATCTCGGTTCGGCGACCGCGCGGACGCGGCACGCGATGGCGATGATGGCCGTGCGCAATTTGACGGACGCCCTCGTGCACGGTAATCCGCGCCATGTCATACCCGATTTGATGCCATAGACAAAGCGGCATGTTGAAGCAAAGATTGAAAGACCATCACCAATGGGAGTACAGCGGGAGGGGACCATCAGTGAAATTTACAGACGGCTACTGGCATATACGCGCGGGTTACAACGTGCTGTACCCGATCGAGATTCGCGACCATGAGATCGATGGCGGATCGGTGACGGTGTACGCGTCCACCAAGAAGATCAACCATCCCGGCGACACCCTCAATACGGCGCTGATCACGGCGAAGTTCAGCTCGCCCATGGAGGACGTCATCTGCGTGGAATATTCCCATTTCCAGGGCGCGGACCCGGCCGGCCCCGAGTATGAGCTCCACGCGCCCGGTGCGGGAAGCGTCAGCGTCGAGGACGGACCGGAGGCGATCACGCTGACGAGCGGGAAGCTGTCCGTCTCCATCCGGAAGCAGGGCGGCTGGAACGTGGATTATTTTTATGAGGGAAGGCGGCTGACCGGCTCCGGCTCGAAGGGCCCGGCTTATATCAAGGCCGCAAGCGGGGAAGCGTACATTCGCGAACAGTTGGATCTCGGCATCGGCGAGAGCATCTATGGCCTCGGGGAACGGTTCACGCCGTTCATCAAGAACGGTCAGGTCGTCGATCTGTGGAACGAGGATGGCGGCACCTGCAGCGAGCAGGCGTACAAGAATGTGCCCTTCTACTTGTCCAGCTACGGTTACGGCGTGTTCGTCGCGCATCCCGAGAAAGTCTCGTACGAGATCGGTTCCGAGCTCGTCTCCCGGGTCCAGTTCAGCCTGCCGGGCGAATCGCTGAAATACTACATCGTGGGCGGCGAATCCATGAAGGACGTGCTCACGAACTACACGACCCTGACGGGGAAACCCGCGCTTCCGCCCGCGTGGTCGTTCGGACTGTGGCTGACGACTTCCTTCACGACGAGCTACGATGAGGGGACGGTCAACCATTTCATCGACGGCATGCTGGAGCGCGATGTGCCGCTGCACGTCTTCCATTTCGACTGCTTCTGGATGAAAGAGTTTCAGTGGTGCGACTTCCAATGGAACAAGGACGTGTTCCCCGATCCGGAAGGCATGCTGAAGCGGATGAAGGACAAGGGGCTGCGCATCTGCGTCTGGATCAACCCCTACATTGCGCAGAAATCGTATTTGTTCCGGGAAGGCAAGGAAAACGGCTATCTCGTCAAGAACAAAGACGGCAGCGTCTGGCAATGGGACCGCTGGCAGGCCGGCATGGGGCTGGTCGATTTCACGAACCCCGCCGCCGCGCGCTGGTTCAAGGACAAGCTGATCGAGCTGCTGAAGATGGGCGTGGACTGCTTCAAGACGGACTTCGGCGAGCGCATTCCGACGGATGTCATCTATTACGACGGCTCCGATCCGGTGAAAATGCACAACTACTATACGTACCTCTACAACAAAACCGTGTTCGAGGCGCTGGAGGAAGTCCGCGGGAAGAACGAGGCGATGGTGTTCGCCCGTTCGGCCACCGCGGGGTCGCAGAAGTTCCCCGTGCACTGGGGCGGGGACTGCTCGGCGACGTACGCCTCGATGGCGGAGACGCTGCGCGGCGGCCTCTCGCTCGGCCTGAGCGGGTTCGGTTTCTGGAGCCATGACATCAGCGGCTTCGAACTGACCGCGACGCCGGATCTGTACAAACGCTGGACGGCGTTCGGCCTGCTCTCCTCGCACAGCCGGCTGCACGGCAACCAGTCGTACCGCGTGCCGTGGCTGTTCGATGACGAGGCGGTCGACGTGCTGCGCTACTTCACGAAGTTGAAGTGCCGGCTCATGCCCTACCTGTACCGCACGGCCTGCGAGGCTTCCGAGACGGGCGTTCCGGTCATGCGGGCAATGGTGCTCGAGTTTCCGGACGATCCGAACTGCCACGGGTTGGACCGCCAGTACATGCTTGGCGGCTCGCTGCTCGTCGCGCCGATCTTCAACGACCGGGGCGAAGCGTTCTATTACGTGCCGGAAGGCGTCTGGACGCATCTTGTCACCGGCAAAAGAATCGAGGGCGGGCGCTGGGTCCGCGAGCAGTACGATTATTTCGGCGTTCCGCTGCTCGCCCGCCAGGGCAGCATCGTGGCCATGGGGGCGGTCGACAGCCGACCGGACTACGATTACGCGGCGGGTGCGGAGCTGCACGCGTTCGAGCTTCAGGACGGCGCGGAAGCGGCCGCGGTCATTCACGGCACGGACGGCAAGCCCGTGATGCGCGTGACGGCTCTGCGCAGCGGCCGGACGATCGATGTATGTGCCGAAGGCGCCGCCGGTCCGTGGACGCTCGTGCTGCGCAATGTCGACGCGATCGAATCGGCGGAAGGCTGCCGGTGGGAAGCGGGCGAACAGGGCGTTCGGCTGATCATGGACGAGCGGACGCAACACATTCAGGTTCGGTTGAAATAAGATCAATGCAAGCGAAGCCCCTGTCCGGAAGCGGACAGGGGCTTTCCCGTGCGCGGGGGGCCGCTTAACGGCGTTTCGGCCTCGGCCGGCGATGGGGTGGCACCCGCTCGATCATCGTGCGGAACGTTTCGCCCCGCTGTTCTTCGGTGAGCGTGACCCAAGCCGTTCGCGGGACGCCGATTGCGCCGCTTCCTTCCGTGCAACGCATGTTAATGCTGTGCTATAATGGGGGAGACCGTTCCGGGCCTTCCCGCATCCGAAGACCGGAAGGCTGACGGAACAACACGGAAGGAGCATCCGAGATGGAACTTTCGGCCTGCTGCCGGGAGAGCCTCGCACGGTGCGCATTACGCGCGCGGACGGCGCGCCGGCCGATTTGACGGGGCTGATAGTCAGCACCGTTAACCTTCAATAGGCTGAAAGGTTCACCAGGTGAAAGAATCGGCACAGTTACGGCAGCCGGGCGCGGAAGGCGTCCGGCTGCCGGTTTGTTGGCGGGAAAGCGGTTTCGGTGTCATAATGGAAGCCGGGAGATCCGGGAGGAATGCAGCATGGATCGGACTTATGCCAAAGTATGGATGACATTCGCCGCCGGGGCGGCGGGAGGCGGGTTGTTCGCGTCGCTCGGACTGCCTTTGCCGTGGATACTGGGCGCCGCGTTCGGCGTGATGACGCTGAACACAACCCGGCCCGGGCTGGCGGCGTGGCCGCGCCTGCTCGGCGATGCCGGCGTCATGGTCGTGGCCTATGTGCTCGGCTGCACGATGACGCTCGGCGCGGCGATGACGATCACCCGGGAGCTGCCGTTCATGGTGCTGGCGGCAGGGCTGTGGACCGCCGTCAGCACGATGATCGGGCTCGCGTTCGCGAAACTGACCGGCCTGAGCATCCAGGACGGCGTGCTCGGCAGCATGCCGGGCGGGCTGACGCAGATGGTGCTGCTCGCGGACGAAATGCGGGGCGCGAATGCGGGCAACGTCGCGATCATGCAGACGTCGCGGCTCGTTGTCGTGTTGTATACGGTGCCGTTCCTGGCGGCGTGGTTCGCCGGCGATTCCGCGGGCGCATCGGGCGCAGCGGCGGCCGGCGGGGGAGCGGCCGCTTCCGGCGCCTTGGCCGGCCTGCCGTCCTGGGCCGGATACGCCGCGCTGCCGCTTGTGCCGCTGGCCGCGTGGCTCGGCCGGCGATTCCGCCTGCCGGCGGGGGAGTTTCTCGGGCCGGTGCTGATCGTCGGAGCGGCGGCCGTTGCCGGATGGCCGTGGCCGGCCGCTCCCCGGCCGCTCATCGCCGCCGCCCAGCTTGCCATCGGCATCTTCATCGGCTGCCGGGTGCAGCCGCGCATTCTGCTCACGAACCGCCGATTCGGACCGCTCTCGCTGCTCTTCGCCGTCTTGCTCATTCTCCTGACGGCGCTGGCCGCACGGGTATGGTCGGCTTTCGAAGGAGATTCGATCGTGACATGGTTCCTCGCGCTCGCGCCCGGCGGCCTCGGGGAAATGGCCGTGACCGCGATCGTGCTGGGGGCGGATGAAGCGCAGGTCACCGCCTACCAGTTGTTCCGGCTGCTGTTCGTGCTGATGGCCGCGCCGCCGCTCATCCGTCTGGCGTTCAGATGGCGGAAGAGCCGGACGGTGCGGACCGGGTAATGCGAAGAAGGCTCCCTTCGCCCGATGCGGGCAGAGGGAGCCTTCCGCGTATGTCCGTCATGGTATCGACCGCAGATAGGTTTCAATCAGATGAAGCGCATTGTCGGCGCGCTCGGCGTCGCGCCGGATGCCGACGATGAAGCGCTCCTTGTAGAGCGGCAGTTCGCCGATCAGCGGGCTGTCCGACAGATCGATGCCGTAAATATGCTCGCCGTTCTCCTCGCCGCCGAACGCCTTGACGGCTGCGCCTTCCGGGAGCAGGGAAGAGAACCTGCCGGCCGCCCATTCATCGAGTTCCATCAGAATGCCGGTCTGCGCGAGCCAGGGATACGTCTCGCTGTCCAGAATGTAAATGTCCGGCTTCTCCGTGGCGAGCAGCACCGACGCCTTCTGGAGCATCGCGATGTCCAGTTGGCTGCGCCCTTCCAGGGAGAACGTGAGCAATTGTAGCTCCACGCGCTTCCAGTCCGGGAAATGGCCGAGCATGACGGCTTCAAGGTTTTCCGTGTCCGCGCTGCCGTCCGAAACGAAAAACTGCCCAAGAATCATGCCGTCCACATCAATGGGCGGCAGCGCGGCAAGGCGGGCCTGTTCTTCCTTGTGCTCGATGTAGGCGTTGATTCCGTATATGATGGCTCCGATGAGCAGGATGGCGCCGAGCGTGTGCCATTTGTAGTAGCTGAAGAAGTGGTCGATTTTCTCGGCCAGTCCGGCGAACTGTTTGTACTTGCCGTACTGCTGCTCGGTCAGCTCCGTTACGGCCTGCTTCTCTTCCTGTTCCAGGATGAAACGGTAGGCGCGCGTAATCTCCGCAAATTCGGGGCTTTCTCCGCCGCCTTCCCGGATGCGGCGCCGTTCCTGACGCAGCAGCATGTCGTAGCGTTTCTCCACCATGTCGCGGGTGGCGTCTTCGGGAAGCCCGAGCCGTTCGTACGCTGTCTTCAGATCCATCTGTCGGTTCACCTCTGGCAATTCTACGGTGTCGCCGGCCGCAGGTTTCACGCGGTTGATGCGAAGCCGCTCACACCGGGGCGTCTCTGGACTTGTCCGGCGGACGGCCCTCGACCGGCAGGTAGAGGGTAAACGTCGTGCCTTCGCCTTGCCGGCTTTCCACCTCGATCCGCCCGCCGTGATTCCGAATGATTCTGTAGCAGACCGTGAGGCCGAGGCCCGTGCCGTTCTCCTTCGTCGTGAAGAACGGGCTGCCCAGCCGGTCCAGCTTGTCCGGGGGGATGCCGATTCCCTGATCGGCAATCCGGATCGCGGCGGTCTCCTGATCCGCGGCGGCCTCGATCGAGAGCGTGCCGCCGTTCTCCATCGCTTCGATGCCGTTCTTCACGATGTTGATGAGCACCTGTTTGATCTGATTCTCGTCGCAGTAGATGTAGGCCGTCTCCGAAATCGGGCGCACCGCGATCTCGACGCCGCGCATGACGGCCTGGGGTTGCAGCAGCAGCACGACATGGCGGATCAATTGCGCGATGCGGGTCTTGGCGTATTGCACGGAGCTGGGGCGGGAGAGCACGAGCAGTTCGCCGAGAATTTGCTCGATCCGTCCCAATTCCTCCAGCATGATGGTGAGATAGGCGTCGCGCTTGGCTGCCGAAGACGAACCCGATTTGAGCAGCTGCAGAAACCCCTTCAGCGAAGTCAGCGGATTGCGGATCTCGTGCGCAATGCCGGCGGCAAGCTGGCCCGCGGCGGCGAGCTTCTCCGATTGGAGCATGTGCTCCGCCCTGCCCAGCGTGTCCGCATCCCGCTTCAGCCTCCGGATCTCCTCTTCCAGATGAACGGCGGCGGACAAATCTTCCACTTGCAGGATGCCGGCCGCGGACCTCCCGCCGACGTGCCTTTCGCCGTCTTCCAGCAGCGTAAGGTGGACGTGCAGCCACCGTGGTTCTCCGGCGGGCGGTTCATACCGGCATTTGGCCGACAGCGGTTCCAGAGGCTCGCGCCACGGCAGATCCGGGAACAGGTCCGGCACGGTGCGCCCGGCAAGCTCTTCCGGCCCGAGCCTGAGCATGCCGCACAAGGCGGGATTGGCATCCGACAGCCGCCCTTGACGGTCAACGAACGCTTTGCCGATTCGATCGTGTTGATATGCAAGTTTATAGAGCCGGAAATCGTCCCGAAGATTCACCATTCAACTGCAGTCTCCCGTAACAAGATGACCGTCAGCCGGCGACGAATCGTTGCGGGTCCGGCCGGTTTCCGGTCTCGGTACGGATCGTTCCGGATGGCGCATCTTAAGACGTTCGATCCGTCTCCATTATCCATCACCCCGGACTGTTTTTCAATCTTTCACCAAAAAACGGAAACGGACGCCTTCTTGATCCCATCGGAATGTGGCGGCCGCGACGGCCAGACAGACGGCCGTGAATCCGGCGAGCGCCGCGGCAGAGGTCCAGGTGTCGGCCTGCCGGCTTCCGTGCACCGCCGCGGACAGCAGATCGACGAAATGCGAGAACGGATGGAGGAGGCTTGCGATTTTGACCCATTGCGGGGCATGTTCGAGCGAGTAGAACGCTTCGCTTGCGAACAGCATCGGCAGGCAGACCAGGTTCGAGATCATGCTGGTGTCGCTTTCGTTCCGCGCCAGATTGCCGGTGATGAATCCGACGGCCGTGAAGCAGACAGAGCCGAGAAGCAGGGCAAACAGCATCAGCGCAAGCCCGGGAATCGTCGGTTTGACGCCAAAGCCGACGGCGCTCGCCGCGACCAGGCAGGCGCCTACGACGAGGGACAGCGCCGTGCGGGCGAGAGCGGAAGCGGCAATGAACGCCGAAGTCGGCAGAGATGCCGCCCGGAGCAGTTTGAACACGCCCCGGTTGCGGAGCGTCATCACTTGAAACGGGGTGACCATGCCGGGACCGAACAGGATGTTGACGGCCACTACGCCTGCGAGCAGCCGTTCGGCATAAACGGGCTCGTCGAAATACAGTCCGAGGCCGATCAGCAGCGCGAACGGGAGCAGAATGGTCCAGAACAGCGTGTGCGCATCCCGGAACTGGCCGATCAGCAGCGTGCGAAAAACAGCGAACACGGAGCGGATTCCTCCCTTTATGAAATGATTTCGCGGTTCAACCCGCCGTCAGCCGGAGATACAGTTGTTCCAGATCAGGAGCGTGATAGGCGTCAAGCAGCGATTCGGGCGTGCCTTCCGCAAGAATGCGCCCGGCGCCGATGAATACGATCCGGTCGGCGAGGCGATGGACTTCCTCCATCTCGTGCGACGTGAAGACGACGGAGGTGCCGCCTTCGGCCAGCGAGCCGATGAGCTCCCGGACTTCCCGGCGGGCTCTGGGATCGAGCGCAGCCGTCGGCTCGTCAAGGAAGAGCAGCTTCGGATCGTGGACGAGCGCCATCGCGATGGCGAGCCGCTTCTGCTGGCCTCCGGACAGACGCGCGGCGTCGGTCTTCGCCGCGTCGGCGAGTCCGCAGGCGGCCAGGCGGCGCAGCAGCTCGGCGTCCCGCAGCCGCAGGCGATGGAATGCGGCGGCCAGCCGCATGTTCTCAAGCGCCGTAAAGCCGGGGAAGAGCGGCGTCGACTGCAACTGGACGCCGATGCGGCGACGGAGATGCGATTCCGCATATTCCACGGTTCCCTCATCGGGCGTGCGAAGGCGGAGGATCAGATCAAGCGTCGTCGATTTGCCCGCGCCGTTCGGGCCGATGACGGCCAGCACTTCGCCCGCGTTCACGGAGAGGCTGATGCCGTCGACGACGGTGCGCCGGCCGTAACGCTTCACCAGCGATGCGGCGCGGATGAGTACAGGCTGGTTTGCCATGGGGAACACTCCTTTTAGCCAATGTTATATAACCAACGTTGGATATTTAGGCACGCAAGAGCCGCGGCATGCGCGGCCATCGGGCATGTGCGGTATTCGATTTAAGGCTGCGGGCGGCCGGGGCAGTTGCAGGCCGCAGTCCCGGGTCGGATATCAGTCCGTTGGCTCTTCCCGCAGCAGCGCGATCAGACGCTTCAGATAGGCGATGTCCAGTTCCAGCACGCCGATGGCGTTGTCGAAGGCGGCCATGACGATCGGCGACAGACCGTAACTGCCTTTGATCTCCCGGCCGACGAGCCATTGCTCCCGAGTCCGCTCCACTTGCTCCAGGTTCCGCTCGAGCATCCGGATCGCTTCTTCCCGCGGTACGGCGTCAATCCAGGCGAGCCCGAGCGCCAGATCGGATTTCATCGAGTGGGGGCTGAGCGTCAACGCTTCGCGGACCATCTCCCGGAATTGCGCCTCGCCTTCATCCGTAATGGCGTAAATCTTGCGCAGCCGGTTGCCGGTCCGCACTTCCGCCTCGGCGCGGATCAAGCCGTCCTGTTCCAGCTTGCCCAGCGCATAGTAGATGGAGCCGGAGAGCAGATTCGCCCAGTCGTCCATGCGGCTCTGCTGAATCAACTGCTGAATTTCGTAGCCGTGCATCGGCCGCATGCGGAGAAAGCCGAGCACGATCAAATTCGTTGCATTCACAGCGGCATGCTCCTGTCCTAAGATTGGATATCCAACGTTGGCTATCTGGTTTCCACTATACGGCCGTACGGGAAGGGTGTCAAGACGGACGGGGGATGGACACGAGGGATCGGAAGGCTCCGCGCCATGCGCGAAGCCTTCCATCCCGGAATGCTGTCAATTGGCGCCCGACTGCTTGCGGCGCAGCGCTTCAAGCTGCTCGTCGACCTGCTCGGCGTCGACGGTGTGCGGTGCGGGAGGGTTCCAGTATGCGCCGCGGGCTTTGCGCGACTCATTTTCCGCTTCCCACTGCAAAATTTTCTCCTCAATCCGCTCGAACCCGCGCGCCGCGGCACGCCCGATTTCGGAGATGCCGCCGACCGCCTTGGCGCCGAAGCCCCAATGGGTGTTCCCGGCGCCCGCTGCCGCCGCCTTCTCCGCCCGCGCGGTCAGTTCGAGGCGCTTCTCGCGCAGACGGGCCAGTTCCGCCTTCGCCTGCTCGATCTTCGCTTCCAGCTCGGCTGCGCGCCCGCCGGCTTCCTCATGCCAGGTCAGATACTGCGCCGCCTTCTGCTCGAAAGCCAGCTTATCCGCAAGGGCGGCTTTCGCTTCGGCTTCCCGGCCGGCGGCCAGCGCTTCGGATGCGCGCGTCTCCAGCTCGGCGGCGATCCGGAGGTATTCCTGGTGACGGAGCAGCGTGGTCCGTTCGACCGCCCGCTGGCTGAGCAGCGCTTCCTGCGCGTCGTCCAGCTCCTCCTCCATCTCGCGGATGTAGTGGTTCAGCATCATAACGGGGTCTTCCAGTCTGTCCAGCGCTTCATGGGCCGTAGCTTTCGCGACGTCGGCGAGTCGTTTCCAGAGGTTGCTCATCGTTTGTGCTCCTTTCGCAAATCGGTTATGGATGGGAAAAATGGTCAGACCAGCGTCCGCCAGCGTTGCCGGTGGTCAAGTTGCGGGTCAAAAGGGGTGCATGCGCGGCTCGGACGGGACGACCAGACTGCACAGAATATAGATCAGCACCATGGTGCCGAAACTGCACACCGCCGAAATGACGGCGATGAGGCGGACGATCGTCGAATCGATGCCCAGCCACGCCGCGATGCCGCCGCACAGACCGGTCAGCTTGTGGTCCGTCCTGGATCGATAAAGTTTCCGCATGAGCGTATCTCCTTTCCTGAGCGGGCCGGCGCCCGATGCGCCGATCCTTCGGTCGCCTGAATGATCCCTTGTTGATCTTATTGTAGCGTTCGGCAAAAGATGACCGTAACGGTCCCGCGGCGGTTTTCGGGTCTGGACCGGGGTCGGGGTTTTGCCCCACCCGGGGGCGGAATGGCGGAAGCAGCCCAAGCAAAAAAGGCCGCCCGATCCGTGTCAGGCAGCCGCTTTTCTCAACGTAACCTCAAAAACGTCAGCTCGATTGCCGCCCGCCTTCCTGCGGCCTTTCGGGCAGCTGCGAAACGTAACTGTGCGACATGCGGAACAGGTCGAGCGCGCGCCGGTACTCGTCCTCGGTCACAAGCGGCGAGCCGTCCGCTCCGACGCTGTCCGTGCCGGCCGGTTTGCCGCCGTCCAGCGGATAGACCGTGCCGTCCTCAAACCTTTCACCGGGCACGAAGATGGCGTAGTCATTAATGAACGATCCCGTAGGCAGATAATAGCGGATCGGCAGCAGGTTGCTGCGGTAATTGAGCAGATCCTGGCCGAAGACGACGCTGCCGTCGAGCCGGACGCCGACCAGATTTGCGACGGTCGGCATGATGTCGGTTTGGCCGCCGACGGTCTCGATCGTCTGCGGTTCGAGCGCGCCCGGCGCGATGATCAGCAGCGGCACGCGCAGCATGTCGTAATAGCCGTACGTTCTGCCGAGCAGCTCTTTCAGCAGCGACCGGTCTTCCTTCGTCAGCGAGTAGACGGGCATGCCCATATGGTCGCCGTAAATGACGATCAGACTGTTCTCCCACAGTCCCGCCGCTTTCATTTCCTCGCTGAACAGGCCGAGCGCCTTGTCCGCATAGTGCTGCGAGCGCAGATAGTCGCCGACGAACGTGCCGCGGAACCGCTCGGGCAGATCGAACGTGTCCTTGTGGGCGGGCAGATTGAACGGATGATGCGCGGACATCGAAATGAGATTCGCATACACCTTCTGCCCTTCGTCCGCCAGAGCCTTGAGCTCGGCGACGCTTTTCCGGTACAGCACCTCGTCGGAAGAGCCGAAATGGACAAAGTCTTCATCCCGGAAGAACTGCTGGTCGTAGTACCGGTCGAAGCCGAGTGCGGGGTACAACGCATCGCGATGCCAGAACTTCACGTCATTCGTGTGGAACGTGACCGTCTCGTATCCCCGCGCATGCAGCAGCTTCGGGAGGCTCGGCAGCGCCTTGCGGCCGTATGTCTCGGAAGCGGCGCCGGCCGGCGGCGTCAGCAGGGATGTGTTCGCCGTATACTCGGCATCGGATGTGTTGCCCGCGCCGACCTGCTGGAAGAACCGGGGGAAATAGACCCCTTCCTCCTTGAGCCGGTTGAGGACCGGCGTGACTTCGACGCCGTCCACTTTCAGGTCGAGCAGGATCGTCTGGAACGCTTCGAGCTGGATGAAAATCACATGCCGCCCGCCCGCCGCACTCCAGTACGCGGGGACGGCCGTCTGCTGCAGCCGCTTCACTTCCCGCACGGCGGCCGGCGTGACGACGGAAGGCTCAAGCAGCGCTTCCCGTCTCGACGTCAGCATGACGTCGACCTCATAGTTGATGATGCCCATCCGCTCGGCCCGCGCAAGCTCGTTCACGATGCCCCGGTTCGGCACGACCTGCAGGGCGCAGATGACGAGCATGACGATGAACAGGACGGCCGCTCCCATGCGGTATGCGCGGCTCGGCCGCGGACGCGACGCCCAGCGCCGGAATCCGCGGTGCCTTGCGGCGAGCAGCGCGATGACGACGAGATCGGCGAAGATGAGCAGGAAGTAGGGATGCATCAGTTGAAAAACGCTCCCCTTCACTTCCTTGACTTGTCCGATCTGCGAAAAGGCGTGGTAGGTGACGATGATGCCGAAATATTTGTAATACATGATGACGGCGAAATAGACGCAGGTATAAATGAGATCGACGATCGCATAGGCAAGTGTCTTGCGTTTGTCCGCCAGCAGCTCGATCAGCGCGAAAGCCGCCCATACCGAAGGCAGCGAGGTGATCAGCGGGTTCCAGACGGAACCGTCGAAGACGACGCTTGATGCCATGTAGAACTTGACGGCCAGCAGCACCGTGAACACCGCGAACGGACTGCGCAGCGCCTCACGTACGCGCTCATTCATTTCATGATCCCCCTATCTCTTCACCATAACATCATAGCGCAACGCGGGCGGCCAAGAGAAGTCCGTGATACAATAGAGGCGGAATCTGCGGAAACGGAGCGATTTCGTATATGGAGAAACAGGACTCTGTCCCTGCTTCGGCGCCGGCGGGCGGCCGGGCGGAGCGGCTGCATGCGGCGGGCATGGCGGCGGCGCTCGCGCTCTGCGTCATCGGGCAGCTCGTCTGGCTGCCCGACCCCTTGCCGCTGCCCGGCGGCATGCGCTGGATCGACGCGCTCGACGCGCTCGTGTACGCGCTCGCGCTGCCGCCGGCGCTCTGGGCGGCGGCAGCGGCCTTCCGCCTCGCGGAAGGGCTCGCGGACGGCGTTCACGCGCGGGCGCTTATTCCGCCCGCGGCAGCCGCCGTCCTGGGCGCGGCCGCCTGCGCGGCCGTCTTCATGATCAGCCTGGAACCGGCGCGCATGTTCACGGCGCTCGGCGCGCTCGGGGTCGCGTGGCTCGCGGCGTTCGCCGACCTGGCCTGCGCCGAGCGGCGCCGGCGGCACCGGCGCGTGCCGGCGCGCACGCTGCGCGCCTTCGGGGCCACGCTCGCCCTGCTGGCCCTGCTCTTCTGGCCGACGGGCGAGATCGTGACCACCCCCGGCCTGACGTTCGACGTCAGCCGGTACGCCCGCGCCGCGGACGGCGAGCCGAAGGGACGGATCGACGGCGTGCTCGTCATCGGCCGGCCGGCTTTCCTCGCCGACCGGTTGTACGCGCGGCTCTTCCCCCACTACGAATTCGAGCCGATCGAGACCATCGGCATGCCGCTCGCCGAATACGACGAGCTCGTCCGCAGCCTGAAGCTCGATGCGGAAGCCGCGGGCGCCGCCATCGCCGGGGAGCGGGCGGGCCGCGGCGAAGGCATCCGCATGCGGGGCGCGCGCGTCACCGCCGTGCTGAAGGACAGCCCGGCCGCGGGCGTGCTGCATGCGGGCGACATCATTACGGCGGTGAACGGCCGCGCCGTCCAGTCCATCGCCGACCTGACCGAGGCGATGCGGCAGATTGCGCCGGGCGAGCCGGCCGGGCTCACCGTGCTGCGGGGCGGGACCGAGACGGTCGTCACGGCGGCGACGCGGCCGGCGGAAGACGAGCCGGAGCGGGCGGTGTTCGGCATCATCGTCGAGAACGCGCTCGACCCGGATGTGCCGGACGGCATCGCCTACCGGCGGTATTTCATGCACGAGGGCGGCCCGTCGCACGGGGCGATGCTGGCGCTCGCGCTGCTTGACCAATGGACGCCGGGCGGCGTCACCGGGGGACTGCACGTCGCGGGCACCGGCACGATCGGCCCGGGCGGCGTCATCGGCCCGGTCGGCGGCGTCCGGCAGAAGGCGTATGCGGTCAGCCGGACGGGCGCGGACGTCTTCTTCGTGCCGGCGGGACAGGAGGAAGAGGCGCGCCGGGGCGCGCCGGACCTGACCATCGTGCCGGTCGAGACGCTGGATGACGTGCTCAATTGGCTGAAAAGCGGCGGATAATGCGGGATAACGGGCCGGTATGACGCGAGAACGCGCCAGAGCCGGCCTTGTTCCGTTTGCTTTCACGGCAGGGGGGTCTACAATAGGGGGCAAGCGGCATTACCGGACAATGGCACCGGAAGGGGAAGACAGCATGGGCTTATGGTCCCGGATGAAGGCGCTTGCGCGGGCGGGAAGCACCGTCGATCCGAGCCGGCGCCTGTCAGCCGAAGCGGTCCTGACGATCGGCATCCACAGTTTGTTCCAGTTCGGCGCTTCGATGGCAGGCCTGTTCCTGAACCTGTATCTGTGGCGTCTGACCGAGGACCTTGCCGTCAACGGCATTTACAACATCATCGTGTTCCTGCTGACCCCCGTCGGATTTCTCGCCGGGGCCTGGCTCGCGAAGCGGACCGACCGGCTCGTCACGTACCGGATCGGCATCGTGCTCACGGCGCTGTTCTACCTGCTGGTCATCGCCGCCGGCACGGCCGTGGTCAAATATTACATCCTGTTCGGACTCTTCAACGGTTTCGCTTCCGGCATGTACTGGACGGCCTATCTCGTCCTGATGTACGACGTGTCCACCGGCGCGAACCGGATCCGGTTCCTCGGGCTCAACACAACCTTCTTCAACCTGGCGGGGCTGGCCGGTCCGGCGGTCGCCGGCACGATCATCGGCATGATGGAAGGGCTTACGGGCTATCTGGCCACGTTCTCGCTGTCGCTCGTCCTGTTCGTCGCCGCGGCGCTGATCAGCCTGCGCATCCGGCCTTCGGAATTGCGCCACAAGGCGTTCTACATGAATCTGGTGCCGCTGGCGCTGCGCAGACAGCCCGACTGGCTGAAGGCGCTCCTCGCGTTCTTCCTGTGGGGGCTGTTCCAGGGCATCACGCTGTTTCTGCCGAACATCATGCTGTACAAAACGGTCGGGCGGGAGGATTGGGTCGGCTATTTGACGATCTTTTTCTCCGGGCTCGTCATTCTGTCCAGCTTCATCATCTCGCGCTTCGCCCGCGAGCATCTCGGCAGGCTGTACGTCCTGCTGTCGTCGGTCGGCGTCTCGCTGGGCGCCGCTTTCTTGTTCATCGATTTCACGTTCTGGACCGTCGCCGTGTTCATGATCCTGTTCTCGCTCAGCAATCCGCTGATGCACAATACCTTGTCGAACCATTACTATCGCCAAATCGCGCTGCTGCCGCTGAAAGGCCAGCTTCGCAACGAAGCCGTCGTCATGCGGGAGACGTTCCTGAACGCCGGCCGCGTCCTGTCCATCGCGGCGCTGCTCGTGTTCGCGGGCGACCTCGAGTCCGCGCAGCTTCCGGTCGTCCTGTTCGGAGCGGCGATCACGCAGACGCTGATCGTCTTCCTTGTCGAAAAGCCGGGGCGGCAGCCGGCAGAAAGCAGGTGAACATCCGGTTGGGCAAACCTGGTCTAATCCTCGCGCAGATCCGAAAATACGGGTTCTACTACGTGCTGGCGGCGCTCTCCATCGCGCTGGCGAACATGATCCATGCGCTGTATCCGGCCGTCCTCGGCGACTTCGCCGATCAGGTGGAAGCGTCCGGCCTGACCGCCGAAGCGGTGCGCCGCAGCGGCCTGGAGCTGCTCGCGATCGGTGCCGGCTACTGCGTCCTGTTCGGCGTCGGCCAGTACATCAATCATCGGCTCGGCCGCTATTTCGAGTTTGCGACGCGCCAGAGGCTGTTCCGGCATTTCACGGGCTTAAGCGAAGCCTGGTTCTCGAAGAACGGCATCGGGAAACTGCTCAGCTACGTGATGAACGATGTGACGACGGTGCGGGAGTCGATCGCCAACGGCTTCAACCAGTTGACGAACGCCGTCGTGCTGCTGTGCTCCTCCGTGACCATCATGCTGCTGAGCGGCATTCCGCTGCATGTGCTGGCGGTCAGCATTCTGCCGCTCGGCGCCATTCCGTTCCTCGTCGTCAGGTTCGGCCCGCGCATCCGCAATCAGTCGCTCAAGGTGCAGGAATCGCTGGCGGCGATGACCGAATCGGCGGAAGAGCAGTTCGGCGGCATCAAGGTGACGAAGACGTTCGCGGCGGAGCCGATCGCCCGCTCGCGGTTCGGAGAAACGGTCGACCGGATCCGCGAGAACCAGCACGAGCTCGTGAAGCTCAGCGGCAAGTTCCAGGCGTCGCTGCCGCTGGCCGGCGCCATGGCGCTCGTGGTGGCGATGACCTGGGGCGGCGTGCTCGTGCTGCAGGGCAGACTGTCGCTCGGCCATTTCGTCGAGCTGACGCTGTATCTGCGCATGATCGCGAACCCGCTGCAGCAGATCGGCAACGTGATCAACATGGTGCAGCGCGCCCGCGCCTCGCTCGAGCGGCTGAACCGGCTGCTTGCGATCCGGCCGGACATCGCCGATGCGGAAGGCGCCCGGTCGCTGCCGAAGGACGCCGCGGCCATCGAGATCCGCGGCCTGACCTTCACCTATCCGGGCGCCGGACGGCCGGCGCTGTCGGACATCACGCTGGACGTAAGGCCGGGGATGACGGTCGGCATCGTCGGCCGGACCGGCAGCGGCAAGACGACGCTCGTCAAGCTGCTGCTGCGCGTCTACGATCCGCCGCGCGGGAGCATTTTTCTCGCCGGACAGGACATCCGGGAGACGACGCTCGAGAGTCTGCGCACCGCCATCGGATATGTGCCGCAGGACGGCTTCCTGTTCAGCACGACGATCGCGGACAACATCGCGTTCCACAACCGCGCCGAATCGCGTGGGCGGATCGAGGACGCGGCACGGCTGGCGGACATTTACGACAATATCGCGGGGTTCCCGGACGGCTTCGACACGAAGCTCGGGGAGCGGGGCCTCACGCTGTCCGGCGGCCAGCGGCAGCGGACCAGCCTCGCCCGCGGGCTGATCAAGGAAGCGCCGATCCTCATTCTGGACGACAGCGTCAGCGCGGTCGACACCGTGACCGAATCGCGCATCCTGCACAACTTGCGGAAGACCCGCCGCGGCAAGACGACGTTGATGATTGCGCACCGGATCAGCGCGGTCATGCATGCGGACCTGATCATCGTCATGGACGGCGGCCGGATCGTCGAGCGGGGGACGCATCGCGAGCTGATGCGCCTGGGCGGCCATTACGCGGAGCTGGCCCGGCTGCAGGGAGAGGAGGCGGTGGTCCATGGCTGACGAGAAACGCGGCAATCCGGCGCCGGCCGAGAGCGCGCCGTCCGGCGGTCTGACCGCGCAACCCGGCACCGCGCGGCAGTCCGACGCGGCGCCGTCCGGCGGCGCACGGCAGTCCGGCGCGGCGAAGCCCGGCGGACCGGAGGCGCGGCCGGGGGACGAGCGGCCATCCGGCGAACCGCCGCAGCCGACGCTGCACCGCCGGCGGGCGATCCGGGCGCTGCTCGGCTACGCGCGGCCGCACCGCCGGAAGTTCCTGCTCGGCTTCCTGTGCACATTCCTGGCGATCGCGGCCGATCTGCTGCAGCCGGTCATCGTCAAGACGGCGATCGACGACACGATCCCGCTCGGCTCGTCCGGCATCCCCGTCCTTATCGGGCTCGGGGCGGCGTACGCGCTGCTCGCGGTTGTCGGATTCGGTTTCTCCTATCTGCAGAGCAATCTGCTTCAGCGGGCGGGGCAGGCAATCGTCGCGCAGCTGCGCAAAGACCTGTTCCGCCACATCACGAGCCAGTCGATGTCGTTCTTCGACCGGCACCCGATCGGCAGTCTGGTGACGAACGAGTCGAGCGACACGGAGACGATCAACCAGTTTTTCACCCAGGTGCTGCTCAGCCTCGTCCGGGACGGTCTCATGATCCTCATGACTATCGGCTTCATGTTCTATCTGGACGCCGAACTGGCGGTGTACGCGCTGATCCTGATCCCGGTCATCGGGGCCATCGCGCTGCTGTTCCGCCGCATGCTGCGCAGCGCGTACCACCGCTCGCGGGCGCAGCTGTCGCGGCTGATCGCGTTCACCGCGGAGAACCTGTCCGGCATGAGCCTGATCCAGGCGTTCCATCAGGAGGAGGAGCAGAACCGGCGGTTCACCGAATCGAACCGGACCTATCTCAAGGAAAACTTGCGCGAAGTGCGGGCGACGATCCTGTTCAACCGCTCCTTCGACCTGCTCGGCAACGCCGCGGTGGCGGCGGCCGTCTGGCTCGGCGGCTACGCCGTGCTGCACCAGAAGTTCGAATTCGGGGTGCTCTACGCGTTCATTACGTATATCCGGCAGTTCTTCCAGCCGATCAACGCGCTGACCCAGCAATGGAACACGCTGCAGTCGACGATGGTGTCGATGGAGCGGCTGTGGCGGATTTTCTCCGTCCAGCCCGAGGTGCGCGACCCCGCGCCCGAGGCGGCGGCCAAGCTCGACAGGGAGGACGTGCGCGGCCGGATCGATTTCAACCGGATCCGCTTCTCGTACGTCGACGGCCAGGAGGTGCTGCACGGCCTCGACCTGCATATCCGGCCCGGCGAGTTCATCGGCATCGTCGGCGTGACCGGAGCGGGCAAAAGTTCGCTCGTCAGCCTGCTCGCCCGTTTCTATGACGTGAATCAGGGGAGCGTGGAGATCGACGGCGTCGACATCCGGCGCCTGCCGCTCGATACCTTGCACCGGATCGTCGGGCTCGTGCAGCAGGAACCGTTCCTCTATTCGGGGACGATCGTCGACAACGTCCGCCTGTTCCGGGAAGAGATCAGCCGGGAGCGGGTGATCGAGGCGTGCCGGTTCGTCGGAGCGGACGAGATGATCATGCGGCTTGCGGACGGCTATGATACGCGGCTGTCGGAGCGGGGAAGCGGTCTGTCCGCCGGCGAGCGGCAGCTGATTTCGTTCGCGCGCGTCATTGTTTTTCAGCCGAAAATCCTCATCCTCGACGAAGCGACCGCCAATCTGGACTCGCATACGGAACGGCTCGTGCAGCAGGCGCTGAACCGCGTCTCGTCAGGAAGGACGACGCTGGTCATCGCGCACCGGCTGTCGACGATCCGGCACGCGGACCGCATCATTGTCATGCGCGCCGGGCGCATCGTCGAGGAAGGCAACCACGAGTCGCTGCTCGCCAAGAAAGGGTATTATGCCGAGCTGTACCGCCATTCCCGGCAGCAGGCGCAGACCGCCACGGTCGGGTGAGCCGGCAAACAACATATTGTGATGAAGGGATCATGGTTCCGGTGGGAGATAAAAAGAAGAAAAAATTGCTCGTGATCTGCGTAACGGGGATTGTGCTGCTGATTCTTCTGCTCCTCGGTTATCCCGCTGCAAAATTGGAAGTCATCAGCAGGCATTATCAATTGTACGGTTCCTATATTATCTTGCCCGGGGAAACTGCCGAGGTGGACGAAAAGCCCGTCCGAACCAAAACCCGGCTGGCAGAGTATGGCCGCAGAGGGATCAAACTCACGAACGTGTTGTATTATCCCGGGCTGCAGCAGCTGGCTTTCGGCTATATCTTCCGCGATGACGAGCAGGAGAAGTATGAAATCGCGCTGCTTGATGCCGATGGAGAGAACGTACCGGGCCGGCTGCTGGTTTCCGGCAGCGAGCGGTTCTATGCCCGGGGTCTGCAAAAACTCAACTTTTTGCCGGAAGAACCGCTCGCGCAGCAAGCAGCGTACACGATCTTGATCAAGGATGAACATGGCGAACGCATCGGCGCTTTGGATTTTTATTATGAATGATCGCGATCGCCGCCCGCCTCCGCTGACGGAGGACGGGCGGCGATTTCTTGTGCGTTGTGAGATTGAACATTTATCAGCGCGCCGGAAGCGATTATACTGAAAGTAATTGACAATAACTTGGAAATATTTCCTTGTTGATCGGCAGGGGAGGGGTTCCATGCGCACGAAACTGTGGTCCTGGCTTGCGCCGGGCCTGCTGATCGGCATTTCGCTCGGCGCCTTCTTCGCGATTGACAAACTTTCGCACCCGCATGCGAAGCTGGAGCACCCGGTCGGCCACTTCTACATCGTAGCCATCGTATCGCTGCTGGCGATGCTGGTGTCGATAGCCGTCGGGGTGGCCGGAATCAAGCTTCGCAACGTGAATATTACCTTCCTGTCCATCGGGTTTATTTCCCTGGCGGGATTGTTCATGCTGCACGGCCTGTCGACGCCGGGGTTCGTCGTGTCCGAAGGCCGTGCATTGCCCGCCCTGGCGGGAAGTCTCAGCGTCGTCATCGCCTCGGCTTGGGTGTTCCTGTCGGCGCTGCCGACCGACCTGGCCGTCGTGCGCTGGCTGTCGCGCCTGCAGCGCGCGCTCTTGCCGGCATGGAGCGCCGTCCTCGCGCTCGGCATCCTGCTGGCCGTCGCGAATGCCGGGCGCATGGAACGGCTGTTGTCCCATCCCGCCGCGCCTCACTGGGTGCCCTGCGCGCTTACGGCGGCGTTCTGCCTGTTCGCCATGTACCGTTACCGCAAGCTGTATGTCATGACCCGCTTTCCGATTCATCTCGGCATCGTCTGCAGCTCCGGCCTGCTGATCGTCTCGATCATGATCATGGTGTACGGAACCGTGTGGGAAGCAAGCTGGTGGCTGTACCATTTCACCCTGTTCGGGTCGGTGCTCATCATGGTCGGGGGCGTCGTGGTGCAATATATCGGGCAGCCGTCCGTCGCGGGATTGTTCAAGACGCTGTTCCGACCCGATCCCCGCGGCCTGATCGAATCGTCCATTTCGCCGAGCGTCCGGTCGCTCATCGCGCAGACCGAGAACAAGGACGCCTACACGGCGGGGCACAACTACCGGGTGGCGATGTACGCGCTGCGGCTCGCCGAGCATATGGGCGTGCAGCCGCGGATGCTGCGGGCGCTGGCGCAGGGCGGCATCGTGCACGATGTCGGCAAGCTGTTCATTCCCGACGAAGTGCTGAACAAGCCCGGCAAGCTGACGCCGGAGGAGCGGGCGGTCATCGAGCTGCATCCCGTCTACGGGTACAATCTGTGCAAGCAGCTCGGCTTCATGTCCGAGGAGCTGGAGATCATCCGCTCGCACCATGAACGGTGGGACGGAACCGGCTACCCGGACCGGCTGAAGGGCGAAGCGATTCCGATGCTGGCGCGGATCGCCGCGGTGGCGGACGTCTATGACGCGCTGACTTCCTCGCGCGCCTATCGGGCCGCGATGAGCCATGAAGATGCGATGAGGATCATCGTGAAGGAGAGCGGCAGACAGTTCGATCCAAGGTGTGTGGACGCCTGGGTGGCGCTGGCCGAGGATGATCCGCAATTTTTCCGCGCCATGCGCGGCAAGGCTGCCGCTGTCAAAGCCGCGGCCGTCCCGGCTACGGGGGCGACGTGAGCGGCGAGCGCGGATAAGCGAAGAAATTTCTTCTATTTTGCCGGATTTGGCTGCGAGGGGCGGAATAGGCGAAATCAATTCGTTTATTTCTTCGAAATCGACCGAAATTGGATGAAATCAGAAAAATAAGCGAAGAGATTTCCGCTATTCCGGAGAAAATTCCCGGATTCCCCGAAATAGAAGAAAAATCTTCGCTTATCCCGCAACCTTATGCGGCATCCGGCCGGCCAGTCACCGTTCCTCCGCGATCAGATCGAGCCAGTCCAGCTCTTCCCGCGTCAGCTTGATGTTCATGCCCTCGCGGCAGGAGCGCAGCTCCTCCGCGTTGCGGGCGCCGATCAGGGCGCAGGTCGGGAACGGCTGGTTCAGCACCCAGGCCAGCGCGATCTGCACGACCGACGCGCCTTTCTCGCGCGCGAGCTGCTCCGCCCGGCGCAGCCGCTCCCAGTTCGCGTCGCTGTAGAACACCCGGACGATGTCCGGATCGTCCCGCCGAACGGGACTGAACCTTCCCGAGAAGAAGCCGCGCGCGAGCGACGACCAGGACAGGAGCGGCATCTGCGCTTCCTCATGCCACCGGAGCGTCTCCCGATCGGCCGAAACGCAGCCGGGCCAGAACGGCTCGTTCGCCTTGGCCAGGCTGAGGTTGGGGCTGCTGAACGCGAACCCGACGAGTCCGTGCGCCTCTGCCCAGGCGTTGGCTTCCCGAAGCCGCTGCCACGTCCAGTTGGAGCCGCCGATCGCCCCGATCCGGCCCGCTTCGATATGCTCGTTGAGCGCTTCGATGATTTCCCCGACCGGCACGTTCGGATCGTCCCGGTGCAAGGCGTACAATTCCACATGATCGGTCCTGAGCTTCTCCAGGCTGGTGAGCAGATCTTCCCGGATCGCTTCCCGGTTGACCCGGGGGCCGCGCTCATCGTGATGCGCGCCTTTCGTCAGGATGACGAAGCGGTCCCGCGCCTTCCGCTCCTCCATGTACCGCCCGAGCACTTCCTCGCTCTCGCCGCCGCAGTAGATGCGCGCGGTATCGACCGTGTTGCCGCCGATCGCCAGGAATGCGTCGAGATTGGCGGCCGCCGTCTCGTAATCGCTGTGCCGGAAATAGTCGGTTCCCTTGATCAGCCGCGAAACCGGCTTCTCCACTCCCGCGATGCGAATTGTCTCCATTGGCGCATGCTCCTCCCGTATTCCGCATGGAAATGATGTCCTTGTTGTGATTATAGTGGATCGGACGAACGGAAGATACCGTCATAATCCGACCTATAATCTTGCAACCCGTTTGAAAAAAAGCGCCCTTATCTCCCGCAGCCCGCCGCTTTAAAATGGTTGTACGGCCCCGCCCGGCGAAATGCCGACACCCGGCGGGCGCGGCCGCACTCGGGAGGGATTCGCGATTGGACATGGAGCTTGAGGCTAACCTTCAGCGAGCATCCTTGACGCGCCGGCAGCAATTCGTCAAGCTGCTGCGCAAGCTGGCCGCCCAGCGGTATTTGCAGCTCATGGCGCTGGCCGGAGCGGCGTGGATGTTCATCTTCAACTACATCCCGATGTACGGCATCATCATCGCGTTCAAGGATTACGACATCATCCGTTCGATCGCCGAATCGCCGTGGGTCGGCCTGGAACATTTCCGGGACGTGCTCGAGGATGACGAGCTGCCGCGCGTGCTCCGCAACACGCTCGGCATCAGCCTGATCCGGCTGGCGGTCGGCTTCCCGCTGCCGATCCTGTTCGCGCTCCTGCTGAACGAGCTTCGTTCGCTCAGGCTCAAGAAAGCGGTGCAGACGATCTCCTATCTGCCGCACTTCCTGTCCTGGGTTATCCTCGGCGGCATCCTGGCGACATGGCTGGCGGATGTGGGACTCATCAACAAGCTGCTGATGGCGCTCGGCATTCTGGACGAGCCGATCTACTTCCTCGCCGAGCCGTCCTGGTTCTGGACGATCGTCATCACCTCGGACATCTGGAAGGAGCTCGGCTGGTCGGCGATCATCTACCTGGCCGCGATCACGGGCGTATCGCCGGAACTGTACGAAGCGGCAACCATCGACGGCGCGAACCGGTTCCAGAAAATGCGCTACGTCACCATTCCCGGCATCAGCGGCACGATCACCATCCTGTTCATTCTCGCCGTCAGCGGCGTGCTGAACTCGAACTTCGACCAGATTCTCGTCCTGCGCAACTCGCTGAACGAGAGCGCCAGCAACGTGATCGACGTGTATGTGTACCATGTCGGGCTGCAGTCGGGCCGGTATTCGTACGCGACGGCGTTCGGCCTGCTGAAATCGATCGTCGCCCTGATCCTGCTGCTTACCGCCAACAGCGTGACGAAGCGGATCAACGGCACCGGACTGTTCTGACATCCGTGAGGAAAGAAGGTGTGTCCCCATGCTTACCCGGAAACAACTGTCAACGGGCGACAAGATCTTCGACGCGGCGAACGTCATCGGCATGCTCGTCCTCTGCTTCGTGACGCTCTACCCGATCTGGTACGTGCTCGTCAATTCGCTGAATGACGGACAGGATGCCATGCGGGGCGGCATCTACTGGCTGCCGCGCAAGTTCAGCCTCGACAACTATGAAGCTGTTTTCGCCAATGCGGGCATCATGACCGCGATGGGGGTCACGGCCGCGAAGACGGTGATCGGCGTCGTCTGCCACGTGTTCTTCACGGCGATGGTCGCCTACGCCTTCTCGCGCCGGGAGCTGATCGGGCGGAAATTTTACATGATGATGGGCACGGTGACGCTGTTTTTCGGCGGCGGGCTCATTCCGACGTTCCTGCTCATCCGCGATCTCGGCCTGCTTGACAAGTTCGCCGTGTACATTATTCCGTCGCTGTTCAGCTTCTTCGATCTGATCATCTTCCTCGCCTTCTTCCGGGAAATCCCGGACGGGCTGGAGGAAGCGGCACGGATCGACGGCGCGAACGACCTGGCGATCTTCGTCCGGATCATCATTCCGGTGTCGATGCCGGTCGTGGCGACGATCGCGCTGTTCCACGGCGTCTGGCAATGGAACGACTACTTCACCGGGATGATCTATATCAACAATCCGGATCTGCAGCCGATCCAGACGTTCCTGTACCGGGTCGTCGCGCAGAGCAGCTCGAACCAGATCGTCGCCAGCGTCGGGCCGGGCATCAACCGGACCGTCACGAGCCAGTCGATCAAGCTTGCGACGATGGTCGTGACGACGCTGCCGATCGTGTTCGTCTATCCGTTCCTGCAGAAATATTTCGTGAAGGGCCTCATGATCGGTTCGATCAAAGGGTGACACGGGTTTCCGGACCTGGAAACAGGCTTCATGCCATAAACGACGACACAAGAAAGAGGGGTAATGCGCTTCATGCGGAAACAGAGCACGAGATTCATGGCCATGACGCTCGTCCTGGCGCTCATCCTGACGCTCGCCGCCGCGTGTTCCGGCGGAGGCAAGAGCACGAACGCCGGCGACAACGGAGGCGGCACGGCGAACAACAGCACTTCGCAGAACCAGAATACGGGCGGAGATTCCGGCGGCGGCGACGCGAAGCCGTCAGGAGACGAGCCGGGCTGGAAGTCGAATACCGACCCGATTACATTCGACTGGTACATCAACTTCGCCTGGTTCCCGAGCAAATGGGGCGAAGATCCGACGTCCCAATACGTCACGCGGAAGACGGGCGTGGTCATCAACTTCATCGTCCCGGCCGGCAACGAGAACGAGAAGCTGAACGCGATGATCGCGTCCGGCAAGCTGCCCGACTTCATCACGCTCGGCTGGAATGAAGACGGCGTGAAGCGGATGATCGAAGGCGGTCTCGTCCTGCCGCTGAACAAGCTGGCCGAAGAGTACGACCCGTACTTCTTCAAGGTCGCCGACCCCGCGAAACTGTCGTGGTACACGCAGCCGGACGGCAACGTGTACGGCTATCCGAACGCGTCGTCGTCGCCGAAGGACTACGAGCTGTACGGCGAGCATTATACGTCGAACCAGACGTTCGTCGTGCGCAAGGACATGTACGAAGCGCTCGGCAAGCCGGACATGCGGACGCCGGAAGGATTCCTCGACGCGCTGAGAAGGGCGAAGGAAATGTTCCCGGAAGTGAACGGGCAGCCGCTGATCCCGATCGGGCTGCACGAGTTCGGCGAAACCGGCAACTACTCGCTGCAGGACTATCTGCAGAACTTCCTCGCGATTCCGTATGAGAAGGACGGCAAGCTGTATGACCGGCAGACCGATCCGGAATATGTGCGCTGGCTGAAAGTGTTCCGCCAGGCGAACGAGGAAGGATTGCTCGCGAAGGACATCTTCATCGACAAGCGTCCGCAGATGGAGGAGAAGATCGCCCAGGGCCGCTACTTCGCGATGCTGTATCAGCGTTCGGACTTCACGGCGCAGCAGAACGTGCTGTACGCGAACGATCCGAACTCGGTGTACATCGCCATCGACGGTCCGGCGAACGCGAACCTCGATCCGCCGACACTGGCGGGCCCGTCGATCTCCGGCTGGACGCTGACGCTCATCTCGAAGGACGTAAAGGACAAGGAGCGCGCCATCCAGTTCCTCACCTACCTGATCAGCGAGGAAGGGCAGAAGGACCTGTATCTCGGCGAGAAGGGCGTCTCCTATGACACGATCGACGGCAAGGACCAGTTCCTGCCCGAGGCGCTCGAGCTGCTCCAGACCGACCGCTCGGCCTTCGACAAGCAGTACGGCTCTTCCTTCACGTTCTGGATGCTGATGGACACGAACATGAATCTTCAGTGGGCGCCGCCTTCGGTCGAGCCGTTCAAGCAGATGGAAGACTGGACGAAGGGCAAGACGTACAGCTTCTCGCAGTTCGATCTGCTCGATCCGCCGGCCAACTCCGAGGAAGGCATCGCGAAGACGAAGATCGACCAGGAGTTCGGCAAGGCGTTGCCGAAGCTGCTGCTCGCGAAGAGCGAAGCCGAGTTCGACAAGATCTGGAACGAGTATCTCGCCGAGCGCGAAAAGGCCGGCTGGGAGAAGCTCCAGGCCTACCGTCAGATGAAATACGAAGAGAATGTCAAGAAGCTGGCCGAGTTCCTCGAGTG
>NZ_CAJRAY010000043.1:33240-109806 GCF_907165215.1 Thermobacillus xylanilyticus | reverse complement strand
CCCGCCGATGCCGCCCTTAACGGGGCGGCTATCGGCGGCTTGCCGCTTTTTGCCGGAAGCCCGGAGGCGGGCTCAAGACTTGGCACCCGGAACGGTCTATAATGGTGCATACAACGGTTGCGGCTTGTCCGGCGGGCAGGCAAGACGGGGACGAGGTGGGCTCACGATGAGACGGCGGCTTGGCAGATGGTTTCGTGAAATCGCATACAAAATGGAGCAATGGCCGATCCAGCAGCGGCTCATCATGACGTACATCGTCATCCTGCTCATTCCGAGCCTTCTCATCTCCTGGCTGCTGTTCCGCGACATGTCCGCGGATTACATCGACAAGGTGCGGCGGGAGAACGAATCCGCCATGGAACTGGAGCGCGCGAACGTCGAGAGCAACATGGAGACGATGCTGCGGGCGGCGGAACTGACGTACACGTACAAGGACGTGGAGGACTATCTCCGCCTCATCCGCGAGCCGGAGACACTGGAACTGATGGACATCCGGGACAGCCTCGTCTCGATCGTGACGCATCTGCAGAACACGAACCCGAAGATCCGGCATATCCGCATTTTCTCGGACAACGAGAACGTGCGGGAACTGTATCCGGTATTCTGGCACGAATCGCGAATCTCCGGGGAGCCCTGGTTCGAGACCGTGAACGATCTGGACGGCCAGATCTGGTGGCAGGTGTCGCCGAACGACGACGAGCTCGTGCGGCGCGGCGCGTCGGACGACAAGGTGCAGCTTCCGAAGATGATGCTGCTCCGGGAGATTGAATACATTTCCGGCGTCCACGCGGGCGTGCTCGAAGTCGATATGCGGCTGTACAATTTTTTTCCGTCGATCTATACCCGCTACGAAGGGCGGCAGGCGCAGATGGCGGCGGTCGACCGGGACGGGAATCTCTATTATAACCGTGACAATCCGTGGCTGGCCGAGGCGGGCGTGACGGAGGAGCAGCTGAAGGAGCTGGCGGCGGCGGCCGGCACCGACCGCATCCGGAGCGTGCCGTTTCAGGCGGACGGCAGGCCGATGCTGGCGGTGACCGCTTATTTCGATCAGCTCGACATGCACCTGATCAACGTCGTCTCGCTCGAGCAGGCGCTGCGCGACATGAATGAAGCGCGGAACAAGCTGATTACGGCGATCGTTTTCCTGCTCGTCGTCCTGTCGACGGTCACGTATTTCTCGGTGAAGCTCATTCTGAAGCGGCTGATCATTCTGCGCGATTCGATGAAAAAGGTGCGGCAGGGCGATTTCGCGTTCGACATTCCGGTGCGGGGCGGAGGCGAGGTCGGCGAACTGGCGCATCATTTTCGCAAGATGCTGAAGAAGATCAACGAGCTGATTGCCGATGCCGTCCAGAAGCAGGCGGCGTCGAAGGAAGCGGAACTGCGGACGCTGAAGAACCAGATCGATTCGCATTTTCTGTACAATACGCTGGAAAACATCAAGATGCTGGCGGAAATTGAAGGCCAGTATGAAATCTCCGACGCGCTGACTTCGCTGGGGGGGCTTATGCGCTACAATCTGCGCTGGACGAGCGAATACGCGCAGCTCAGCGACGAGCTGGCGCATGTGGCCAACTACATCGCGATCATGAACATCCGGTTCGAGCGGAAAATCCGGCTGATCACCGACATTCCGGAACGTTTCCTGGGCTCTGAAATGTTGAAGCTGACGCTGCAGCCGATCGTGGAAAACGCGGTGAAGCACGGGCTTGCGGACGGCGGCGGGCGCGGCCTCGAGATCCGGATCGCGTGCCGGGCGGAACAGGGCAAGCTCGCGCTGACCGTGGAGGACGACGGCCGGGGCATGACGCCGGAGCAGACCGCGGCGCTGAACAGCAAGCTGGAGCGAAGCGGCGCGCCCATGCCGGCGGACAGACCGGCGAGGGAAGGGGCAGGCAGCGGCATCGGCCTGCTCAATGTCCAGCAGCGCATCCGGCTCTATTACGGGCCGGAATGCGGGCTGGCCGTGGAAAGCGAAGCCGGCCGGTACACGCGCGTCACCATGCGGCTGCCGCTGCGGACTGAGAATGGAGGGGCGGAATGATATGCGGACATTGCTCATCGTCGACGATGAACGGAATATCCGGCTGGGCCTGAAAGCGATGATCGACCGCGAATGCGCCGACCGGTACGAGACGCTGACGGCGGAAAGCGGCAGGGAGGCGCTCGACATCATCCGGTCGCGGAAGACGGACATTCTGATTACCGACATCCGGATGCCGGAGATGGACGGTTTCGCCCTGATCCGCGAGGCGGCGGAAGCGGGGCATCGGCCGGCCGTCATCATCCTGAGCGGGTATGACGATTTCGCCTACGCGCGTGAGGCGATCCAGTACGGCGTGAAGGAGTATCTGCTGAAGCCGATCGTGCGCGAGGAGCTGTACCGGGCGCTGGACCGTGTCGAGGAAGCGCTGCGCCGGGCCGAACAGACGGAGGAGCTGCGGCAGCAGGCCGAGCGGTACCGGACGGATATGGCGGCCAGCGTGTTCGCCTACCTGCTCGTCGGCGATTCGGCGGACGAAGCGGTCGTCATGCAGCGGGCGGAGGCGGCCGGTCTGACGGAGCTGCTTACGCCGGACTACGCCGTCGGCGTGCTCAAGACCGCCGGCGACCCGCTCGGGCGGGCGAAAGCCGAGGATTGGCTGAAGCAGCGGGCGGCGGAAGGGATGCGGGCGATCTGGACCGTCGACCGGGACGGGCTGCTCGTCTTCGCATCCCCCGATCCCGGCCTGGCGGAGATGCTGGCCGGGGAGCTCGCGCGCATCTGCGAGCCGCCGGTCTATGTCGGCCTCAGCGAGCGTGAGGATTCCGCGGCGCGGCTGCCGGAGCGGTACCGGCAGGCGAAGCGGGCGCTCAAGCGGAGCCTCGTCATGCCGCCCGTCCGTTCGGCGGTGCTGACGGCCAGTCCCGCTTGCGGAGCCTTCGCGGCGGACGTGCCGATGGACGAGGTGCGCAAGCTCGCGAACATGCTCGGCACCGGCCGCGACCAGGAGATGGCCGCGCTCGCCGGCCGCCTGTTCGAGCTGCCGGAATCGCCGGACGGCGGCGTCGCCTACATCGAGGCGCTCAGCCGGGCGCTGAACGAGCAGGTGTTCGACCAGGTGTTCCGCACGTTCGGCGAGGAATCGGTGGAGGTGCTGAAGCTGCATCGGCGCGTCGGCAGCCTCGACCATTACGCGTCGCTTGCGGACTACCGGCGCGACGTCGAGGAACTGCTGCTCCTGCTGTCGGACTATATCCGCTCGCTCCGGTCGGCGCACGCCGAGCACAAGGAAATGCGCGCCGCCGTCGCCTATATCCGGGAGAACTATTGGAAAGACCTGAACATGGCCATGGCGGCGAACCACGTGTCGCTCAACTATGCGTATTTCGGCCAGCTGTTCAAGGAATATACGGGGGAAAGCTTCGTGTCGTACCTGCGCAGGGTGCGCATCGAGAAGGCGAAGGAACTGCTCGTCCATACGGACGCGAAGGTGTACGAGATCGCCGAGCGCGTCGGCTTCGACAATGTGAAGCACTTCAACCGCGTGTTCAAGGAACACGAGGGCATTACGGCGCTGGAATACCGCCAGCGTCACGCGGTTTTCGCGCCGGATGCGGCGGGCGAGGGGAGCGCGGGACGCATGTAGGCAGAGAAAGTCCGGAAGACCCGCACGCGTTGCGGAATCGTCCGGACTTTCTCGTGTTCACCTTTGCCCCGGCGCTTTCAACACGACTTCGAACTCGCGGTCGCCGAGGTCCGTCCGGGACGCTTCCCAGCCGAAGGCCGCCGCGGTTTCGGCGAGCGGCACGAAGGTTGTGCCGCCGATGAGCTGCGCGGGATCGGTCAGTTCGATCGTCTCGCCGTCCGCCAGCGCCGTCGTCTCGCCGACCGTCAGCTCGAAAGTCCGGTCTCCGGCGGTCAGCCGGAGGTGCTTCGTCTCCCGCTCCCACTCGAGCTCTGCGCCGAGCAGCTCCGCCAGCCCTTTCGCCGGCACGCGCAGGTTTCCGCCGTTCCCGATCATCAAGGTGCCCAGCGAGATCGGGGTGAGCCCGCCGCCGTCGTCCAGGAAGACCCGGACGCGGAACAGCCGGTCGTCGTCCGACACCGCGGCTTCGTCCACCTGCCGGTCCAGCTCCTCGACGAAATCGCGAACGTTGTCCGCCGTGACGAGATACTTCGGATCCCGCCGTCCGATCGCCTGCGCGATCCAGGTGTTGATATCCTGATGGTGGTGCGACATGTCCTTGTAATAGTCGAGATGGAACGACCAGTCTGCTTCCGTCTGGAAATCGTACACTTCGACGTTCGGGAAGCGGCTGAACTGCTCGTACATCCATTCCTTCATGAAGAGCTGGTACTCGTACCGCTCGGGATTCGTCTCCCGCCAGACGACATGGCGAAGAATGCTGTACGGCGGGTAATAGATCAGAAACTTCACGTCCGGATGCGCTTCGATAAGCGAGAGCACGTACTTGTTGAAGTTCCCCTGCACCACTTCCAGCGGATCTTCCTCGTTGACCTTGGCGGCAATCGCTTCTTCCGTCAGCGCCTTCCGGTAATGCCTGATCGTCACGTCTTCCCCGAACTTGACCGAGAAGTTCCAGTTGTACAGCCCTTCAAGCCCCTGCACATGGCCGGTCCGGTATTGGCGGACAAGCCCCTTGATGAGGCGTTCATAGTGCGTGTAGTTGAACCAATACTTGTAGTCGTTCAGGAAATTGCGGTCGTAGAGATAGTACGGAAACGCGTTCTGCCCCTCGTTGATATTCGTTTTGAGCGCGAAATAGTCGAGACCCCACAGCACCGTTTTCACTTGCCCCGTCCCGAGGGCGAGCTTGGCCGCCATGTATTGTTCGTCGACATATGAACCGCGGAACGACAGCTTCATCGTCTTGCCGCCGATCGCTTCTTCCACCTTGCTCGGGAAGAAGTTCTCGGTCATCGACGAGCCGATGATGATCGTCTCGTACTCGTAGTTTTTCGCCAGCCCGGCGTTCTGGTAACGTTCCTCCGTCGTGTAGACCGGTTTGTAGAACCACGGCTTGTGATAGAGCTGCAGCGGATCAACGACGCAAGCGAGCAGGATGAACATCGAGGCAAACAGCATGCAGCCCAGGAAGAACCAGCCGATCGTTCGCTTGTGCATGGCGGACCGCTTCCGGAGTCGTCTCGCCGCCCGGTGTCTCGGCGGCAGCGGACGCATCGAATCGTTCGGTGTCATCACGTATTACGCCGCCTTTCTAGAAATTGAAGTAGAGAAATTCGGAAATCCGGTTCAGGAAGAAAAGCGAGACAATGAACATGGCGGCCGCCGCCAATCCGGTCTTCCAGCCGGGACGGAAATCGCGCTCCCGCTCCGACGAGTTGCGGGTGAACAGCACGATCGGCAGGAAAACGGCGATGAGCAGAATCGGATAAAAGTACACTTCGAAATGAATGAACGAGATGCCGTTCAAGCCGGCCATTCCCTTGAGCAGCCGGAGCGCCTGATCGAACGATTCGGCGCGGAAGAACACCCAGGTCACGTTGACGAACAGGAAGGTGATCCCCCACGCGAGCCAGCGCGGCAGCGGGCGGCCCCATTCGCCCCAGATCCGCTGGATGACCTGCGCCAGGCCGTGGAGGAAGCCCCACATGATGAACGTCCAGCCGGCGCCGTGCCAGAAGCCGCCGATCAGGAAGACGGCCATGTTGTTGAAATAGGTCCGGAACTTGCCCTTGCGGTTGCCGCCGAGCGGTATGTAGATGTAGTCGCGCAGGAACCGGCTCAGCGTCATGTGCCAGCGGCGCCAGAAATCCTGGATGCTCGTCGCCTTGTACGGCGAATTGAAGTTCTGCGGCAGCCGGATGTTGAAGAACAGCGCGATGCCGATCGCCATGTCGGTATATCCGCTGAAGTCGAAATAGAGCTGGAACGTGTACGACAGCGCCGCCACCCAGGAATCGATGAACATGTGCGCCCTGGCGAAGCCGTCGTTCGCGAATTCGGCGAACGTGTCGGCGATGACGACCTTTTTGAACAGACCGATGCAGAAAATGAATCCGCCGCGGGTGACGTTGCTCCAGTTCCACACTTTGTTCCGGACGCGGTCGAACTGCGGCATCATTTCGCCGTGGTGCAGGATCGGACCGGCGATCAGGTGCGGATAGAAGGTGACGAACAGAACATAATTAATGATGTCGTATTCTTTCGCCTTCTGCTTGTAGGCATCGACCAGGAACGCGATCTGGGTGAACGTGAAGAAACTGATGCCGAGCGGAAGGACGATGTGCAGCAGCGGAAAGCTGCTTCCGGCGATGGCGTTCAGATTTTCCAGGAAGAAGTCCGCATATTTATAGTAGCCAAGCAGCAAGATGTCGCCGACAATCCCCGCGGTCAGCAGTTTCTTCCGGTGGTTGTGCAGCCTGGACGACGGTTCGATTGATGCGATCAGCAGCCTGCCGACGGTATAGTTGAACGCGATCGAGGCGAGAATCAGCGGCACGTAGCGGACGTCCCACCACCCGTAAAAGACGAGGGATGAAAGCGCCAGCCACACTTTGGCGGCATACGTAAGCCGGAATCGGCACAGGATGAAGTAGCCCGCCACTGTAATCGGGAAGAAGGCGAAGATGAATACATAGGAATTGAACAGCATCGGATGCGGTCACGTCCCCACGATTTGATAAGACAAGTATATTGTAACAGGCCGGGAACGGCAAACGGATGAACGGCTTGTCCAAATCTTAAAAAATTTTAACTGCAAGGGAAGCTGCGTGCATCGCGGAGAGTACGCGCACGAAAAAAGCGGCGCAGTTCCGGTTGTCCGGAATCCGCGCCGCTCGGCGTTTCTGAATGGTGCTGAAGAAGGGACTCGAACCCCCGACCCGCGCATTACGAATGCGCTGCTCTACCAGCTGAGCTACTTCAGCGTGTACCGCCTTTGCTTCAGGCGACTCTTATAGAATATCAGGGTTCGACCCGCGTGTCAACTCTCCGGCGAAAATTTTTTTTGCATCCGGGCGGACGGCCGGAAAACCCGGGCTGCGGCTGCGCAAGCAAGTGCGAGTGTTGACGATTCACCGTATATTGCCGTATATTGCCCGGCCTGCAGGGATAGGATGTCAATAAGGCAAGCGGCGAAGGAGTGGTCTGGCAGTGAAGCGGGATGACCCGGACGGAAATGTGCTGACGGGACTGGCGATCGGCGCGCTGTTGTCCGTGCCGGTCTGGATGGCGGTGTGGCTGCTGGTCAGATATTGGCTCGGTTGAACGGCAAAACCCGGCGTTGGCCGGGTTTTTTTATCGGGGCGACTGTTCTTGAACGTTGCGGAAAACCGGTGAGGCTCCGGGTTCCGGATGCGGATTGCGGGCGTATAATGCATCAAACCATGCGAATACGCCAACTGCAAGGGGGAGGCCGCACCATGCCGATCATTCCGAATTTCCCGCTTCAGCTGCTCGCGGAGCATCGGGCGTGGCATCATGCGCGGATGTCCGTCGATCCGGCGAATCCGCCGCCGGGGTTCGGAGCCGATTTCCTTGAATTTCATCGTCAGTTCATCCGGCGCGCGCTGGACTGGTACCGGCGGCAGGGGCTGGACGAGCGGCTCGTGCAGCCGTGGGTCGTTCCGCCGGAGCCGATTCGCGCGGCGCCTTGCTATGACCGGACGGCGGAGGCGCGCATCATCCGGATGCCCTGGTCGTTCGCGACGGCCGACGAGCTCGGCCTGTTCATCGAGTCGCTGCACAATTGCATCCATCAACAGTCGGCGCTGCTCTACGGGGAGCCCGATCTGAACGATCTCGACGTCGCGCCGCGGAGCACGGTGTTCTACCAGATCCACGGCATGATCGACAACTGGTACCGGGCCTGGGAGGCCGTGCACGGGATCAGGAACGATCCGGTGCGGATAAACGCTGCAGGCGGCGGAACACGTCGAGATAGTAAGACGGTTCGCGGGGGACGAAAAGGTCCGGCGTCACGCGTTCGACGGCCGGGCGCAGCTCCCGGCCGCCTGCGCTGGGCACGCGGCCTTCGGCTGTCAGTTCGGGGAGCCTCCCTTCGAACAGCGCGATCAGACTGTCGGCGTCCGCTTCATAGATGCCGGCCGTCTCTTCGATCTGCAGACGAAACGAATCGAGGGGCGCGTCGGACAGCGCGCCGTAGACGCGGCTGATCTCGCGGTCGATGAACGGGACGCCGCGGGCTATGCCTTCGCGCACCGACCGGTGCTCGAACAGGAACGTCAGCTTCTCGAACGGGATGTCAAGGCCGATCTCCTCGCGAATTTCGCGCGCGGCGTCGCGATGCGTTTCTCCGGCGGCCAGATGGCCGGCGACGGTGATGTCGAAGCAATCCGGGAAGGTGTCCTTCCCGGACGCTCGCCGCTGGAAGCGGACCATCAGCCCGCCGTCCGCGGGCCTGGCCAGCCAGCAGTGAAACGAGCGGTGCCAATGGCCCCGCGCATGCACTTCGCTGCGCGCGGCGGTGCCGATCGGACGCATCGCTTCGTCGTAAATGTCAAACCATTCTTCGTCGCTCAAGGTTGCGGCCCCCGATCATGATCGTTTGTGTTTCGCTCAAGTCCACTTGGCCGCCCACAGTTTCATCTGCTTGATGATCGGATGCAAGTCTTCGCCCTTGGGCGTCAGCTTGTACTCGACCGTGACGGGCACCGTCGGATAGACATGGCGCTCAAGGACGCCCTTCGCCTCGAGATGGCGGAGGGTGCTGGTCAGCGCGCGCGGGCTGACGTGGGGGATGGCGCGCTGCAGCTCGCCGAACCGCTTCTTCCCGCCGAACAGTTCGCGCAGGACGAGGAAGGCCCATTTGCCGCCGAGCACTTCCAATGTTTTCTCGATGTTGCATTCGATGTGGACGGGATTTTTCGGTACATAATTCCGGCTGCTCTGCATGACGTAGGCTCACCTCACCCGGGATATGAATGGACGCTATAACGAGTATAGTAGATATCGTGCGTATAATATAATGAAAAACATTTCACTTCTTACCATGATATATGAACTGTTCTAGAATGGGAAGGGGACGGCGGTGCTGGTGCCGCCGCCCGAGACGGAATACCAGGAGGAGATGCGGCATGAAATACCGGAGACTGGGACGGACGGGCCTCAAGGTAAGCGAAATCAGTCTGGGCAGCTGGCTGACCTACGGCGGATACGTCGAACGGGAAAACGCGGTCCAATCGATACGGAAGGCATACGATCTCGGCATCAACTTCTTCGACACCGCGAACGTGTATGAGCGGGGCGCGGCGGAGGAATTGATGGGCGCGGTGCTGCGCGAGTATCCACGCGAGTCGTACGTGCTGGCGACGAAGGTGTTCTGGCCGATGGGCGACGGGCCGAACGACCGCGGGCTGTCGCGGAAGCACATCATGGAGCAGGCGCACGCGAGCCTGAAGCGGCTCGGGCATGATTATGTCGATATTTACTATTGCCACCGCCATGATCCCGAGACGCCGCTCGACGAGACGCTACGCGCGATGGATGACCTCGTGCGCCAGGGCAAGGTGCTCTATGTCGGCGTCAGCGAGTGGACGGCGGCGCAAATGGCGGAAGCGCTGGCCATCGCCGACAAGTATCTGCTCGACCGGATCGTCGTCAACCAGCCGGTGTACAACATGTTCAACCGTTACATCGAGCCGGAGATCATTCCGCTCGGCGAACGCTGCGGCATCGGACAAGTCGTGTTCTCGCCGCTGGCGCAGGGGCTGCTGACGGGCAAATATACGTCGGTGGACAGCATCCCGGCGGACAGCCGCGCGGCACGGCTGGACTGGGTGAAGAAAGGGATCACCGAGGAGAAGATCGCGAAGGTTCACAAGCTGTCGGAAGTGGCGGCCGAGCTCGGCATCACGGTCGGCCAGCTCGCGCTGGCGTGGATTCTCCGCCAGCCGAACGTGGCGAGCGCCCTGGTCGGCGCAAGCCGTCCGGAGCAGGTCGAGGAGAACGCGAAGGCATCCGGCATCGAGCTTTCCGCCGACGTGCTGGAGCGGATCGAGGAGATTTTGAAGTAAGAATTGCAGGATAAAGAGAAGGCCGATGCGTACGCGGGGCAGTCCGCGGGGGGCGCATCGGCCTTCGTTGTGCAAGGGAGCGGATCAGGTGCAGATTTGCGCTATATGGCGGCTTTTCCATCTGATCCGGGGTGATGAGGTGCATTTTTGCACTACGCGCCATATTGGGGGATGCGAGGGCCGGACGAAGCGGTGCATCCGGTCCGAGACGCCTCCCGCCGGCCTTCTTCGATGATCCGCTTCGCCCGCTCGATCTCCCGCTGCGTCGGCTCCTGCACGCCTTCGAGCGTGTACGGGATGCCGAGCTGCTGCCATTTGTACACGCCCATCCGGTGGTAAGGCAGCAGTTCGAGCTTGTCGACGCCGCGCAGCGTGCCGATGAAGCGGCCGAGCGCCAGCAGGTCCTCACGGCGGTCGGTGACGCCGGGAATAAGCACGTGGCGGATCCACATCCGCCGGCCGGTGTCGGACAGGTGGCGGGCGAACCGGAGAATGCGTTCGTTCGGCTGCGTCGTCAGGTCTTCGTGCCGCGCGGCATCCATCATTTTCAGGTCGAGCAGCACGAGGTCGACCGCGTCCAGCAGGCCGCAGGCTTCGGCGTGCGCCGGCTCGCAGAAACCGGAGCTGTCGATGGCGGTGTGCAGGCCGTACCTGTGCTTCGCTTCGCGCAGCAGCGCGGCGACGAACGGCGCCTGCAGCGTCGGCTCGCCGCCCGATATCGTGATGCCGCCGCCCGACTGCCGGTAGTAGTCCAGGTAGGGCTCGATCTCGGCGAGCACGGCTTCGACATCCATCTCACGGCCGGCGGACGTGTCCCAGGTGTCGGGGTTGTGGCAGTACCGGCAGCGCAGCGCGCAGCCTTGAAGGAAGAGGACGAACCGGATGCCCGGTCCGTCCATCGTGCCGAAGGTTTCGATCGAATGAACGCGTCCGGTTGCCGCGGTGTCGAGCCGGTCCTGGTGCTGCATGTTGATTCCCTCCATTCGATCGTGTGGCCTTCGTCCGCCGGGGCCCTTTCCGTTACATCGATTCGTGGAACGTCCGGCTGATCACCTCGAGCTGCTGTTCGCGCGTCAGCTTGATGAAGTTGACGGCGTAGCCCGAGACGCGCACGGTAAGCTGCGGATATTTTTCGGGATGCTCCATCGCGTCGAGCAGCGTCGACCGGTCGAACACGTTCACGTTAAGGTGATGGCCGCCTTGCGTCATGTAGCCGTCCAGCAGCGAGGCCAGGTTGGCGATCCGGCTGTTCAGGTCGCGGCCGAGCGCCTTCCCGACGATCGAGAACGTGTTCGAGATGCCGTCCAGCGATTCGGTGTAAGGCAGCTTCGCCACGCTCGCGAGCGACGCCAGCGCGCCTTTCCGGTCGCGGCCGTGCATCGGGTTCGCGCCCGGCGCGAACGGTTCGCCCGCCCGGCGTCCGTCGGGCGTCGAGCCGGTCTTCTTGCCGTAGACGACGTTCGAGGTGATCGTCAGCACCGACTGCGTCGGAATCGCGCCGCGGTAGGCTTTGTGCTTGCGCAGCTTCGCCATGAACGACGTGACGATCTCCACCGCCAGGTCGTCGACCCGCGGGTCGTTGTTGCCGTATTGCGGGTAATCGCCCTCGATGCGGAAGTCAACCGCGATCCCTTGTTCGTTGCGGATCGGGTACACCTTGGCGTGCTTGATCGCGCTCAGGCTGTCGGCGACGACCGACAATCCCGCGATGCCGCAGGCCATCGTGCGGATGATGTCGCGGTCGTGCAGCGCGAACTCGAGCCGCTCGTAGCAATACTTGTCGTGCATGTAGTGGATGACGTTCAGCGTGTCCATGTAAAGTTCGGCGAGCCATTCGAGCACGCGGTCGTAGCGCTCGCGGACTTCGTCGTAGTCCAGCGTGTCCGACGCGATCGGCTCTTCCTTCGGTCCGACCTGGATGCCGAGCTTCTCGTCGACGCCGCCGTTGATCGCGTAGAGCAGCGCCTTCGCCAGGTTCGCCCGGGCGCCGAAGAACTGCATCTGCTTGCCGATCCGCATGGCCGACACGCAGCAGGCGATGCCGTAGTCGTCGCCGTAGATCGGGCGCATCAGATCGTCGTTCTCGTACTGCACCGAGCTCGTCTCGATCGACACCTTCGCGCAGTAGTTCTTGAACGCCTGCGGCAGCCGCGTCGACCAGAGCACGGTCAGGTTCGGTTCGGGCGCGGGGCCGAGGTTGTACAGTGTGTGCAGAATCCGGAAGCTGTTCTTCGTCACGAGCGTGCGGCCGTCTTCGGCCATGCCGCCGATCGACTCGGTCACCCAGGTCGGGTCGCCGCTGAACAGCTCGTTGTACTCCGGCGTGCGCAGGAACTTCACGATCCTAAGCTTCATGACGAAATGGTCCATCAGCTCCTGCGCCTCGGTCTCGGTCAGCGTCCCTTCGGCGAAATCGCGCTCGAAGTAGATATCGAGGAACGTCGAGACGCGGCCGAGGCTCATGGCGGCGCCGTTCTGCTCCTTGATCGCGCCGAGATAGGCGAAGTACAGCCATTGCACCGCTTCGCGGGCGTTCGCTGCGGGCCGCGAAATGTCGAAGCCGTACGACAGCGCCATCCGCTTCAGTTCTTCGAGCGCGCGGATCTGTTCGGCGTGCTCCTCGCGGGCGCGGATGACCTCCTCCGTCATCGGCCCCTTCTCCATGGTTGCGAGGTCGGCTTTCTTCGCCTCGATCAGCCGGTCGACGCCGTACAGCGGCACGCGCCGGTAGTCGCCGATGATGCGGCCGCGGCCGTAGGCGTCCGGCAGGCCGGTGATGATGCCGGCTTTGCGCGCCGCGCGCATCTCCGGCGTGTAGACGTCGAATACGCCCTGGTTGTGCGTCTTGCGGATTTCCGTGAACAGCCGGACGATCTCCTGCGGCAGTTCATAGCCGTAGGCCTTGCATGCATCCTGCACCATGCGGATGCCGCCGAACGGCATGATCGCCCGCCGGAACGGAGCGTCCGTCTGCACGCCGACGATTTTCTCGAGCTTGCGGTCGAGGTAGCCCGGTCCGTGCGAGGTGATGGCGGACGGGGTGTTCACATCGACGTCCCAGACGCCGCCGCGTTCCCGCTCTTCCCGGGAGAGCCGGCTGACGATCTCCCACAGCCGGGTCGTCGCTTCGGTCGGCCCCGCGAGGAACCGCTCGTCTCCCTCATAGGGGGTCACGTTGCGCAGAATGAAGTCGCGCACGTCGATTTCTTCCATCCACCGGCCGGATTGAAAACCGCGCCAGCAGTCCGGTACGCCTTCGGTTCGGGGTTGTTTCACAGCAGTGGTCATGACACCTGCTCCCTCCCTCTAACGCTTCGTGCAGGGGCCGCGGACAGCGGCACGCTGCCTTCATCTGAAATGGTACCAGCCTTTGGACGGGAAGTATGTGAAATTAATCACAAACATCAATGTTTTATATCCTTGTTTTTTACGCTTTTGTCCGGTGCGGTCTTGCCGGCGCATCGGCCTCAGATGCTGCAAATCTCCTTCGGGCAAGCCGGACATTCGGGACAGCCGGCCATCTGCCGCAGCTTGTCGAGCTGCAGCACGCGCAGCCTGCCGCCGGGCGCCATGTCGATGACGCCTTCGTTCTTCAGCGTGTTCAGCATCCGGTTAATGCTCTCGCGCGTCGTCCCGACCAGTTCGGCCAGCTCCGTGTTTGTCAGCTTCAGCCGGATGAGGATGCCGTCCGGCTGCGCGACGCCGAAGCTGTTCGTCAGGCGGATCAGCGTCGAGGCGAGGGCTCCCGGCTTGCCGAGCATGATGAGATCGCACAGCTTCGATTCGCTCCTGCGGCGCAGCATGCTCATCCACATCGCGAACCGGAACGCCAGCTCGCCGTCTTTGCCGAGCAGCAGTTCCAGGTCCGGCAGCGGAATGATGCCGGCTTCGACATCGTCCATCGCCTGGCCGCTGTTGCGGTGATTCGGATCCCAGGCATCGAAATCGACGAGGAAATCGCCCGGCTTCAGAATCGACAGCAAAAGGTCGCGGCCGTCGTCGGTCGTGCGGCGCAGCTTGACGTGGCCTTTGCGGATGTAATAGACGGCTTCGGCGGGTTCTCCTTCCCAGAACAGGTAGGCGCCCGCTTCGTAGCGCCGGATGTGCATGATCGATTCCAGTTCCTTGAATTGGCGTTCCGTAAACGGGCTGTCTCCCTGCTCCCGCCTGCAGACGGCGCTTTGTCCCAATGGAGCGGATGCGGTCATCTGTCTGTTCGTCATGTCGGTTCGCCTCCTCATGCATCCTGCTTAACCCAAGCATACAAGGTTTTCGGGGCGGGCGTAATCGGGGAATCGACGGAATTTCGGCGCAGACAACCGGATTTGGATGATGATGAAAATCACAGACTCGGGCCGCAAAATCGCGTATGCTGGCTGTATCGGCGCAGTTCGGGAAGAGCGCCCCGAGAGTGGCATCAGGGAATTCCCCGAGTGCGGTTTGGATTTGCGGATTTCATCAGTGAACTGACAGCATAGAGACCACACCCAAGATCGGACCGGCATGCGGCAGGAAGGTGGGAGGAAAATGGAGAACGCCAAGGAAGCGATTTTGCGCGAAGTGAAGAAGCTGCGCCGCGAGACCGAAAGCGATTTCGCCGGACTCGGGCTGCTGGACCCGGCCAGCCGGCGCGTGACATGGCGGGTCGTGGTCGGCAGCGTCAGCAGCCGGACGCCGAACATGACGCAGCGGCCGAGCGTCGGGCTGCTCGGCCTGGCGATCCGCTCCGGCACGCCGGTCTGCTTCGATCCGAGCCGTCCCGGCTCGGAGCGGGCGCGGATCGAAGACCCGATCCTGCTCGCCGAAGGCCTGGCCGCCGCCGTATTTCTGCCCGTCAGGACCGGATGCGACATCTCCGGCGTCATGCTGCTCGGCAGGCGGCTGACGAAGGATTACGACGACGCGGAAATCGGCCGGGCGGTGCGCGGCATCAAGGCGCTCGGCGCGCGGGAGGAATGGTGGCGGGAGCTGTCGCTGGAGGCGGCAAGCTGGCCGAAAAGGTAGCGGTCATTGCGGTTTTTTTGTCCCTTCTGCTACAATTCGGGTAATATCCGCGGAAGACGGAGGAATCGTAAGATGGTGAAGCTGCTCCTGTGCGACGATCATGCGGTGGTCCGCTCGGGACTTCGCATGCTGCTCGACGGCAGGCACGGCATCGAAGTGGTCGGCGAGGCGTCGGAAGGGGGCGAAGCGATCCGGATGGCGCTGGAGCTGAAGCCCGATGTCGTCCTGATGGACGTCAGCATGCCGCACGGCATGGACGGCCTGGCCGCGACCGCGGAGCTCAAGCAGCGGCTGCCGGAGACGAACATTCTCATCCTGACGATGCATGACGACGACGAGTATCTGTTCCGGGCCATCCAGATCGGCGCGTCGGGCTACATTCTGAAGAACGCTCCGCACGAGGAGCTGGTGTCCGCCATCCGGTCGGTAGCGGCCGGGGACGCCTATCTGTACCCGACGGCGACGAAGCGGCTGATGAGCGAATATTTGAACCGGCTGAAGTCGGGCGCCGAGCCGCCGGACGCCTACGACACGCTGTCGGAGCGGGAGAAGGAGGTTCTCGGCTGGATTGCGCGGGGGTATTCGAACAAGGAAATCGCCGACAATCTGATCATCAGCGTCAAGACGGTCGAGACGCACAAGGCGAACCTGATGGAGAAGCTGGGGCTCAAGACGCGGCCCGAGCTGATCAAATTCGCGGTCAAGAAAGGATTGTTGAACTTTGAATAATGCCGTCGGCGCAAAGCTGGGCAAGCAGGAAGCGGAGGCTGCCGTGCGCCTGCTGCACGAGATCGAGACGCTCATCGCGGACGAGGAACTGCGCAGGCAGCTCAAGACGGCGCTCAAGCAGCTCGCGGACGTGAAATTCGCCCTCGATGAATCGTCGATCGTGGCGATTACGGACGCGAAAGGCATCATCCAGTACGTGAACGACAAGTTCGTCGAGATTTCAAAATACAGCCGCGAGGAGCTGATCGGGCAGGATCACCGGATCGTCAATTCCGGCTATCATGACAAGGCGTTCATGCGCGACCTGTGGCGGACGATCTCGCGGGGGGAAGTCTGGCGCGGCGACATCCGCAACCGGGCGAAGGACGGCACCTACTACTGGGTGAACACGACGATCGTGCCGTTCCTGGACGAAAACGGCCGCCCGTATCAGTATCTGTCCATCCGCAACGAAGTGACGAAGCTGAAGCAGGTGGAGCAGGAACTGAAGACGATGATGACCCGCGTCATCGAGGTGCAGGAGGAAGAGCGGAAGCGGATCTCGCGCGAACTGCACGACGGGGTCGGCCAAAGCCTGTTCTCGCTGCTCATCCGCATCGACCGGCTGCTGGACGACCACCCGGAGATGGCCGAGCTGCGCAGCCTGCGCCGGGACGTGGCGGACGTGATGGAAGACATCCGCAGCATGTCCCGGGAGCTTCGGCCGTCGGTGCTGGACGATCTCGGCGTCGGCCCGGCCGTCCGCACCTATGTCGAGAACTATTCGGCGCATTACGGTATCGACGTGCGGCTCGCGATCGAACTGCGCGGCAGGCCGGCCATCGCGGCGGAGACGACGATCTACCGCGTCGTGCAAGAAGCGCTGACGAACATTGCGAAATACGCCGACGTTGACGAGTGCGAAGTGTCGATCAAGGAAACGGACGATGCGGTCGAGACGATCGTGCGGGATGAAGGCGCGGGCTTCGACCCGTCCGTCAGCCGGAGCGGCGTCGGCCTGTTCTCGATGGAAGAGCGGGCGCGCGCCGTCGGCGGGACGCTTGTCATCCGGTCCGCGCCGGACAAGGGGACCGAGGTGCGGCTCATCGTGCCGAAGGAGCCGGCGGCTCCGCGGTGACGCGCGGGCTCCGGCGATTGCCATTGCCTCGCATGGCGCTCCCGGACAGAAGAAACGGCCTTCCCGGCTCGCCTTGCAGCGGGCGGGAAGGCCGTGTTCGTCGGAGCGCCTCCGCGCAATCAGACGGTGCGGACGCGGGCGTCCGGAGCCGCGGCGGGAGCGCCGGTCTGGCCGGCGAAGGCGCGCAGCATCCAGGCGTGCTTGTCCAGGCTTGTCCGGATGCCGGTGAGCAGATCGGCGGTCGATGCGTCGCCTTCCTGCTCCGCCGCGCGGATCCCATCGGCCAGCTCGGCGGAGATCATCCGGAAGTCCTCCGCGATCGTCAGCACCATCGCGTTCGCATCCTCGGTGCCGGATGCTTCCCGAATGGCGGCCAGCTTCAGGTATTCCGCCATGCGGGAGACCGGCCGGCCTCCCAGCGCAAGCAGCCGTTCGGCCAGTTCGTCGACGTATCCGGCCGCTTCATTGTACAGTTCTTCAAACTTTGCGTGCAGCGTGTAGAATGAAGCGCCTTTCACATACCAATGATAATGGTGAAGCTTGACGTAGAGCACGCTGAAATTGGCGATTTGACGGTTAAGGATTTCATGAATGGACGCCATGTCGAATCTCCTCCTTCGCAGTTCTGGAATCGTGCGCGTTCCGCGGCGGGCATCGTGTGCTTCGTTCCCGCGTTAGGTTGCGCCAATTCCGCGGGATTATGCCGTTTGCAGAGACGGACAACAAAGTTTGTATCAATTTTTAATTTAGAATTATTATAAATAATAAAAAGACGCTTGTCAAACCCTGTCGGCTCCCGGTTTGAAAAAGCCAGAAATCGAAAGATATCGGGAGCATTCGCGGGCAGGGACGTGGGCGTCGCTGATTATTGACCGTGACAGCCGATTTTCGTTACAATAGTGAAACACAAACGCTTGCAGTGCCGGGTTTTGTCCGTATCGTGCGCTTTCGCTGCGGTTTGCCGCCATCATTTTCATGAAGGAGGAGGAGAACGGGATGTATGTCATGAAGGATTCGGAATACATGTTCGTCTTCACGGGTCCGGACGGATCGGGACGGAAGACTGTCGCCGACGCGGTTGCGCAGACGCTGGGCATCCGCAAGGTGCCCGGGTACGCCACCCGCAAGCCGCGCCCGGGCGAAGTTGACGGCGTCGACTATCACTTTATCTCGCGGACGCTGTACGACCAGCTCGAAGAAGACGGCGAATTCCTCGAAAGCATCGAGCTCAGGGGCAACAAGTACGGGATTCGCGACAAGGATGTCGCCCGGGCGTTCGAGAAGAGCGGATCGGTCTACCTGATTCTGAATCGTGAAGGTGCGGACATTCTGAAAGAGAAGTACGGCGATCACTGCATCCGGCTGTTCATCTATGCCGACCGCCGCACGGTGGAGGAACGGCAGCGCGCGCTCGGATTGCCGGACGACGTCATCCAGGAGCATCTGAGCCGCTACGAATACGACATGGAATATCAATCGCAATGCGAGCATGCCTTCGAGAATTACGATCTCGCACATACGGTGTTCGATATTACCAATACGCTCGAGAAGTATTTGAACCGGGGACTGGTGGACAAAGACTGACCGTTCCCGATTCACAAGCGAAGACCGCCGTCCGCTGTGCCAGCGGTTCGGCGGTCTTGTTTCAGAATCCCTGCTGCTGAGGGAAATAGCTGCCCGCGCCCGCGGCCGTATAGGACAAGCCGGCCGCCGGGACGGCGTTCGTCACGGCATATTCCAGCTGGCGGCAGAGGCTCGAAGCCTGCTGCAGCTGTTCCAGGGCCGTCTGATGGCCTTGCAGCGCGGTCTGGATAATCTGAACCGCCTGACGCTCCCGCTGCGCAAGCTGTTCAAGCATGGCGACGTTCTGCTGCTCCTGCTGAAGCATCTGCTGGTACTTCTGCGTCGATTGCTGCGTCTGCTGGATCAGCTGCGAGAGCAGCTGCTCGCAATGCCGGATCTGCAGGGCAGCGTTCGGGACATCATTTTGATACATCGCGATACCTCCTGGTCAACGGAATCGGAGCCGGGCGCAGGATGTCCGTGCACGCTGCTCCGCGATTAGGATGGCGGACCGGGGGCAATTTATACACCATGGGCATGATGAACAGGGAGGCGCAGAAAGTGGCGGAATGGCGGTTCGTTTTTCGCATTGATTATCTGAACGTGGCCGGGGAAGAACGCAATCTGAAAGGAACGCTGTACACGGACGGCAAGCCGCCGACGCCGGAAGATATCCTGGGGTTCCTCCGGCAGAGCGGATTCGACGTGAAGGTCCGCGACCGCGAGCATCTCGTGTTCTACCGGGAAGGGGAAAACCCGCTTGAGATCCGGATCGTGAAGATCGGCAATGAAGAGCGGGAGCACGACGACGCCGCGCTGAAGGCCATTCTCGAGCAGTTCCGCAAGCGAGATCCCGCCATCGGCGGGTGACGCGCGGCCGCGGCGCCGCATGCCGGCCCGGCTTCAGCCCGCGATGATCTTGATCATGTACGTGCGGGTCCGGGGGCCGTCGAATTCGCAGAAATAGATGCCCTGCCACCGGCCGAGCAGCAGCCTCCCGCCGGAAATGATCACGGTCTGCGAAGCGCCGGCGGTGATCGTCTTCAGATGGGAGGCGGTGTTGCCCTCCATGTGCCGGTAGCCCGGATGCTGCCAGGGATACACTTCGTCCAGGCGGAGCAGCACGTCGTGCCGGACGTCGGGATCGGCGTTCTCCTGAATGGTGATGCCGGCCGTCGTATGGGGCGAGTAGATGACGGCGATGCCGTCCGTGACGCCGGAACGCTTGACCGCGGCCTGGACCTGACGGGTGATGTCGATCATTTCGTCGCGTCTCGACGTGTGGAGCGTTTCGGTCGTGAGCATCGGGCTTCGTCTCCTTCTGCAATGTCGGGTCAGCCTCATTGTGCACGGGCGGGCGGCCGGTTGTCAATGCGGGACAAGCCGCGGGAGCTTTTCATCCCGTACCTATACATAAGGAAAGGGGAGGTCGCCGTTGACCAGAACCCGCATCCGCAAGGCGGTCCTTCCGGCGGGAGGACTCGGCACGCGGTTCCTGCCGGCGACGAAGGCGCAGCCGAAGGAAATGCTGCCGCTGATCGACAAGCCGGCGATCCAATATATTGTCGAAGAAGCAGTGAAGTCCGGCATCGAGAGCATCATGATCGTCACGGGCCGGAACAAGCGGGCGATCGAGGACCATTTCGACAAATCGGTCGAGCTGGAGATGGCGCTGGAGGCGAAGGGCGACGGGGAAATGCTGGACATCGTCCGCGGCATTTCGAATCTGGCGGAGATCTATTACATCCGGCAGAAGGAGCCGCTCGGGCTCGGGCACGCCGTCCTCAGTGCGCGGCATTTCGTCGAGAACGAGCCGTTCGCGGTGCTGCTCGGCGACGATATTCTCGTCTCGGATCCGCCGTGCCTCCGGTCGATGATCGACGTGTACGAGCAGACCGGCTCGTCCGTCGTCGCCGTCATGCAGGTGCCGTGGGAGGAGACGGAGAAATACGGCATCGCCGATTTCGATGCCGAATCCGGCGACCATCGCATCCGCAGTCTGGTCGAGAAACCGCCGCGCGGCGAGGCGCCTTCCAACTGGGCGGTCGTCGGGAGATATATTTTTACGCCGGACATCTTCCGCTATCTGGAGAAGGCGGCGCCCGGCCGCGGGGGCGAGATCCAGCTGACGGACAGCATGCAGCAGTTGAACGCGGAGTCGCCGATGACCGCCTATCCGTTCCGCGGCCGGCGGTACGACATCGGCGACAAATTCGGCTTCGTGCAGGCGACCGTCGATCTGGCGCTCGACCGGCCGGATCTGGCGGAGCGGGTCAGGGCGTATTTGCGGCAGCGGCTCGGCGCGGACGAATCTATGTAAGCGGCCGGCGGGGCGATTGCCCGGCATGCGGCCGATTGAGCCGCCGGCAACCGCCCGCCGCGAGGCGTCAGAAGAACCGGCTCAATTCCAGCGAGATGAAGCTGCCCGGCTGAACCGGTGTGTTCAGGAGACCGGGCGGGATAACACGGCCGTTCAGCCGGACGGTCGTCCGGATGTTGCTGCCGGGTCCGGTAAAGACGCCGCCGACCGACACGATCTGGCCGCCCAGGCCGAACTGCACCGCTCCCGTCGAGGCGAGCGCCTGGCGCACCGTCAGCCCGAAGCGGTGCGGGATGTTGTAGGACCGCGTCAGCCACGGGAATTGCCGGCCGCCGTTGATGAATACGGTGACGAACCGCGCCGGGCCGGGGAACGGCGGGAACGGTCCGGGACCGGGAAACGGCGGGAACGGGCCTGGTCCGGGGGATGGCGGAAACGGACCCGGGCCGGGGAACGGCGGAAACGGACCGGGACCGAAACCGGGACCGAAGCCGGGGCCGGGACCGAAGCCGGGACCAAATCCGGGACCGAAGCCGGGGCCGGGACCGAAGCCGGGACCAAATCCGGGGCCGATTTGCTGTCCGGGCGCCTGCCCGGGCCCTTGCTGCCCCGGAGTCGGAGGAGCCGGGAAAGCGCGCAGCGAACCGCAGCCGCATCCGGCGCTTACGTGTGGGTTTGCATGCTGAACTCCCATTTGTCGATTGCTCCTTCGTGTAAGATTGGGCTTTCGGGATATCGTATGCGGCACATGCCCATCCGGTGTATGCCGATACACGCGTCCGCGGGCAGGCGCCTGCGCGGCTCTTGCGCGTCCGGGCGGATGGCGTACAATGGAAGAAGCTGAAGTTCGACAGGCGGCAGACGGAATGCCGCCCTTGTCGTTACAGGGGGAACGAATGTGAGCGGCACATTGGATCTGCTTCTGAAGGAGCGCATTGTGGCGATCGTCCGCGGACTGGAAGGCGAGTCGGCCGATCGGGCGGCCGAAGCGCTGGTAAACGGCGGCATCCGGCTGGTGGAAGTGACGATGAACACGCCGGGCGCGCTGAAGACGATCGCCGGATGGCGGGAGAAGTTTGACGGGCGGGCGGCGATCGGAGCGGGCACCGTGCTCGACCTGCAAATGGCGAAGGAAGCGGCGGCGGCAGGCGCCATGTATCTGATCTCGCCAAATTTGGACGAAGAGGTGATCGCCTTCGGCGCGGAGCGGGGGCTGTCCGTCTGGCCGGGAGTCATGACGCCGACCGAGATCGTGCGCGCGTGGAAGGCGGGCGCCGAGGCGGTGAAGGTGTTCCCGATGGCGTCGCTCGGCGTGGAATATTTGAAGGAAATCCGCGCGCCGCTGGACCATATCCCGATGATCGCGACGGGCGGCGTCGACCTGACGACGATCCGGTCGTATTTCGAGGCCGGGGCCACCGCGGTCGGGATCGGGAGCAAGCTGCTGAACCGGGAATGGATCAAGGCGGGCGATTTCGAACGGCTCACGGACAATGCCCGCCGTTATGTCGAGATTGTCCGGTCGCTGAACTAAACCGGACGCAGGCGAAGGGGGAGACGGACATGGTCGGCTGGGTCATCGGGGCGGCTGCCGCCATCGCGGCGGCGGGAGGCGGCGCATGGATGCTCGGCGCGAAGACGCAGCAGCCGAAGCGGCGGCCGATCGGGGAGCTGCCGCGGGCGCCGTATGAGACGGTCCGGTTCGAGAGCGAAGGCGTGCCGATGGTCGGCTGGCTGATCCGGCCGGATGCGGCCGGCACGGATTCCGGCGGGCCGCTGCCGCTCGTCGTCATCGCGCACGGCTGGGGCTCGAACCGGTCGCGCGTGCTGCGCTACGCGCATCCGCTCGTCGAAGCCGGATACGCCGTCTTCGTGTACGACGCGCGCAGCCACGGCGAGAGCGGCTCGGTCAAGGCGCCGACCGGGCTCATGTTCATGGCCGACATCGAGGCGGCGGTCGCGACGGCGGCGCGGCTGCCCGGCGTCGACGCCTCGCGCATCGCGGTGCTCGGCCATTCGATGGGCGGGCTCGGCGCCCTGCTCGCCTATGCCGGCGGGCTGCCGGTGCGCGCCGTCATTACGGACAACGCGCCGCTCACGATCGAGACGATTCTCCGGTCCGAGCTCAGGCGCAGAAATCTGCCGGTGTTTCCGCTGGCCCGGATCATCCTGCGCGTCTGGCTGCTCCGGGCGGGCGTCCCGTACAGGGAAGTGCGGCGCATCGACATGCCGGCCTGGGTTGCGGCCAACGCCGAAGCGGTCCGCGGCGGAGGCGGAAAGCCGGTGCTCATGATCCATTCCACCGGCGACCCGGTCATTCCGGCGGAAGAGCTGCGCAGCGTCACCGCCAGGGCGCCGGTCGAGCACCGGTTCGTCGACGCGCAGGGACACAGTTGCTCGGAGCAGGACCCCGCGTTCTGGCAGGCCGTGCTGCCTTTCCTGCAGCGGCATCTGGCCGGAGGCGGTCCGCGGCGCTGAAACGGATCGACGGCTGACGGACAAAAAAAGGTCCCGCGGACGATCCGGTTCCATCGCCGCGGGATTCAAGGAAAGGGTATATGAAAATGGGGGGTTATGTTCACATCATACCCGCCCAACATGAACGGAATCTGAAAGAAATATTACAATTTCATTACAAGTTTGGCTTGGCAGGGATGGCGGAAGTTTCTTCGCACGGGTCTTCACGGCAAGGAACGGCGACTTCTACCATGCTTCCGTCAAGGGGGAAACGTTCGCGCCGCCGGAATACTGCCTGCCACCTGCCCTGTCAACCCGAGAACGGGCTGCACGCTGTTTGCAAGCCCTTGAATATCGATCGCCATCGGATGCGCTGATCCTGAAGGACGGCGCATCCTTTTGGTTTGCGCGGTCTGCCCGGGCGGCATTGGCGGATTCACACTGCGGCTGGTATTTCGTTTTCGTGCGGATGCTGCTGTTTGTTGATGAATACACGCGTTTGCCGATATACTGGAAAAAAGAAATTGCCACGGCAGAAGGGTTACTTTTTCAAGGCAGGTGGAAGTTCGCATGTTCGCGGCACAGCGGAGAGAATGGCTGCTGAAGCAGCTGGCGCAAAACCGGCAGATTATCGTGAAGGAAGCGGCGAAGGAGCTGAACGTCTCGGAGGGAACGATTCGCACCGATCTCAGGCTGCTGGAGGAAGAAGGGCTGCTCGAACGCACGCACGGCGGCGCGGTGCCGGTCAGGGCGGGCCATCAGCCGCCGGCGCACGCCATGCCGTCGCGCGGTGAACTGAACCGGCAGGAGAAGCGGGCGATCGGCCGGCGGGCGGCGGAAATGGTGCGGAGCGGCCAGTGCATTCTGCTGGACGCCAGCTCGACGGTGTTTGAGCTCGCGCGGTGTCTGTCGGAGTACGACTACCTGACGGTCGTGACGAACGGGCTGGCTGCGGCCGAGGAGGTCGGGCGCAATCCGCGCAACAACGTCATTCTGATCGGCGGCATTCTGCGGCCCGGTTCGCGCACGGTGGAGGGCACGCTCGGGCGCGGGCTGCTGCAGGAAGTCCACGCCGACCTGTTCTTCACGTCGTCCGAAGGGTTCACGGTCGAGACCGGCATGACCGATTTCAGCCCGAACGAAGCGGAGCTGAAGAAGCTGATGGCGGCCAACGCGTCGCAGGTCGTCGCGCTTCTCGACCATACGAAGCTGGGCCGGCGGTCGATCGTTACGTCCATCCAGGCGAAGGACATCCGGACGCTGATCACCGACGCGGGGGCGGATCCGGCGTGGCTGAAGACGCTCGGGAAGATCCGGGTGATCGTCGCGGATGTGCCGGCCGGCGAAAAATGACAGCTCGGCGCAGCGAAATGCGGGCCAAACGCAAACAAACAACGGAAAACGACAATGCGAACGTAAACGCAGCCGCCCGCATTCAATCGTTGACTTTCGGACCGGGCGGGGCGGACAATGGGGATGAAGATCAACGTGGAATTGCGGGGCGGTGACGCATGGCGAAGGATTGGTCGCCGGACGGGTTCATTCTCGATCTGGACGGCACGGTTTATACGGGGAGCCGCCCGATCCCGGGGGCGGCGGAGGCGGTCGCATATTTGCGGGCGAAGGGAAAACGCATCGTCTTCCTGAGCAACCGGGGCAACATTTCGCGGCGCATGTGCCGCGAGCGGCTCGAAGCGATCGGCATTCCGTGCGAAGCGGAGGACATTATCCTGACTTCGTCGGTGGTCTCCCGGTATCTGGCGGAGCATGAGCCGGACGCGCGCGTCTGGGTGCTCGGCGAGCAGGGGCTGCGGGACGAGCTGGCAGCGCACGGCGTCCGGTTCGCCGCGCGGCCGCAGGAAGCGGACCGGCTCGTTGTGACGCTGCACGAGACGCTCACTTACGCGGAGCTGAACGACGCGTTCCGCGCGGTCCGGGCCGGCGCCCGCATCATCGCGACGAACGCCGACAGGACGTTCCCCGGCGAGGACGGGGAAGCGATCGATGTCGGCGGGCTGCTGGCGGCGCTCACGCACACGACCGGGACGGAAGTGGACACGGTCGTGGGCAAGCCTTCGCCGCTTATGGCCGAAGCCGCGCTGGACCGGCTCGGGCTGCCGCCGGAGCGATGCATGGTCATTGGCGACAGCCTGGCATCGGACATCGCGATGGGCCGGCGCATGGGGCTCCGGACGGCGCTCGTGCTGACCGGCTCGGGGACGCGGGAGGCGGCGATGGCGCTCGATGAGACCGAACGGCCTCACTGGATTCTCGATTCGCTGGCGGACATCCGCCGGCTGCTGGAGGAGATGGAACGATGAACGGTGCATCGGAAGTGCTTGGGGGAGGCAAGGCCGCAGGCCTGCCGGACCCGATCCGGCTCGCGCGGGGCGCAGCGGACGAGGCGGTGCCGTACCTGCTGGATGCCGGCCTGAAGCGCGCGCTCTTCGTCGCGGATGAGACGACGGCGCGGGTGATCGGCAGCCGGCTGGCCGAGCGGTACGGTGCGGCGGGCGGCGCGGCCCGCCTGGAGATCATCCGGCCGAACGCGGCCGGCGACGTCGTCGCCGACGAGGCGTCGGTGCTGCAGGCGATCATCGCGGCGCAGCACCACGGCGCGGACGCGATCGCCGCGGCGGGGAGCGGCACGATCCACGACATCGTCCGCTACGCCGCCTGCACGCTCGGCCTGCCGTTCGTGTCCGTGCCGACGGCGCCGTCGGTCGACGGGTTCACGTCGAAGGGCGCGCCGCTCATTCTGCGGGGCGAGAAGATCACGCTGCCGGCGGCCGCGCCGGTCGCCGTGTTCGCCGACCTGGACGTGCTGTGCGCGGCGCCGCAGCCGCTGATCGCGGCCGGGTTCGGCGACATGCTCGGCAAGTACACGTCGCTGTTCGACTGGGTGTACGGCCGCGAGACGGCGGGCGAGCCGTACGATGAAGACATCGCGGGCCTGACGCGGGGCGCGCTCGAGCGCTGCGTGTCCCATGCCGAAGCGATCGGCGAAGGGACGGAGGAAGGCGTGCGCGCCCTGATGCAATCGCTCATCGAATCGGGCATCGCCCTGCTGCGGTTCGGGCAGTCGCATCCCGCATCCGGCGCGGAGCATCACATCTCCCATTACTGGGAGATGCACTTCCTCCGCACCGGCCGCCGGCAGGTGCTGCACGGCGCGAAGGTGGGTGTCGCCTGCGCGGAGGTCGCCGACCTGTACAAGCGGTATGCGGCGGAAGGCCGGCCGCTGCCCGACGCCTGCCGGCGCATGCTGGCGGAGCTGCCGGACGGCGACGAGCTGCGCCGGCTGCTGCGCGTCGCCGGCGGGCCCGCCGTTCCGGCCGAGCTCGGGATCGAGCCGGAGCTGCGCGACGAAGCGCTGCGCCGGGCGCATGTGGTGCGCCTGAACCGGCACACGCTGCTGCGCGCAATCAACGGCGAATAAGGCTCTGGCGGACGGAGAAGCTGCAGCGTGCATACCACGCATCAGTCCGCTCGGCGCCCCTGCGGGGAGCTGCAGCGTGCATACCACGCATCAGTCCGCTCGGCGCCCCTGCGGGGCAGCTGCAGCGTGCATACCACGCTACAGCCCCTCTCGGCGCTCCTGCGGAGCAGCTGCAGCGTGCATACCACGCTACAGCCCCGCTCGGCGCCCCTGCGGAGCAGCTGCAGCGTGCATACCACGCTACAGCCCCGCTTGGCACCCCGCGGAGGAACTGCAGCGCTGCAGCTCCCCGGGGCTCAGCCGGTTTTCAATTTGAACACGTAATAGAGAGCCGCAATTTCATAGATGTCCGTTTCGGAACCTGCCAAATGAAACGCCACACGGCAGGACTTGGGCGGCATCAATCCCTCCGAAACCGCCTCTGCCACCGTCCGGTTATGCTGCACAAAACGCACGGTGCGGTCGGCAAACTCTTTTTGGATCCAGATTTCGGTGTCATGCTTCCGGTATAAGAATCGGGGATGGGTTCTGATCTTCGACTTGTTCTCGAGTTGGAATTGCCCGCCGCCGACATGGACAACCCATTTTTCGCGCAGAAGTGTCCCCGGGTTGTTGATTTCCACGATGTTGACCACAGGCTTCTTCTCCCGGTCACAGGCGCATACGTTGTTGAACATGTTGTCCAGCAGAAGATTGACGAGCTGCTGCATTCGCGTGGCGTGATAGCGCTGAATATAGCCGACGACCGTCCCTTCCCGGTCGGTGATCTCACAGACCGCGGTGCTGTTTCGCAAGAGTGGAAAATGAACGTTGTAGATCATGGGCCCCTCCTTTTGGCCGTGTGACGCCCCGCTTATTGTACTTCATTTGTCTTCCCGCTGCTGCTGACTTAAAAATTTCACCTCAAAATTGCCCCCAATACCAGACACGAAAAGATTTTAACCCGTGACTTGCGCAACCTCCATTTTTCGTGTTATAAATTATTCCGAGGTATCTTGCAATGTACAGTACTGTTTAATGATGCAGTACCTCCATGCCGTACTTTGATTTTGGAGGTGTCCGTTTTGACTTTCCTCACATTCGGGAACGGCCGCGGCGGGATGGGCCCCCTTAAGCTTCGCTTCCCGGCAGGCGCCGGCAATCGTCCGGAAGCATTCCTTGCGGCCGTTGGCGGAAGAGGCTTGATATCGCGAATAAACGGTGAGAAGCGGTGATTCACCCATGAATGTTCAATTTAAAAAAGGCGTGCTGGAGCTGTGCGTGCTCAGCCTGATTGCCCGGCGAGACCGCTACGGTTACGAGCTTGTCGAGGAAATCTCCAAGAGCATCGAAATCGCCGAGGGCACGATCTATCCGCTGCTCCGCCGGCTGACGAAGGAAGGGTTCTGCACCACCTATCTGGCGGAATCGATGGAAGGCCCGCCGCGGAAATATTACCGGCTGACGCCCGAAGGACATGAGGTCCAGCAGCGGCTGCTGCGGGAATGGGAGCAGTTCGTCCAGGGCGTGCAGAACGTGGTGAAGGGGGAGTAGGCGATGACCAAGGCGGAATATCTTGCGGAACTGGAGAAGCGGCTGGGCGATCTGAGCGCGGATGAACGCGCGGAACTGCTGGCGGATTACGAGGCGCATTTCGAACATGGCCGGGCAAGCGGAAGATCGGACGAGGAAATTGCCGAGCGGCTGGGACCGCCGCAGCTTGTGGCCCGGGAGATTCAGTATCAGCTCAGCGTCGACGAAGCGCGCGCGAATCCGACAGTGCGCCGCATCGCCCGGGCGGTGTTCGCCGGCGTCGGGCTGGGGCTGATGAATGTGCTGATGCTGCTGATTCCTTTTGCGATTGGAATGCTGCTGCTGGCGGGGCTGTTTGTACTGGCAGCCTATCTGACCGTATCGCCTGTGCTGATGCTGGTGCAGGACGGTTGGTCGGTCGAATTTCTGCTGAAGCTGCCGCTGGCGGCCGGTCTGCTCGGGCTCGGCTTGATCTTCTGGGTGGCGGCGGTGAAGGGCATCACGTTGTTCGTCAAATGGATGCTGGCGATTTTGCAATCGAATGTTGAAAAGGTAAAGGAGAAGTTGAAATGAAAGTAAATAGTCGCAAGTTGATCATGATCGGCCTTGTGCTGATCGGGATTGCCGTGATTGGAAACCTGGTGATGTACGCGATCGGCGTGTCGCCTTTCAACGGCGTGAAAATCAATGAAGAGCGTTCGGTATCGGCCGAGGGCGTATCCCGGATCGACGTGTTCTCCAACGCCGGCGATGTCCGGGTTGTGTCCGGGGGCGACGAGATTACGGTCAAAATGACGGGCAGAACCGAACGGATGCACAAGGGCGAGTATCATTTGTCGGTGAGCGAGCAGGGCGGCCGGGTGGTCATCGAAGCGGCGCGGGACCTCAAGCGCAAGCTGATCTCGATTTATCCGGATGACTATGACCTTCTGGTGGAAATTCCGGACCGTCTCTATGAGCAGCTGGGGATCTCGACGGAAATCGCGAACATCTCGGCCGAGCGCGTCCGGGCGCAGCACATCTCGATGCAAGCCGTGCACGGCGACATCAAGACGGCCGGACTGGCCGGCCGGATCGGCGCCCGGACCGATACGGGCGACATCCGGCTGGGCGTGCAAGCCATCACGGACGATATTCAGGCCGAATCGCTGCTGGGCGACATCAAGCTTGTGACGGAAGAGAAGCCGGAGAAGCTGGCGCTCGAGATGAAGACGCTGATCGGCGAGCGGAAGGTCGAATTGCCCGGGACGGCGATCGTGGAAAGCGATCCGGGCGTGCCGACGGTGCAGCTCTCCGCGGAGGCCGGCGATATTGCGGTGTCGGCGGGAAGATAACATCCAATCATTTGCCCTCTTTCCAATGAAATTGCCCCGTAGCCCCGTTTTGTGGGGGACGGGGCTTTTCGTACAATTGAGAGGAAGGAAGTACAAGGTTGTTCCACCTGAGGAGGCGTCCAGGATCATGGCAGAACCGATCGGCGTGCTGGTGGCGGACGACGAACCGCGGCAGCGGCGCGGGCTGGCCGCGCTCATTCGCTCGCTCCGGCCCGGCTACCGCGTCTACGAAGCGAAGAACGGCAAGGAAGCGCTCAAGCTGGTGCGGGAATCCGCGCCGGAGATTGTATTTACCGACATTCAGATGCCGCTCGCCAGCGGACTCGAGTTCCTTGAGGCGGTCGGCCGTCTTCAGCAGGCGCAGCCGAAGGTTGTTCTTGTAAGCGTATACAGCGAGTTCAGCTATGCCCAACAGGCACTCCGGCTCGGCGCGAAGGATTATCTGTTGAAGCCGGTGCGCCCGGAGCAGCTGTCGGACGTGTTGGAGAAGTTGGAGAAGCAGCTGCACCGGGAGCAGGCACGAAGCGCCGGGGGGCGGCGGACGCATCCCGCGGGATGGCCGGAGCCCGCCGGAGGGGCTGCTGGCTTGAGCGGTCCGGAACCGGATGCGGGCGCGCGGGATGCAGCCGCTTCCGTGCAGCAGCGGGAGGCGGAGCCGGAGTCGCTTGCCTCGAGGCTGTACGGCGAGCATCTGCTCTATAAATGGATGACCGCCGGGGATTTGACCGGCTGCGAACGGGCGGAATGGGAGCGCCGCTTCCGGATGGCCGGGAGGGGCTGCGTGCTGGTCTTGGAAACAGCCGAGCCGGCTGGCGCGGCAAGCGACTCTGCCGGCGGCAAGCCCGCCCACCCGGCGGAATGGCGCGGCATGCTCCGGCAGACGGCGCTCCGGGCATTGGCGGCGCATGCGGACGCGGCCGCCGCGGCACCGGAACACGAGCCGCGCCGGTTGTACATAGCGGCCGCATGGAAGGACGGCTGCCGCTCCGACGAGGCGATCGGCAAGCTCCGGGAGGCGGTGCAACGGCTCGCCCGATTGTACGGCCGCACGGTCGGCGCCGGCATCGGCCGCGAGACGCCGCAGCTCGAGCGGGAGGCGCACGCATCGTGCCGCAGCGCGCTTGAAGCGCTCGACCGGCTGTTCTACGCGCCGCCTGGGACGTGGCTCGCCGCCGATGCGGCGGGCGCTGCGGAGCGCCGGGAGGAGCGCGCGCCGCTGGACGCGGTCCGGGATGCCGACGCGCTGGAACTGGCGGCGGCCGCTTGCGACGAGCCGCGGGCGGCGGAGCTTCTCACGGCGTCGCTGGAACGGATCGCGGCGTCCGGTACGCCGCCGATGCGGGCGAAGCTGGCCGCGGCGCAGCTCTTGCTCGGCTGCATGAAGCGGACGGAATCGGCGCTGGATGAAGCCGACAGCCGCGAACTGTCCGAGCGGATCGAACGGCAGATCATGGCCTGTCCGTCGTGGGCCGAAGTGAAGGCCGCCGCGGAGCTGCTGCTGCGCGATCTGATCGGCCGGCTCAAAGTGTCGCGCCAATCCCGCAGCGAGTTGATCATGCGGAAATGCCGCGAGTATATCGACGCGCATTTGCACGAGAGCCTCGGCCTGGAGTCGGTGGCGCAGCGGTTTTACTATAATCCTTCCTATTTCAGCATTCTGTTCAAGCAGCATGCCGGCATGCCGTTCTCCGAATATCTCGTGCAGACGCGCATGCGGAAGGCGCGGGAGCTGCTGCTGCAGACCAACCTCCGGGTGGCGGACATTGCGCGCCGGGTCGGGTACCGGGATACGAAATATTTCAATAAAGTGTTCCGCAAAATGTTCCTCTGCTCACCCGACGAATTCCGGCGGATGTTCGCGCTGCGCATGGAAGCGGGGGACGGCTGATGCGCGCCGTCATCCGGCCCGTACGCCGGCTGGCCTCCGGCATGCGGGACGCCGCAGCGGGCGCCAGCTTCCGGACGAAGCTGTTCATTTCCTATTTCGCGCTCGTCAGTTTCATCATTCTGCTGCTCGGGTTCGCCTATTACCAGATCAGCGCGCGCAACATGCTCGCGAACGTCAGCGAAAGCCTCGGCGATGTCATCCTGAACCACAACCTGCAGCTGGACGAGACGCTGCGCGACATCCGCGACAAAAGCGAAGTGCTGCCCATCGACGAGGAGTTGTACCAGACGTTCGCCGCCCTCGATCCGGAGAACAACGAATCGCTACTGAGGGCGGATCGGCGCATTACCCAGATTCTGTTCCGCTATTTCGGCGGCGACGACAACATCTATTCGGTCTTCATCCTGACGCCGGATTACGCCTTCGGCAGCGCGGCGCGGATGTTCGTGCCGCCGGAAGGCTTCTTCTCTTCCGGACTGCGCGAGGCCGCGGCGGTGGCGGACGGCGATCTCGTCTGGGTGCCGACGTACCGGTTCGCGGACGTCATGGACGAGCCGCGCCTTACGGATCTCGAATTCGAGTACGATCGGCTCGCGTCGGCGGTAAAACAGCTGAACTTGACGTACATCGACGAGCGGGGCATTTTTCACACGCTGCCGGATCATCGGGACAAGCCGGTGCTGATGGTCAACCTGACCGTCGATTTTTTCAGCCGGCTGTTCGAAGAATATGCGGGAAGCAGCGGCTTCCGCAGGCTCTCCTACGGCATTGCGGCGCCGGACGGCACCGTCGTCGCCTCGTCGGAGCCGGAAGCGGCGGGCAGGCCGGAGACGCCGCCGTGGCTTGCGGAGGCGCTGGCGCAGAAACGCGGCATGCTGCGGTTCGACCGCGGCGGCAGCGAAATGCTCGTCCGCTACGACACGATGGCGAGCACCGGATGGCTCTCCTGGATCGAGATTCCCGTGCAGGATGCGCTGCTCGGCCTCGGCGCGCTGAAAGGCTACACGTTCCTGTTCCTCGCCGTCATGCTGTCGGTGTCCGCGGTGCTCGCCTACCTGATGTCGTTCCTCGTCACGAAGCCGCTCGTTCGGATCAAACAGGCGATCCGCACGGTCGAGCGGGGGAGGTTTGACGCGCGCATACCGGAAGGCGGACGGGATGAGTTCGGCCGGGTGATCCGGCTGTTCAATCAGATGAACGAGCGGATCGCGGCGCTGATCGAGGAGAACTATGCCGCCCGGCTGCGGGAGAAGGAGGCGGAGCTGATGGCGCTCAATCTGCAGCTCAATCCGCATTTTCTGTACAACACGTTGACGACGCTGTACTGGATCGCGCTCGAGAACGGCCAGCAGGAGATGGCCCGCGTCATGCTCAATCTGTCGGACATGCTCCAGACGACGACGCGCAACAAGCGGGAGATGTGGACGCTCCGCACCGATCTGGACTGGCTCGAAAAATATGCGTACATCATGTCCGTCCGTTTCGAGGATTTGTTCACGATGGACGTCGACGTGGCGGAGGAACTGCTCGATATGGACGTGCCGAAACTGTTCCTGCAGCCGTTCGTCGAGAATGCGATCATCCACGGATTCGCGGAAATGGACGGTGGAGGCGTCATCCGCATCCGCGGCCGGCGCGAAGGGGAAGCGGCGGTGTTCACGGTCGAGGACAACGGGCGCGGCTTCACGCCGGAACGGCTGGCGCGCATGGCCAGCGGCGAAGGCCAGTCGACCGGCATGGCGAACGTCGGGAAGCGGATCCGGCTGCTGTACGGACCGCCGTACGGGGTCGCCATCGAAAGCGATGAAGGGCGCGGCACGCGGATTGTGATCCGGCTGGCGTTAAAACGCGCGCCCCGGGTGGATCCGTCGCCGGCGGAAACGCCGGTTGCGTCGACGGGGGCGGCAGCGATGGAAGCGGCGGGCGAACGGAGGGGACAGCTTTTATGAGAAACCGAACTGTGACGCGGGCCGTTCTGCTTCTGCTGACGGTTATGCTCGCCGCTGGCGGATGCGGCCGCCCGGTGCCGGACCAGCCGGACGGCGCGGGGAAGGAGCGCGTCACGATCACCTACGCGACCTGGGGATCGCCGAACGAACGGGCGGCGCACGAGCGAATCGTGCGCAAGTTCATGGAGCGATACCCGCAGATTGAAGTGGTCTACCGGCACATTCCCGAAGATTACGTGAAGGTGCTGACCACGCTCTATGCGGGCAACCAGGCGCCGGATGTTTACATGCTGTACAAGCATACCGCCGTCCAATGGGCGGAGCAGGGCAAGCTGTACGATCTGCGCCCGCTGCTCGAGGCCGACCCTGAGCTCGGCGAATCTTCGTTCATTCCGAACGCCGTCATGCGCGGGGATGGCGGCAGCGTGATCGGTATCAAGGCGACGGAGGAGTCGTTCGCGCTGTACTACAATGCCGAATTGTTCCGCAAGGCCGGCCTCGAGCCGCCACCGACGAGGGCGGAGGACGCGTGGTCGTGGGACGAGTTCGTTGCCGCCGCGAAACGGCTGACGATCGACAGCGCCGGCCGCGACGCGTTCCACCCGGATTTCGATCCGGATGCGATCGTCCAATACGGCGTCCGGATCAACACGTGGATGTGGCATCTGATGGTGCCCTCCAACAATGCCTCGATCATCGCGCCGGACGGAACGGGCATGAACCTGGACGATCCGGATGTGATCGACGCCGTGCAGCGGCTCGCCGACCTGATGTACGTCCACCATGTCGCGCCGAACCCGCTGCAGGAGAAACATCTGCCGCAGCCGGCGCTGGCGCTGGAAAGCGGCATGGTCGCGATGAATCTGGACGGCCAATGGATTCAGCTTGACCTCGGCGCGGCGGGGGCCGATTACGGCGTCGGCGTGCTGCCCAGGATCAAATCGAGCCATACGATCCAGTTCGGCGAACCGCTCGTCATGGCCGCGACGACCCGCCATCCGCAGGAAGCCTGGCTGTTCTTCAAATGGCTGCTCGACCCCGAGAACGCGATCGAGCTGCATGCCGACGGGCTGTGGATGCCGATTCTGCTCGATTACTACACGCAGCCCGAACTGATCGCCCGGTGGGCATCCGTGAAGCCCGGCCACCCGGACGGTTACGAGGATGCCGTCATGCGGCAGACGATCGAGAACGGCGTCAATTCCTTCGATTATTACCTCCGCAACAACGAGAAAATCGCCGCCATCCTGAATCCGGCGCTCGATCAGGTGTGGCTCGGCCGCAAATCCGTCCGCGAAGCGTTTCGTTCCGTGGCGGCGGACGTGCAGGCCGAGTTCCGGGGGCTCTACCGCTGATCGGGCGCCGGCCCCTTTTTTATTCCCGATGTTCCAGCCTGTGGATTGCTGACGGTATGAAGATGAGCAAGGAGCCTGGGAGCAAAACCAATCCGACCGACATCATCCCCAGCACCGAAAACAAGGTCAAAGCGGCGCCGCAATACAGGACGCCCTTCCCGTTCGCCTTTTTCAAGTAATAAGCGGACAAGAGGAAAGCCAGCAGCGACAGGATGCCGTAAGCAACCATCAGCACGGAATCATCACCGCTCCCCGATGAAGCAAGGCCGGCATACAGCAAGCATGCGGAACCCGCGCAGCCCGCGAGCACGCCGGCAAAACCCGTTTTTCTGCTCATGCCCTTCACCTCGTCAAAAGGAAATATCCGGCAATACGATTATGCCTCGCCATCATCCAATCGTTATCCCCCGTTTCCAATCATTGTGCGCGTTGTTCCGCCCGTGAACCGCTTGGTAGGCTGGGACTGCCGGCGCCCCGGATCGGCTGCCGGCGAATGTAAACGATATCACGGGCAGAAGCGGAGGAATCGAAGGGATGAAAAGGGCGTGGTCTCTTGTTCTGGCAATCCTGCTCGCGGCATCCGCGCTTGCGGCCTGCAGCGGCGGCAAGAACGACGGCGGCGGCGGGGGCGGATCATCGGACGGCGGTTCGGACGGCGGCTCGGGCAAACGCGTGAAACTGACCGCCATCATGACGAAGCATCCGCTCACGAAACCGTTCGCGGAGATGGAATGGCTGCAGGCGGCGGAAGAACGCGCGGGCGTTGAGATTGAATGGGAAGAAGTGACCGCGGACTGGAGCCAGAAGAAAGGGGCGCTGCTCTCCAGCGGCGACATTCCGGATCTGATCATCGGGCCGAATGCGATCACGGACGCGGACATCGCGATGTTCCCGGGGCTGTTCCAGGATCTCCGGGATCTGATCGAAAGCCACGGGCCGAACGTGAAGGCGATGTTCGAAGCGAAACCGGAGACGCGGGCGCTCGCGACGCAGACGGACGGCTCCATCTACGGCCTGCCGAAATACCAGCGGTTCTGGCCGGCGACCGCCACGCGGCAATACATCAACCAGCAGTGGCTGGACAATCTCGGCCTGAAGATGCCGACGACCTGGGATGAACTGTTCGACGTGCTGGTCGCGTTCAAGGAGCAGGATGCGAACGGCAACGGCGATCCGAACGACGAGATTCCGATGGACTTCGCGCCGGTCGGTACGGGCGGATTCGGCCACTTCCAACCGACGGTGCTGCTCGGCAGCACGGGCATCACGCTGACGAACGCGAGCGGTCAGGGCTACTTCATGGAGGACGGCGTGGTGAAAAATTTCCTTGTCGACGAGCGGTACAAACGGGTCGTGCAATTCCTCGCGAAATGCTACGCGGCCGGGCTTATTAATTCGGAAGTGTTCACCCAGGACTATACGAAGTTCCAGTCGGTCGCCCGCGGCGATGGCAATACGGCGAAGGTCGGCTTCACCTGGGGATGGGAAGTGACGGACCGGTTCGGCAACACGCTGGCGCCGCAATATGTGTCCATGGCGCCGCTGAAGGAGACAGCCGATTCGGATGTACAGGTGTCGTGGGACTATACGTACGAAGCGCTCAACTACGGCGTGAACATGGTCGTCATGTCGGCCAGGTCGAAGAACAAGGAAGCGGCGATGCGGTTCATCAACGAGCTGTACGATCCGGTTGTCAGCATGCAGGTGTTGTTCGGCTCGATCGGTCCGAACATCAAGGACAACGGCGACGGCACGTATGAAGTGCTCCCGCCGGCCGATCCGGCAATGGACCCGGGCACCTGGAAATGGACGTCCACCTGGGCGGACAACGGTCCGATGTATATCGCCGACGATCTGGTGCTGACGCTCGGCACCGACATGCAGTCGGTCGGCGCGCAGACGGAGCCGCTCATGCCGGCGCTCGACGCGATTGACAAGGAGAATGACGTGCTGCCGACGATGTTCATCAAGTATTCGCCGGAGGACAACAGCACGCTGGCTCTGAACAACACGAACCTGATGAACCTCGCCATGGCGAAATTTTCGCAATGGGTGACGTCGGGCGGCATCGAGCAGGAATGGGACAACTATGTGAAAGAAGTCGAACGGACCGGACTGCCGCAGAGTCTCGAAATCATCCAGCGGTACGTGGACGAAAACAAGCGGAACCAATGACGAATCTGACACGGGCGACCGCGCGCGGCATGGCCGGGCGCGGCCCCGTCATTTACGGGAGTTGATGAGCAATGGCGCAAGCCACCCAGACCGCATCCGGCGCCGTCCGGACGGCCGCCGGACCGGGCAGACGGAGATCGGCATGGCAGACGCTCAAGCGGGACCGCCAGCTCTGGATCATGATATTGCCGGCGATCGTCGTCATACTGCTGTTCAACTACGTGCCGATGTACGGCATTCAGCTCGCCTTCCGCGATTATGATTTCACGAAAGGGCTGACGGGCGGCGAATGGCGGGGGCTGTACTATTTCCGGCAATTCATTGACAGCTACATGTTCGCGGACATCATGCGCAACACGGTGACGATCAGCCTGGCGACGATTCTGCTCGGCTTCCCGGCTCCGATCATTCTGGCGCTCATTCTGAACCAGGTGCGGTGGAAACGGGGCAAGAAAATGCTGCAGACGGTCGTGTACATGCCGCATTTCATCTCGATTGTCGTGCTGGTCGGCCTCCTGAACGTGCTGCTGTCGCCGAATACGGGCATTGTCGGCTATCTGCTGCGTTCCATGGGCTACGAGATCAATCTGCTGGCTTCGACGAGCGCGTTCGTCCCCGTCTATGTGCTGTCGGACATCTGGCAGCATTGCGGCTGGAACAGCATCATCTACCTGGCGGCGCTGTCCACCGTGGATCCGCAGCTGTATGATTCGGCCAAAATCGACGGAGCTGGAAAATGGCAGACGATGCGCCATATCGACCTGCCCGCCATCGCGCCGACGATCATCATCCTGTTCATCCTGAGCATGGGCGGTGTGCTGACAACGGGGTTCGAGAAAATCTTCCTCATGCAGAACACGCTCAACCTGCCCGTATCGGAAGTCATCTCGACCTACGTTTACAAGATCGGCATTCTGTCGAACCAGTTCAGCTACTCGGCGGCGATCGGGCTGTTCAACACGGTGATCAATTTTTTCTTCCTGTTCGTCACGAACCAGATTGCACGGCGCGTGTCGAACATCAGTCTGTGGTAGGCCGGGGAGGGAACGTGTCATGGGATGGATTTTGCGGAAGCGGACGCCGGGCGACGTGCTGTTCGACGCGTTCATCGCGGCCGCTTGCATCATCGTCTTCCTGATTGTCGCCTACCCGCTGTACTTCGTCGTCATTGCATCGGTCAGCGATTCGACGATGGTGGCGACGGGCAAGGTGTGGCTCTGGCCCAAGGGCTTCAGCCTGTACGGGTATAACGAGATTTTCGACGACACACGCATCTGGCGGGGGTACCGGAACACGATTCTCTATACGACGCTGGGCACGTTCGTCAATCTGCTGTTCACGCTGCCGGCGGCGTATGCGCTGTCCCGTCGGGAGTTCCGGGCGCGGCGATTTCTCATGTTCGTGTTCGTGGTGACGATGTTTTTCAGCGGCGGCCTGATCCCGACGTATCTGCTCATCAAGGGACTCGGCATGACGAACACGATGTGGGTGTTCATTTTCCCGTTCTGCGTCAACGTCTACAACCTGATCATCGTGCGCACGTTCTTCGAGACGTCGCTGCCGCGCGAACTGTACGAGGCGGCGGCGATTGACGGATGCGGGCACTTCCGCTTCTTCTGGAGCGTGGCGCTGCCGCTCTCGAAGGCGGTCATCTCCGTCATCGGCCTGTACTATGCGGTGGCGCATTGGAACGATTTCTTCACCGCGCTGGTCTATGTGCGCAACAACGAGCTGCAGCCGCTGCAGATTGTGCTGCGCGACATCCTGCTCTCGAACCAGGTGTTCCAGGCGGGCGCGGGTACCGGCGGAGAGGCCGGCGGCTACGCCCAGCGGTACGCGGATCAGATCAAGTACGGCGTCATCATCGTGTCGACGCTGCCGATTCTGCTCGTCTATCCGTTTATTCAGAAGTATTTCGAGAAAGGTGTCATGATCGGCTCGGTGAAGGGGTGATGCGAGCGGAGATTGCGGGGCTGTAACGTGGTATGCGCGTTACAGCGTGCCGCCGGGTGGAGATTACGAAGCTGTAACGTGGTATGCACGTTACAGCGTGCCACCGGGTGGAGATTGCGGGGCCGTAACGTGGTATGCACGTTACAGCCTGCCGCCGGGCGGAGATTACGAAGCTGTAACGTGGTATGCACGTTACAGCCTGCCGCCGGGCGGAGATTACGAAGCTGTAACGCGGTATGCGCGTTACAACCCTGAGCCGCTCGCAGGAAATTGCCCGGGGCTGAGCGAAGACTTCTAACACGATCTGCAACCATGAGAGGAGGAACGGCGCATGTCAACCCATACGGCGCAAAGGCACCCGCAGCCGCTCCGGCCGCTGCCGGCGGGCCGGGTGAAGTTCACGGACGCCTTCTGGTCAAGATACCGCGACCTCGTCCGCGAGGTCGTCATTCCGTACCAGTACGAGGCGCTGCACGACCGGGTGCCGGACGCGGAGCCGAGCCATGCGATCGCCAATTTCGAGATCGCGGCGGGCCGGAAGCAAGGAGAGTTCCACGGGTTCGTCTTCCAGGACACCGATGTGGCGAAATGGCTCGAGGCGGTCGGCTATTCGCTCATGACGCATCCGGACCCGGAGCTGGAGCGGCTCGCCGACGACGTTATCGATCTCATCGCGGAGGCGCAGGGCGAGGACGGCTATCTGAACACGTACTTCACCATCCAGGAACCGGACAAGCGGTGGACGAACCTGGCGGATTGCCACGAGCTGTACACCGCCGGCCACCTGATCGAGGCGGCGTGCGCGTATTACGAGGCGACCGGCAAACGGAAGGTGCTGGACGTCGCCTGCCGGCTCGCGGATTGCATCGACCGGGTGTTCGGACCGAACGAAGGGCAGCTCCGCGGCTACGATGGCCACGAGGAGATCGAGCTGGCGCTCGTGAAGTTGTACCGGGTGACGGGAGAAGAGCGGTATTTGCGGCTGGCGGCGTTTTTCGTCGACGAGCGGGGCCGGGAGCCGAACTTCCTGCGCGAAGAATGGGAGAAGCGGGGGCGGATCAACTTCTTCCTCAAGCGGCCGGCACCGATTAATCTGGAATACCACCAGGCGCACCGCCCGGTGCGGGAGCAGACCGACGCGGTCGGCCACGCCGTCCGCGCCATGTATCTGTACGCGGCGATGGCGGATCTCGCGGCAGAGAACGGCGACGAGTCGCTGCTGGAAGCGTGCCGGCGGCTGTGGCGGAGCACGACGCGCAAGCGGATGTATGTGACGGGCGGCGTCGGCTCGACGCATCACCTGGAAGCGTTCACCACGGACTACGATCTCCCGAACGATACGGCCTATGCGGAGTCGTGCGCGTCGATCGGCCTCATCATGTTCGCGAAGCGAATGCTGCAGATCGAGGCGAAAGGCGAATACGGCGACGTGATGGAGCGGGCGTTGTACAATACGGTGCTTGCGGGCATGTCACAGGACGGGAAACGCTATTTCTATGTGAATCCGCTGGAGGTATGGCCGGAGGCTTGCCGCAGCAACCCCGGCAAGCATCACGTGAAGCCGGTGCGGCAGCGCTGGTTCGGCTGCGCCTGCTGCCCGCCGAACATCGCGCGGCTGATCGCGTCGCTCGGCGGCTATGTTTACGACGTCGACGCCGAATCCGGTATCGTGTACACGCATCTGTACATCGGCGGAGAGGCGCGGCTGAACGTCGGCAAGGAAGGCGGCGGACATGACGGCGGCACGGTCGTCGTTCGGCAGGAAACGAACTATCCGTGGGACGGCGCCGTGATGCTGACGGTGACGCCCGAAGCGGGCGGCTTATCGGCGTTCACCCTCGCGCTCAGGCTGCCGGGCTGGAGCCGAACGTCGGAGATTGCGGTGAACGGCGAGCGGATCGCGCCGGAGGTGCGGGACGGCTACGCGTACATCCGCCGCGATTGGCAGCCGGGCGATACGGTCGAGCTTAAGCTCGACATGACGATCCGGCTGCTCGCCGCCCGCCCGGAGGTGCGGGCCGACGCCGGCCGCGTCGCGATCCAGCGCGGGCCGCTCGTCTACTGCCTCGAGTCCGCCGACAATCCGGGCGGACCGCTGAGCGCGCTCGCGATCGACACGCAGACGCCGTTGACCGCAACGTATGACGCGCAGCTGCTCGGCGGCTGCGTCGTGATCGAGGGGCGCGCGTTCCGCGAAGGGGCGCGCGACTGGGCGGACGCGTTGTACCTGCCGCTGGAAGAGGAGGACGGCGCCCGCCGCGAAGAGCCGGCCGCGTTCCGGGCGATCCCCTATTATCTCTGGGGCAACCGGGGCGAAGGCGAGATGGCGGTGTGGGTGCGGTACCGGTAATCGGGAAAGTCCCGGCGTTTTTCACAACGCCGGGGCTTTTTCTGATGAAAATCCGACACCCGAATCTTAGAAATGATGGCTGGCGGACGGGCACGCGCGACCCATAGAATGGAGGGAAACAGGGCTTGAACAGGAGGGGCGCCGCATGAAACTGTGGTATGCGAAACCGGCATCGGATTGGTTGGAAGCGTTGCCAATCGGCAACGGCAGATTGGGCGCGATGGTGCACGGCGGCATGGAGCGGGAAAGGCTTCAGATCAACGAGGAGACGTTCTGGTCGGGCGGACCGCACGATTACCGCCGGCCGGGCGCGTCCCGATATTTGCGGCAGGTCCGGGAGTTGATCTTTCAGGACAAGGTCGAGGAAGCGCAGCAGCTGTTCGATGAACGGATGAAAGGCGATCCCGAACTGCTGCACGCTTTTCTCCCGTGCTGCGATATGATGCTCCATTTTCCGGGCCATGCGGATGGCCGGGATTATTACCGGGAACTCGATCTGGACCGGGCCGTTGCAACCACCCGATATCAGGTGAACGGGGTGACGTACACGCGCGAAGTGTTCTGCTCGTACCCCGATCAGGCGATCATCATGCGGATTTCATCCGACTGTCCGGGCAAGATCGACATGGCCGCGGAGCTTGCCGCGGCCAACGGGGAGCAGCGGGTCCGTTTCGCGGGCGACGACACGCTGGTCCTGACCGGACAGGCGGGCAAGCGGGAAGCAAGGCCGAGACGGCTCAACGCCGGCTGGGACGGGCCGGGGGTGCGGTTCGAAGCGCGGCTGCGCGCCATCTCCGAGGGCGGCCGTGTCCTCCGAGGGGAGCAGGCGCTCGAGGTCAGGGGAGCAGACGCGGTCACGCTGATTTTCTCGGCCGCAACCAGCTTCGTGAATTACCGCAGCATCGACGGGGACCCGGGCACCAAGGCGGCCGGCGTGATCGAACGCCTGCAAGGCAAGTCGTACGGGGAACTGCTCGGACGCCATCTGGAGGATTACACCGCGCTGTACCGCAGAGTCGAGCTGGAACTCGGGGACGGCGCAGGCGACGGCACGCCGACGGATGAGCGGGTGCGGACGTACGCCGAGACGGAAGACCCCGGGCTGGCCGCGCTGTTTTACCAATACGGCCGCTATCTGCTCATCGCGTCTTCGCGGCCCGGCGGACAGCCCGCCAATCTCCAGGGCATCTGGAACGACGATCCCTGGCCGCTCTGGGGAAGCAAATGGACGACGAACATCAACGTGCAGATGAACTATTGGCCGGCGGAATCGGGCAACCTGCGGGAGTGCCATCTTCCCCTGTTCGACCTGATCGACGACCTCCGCATCACCGGGGCGGAAACCGCCGAAACGCACTACGGCTGCAGAGGGTTCGTGGTTCACCACAACACGGATCTGTGGCGGGCCGCGACCCCGGTCGATTACGACGCGGCCGTCTGGCCGATGGGCGGCGTCTGGCTGGTGCAGCATCTGTGGGACCACTACGAATATTGTCCGGACCAGGCGTTTCTGCGGAACAGGGTGTATCCGGCGCTGCGCGAAGCGGCCCTGTTCGTGCTCGACTATCTGACGGAAGCGCCGGAGGGCACCCGGCTCGCCGGCAAGCTGGTGACCAATCCGTCCTATTCCCCCGAGAATCATTACATTGACGACAAGGGGCGGAGACGCTATCTGACCTATGCGGCGACGATGGACATTCAACTGATCCGCGATCTCTTCCAACGGTGCATGAAAGCGGCGGAGATGCTGGGCGTGGATGAAGATTTCCGCGGGGAACTCGAGGAGGCGATGGCGCGGCTGCCCGGCATGCAGATCGGAAAATACGGCCAATTGCAGGAATGGGCGGAGGATTGGGACCGGCCCGACGATCACAACAGCCACGTCTCCCATCTGTACGGGCTGTACCCCGGTAATCAGATTTCCGTCAAGGACACGCCGGAACTGGCCGAAGCGGTCGGGCGGAGCCTGGAACTTCGCGGCACCCACGATTTCCGCGCGTGGCCGGCCGCCTGGCGGATTGCCCTGCATGCGCATCTGCGCGATGCCCGGATGGCGCACCGCCGTCTCGTCAATCTGATCGCGCTGTCGGCCAACCCGAATCTGCTCAACGAGAAACCGCCGCTTCCGATGCAGATTGACGGCAATTTCGGTGGAACGGCCGCTATTGCGGAAATGCTTCTCCAGAGCAGGAGCCGCTATGACGGCACAGCCGCCGTGTATGAGATCGAGCTCTTGCCGGCGCTGCCGGCGCAATGGTCGCGGGGCAGGGTGAAAGGGCTGCGGGCACGCGGCGGTTTCGAGCTGGCTTTCGCCTGGGAGAACGGACGGCTCACGGAAGCCTCGCTGCATGCCCTGTGCGGCGGTATCTGCCGGATTTATTACGGGGACCGGTCCGTACAATTGGAGACGAGCAAGGGCGATACGATACCCATTCAATTCTGACGGAGGATTACCCCTCGGGAATGCGGCGGGTTCGCGCGGCTGCGCGGACCCGCCGTTGATGTCTGCGTCATGCTCGGAGGGCGGCACGGATGAAATCCAGGCGCAGACAAAGAAATTGGTGATTGTATTTTTGGGCTTGACGGAATAAAATGGAACCAACGCATGCTAAAACGAAATTGCAACCAATTATCCGCAAAAAATCAAGTATGGGAGGAGCGATGGATGAGACGAAGAGCGAAGCGGTTCACGGCGGCATGGGCCGCGGCAGCCCTCTTGTGCGCGGCAGGGCTCAACGCGCAGTCCGGCGTGCATGCGGCTTCACCAGAAGTGTCCGGGGAAGCGCTTGCACATGCGGCGGAGTCGGGAACGCGCACAATCGTAAGCGCTGTCAATGTTCGGGACAGCCTTGTCGCCCAATACGGATCGCCCGTCATTGACGGCGAAATCGATCCGGTGTGGGACAAGGCCCGGATCGTCGAGGCTCGGCATGCGTCGGGGGATACCCGGGCGTCCGCAGCGTTCAGAGCGCTGTGGGACGACCATGCGCTCTACATTCTCGCGGAAGTCACGGACGGCAGCCTTTCCATGGAATCTCCGCTTCCCTACGAGCAGGATTCGGTGGAAATCTTCCTCGACGAGAACCGTGACAAGACGAAGGAATTCGGCGTGGATGACCTGCAGTTCCGCGTGAATTTTGCGAACGTCCAAACCATTGACAAAGGTGATGGCTCCCGTTTCTACACGGCGACGCGGCTTACGGATGACGGCTATATTGTCGAAGCCCGGATCAGCCTCAAGAATAAACCGGACAACGGCACAGTATCGGGCATCGAGCTGCAAGTCAATGACGCTGAAGGTGCGGGACGGATCGGCACGCTCAATGTTTTTGATCCGACGGGAGGCGCATGGGACGATACGGGGTTGTTCGGCGAGATCTTCTTCACCGGGAAGAAGCGCGGCGACAAGAGCGGCCTCAATCCGTATGATCTGCTCAACCTGATGAAGCGTGCGCTGTCCATCGATTACTCGCTCTACAAGAATCCCGGCGTCGTCAAAGATGCCATCCTCCAGGTTGCCGCGGCAAACCTGCTGGGCAGCGCGGATGTGACGCAGGAGCAGATCGATGAGCAGTATGCCATGCTCGCGGAAGCGATCGACGCGCTGGAGATGACGGAAGAAGCCGCGAACGAGAAATATTTCACGCCGCTTCCGGTCGAGTATTTGGCCTTGAGCGACAAGCCGGGGAGCATCGAACGCCTGTCCTACCGGACGGCCAATCCGGACGGCGGCATGGACACGAAGTACGTGAATGTCTATCTTCCGCACGGATACGACGCCTCCGACAAGAACACCCGGTACAATGTGCTCTACTTGATGCATGGAATGGGCGAGAACGAAAATCTGCTCTTCGGCGGACCGGGCGAAAACCGTTCGCTCAAGAAGATCCTCGACAACATGATGGCGAACGGGGACATTGAACCGCTCATCGTCGTCACGCCCACGTTCTACGGCGGAAAAGGCGATATCGCCGTTTTCCACGAAGAACTGCTGCAAGACATCATTCCGCTGGTGGAAACGAAGTACAATACTTATGCGAAATCGGCAAGCTTGCAAGATCTGAAGGCATCCCGGGCCCATCGCGCATTCGGCGGGTTCTCCATGGGTTCGGCCACGACCTGGCATATTTTCGCCCACTGCCTGGATTACATCAAATATTACATGCCGCTCAGCGGAGCGGGTTTCGGATTGGGCGGAAGCGGCGATGCGGCGCAAACGGCGGAATTCCTTGCGGATGTGGTGCGGAAATCCGGCTACGAGCCGCATGAATACTACATTTTCAGCGCCGCGGGCACGCAGGACTTCGCTTATCCGGGACTGCACGACCAGATCGAGGCGATGAGGCAGTTGTCCGATGTGTTCCCCTATTCATCGGACCCGGCGAAAGGCAATCTCTACTTCATCGCGGGCGAAGGCGGCACGCACACCTGGTATTGGCAGAATCAGTTCATTTACAACATTTTGCCGGATCTGTTCAAAGGCGAGTCTTGAAAAACCCGGCAAGCTAAAACGAAGTTGCAAAACCGGATGCGGAAGGGGAGGATCGATCCGTTATGAGACGGAAAACCAAAAGGTTCGGCGCGGCATTGGCCGCGGCATCACTATTCAGCGCGCTGCTGATCAACATCCAGACCGGAGATTACGCCAGAGCGGCTGCTGCGCAGGTTGAAATCAAGGAGGCATCCATGAACGGAAGAATTATCGCCCAGTTCGGATCGCCGGTCATCGACGGCCGGATCGATGAAGTATGGGAGAAGGCGCGGCCGTACCAACCGCGGCATTCATCCGGCAACACCAACGCGAGCGCAACGTTCAGGGCGCTGTGGGATGACCGTGCACTCTACATCCTGGCGGAAGTGAAGGACGGCCAGCTGTCCACCCGGTCCGGAACGCCGTACATGCAGGATTCGCTCGAAATCTTCCTGGACGAAAACAACGACAAGACCCGGGAATTCGGCGCGGATGATCTGCATTTCCGCGTCAACATCGACAACGTCCAATCCGTGGACAAAGGCGACGCCTCGCGATTCTATACCGCTGCGACCAAGACGGACGACGGCTATGTCATCGAAGCCCGGGTCGCCCTCAAGAAGAAGCCGGCCAACGGCACCGTCCTGGGCATCGAGCTGCAGATCAACGATGCGGTGGGCGAAGAACGCGTCGGCACACTCAATCTGTTCGATTCGACGGGCATGGCCTGGGACGATACGAGCCTGTTCGGCGAGATTGTGCTGGTCGGGAAGAATGCACGCGAGACGAGCGGTCTCAATCCCTATGATTTGCTCAACCTGATCAAGAAAGCGCTGTCCATCGATTACTCGCTGTACAAAAATCCGGAAGTCGTGAGAGATGCCGTCCTTCAAATTGCCGCGGACAGCCTGCTGGGCAGCACGGAAGTGACGCAGCAGCAGATCGATGAACAGTATGCCGCGCTTGCGGAAGCGATCGGCGCGCTGGAGATGACGGAAGAAGCCGCGAACGAGAAATATTTCACGCCGCTTCCGGTCGAATACCTGGCTGAGAGCGACCAGCCCGGGACGATCGAGACGCTGTCGTACGAGACGGCGAACCTGGACGGCGGCAAGGACAAGAAGCGGCTGCACGTCTATCTCCCGCACGGCTATAACGCATCCGACAAAGGCACGAAGTACAACGTGCTGTATCTGATGCACGGCGGCGGCGAGAATGAGGATCTGCTCTTCGGCGGACCGGGCGAAAACCGGGCGCTCAAAAAGATTATCGACAACATGATCGCCCGCGGCGACATCGAGCCGCTCATCGTCGTGACGCCGACCTTCTACGGCGGGAAGAACGATGTCGCCCTGTTCCACGAAGAATTGATCCACGATATTGTTCCGCTGGTGGAGTCGAAGTACAACACATACGCGAACTCGGCAAGCCTTAAAGATTTGAAGGCGTCCCGGGCTCACCGCGCGTTCGGCGGGTTCTCGATGGGATCGGTGACGACATGGCATCTGTTCGCCAAGGGCGGTCTGGACTACTTCAAATACTACATCCCGCTCAGCGGCGACAGCTGGGCGCTCGGTGAAAGGAGCGGCGGCACCCGGCCTGAGGAAACGGCGAAGTTCCTTGCGCAGGTTGTCCGCAAGTCGGGCTACAAGCCGCACGATTTCTACATCTTCAGCGCCACGGGCACGCAGGATATCGCTTATCCGAATCTGAAGCCGCAGATCGAAGCGATGAAGCAGCTGGACGATGTCTTCCGCTACTCGTCGAACCTCGACAAAGGCAACTTCTATTTCATCGAAGCCGAGGGCGGGTCGCACACCTGGTATTGGCAGAACCAATACATTTACAACATTTTGCCGGATCTGTTCCAAGGCGAGGCTTGATCCGCGTCCCCCGCGTTTCCGTGCAAACGGAACCGGGGGCTTTCTTTCTTAACCAAAAATGAAAACGCTTACAAACAATATAAAAAATGCACACACGCATCTTCAAAATCATGTCTGCCTTTCAAACAGCCGCTTCCCTACAATGAAAAGTGAAAGGAGTGTTTGCGCCATGACCGCCGACACGAATACAACCGATGCCAAACCGATTCGGTCATCGCTTGTTTGGAAGCGTTTCAAACGGCAGCGAACCCTGCATCTCTTCGTCTGGATCGGCATCCTGTATTTGCTGGTCTTCGCCTATACGCCGATGTTCGGCATTCTGATGGCCTTCAAAAATTACACCATCGTGCAGGGCATCAAGGGGATTTTCACCAGCAGCTGGGCCGGATTCAAATATTTCATCGAGTTCTACAACGACTACAAATTTTACGACATCGTGCGAAACACGCTGGTGCTCAGCTTTCTGAAGGTCATCTTCACGTTCCCGATCCCCATCCTGTTCGCCATCATGCTGAACGAAGCGAAGAACATGGCGTTCAAAAGGGTGGTGCAGACCGCCAGCTACCTGCCTCACTTCATCTCCTGGGTGGTCGTGCTCGGGCTGTCGTTCACTTTCTTCTCCAGCAACGTCGGGTTGATCAATCAATTGCTCCTGGACTGGGGCTGGATCGACAAACCGCTGCCGATCCTGACGAGCCCGAACTATTTCTGGGGACTGGCCGTCGGCAGCGCGATGTGGAAGGAAGCCGGATGGTGGGCGATCATTTTCCTGGCGGCCATCGCCGGCATCAATCCGACGCTCTACGAGGCGGCCCAGATCGACGGAGCCGGAAGGCTGGCCCGGATCTGGCATATTACGCTGCCGGGCATCCGGGGAACGGTGGTCGTGGTGCTCATTCTGACGATCGGAAGCATTCTCGGAGGCGGGCTCGTCGGTTCCAACTTCGACCAGGCCTTCCTGATGGGCAATGCCGGCAACAACGACACCTCGGAGATTGTGCAGACCTACGCCTTCAAAGTCGGGCTGGCCCAGGGCCGATATTCGTATGCCGCGGCCATCGATCTGGTTCAATCGGTCATCTCCGTCATCCTGATCTTCACCAGCAACGCGATCGCGAGGAAGGTGTCCGGAACCAGCTTGTTCTAATACCGTCAGGAGGGTCATCATGAAAGGGCGCTTGGAAGACCGGATATTTGACGGCGTCAACTATTTGCTGCTGTCACTCATTTTCTTCGTCACCGCCTATCCGTTCTATTATCTGCTTGTCACATCTTTCAACTCGGGCACGGACGCGCTCCTGGGAGGAGCATACTTCTGGCCTTCGGATTTCACGCTGGAGAACTACAAGACGTTCTTCAACGATTCGAAATGGCTGTCCGCGCTGTTCATGAGCATTGCGCGGACGGTCGTCGGCGCCGTCACGGGCGTGCTGTTCACCTGTCTGGTGGCGTACGGCCTGTCGCACAAAGGGCTGGTGTTCAGCAAGGTTTACTTTTCCCTGGTCATCTTCGCCATGTATTTCTCGGGCGGCCTGATTCCGTACTACGTTGTGCTGCGCTCCCTTGGGCTGCTCAATTCGTTCGCCACTTACATCATCCCGGGGATGCTGAACACGTTCTTCCTGCTGATCGCGATCTCGTTCTTCCGGGAGATTCCGAATGATCTGAAGGAATCGGCGTGGATGGACGGCGCGAGCGAGCTGAAGATTTTCTATCGGATCATTCTGCCGATCTCCAAGCCGCTCATCGCCACGATGGCTTTGTTCGTCGGGGTCGGGCATTGGAATTCATGGCTCGATTCCGCCTACTTCGTCCGGGCAGAGTATCTGCGGACGCTGTCCTACCGGCTGATCGAGATCATCAACCAGAGCCGGGTGCCGCAGGAGGCGATCGAGGCCGCCGCCGGCGCGTCATCGGTCACCAGCTACTCGCTGCAGGTGACCGCGATGATCGTGTCGATCGCTCCGATCATCTGCGTGTATCCGTTCCTGCAGAAGTACTTCGTGGCGGGCATCATGCTCGGCTCGGTCAAGGAATAACTTCCCATTTGTTATTAAAGCGCAAGCTTTAATAAGATAAACTCACAGACAATGGAGGGCTCGCGAATGAAAAAGACATGGGGTTCGTTGTTCATTCTGACGCTCATCCTGGCCTTGCTGGCCGGATGCGGCGGAGGAGGCAACGCGAAATCCGGCTCCAATTCCGGGGGTCAGACGGGCCAGAACGGATCGGCCTCCGACTCCGGATCGCAGGATGAAATCGTGGAGCTGGACTTGTTCATCAACCACTCCTGGTACCCGGTTCGGTCCTGGACGGGATCGATCGCGGAAGAAATCACGAAGCGGACGGGCGTCAAGCTGAACGTCACGGTCGCCGCCGATTCGGAACAGCTGCCGCTCATGATCGCATCCGGCGATCTGCCCGACCTGATCTTCACGTTAAGGGAGCCGCGGTTGGAAAATCCGGACATGTCGTACCCCTGGAATGAACTGATCGAGAAGTACGCGCCGGACTTCGAGATCGATCCGGTCCGGCTGGCGGTGAACACGGCGCAAGACGGCAACGTGTACACGGTGCTCAATTCCTTCGCCACCCCGGAAGAATGGGCGAGCAACCCTTACGCGCTGGGCAACGACGGCAACCCCGGCATCGCGGTGAGACAGGACATTCTGGACGAGCTCGGCGCGAAGATCGAAACGCTGGATGATTTCGTCTCCGTCCTGGAGCAGGTGAAGCAGAAATACCCGGACATGGTCCCGATGACGATGGACATCGAATGGATTCCGCAGTATTTCAAAATGCAGTTCGGCATCCCGCCGCACAGCTCCTGGCATGAGCAGGACGGCCAATTGAAACATATCATCTCGCATCCGAAGGCGCTCGAGTTCTACAAATTCATGAACAGTCTGTACCGGAACGGCTATATTCTGGCCGAGAACTTCACGTACAGCAACGACCAGATTGACGACGAATACGCGGTCACCGGCAGAGCGTTCGCCCACAGCCATACCGTCAGCGTCGCGGAGGCGGACAACGCCAAGGTGAAGAATCAGGGCGGCAATTATCAGTTCACGATGATTCCGTCGGCGCTCACCGATGAAGCGTACAACCTGAGCACCGGCACCGGGTTCTCCGGAGTCTATATTACGAAGAACAACAAGAACCCGCAGAAATCGATCGAGCTCATCAAGTTCCTCGCCAGCAAGGAAGGCCTGGAGCTGGTCATGTTCGGCATCGAAGGCCAGCACTGGGAGTGGCATCCGGACGGCTATCCGGTCTTCCATTACGACGTGAACGACGCCGACTACGTCAATTCGGAAGGTCTGAAATGGTGGTACCTGTATTCGGACGCGATCGTGGAAGGGCTGCGCGGATACGTGCCGGGCACGCAGACGACGAAGGCGCTGCAGGAGATCAAGGAAATTACGGAACACAACCCCGCGATCGGCATGGTGAAGCTGCAGGACGGCACCGACGAGAAAGTCATTTTTGACAAGGTCGCAGAGATGGTGAAGACGGAGGAAGTCCGCATCTATCTGGCCGAATCGGAAGAAGCCGCGGAACAGGCATATCAGAACATGCTCAAGCTCGCGGAAGGCATCGGGCTCAGCAAGCTGGAAAGCTGGGCGACGGCCGAATACAAGAAGATGCAGGAGCTGTTCAATCAATAATCCGGAGCAGGCGTACAAAGGGGTCCTTCCCAGACCCCTTTTTTTCACTTGTGACGCAGCTGCGCAGGGGTTAAAGTAGTCGTAAAGACGTTGCTGCCCAGGGGACGTGAAGGTGATGAAACGTTTGTTCTCCAGAATGAGCATTGTCAGGAAAATGGTGCTGGGCTATTTCGTCATCATCTTTGTCCCGGTCATCACCTTCGGTTTCTACCACAATCATCTGATGTACCAGAGCATGATCGAAGAATATGCGAGCGGCAAGCAGCAAGTCATTGAACAGTCGTACGCCAACCTGAGGATCGACCTGCTGCAGATCTCGTCCAATTACGGGTTGTTCCAGCATAACGCCAACGTCATCGACTATCTGAACGGCGCGTACCGGTACAACTGGGAATACGTCTACTCGTACCAGAAGTACATCAAGCCCCTGCTGTCGGGCATGCTGTACGGCAATGACCATATCCGGGATATCCGGATCTACAAGGCAAGCGAGCGGGTATTCACCGCTCCGGAACACATCATCGATATGGAAGCCCTTCCATCGAACGTCCGGGAAGAGCTGCGCCGGCTCCCTCCGGGCAAAGGCCTCTGGTTCTGCGAATTGTCCGAATCGGGCGAATGGAAGCTGGCCTATTACCAGAACATGTACGCCGAGCGGTTCTCCAAACATGTCGGCGTCTTCTCCGTCGAGGTCGATCCGAAACTGCTGTACAGCTTCGCCAATACGCTGAGCAATGAAGGGCGCTCGGACGTTTACCTGCTGACCGGGGATCTGAAGTCCAGCCCGCCCGGCGCGAGGGAAGACATGATCGGAAAGATGCTCGAGCGGCCGTTCGCGTATTTCTTCCTCGACCGCAAGTCGCTGCTCGTCAACCACCTGACGATCGAGGAGCTGGGGCTCAGAGCGGCCGTCGTCAGCAAAACGGAGGATGTGTTCGCCAGCACGGCCAAGCAGAGAGTCTGGCTGTACCTGATGATTGCCGGGCTGCTGCTGCTCCTGTCGGGGATCTACTACATGCTGGCGGTGTCGGTAACGAAACGGCTGTCGCGGCTGGCCAGACATATGCGCCAGGTCGGCGAGAACAACTTCAAGACGCTCGACCATCGGGACGACCAGGACGAGATCGGCTATCTGACCTACACGTACAACTCGATGCTGCAGCGGATCGATGAGCTGGTCAACAAAGTGCAGCGCTCGGAGCTGCTTCGGAAGGAAAGCGCCTACAAGGCGCTGCAGGCGCAGGTCAAGCCGCATTTCCTGTACAACACGCTGGAAACGATCCGCATGCTGGCCGAGGCGAACGACGACCGCGAAGTGGCGGAACTCGCCTATTCCTTCGGACAGTTCATGCGCTACAGCCTGTCGAGCGACCACGAGCAGTTCAGGCTGAGCGATGAGGTCCGGAATATCGAGAACTACATGAAAATCCAGAAAACCCGCCTTGGCAGCCGGCTCACGTACAGCATCTCGGTCGAGGCCGACATCCGCCAGATCCCGTGCCCGCAGTTTATTTTGCAGCCGCTGGTTGAAAATTGCATCGTGCACGGACTGTCGACGATCCGGCGGAAGGGGGCCATCGCGATCCGCATCACGGATGACGACAACCGCGTGCGGGTCGAGATCTCGGACAACGGCGCGGGCATGCCGGAGCAGCGGCTGGAGGAAATCCGGAGGCTGCTGAACAATCGGCTGGATATCAAGGAATTTTCGACCCAGGACAGCGGCCTCGGCATTTACAACGTCAGCGAACGCATCAAGACGTACTACGGAGAAGATTCCCGTCTGGAAGTGGACAGCAAGCCCGGCGAAGGGACGGATTTCAGGCTTTATTTGAACAAAAAAGGGATGAATGGACATGTTGAACCTGCTGATCGTGGATGACGAGATGGTGATTCTGCACGGCATCGTCAAGATCATAAGGGAAGGGAAGACGCCGTTCACCCGGATCGAAAGCGCCCTGGATGCCTGTGAAGCCTTGTCTGTCATGGAGGATTTCGCGCCCGATCTGATCATTACCGACATTCACATGCCGGAGATGAACGGTCTGGAACTGATTCAGGAAGTGAAGGATCGCGGAGCGTGCGGCCGCTTCATCATCCTGACGGGCCATGACGAATTCGAATACGCCAGGCAGGCCCTCCGCCACCAGGTCATCGATTATTTGCTGAAACCGATCAACAAGATGGAATTGCTGGACCTGCTGCGCACGGTAGCTAAAACGATATTGGAAGAGGAGCAGGACGGCGCGAAGCATGCGCGGTCCGATTCGCAGTACAGCTTCCATGTGGAGAAAATTTTGCGGCATATCGATCAGCATTATCACCGGGACCTGTCCCTGGACCAGTGTTCCGAGCTGACGGGACTGCATCCCAACTACATCAGCCAGTTGTTCAAAAAGGAGACGGGCGTGTCGTTCGTGCAGTATTTGCACCATTACCGGATCGAGAAAGCGAAGGAGCTGCTGAAGAAAGACGGCGGCCTGCCCGTTCAGGTGATCGGCAATCAGGTGGGATTCGAGAATCCGCAGCATTTCATGAAAGTGTTCAAGAAGCTCGTCGGCTGCACGCCGGGGGCTTATCGGGAATCGGATGTGGAAGGGGATGGAGCATGAGCCGTTTGGTGATGAAGTACGACCGGCCGGCCGCCGAGTGGAATGAAGCGCTGCCGATCGGCAACGGCCGCATGGGCGCGATGGTCTTCGGCCACCCGGTGAGCGAGCGGCTGCAGCTCAACGAAGATTCGCTCTGGTACGGCGGTCCGCGGGACCGCAACAATCCGGATGCGGCGAAGGTGCTGCCCGAAATTCGCCGGTTGATTTTCGAAGGAAAGCCGCGGGAGGCGGAGCGGCTGGCGGTGACGGGCCTGTCGGGCATTCCCGAGACGCAGCGGCATTACGAACCGCTCGGGCAGTTGCTGCTCCATTTCGAAGGGATCGATCCGGATGCGGTCGAGCAATATCAGCGCAGCCTGGATCTGGAGCGGGCCGTCGCGTCGGTTGAATTTCTGCACCGCGGCGTGCGGCATCGGCGGGAGTATTATGCAAGCTGTCCGGATCAGGCGATCATCGTCCGCGCGACCGCCGACCGGCCGGGGCAGATCTCGCTCACGGCGCGGCTGGAGCGGGCGAGATGGCGCTACGTCGATGCGACGGGCCGCAGCGGGACGGATGCGATCTACATGACGGGCGCGAGCGGCGGAGCGGAGGGCGTTTCCTTCGCGGCGGCGGTGACGGCGAGGGCCGAGGGCGGCAGTCTGGACGCGGTCGGCGAACATCTCGTGGTTGAGCATGCGGACAGCGTGACGCTGGTCATCACGGCGGCGACCAGCTTCCGCGAGAAGGAGCCGCTCGCGCATTGTCTGGCGCATGCCCGGACCGTATGCGCGGCGCCGGATGACGAGCGGTATGCGCGGCATGTGCGGGACTATCGGGAACTGTTCGGCCGGGTGTCACTCGCTTTGGGCGGAGATGAGGAGCGGAGCGTACTTCCCGTTCCGGAGCGGCTGGAACGTCTGCGCATGGGAGAAGAGGATCCGGCGCTTGCGGCGTTGTATTTTCAATACGGACGGTATCTGCTCATCGCCTCCAGCCGTCCGGGATCGCTGCCCGCCAATCTGCAGGGCATCTGGAACGACCATTTCCTGCCGCCGTGGGACAGCAAGTACACGATCAACATCAATGCGCAGATGAACTACTGGCCCGCGGAAAGCTGCGCCTTGCCCGAATGCCATGAACCGCTGTTCGACCTGATCGAGCGGCTCAGGGAACCCGGCCGCAGGACGGCGCGGGTCATGTACGGCTGCCGGGGGTTCGCCGCGCACCACAACACCGATATCTGGGCGGACACGGCGCCGCAGGACACCTATATTCCCGCATCGTACTGGCCGCTCGGCGCGGCCTGGCTCTGCCTGCATCTGTGGGAGCATTACCGGTTCACGCAGGATCTGCCGTTCCTTGAGCGGTCGTTGGAGACGATGAAGGAAGCGGCACGGTTCGTGATGGATTACCTGGTGGAAGGGCCGAGCGGCGAGCTTGTCACCTGTCCATCGGTATCGCCGGAGAACAGCTACGTGCTGCCGAACGGGGAGACGGGCGTGCTGTGCGCCGGCCCGACGATGGATACGCAGATCATCCGCGCGCTGCTGGGCGCTTGTGTAGAGGCTGAGCGGGTGCTGTCGGACCGGACGGGCAAGGCCTCCGACGAGGCGTTCATCCGCGAAGCGGAGCTCGTGCTCAAGCGGCTTCCGAAGGAGAAAATCGGCAAGCTCGGCACGATCCAGGAATGGTACGAAGACTACGATGAAGCGGAGCCGGGGCATCGCCACATCTCGCACCTGTTCGCCCTGCACCCGGGCGATCAGATTACGCCGCGGCGGACGCCGGAGCTTGCGCAGGCCGCGCGCCGCACGCTGGAGCGCAGGCTGTCGCACGGCGGCGGGCACACCGGCTGGAGCCGGGCGTGGATCATCAACTTCTGGGCGCGGCTGGAGGACGGCGAGCAGGCTTACGACAATCTCGTCGCTCTCCTGTGCAAGTCCACCCTGCCGAACCTGCTGGACAACCATCCGCCGTTCCAGATCGACGGCAATTTCGGCGGGACGGCCGGCATCGCCGAGATGCTGCTGCAAAGCCATGACGGCGCCCTCCATCTGCTTCCGGCGCTGCCGAAGGCGTGGCCTTCGGGGGAAGTTGCGGGTCTCAGGGCGCGCGGGGGATACGAGATCGACATTCGTTGGGCGGATGGCGAGCTGGTCGAGGCGTGGATCACGTCCCGTTGCGACGGCGCCTGCACGTTCCGGGTTTCCCGCGATGTGGAGGTCCGGCTGGGCGAACGCGAGGTTGCGGTCCGGCGGGACGCGCGATATGCGGATGTGATGTCGTTCGAAGCGCAGGCAGGGCTCAGATATTGCCTGAAGGCCAAATAAATAAAAGGGGATGATGGCATGAAGAAACAAGCGTTCAACCCGTATCTGCCGTCCTGGGAGTACATACCCGACGGCGAACCGTATGTGTTCGATGGCCGTGTGTACGTCTACGGCTCGCATGACCGGTTCAACGGCCATGTTTTCTGCCTGAACGATTACGTCTGCTGGTCGGCGCCCGTGGACAATCTGGGGGATTGGCGGTATGAAGGGGTCATATACAAGAAGACGGACGACCCGCTCAATCCGGACGGCAGCATGTGCTTGTACGCGCCGGATGTGACGAAAGGGCCGGACGGGCGGTACTATCTGTTCTATGTGTTGGACAAAGTCTCCGTCGTCTCGGTCGCGGTGTCCGACACGCCGGCCGGCAAGTTCGAGTTCTACGGCTATGTCCGGTATCCGGACGGCACGCGGCTCGGGGAGCGGGAAGGCGATCAGCACCAGTTCGACCCCGGCGTCCTGACGGAAGGGGACCGGACCTATCTGTATACCGGTTTCTGCCCGAGAGGGGACAAGTCGCGGAGCGGCTGCATGGCCACCGTGCTCGGGCCGGACATGCTGACGATCGTCGAGGAGCCGGTCTTCGTGCTGCCGAGCGAGCCTTACAGCCGGGGCACCGGGTTCGAGGGGCATGAATACTTCGAGGCGCCGTCCATCCGCAAGCGCGGGGATACGTACTATCTGATCTATTCGTCGATTGTCATGCATGAATTGTGCTACGCGACGAGCAAGGACCCGACGAAAGGCTTCAAGTATGGCGGGGTCATCGTCAGCAACGCGGACCTGCACATCGATGCCTACAAGCCGGCGGACAAGCCGATGTACTACGGCGGGAACAACCACGGCAGCATCGTGGAGATCGGGGATCAGTGGTACATCTTCTATCACCGGCAGACGAACGGCCACCATTACTCCCGGCAAGGCTGCGCGGAGCCGATCCGATTCCGTGAGGACGGCAGCATCGTGCAGGCGGAGATGACGTCCTGCGGCCTGAACGGCGGACCGCTCGCCGGGCGCGGCGAATATCCGGCCTATATCGCCTGCAATCTGTTCTGCAAGGATGAGGAGCTGTACATCGGCACCTACGGCGCCTGGATGGACGGCAGGTTCCCGAAGATTACCCAGGACGGCAAGGACGGGGACGAGGAGCCCGGCTACATCGCGAACATGCGGGATACGGCGACGGCCGGCTTCAAATATTTCGACTGCCGCGGCGTGAAGAGGGTCAAAATCAAGGTGCGCGGCTACGCGAAAGGCGCCTTCGAGGTGAAGACGTCGTGGGACGGCCCGGCGCTCGGCTCGATTCCCGTAAACTTCACGAACGTATGGAAGGAATACGCGGCGGACATCGCGATTCCGGACGGCGTCCACGCGCTGTACTTCACGTACAGAGGCGAGGGCAACGCGCAGCTTAAATCGTTCACGCTGGAATCATGAGAAGAGGGAGGCATGCGCCTCCCTTTTGCATGTCGGATGTTCAAATGCCGGTGTTGTGAGCTTCGGTCCTTTATGGATCGCCTCGATGAAACTGCGACACGTTATTTTGCCGAAAACGGCGCTAAGTCTCAGTTTCGTTCCACGGCGGGGGAGGCGTGCACCTTCGCCATGCATCAAGGCCACTCCACCATCGCCTTGATGACGTTGCTTTCCGGCCGCAGCCAGCCGTCGAAGGCGTCGATCATCGCGTCGAACGGCGCGCGGTGGGTAATGTACCGGTCCGCGTCGATCGCGCCGCGCCGGACGGCATCAAGCACATGTTCGAAATCTTCGCGCGTGGCGTTGCGGCTGCCCATCAGGGTGGTCTCGCGCTTGTGGAAATCCGGGTGCGGGAACGCGATGTCGTTTTTGACCAGTCCGACATAGACCAACGTTCCGCCGTGGGCGAGATAGCCGAGGGCATCCATCATCGACCTGGCGTTGCCGGTTGCATCGAGGACGATGGTCGGGAGATCGCCGTCCGTCAGCTCCGCGATCCGTTTCATCGGATGATCCAGAGCGTTCACGACTTGATCCGCGTCCGCCCAGGATCGGGCGAAAGCAAGCCGGTCATCGTTCACGTCCATGACGATCACCCGCGCGCCGGCGAGCCTCGCGAAGGCGGCCGCGCCGAGCCCGATCGGTCCGGCGCCGATCACGAGCGCCGTCTCGCCGCTGCCTGCGCCCGAGCGTCGCACCGCATGGGCTCCGATGGCCAGCGGTTCCAGTACGGCGGTCTGATCGAGCGTGAGCCCGTCGGTCTTGATCAGATGGGTGACCGGCACGGTGATGCGTTCGCGCATGCCGCCGTCGGTGTGAACGCCGAGCACCCGGAGACCCGCGCAGCAGTTCGTCCGGCCCCTCCGGCAGGCGATGCACGTCCCGCAGTGCAGATACGGCATGATGGCGACCTGGTCGCCTTCCTTGAGCCCCGCCTCATTCCCGCCGATCCATTCAATGGTTCCCGCCAGCTCATGGCCGAGAATGCGGGGATAGGTGAAGTAGGGCTGGTTGCCCTTGAAGGCGTGCATGTCCGTTCCGCAGATGCCGACCCGGCGGATCCGGACGACGGCCTCGCCCGGACCGGCCGCGGGCTCGGGCAGATCGTCCCGCAGCCGGAAGACGCCGATTTCCTCGCATACAATGCCTCTCATACGCAAAATAAACCTCCCTGCGCAACGTTACACCCGGATGTTCTCGTTGTACTCCGGCCGCCCGCTGACCCAGGTGACGTTATGGACGGGCGCAAGCAATTCAAGCACTTCCCGGAGCAGTTCCTCGTCGATCGGCTCGAGGGTCCATCGGGCGTTGCGCGCGATATTGTCCGGGTTCGCCGTGCTGACCAGCGTCGTCGGAATTCGTTCGTTCCCCGTCGAGAACTGGATGGCCAGCTTGGCGATGTCGGTTCCCCTGGCGGCGCAAAATTCGGCGGCCTTCCTGCAGGCGGCTTTCAGCTCCGGGGAAGCCGGGTGCCAGTCGGGCGTGCCGCGCAGGCTGAGCAATCCCATGGACAAGGGCGACGCGTTGACGAGGCCGATGCCGCGCGCTTCCAGCATCGGCAGCAGATCGAGCAGCGCCGTGTCGTTCAGCGAGTAGTGGCAGTAGGAGAGGATGACGTCCGCGTCGATCTGCGGGAGCATTTTCTCGAACAGCTGCAGCGGAAGGCCGGAAATGCCCCAAAACCGGATCTTGCCCTGCTCCTTCAGGCGCATCGCGGCCGGCACGGCTTCTTCCAGCACGATATCCGCCGGCACGAATTCAATGTCATGCAGGAAAAATAGATCGACATAATCGGTATGGAGCCGGGTCAGACTTTCTTCGAGGCTCGACTGAATCCGCCTGGCGGAAAAATCGAACGCGTCCACGCCGTAGCGCCCTGCTTTGGTGGACAGCAGGAACTTGTCGCGCGGGATGTCGCGGATTGCCTTGCCGAGCACCGTCTCCGCGCGGGTCAGCCCGTAATACGGGGAGACGTCGATGTAGTTGATGCCGGCGTCAATCGCGGCATGCACCGTACGGATGCTCTCGCTTTCGTCCGCCTCGCGGAACACGGAACCGAGCGAGGATGCGCCGAAGCTCAAGACCGAGACGTCGAGGCCGGTATTGCCGAGTTTCCGGTATCGCATCGGGGTGTCGCACCTTCCTTGGATTCAAATTCGGTACACGTTCCGGGCGTTCAGGCCGAACAATGCGGCCCGCTCGCGCTCGCCCCAGTTGTCCGGCAGCGCCTGGAGCAGCACGTCCATCACTTGGTCGTATTCGGCCGCCAGCAGGCATACCGGCCAGTCGCTGCCGAACAGCACGCGGTCCGGGCCGAACAGGTCGAGCACGCGGCGGACATAAACCTTGAAGTCCTCCGGTTTCCAGTTGCGATGGTCCGCTTCCGTCACCATGCCGGACAGCTTGCAGTACAGATTCGGATAGCCGGCGAGGACCCGCATATGGGTGAGCCACGGTTCGATCTCTCGGTCCCGGATGCGGGGTTTCGCGATGTGATCGATAACACCGCGCAGATGGGGAACCTGTTCCAGCAGCTTGACCAGCGGTTCCAGCTGGCTGCTCTTCACGAGCAGATCGACGGTCGTGCCTTCGTCCGCATAGCCTCGGAGCGCCTCGACGAACGCGGGCTCGAGAATCCGGCTTGCGTCCGGCATATCCTGGATCATGATGCGGAAGCCGACGAACTTCGGATGCCGGCGGAACCGCTCGTAATGCCCGCGGTGGGTCGGGTCGAACAGGTCCAGCCACCCGACCACGCCGAGAATCGTGTCGTCCGCATCGGCCAGGGACAGGATGAACTCGGTTTCCTCGATCGTCGGAGCGGCTTGCACCAGAATTGTGCCGTCCAGTTGATGCGCTTTCAAATGCGGGGACAGGTCGGCCGGCAGAAAATCCCGGTACAGGACGGGGTACTCGGGCGTAATCCAGCCGTAGTCGCCCCGCTCGATCTTCCAGTAATGCTGATGGGCGTCGATTCGCACCGTTTGGCCCCCTTTCGCATGGCAAATGCACGGTTATCTTCATTATACGGGCGCGCAAAGGGAATAAAATGGCCGCCGTTTGCGTGAATGTACCTTATTTTGATGTGGTTGTCCATTGTTTAGAATTAATGCTTAATAATATTTAAAGTTGTCCCATAATTTCACTGGCGTCATTGTTGCCCATTGATCGAGCGGATCGGGGAGGAAACGGAAAGGAGGTATGATCGGAATGCGTCATGCGCTTGTCATCGGGGGTTCCGGCATGCTGGCCGGCGCAAGTCTGTGGCTGGCCCGACAGGGCCGCGAGGTGACGGTGATCGGCCGGAATCCGCAAAAGCTGAAGCTGCTCAGCGATCAGCATCCGAATCTGCATGGCGTTTCGGCGGATTATTCGCGCGCCGCGGAGTTTGCCGAGACGTTGAACGATATGATGCGGAAATGGGGGCCCGCCGATCTCGTCGTCGCGTGGATTCATCACGACGAGGAGCGCGTGATCGGACAGACGGCCGAGGCCATCCGGCTCGCGGGCGGAGCGGATTTCGGCTGGGAGCTGTACCACGTCCTGGGCAGCAGCTCCAATCTGGACGAGATGCTCCGGAAAATTGCGGTGCCGCCCGAATGCGCCTGCCATCAGGTTCAGTTGGGTTTTGTCATCGAGGGAGGCCGGTCCCGTTGGCTGACCCATGACGAAATCAGCAACGGAGTAATTGAATGTATCCAGAACAATCGGCGCCGCCATGTGGTCGGCACGCTGGAACCATGGGAGAAGCGACCCGGATATTGAGGATGGAGACGACAGACGATGAAGGCCGAACAGGATGAAAGCTCCTGTTCGGCCTTTTATGTGCAGGAACGCCCGCGCGCCGCTTATTCCTTCTTCGGTTCCACATAGGTCAGTTTGCAGACAATGTCCTGATAGTAGTTGCCGAATCCGGCGCCGTAGATCGTCAGGCCGCCGATATGCTTCGCGTCTTCCTTCACTTCCAGCTTCAGGTCCCACTGCATCCGGCGGATGTCGACATCATGGATCGTGTAGTCGGACACCTTCGTCCCTTCGATGAACGTGCCGTCGCCGTTGACCCGGATATGGACGAGGATGCCGTACTGGTTCATCTCGATGTTCCACCACTCGGGCGTGTATTTGCCCCGGGTGCCGCCGAAGTCGCCGGGGCTCGTCCATTTGCCGATCGGACGCCCGTTGAACTCGAACGAAATGTCGGAAGGCCAATGAACGTTCGACAGCGGCGCCTCCGACGCGATCTCCATCGTGATCTCCAGTTCCTCCGGCTCCTCTTCCGGCTTCAGGTAGTTTGGAATCTTGTATGTGATGTAGCCCTTCGAGAACCAGAGAATCTTCGCGTCGACCCGTTCGGGGTGGAGAAAATACCGCGGATCGTCGAAGCCGTCGCCGATGATCTGATACTTCGTCGCCAGGCCGCAGGTCGGCTTGACATCGAAGTCGGTGTAGTGGCCGATCGGGATGTTGACGATGTGGAAGTTGCGCGGGATGCGGCCCTTGCTCGGGAACACGAGCTCGATCCGGTCGGCGACCAGCGTGCACAGCTTCTGGGATGCGCCCTTGCCGGGAATCATCTCGGTGCGCACAAGATTGGCGCGTTCGAGCTTCTTCACATGCATCGTAATGATGGAGTTGCTGAGGCCGAGCGCCGACGCCAGATCCTTCATGATCATCGGCTCCTGCGCGAGCAGTTCGATGATCTTGATCCGGACGTTGCTGGCCAGTGCTTCAAACAGGGGGAGATTGCTTTCCGATACGATGGTTTCCATGCGATCTCATCCAATATTTCAGTTTTGTATTAAATATATCGTAACGTGTTCAGCTCTGGCAAGTGGATGCGAATGCGGTCGAATTTTTGTTTTTACAGGAGAATAATTTTATAAAAATATAAAATGTTTTATAAAAACCAATTGACAACCGCAAAGATCCCCCGTTATCATCCTAAGTAAGTCGATTTTAAGCGAAATATTTAACATCAATGTGAAGTATTTGCCGGTGAGTCGGCAGCGACGAGGTCTGCAAGCATATCCCGGATGACGGAAGACCGGCCAGGGAGGTGTCCGCAGCAAGGTCAGGCATTCGTAATTCATCAAAAATGTAAGCGCTATTATGGGGGCGTCTTCATCCGAAATCATGCAGGCTCAAGGAGGTTGTTTTCCGACATGAGGTCAAAATGGTTGTTCATGCTGATGCTGGCCGTCTGTCTGGTCGTAACGTCGTGCGGCGGCAACGGAGGAGGAAACGGCAATTCGGGAGGAAATTCAAGCGTTGGCGGCGGCACAAATGCCGGAGCGGGCGATTCGGTCGGCAGCGGAAGCGATTCGTCCGGCGGCAAGGTCGAGATTTCGATCTCGTCCTGGGGCGCGCCGGACGAGCGCGCGGTGTTCGAGGCGGTGCTCAAGGAATTCGAGAAAGCGTACCCGGATATCAAGGTCAAGTTCATCCATATCCCGAACGACTACACGACGAAGATGAACACGATGATCGCGGGGAACAGCGCGCCCGACGTCATTTTCACCAGTGACGGCGATTTTCCCCGCTGGGTGAAGCAGGGCGCGTTCCTGGACATCACCGACTACGTGATGGCGAGCACGAAGCTCGACCTGAACGATATGTGGGAGCAGGGGCTGAACCGCTACCGCTACGACGGCAAGAAGACCGGCGACGGTGCTTATTATGCGCTGCCGAAGGACATCGGACCGACGGTCATGTACTACAACAAGGAGATTTTCGACAAGCTGGGCGTGCCGCACCCGAGCCCGGATCAGCCGATGACCTGGGACGAGGCGCTCGAGATGTGGAAAAAGCTGACCGTGGACGAGAACGGCGACGGGAAGATCGACATCTACGGCGCCGGCCCGATCTGGTGGGAAGGGTTCGTCTGGTCGAACGGCGGCACGATTCTGAGCGAAGACCGGAAGACATTCACGCTGAACGAGCCGGCTGCCGCCGAAGCGATGCAGTTCATCTATGATCTGACGCATGTGCACAAGGTCGTGCCCGACTCCCGGGCGCTGCAGTCGATGAACGACGGCCAGATGTTCGAGGCCGGCAGGCTGGCGACGATCACGGGCGGCCGATGGATGGTGCCGACTTACCGCAAGCTGAAATTCGACTGGGATGTCGCGCCGATTCCTTCGAACAACGGCACCTGGCTCAGCGGCTGGTCCGGATCGGTCGGTCTTGGCGTCAACGCGAAGACGAAATATCCGGACGAAGCCTTCAAGCTGGTTGAATTTTTCACCGGCATCGAAGGCCAGACGAAGATGACCGAACTCGGCTTCCAGATTCCGAACTTCAAGTCGATGGCCGACGATGAAGTGTACACGCAGCCCGGGCAGAAGCCGGCGCATCCCGAGGTGTTCGTCAAGGCGGGCGAAGCCCAGCAGCCGGGTCCGTGGACGTATCTGCCGAACGGCAAGTGGCTGGACACGCTCAACCAGTATCTCGGCGAATTCTGGAGCGGCAAGGAGACGGCGGCCGAGTTCTTCACCCGGATCAAGCCGGAAGTCGAGAAGGCGCTGAAGGAAGGCAATCCGGAGCTGTTCGAGTAAACGCAGACGCCCGCGGCGCGGGCGAGGAGGCATTCGTCCGCGCCGCACACAACACCGCACGGAAACGGAGGGAACCATCCGGATGGAAGCGCAGACTTCAGCCGCCGTGAAGACGCGGCCGGCAAAACGGAAGCGGCGCTTGCTGTACCGCAGCGAGATGCGCTGGGGCTATCTGTTCATCGCACCGCCGTTCATCGGCGTCTTCGTCTTCCTGCTGTATCCGCTGCTGAACTCGCTGTATATGAGTTTGACGAACTTCAACTTCGGACAGCCCGCGGAATTCATCGGCCTGGACAATTACAAGCGGGCGCTTGCGGACGACCCGCTCGTCTGGAAGACGCTCTGGAACACGTTCTACGCCGCGCTCGGCGTGCCGCTCGGCATGATCGCCGCCCTGTTCGCGGCGCTGCTGCTGGACCGGAAGCTGCGCGGGCGCCATTTCTTCCGCATGTTGTTCTTTCTGCCGACGATCTGTTCGGTTGTGGCGCTGGCGATGGTGTGGCGGTGGATTTTCAACGCGGATTTCGGCCTGCTCAACTACTACCTCGGCGTCATCGGCATCGATGCGCCGGCCTGGTTGATCGACCAGACGTGGGCAATGCCGGCCATGATTATCCAGGGGGTATGGGGCGGCCTCGGCGTCAGCATCATTCTGTACCTGGCGGCGCTCGGCAACGTGCCGACTTCGCTGTATGAAGCGGCGACGGTCGACGGCGCGAACGGCTGGCAGAAGTTCATCCACATCACGGTCCCCGGCATCTCTCCGGTCACGTTCTTCATTCTGATTACGTCGCTCATCGGCGCGCTGCAGGACTTCCCACGGTTCCAGCTTCTGACCGGCGGCGGGCCGAACTATTCGACGACGACGATCGTGTACTATCTGTACACCGTCGCGTTCCAGTACAGCGAGATGGGGTATGCTTCCGCTCTCGCCTGGATCCTCGGCATCATCATCATGCTGATCATCGTGATCAATTTCGTGTTCTCGAAACGATGGGTCCATTACAACTGAGGAGGGATGGGCGATGGCTGTGATTGCGGCGGGCAGACGGAAGCGCGGGGCCGCAAAGCGGCTGGCCGATCTGGCAGCCTACATGCTGCTCGGCCTCGGCGGCGTCATCATGGCGGTTCCGTTCCTGTGGATGCTCGCGACATCGCTGAAACCGGACGGCGAACTGTACTCCTATCCGCCGGAGTGGATCGGTTCGCGGCTGGCCTGGGAGAATTACCGCATCATTTTCGAGGAGGCGCACCTGATCCGTGGCTTCTTCAACACGATGATCGTCGTCGTCCCGACGCTGATCATCGGCCTGTTCGTCTGCGCGATGTCGGCTTACGCCTTCGCGAAGCTTCGCTTTCCCGGGCGCGACAAGCTGTTCATGCTGCTCATCGGCACGATGGTCGTGCCGGGCGCGGTCATGATGATTCCGGCGTTCATCATGTTCAAGACGTTTGGCTGGACGGACAGCTGGAAGCCGCTCATCATTCCCGGCATGTTCGGCGCGCCGATGGTCATTTTCTTCCTGAGGCAGTTCATCAAGACGCTGCCGGACGAACTGGAGGACGCGGCGAAAATCGACGGAATGAGCCCGCCCGGCATTTTCCTGCGCATCATCGTTCCCCTGACGAAACCGGCGCTCATCACGCAGGGCATTCTGTCGTTCAACGCGGGCTACAACGATTATCTCGGACCGCTCATCTATCTGAACTCGCCGGAGCGCTATACGCTGCAGCTTGAGCTGGCTTCGTTCTCCTCGTACTACGGGACGGAGTGGACGCTGGTCATGGCCGGCGCGGTTGTCGCGCTCATTCCGACGCTCGTGCTGTTCGCGTTCGCGCAGCGCTTCTTCATTGAAGGCATCGCGCTAACGGGGATCAAGGCTTGATGGGGATTGGACGATCATGTTGTGAAGGAGATATGGATGAATGACTGCACTGTCTATCGTCGTCGGTAGGCTGCTGCGCCGGCGAATACCGCTGGAAGGACGGCGTCGGTTGCGGAGGCGCGGCTCGAGTCGCGGCGATGAGCCGGGGAGGCGGCGGATGGTGCGTGCGGCTGGCGGTGCGTTGGCCGTACTGGTGGCCGCGGGGGCGCTTTTGACGGGATGCGGTGCATTCGGCGAAAAAGGCGGCGGGAAGGAGGCGTGGGTTCCCGTGTTCCATGAAGCGTCCGTGCACGACCCGTCCATTGTGCGCGATGAAAACGGCATGTTCTATGTGTTCGGCTCGCACCTGGCGGCAGCGAAATCGCCCGATCTGATGCGCTGGGAATTGATCGCGTCCGGCGTCTCGGACGGCAACCCGCTCATTCCGAACGTGAGGGAGGAGCTGCGCGAGACGCTGGAATGGGCGGAGAGTGACACGCTGTGGGCGGCGGACGTCATCCGGCTGCCGGACGGCAAGTACTACATGTACTACAACGCGTGCCGGGGAGACTCGCCGCGCTCCGCCATGGGAGTCGCCCTCGCCGATTCGATCGAGGGACCATACCGGGATATCGGCATCATTTTGAAATCCGGCATGTGGGGGGAGCCGAGCGAGGACGGAACGGTGTATGACGCGCGGGTCCATCCGAACGTCGTCGACCCGCATGTGTTTTTTGACAAGGACGGCAAGCTGTGGATGGTGTACGGTTCGTATTCGGGCGGCATTTTCATCCTGGAAATGGACGAGACGACGGGCAAGCCGCTGCCGGGGCAGGGGTACGGCAAGAAGCTCGTCGGCGGCAACCACAGCCGGATCGAGGGGCCGTATATGCTGTACAGCCCGGACACGGAATACTATTATCTGTTCCTGTCGTTCGGCGGATTGGACTCCTTCGGCGGCTACAACATCCGGGTCGCGCGGTCGAAACATCCGGACGGTCCGTTCGTCGACGCGGAAGGGGTCGACATGGCCGAGGTGAAGGCCGATCCGGCGAAGCCGCTGTTCGACGACGCGTCGATCGAGCCGTTCGGGGTGAAGCTGATGGGCAATCACCGGTGGCGCGATCCGCACGGGGCGTTCCGCGAGTTCGGCTATGTGTCGCCGGGGCACAATTCGGCCTGGTACGACGAGGAGACCGGACGGTACTACCTGATTTTCCATTCGCGTTTTCCGTACAGCGGGGAGCGGCATGAGATCCGGGTGCATCAGATGGTGTTCAACGAGCAGGGATGGCCGGTCGTCGTGCCGTTCCGGTACGGCGGGGAGCGGCCGGAGGATGCCGATCCGGAGCGGATTGCCGGCGACTACGAGCTGGTGAACCACGGCAAGGACATCTCTGCTGAAGTGAAGGAGTCTGTGCCGATCCGGCTGGAGGCGGACGGCACGATCAGCGGCAGCGTGTCCGGCCGGTGGACCGCCGGGGATGGAGGCAAGATCCGGCTCACGTTGAGCGGCGAAGATTACGATGGCGTCTGGCTGCGGGCCTGGGACCCGGAAGCGGAAGCGTTCACGGAGACGTTCAGCGCGCTGTCGGGAAAGGGCATCGCGTTGTGGGGCGCGCGGAGGCCGGAACCTTCGCGGGAAGAATAGAATGGCATTTTACATGAACAAGGGAGAGGGAGAGAGCGATGGATCATACTGTCGGAACCGGAATTGCGGATACGTCGGGCGTTCAGCCGCTCATTCTGCAGCGGGCCGATCCGTGGGTGTACCGGCATTCGGACGGTTGGTACTACTTCACGGCGTCCGTGCCCGAATATGACCGGATCGAAGTGCGCCGGGCGCGCACGATTGCCGGGCTGGCGTCGGCCGAACCGGCCGTCGTCTGGCGGCGGCATCCATCCGGGCCGATGAGCGCGAACATCTGGGCGCCGGAGATTCACCACATCGACGGCAAATGGTACATCTATTTCGCCGCGGCGCGGACGACCGAGACGAATGACGGGCTGTTCGATCACCGGATGTACGTGCTCGAGAACGCGTCGGCGAATCCGCTCGAAGGCGAGTGGGTCGAGAAGGGGCAGATCCGCACGATGTGGGAGACCTTTTCACTTGACGCGACGACGTTTGAACACCGGGGGACGCGCTATCTCGTCTGGGCGCAGAAAGATCCCGCGATCGCGGGCAACTCCAATCTGTACATCGCCCCGATGGCGAATCCGTGGACGCTCGCCGCGCCCGGTGTCATGCTGACGAAGCCGGAATACGAATGGGAGCGGATCGGGTTCTACGTGAATGAGGGGCCAGCCGTGTTGAAGCGGAACGGGCGTGTGTTTGTGACGTATTCGGCGAGCGCGACGGATCACCACTATTGCATGGGGCTGCTCGAGGCGCCGGAGGACGCCGATCTCACGGACCCGTCCGTCTGGACGAAGTCGCCGGTGCCGGTGCTGGCGACGGACGAGGCGCGCGGCCTGTACGGGCCGGGGCACAACAGTTTCACCGTCGCGGAGGACGGCGGCGATCTGCTCGTGTTCCACGCGCGGACGTATAAGGAGATCGTCGGCGATCCGCTGTACGATCCGAACCGGCACACGTTCGTGCGGAAGCTGGCGTGGGATGCGGACGGCAGGCCGGTGTTCGGGTAAGTGGCAGGAGCTGCGGCGTGGATGGCGCGCTGCAGCTTCTTTTTGTGGGCACGTGGCGGTGCTGTAACGTGGATAGCACGTTACAGGGGTACATGGGCCGCGCGCGGAGGAGCTGTAACGTGGATAGCACATTACAGGGGTGCATGGACCGTGTACGGGGGAGTTGTAACGTGGATAGCGCGTTACAGGGGCGCGTGGGCCGCGTGCGAGGGAGCTGTAACGTGGATACCACGTTACAGGGGTACATGGACCGCGCGCGGAGGAACTGTAACGTGGATAGCGCGTTACAGGGGCGCGTGGGCCGCGTACGGGGGAGCAGTAACGTGGAAACCACGCTAAAGGAGTGCATGGACCGCGTGCGGATACGACAACCAGCGAAACCAACCTGAAAAAAAGGGCGCAGCAACGCGGTTCTCCCGCATCACCGCACCCGCCTGACGTTCGCGAAAAACTAAATCAATTCCGACTCCTTCAAATACATATAGCTGAACCACGCCGTGTCGAGCCCGGACAGGTGGCGGAGCTGGTCCTGCTCGACCGTCATCCACTCGGCGCCGATCTCCCGCGCCGCCTCGATCGAGCCGCGGATGTCGACGACGCCGGTGCCGAGCGCGGTCCATTTGCCGATCTCGTCGGTGCCGTAGACATCCTTCAGGTGAACCGCCGGCACGCGGCCCGCCATCTTGCGCAGAATATGCGCCGGGTCGGCGCCGCCGAGCGTGATCCACGCGACGTCCAGGCGGAAATAAACCGCCTTCGGATCGGTATGCTCCGCCAGAATATCCAGGGCATACACGCCGTTGAACGTGTTCCTGAACTCGTGGGCGTGGTTATGGTAGCAGAACCTGAGGCCTTCGGCGGCCAGCCGCGCGCCGGCCGCGTTGTACAGCTCCGCGTCGCGCAGCAGCTGATCGCGCGAATCGGCGGGCGCCCACCACAGCGTGACGTCCTTCGTCTCCATCAGATGAGCCTCCCGGATAATGCGGTCCAGCTCCTTCCCGTCCGCGAGCAGATCCTTGCTTACGCTGTGCGTCGCCACCTGCAGCCCGAGCGAGCGGAACCGGGCGACATTCGCCTTCGCATCGCCTTCGAGCAGCTTCGCGCCGCCCTCGATCCCCTCGTAGCCGATCGCCGCGATGCGTTCCATGGTGCCCCAGAAATCCTGGTTCGCCTCTTCGTGGATGATGCCGATCAGTCCCAGCTTCGGCCGCGTCATGAGGATTTCCCTCCTTCCGCAGGCGCCGTGAACCGGCCCTCCTGCAGCATGGTGATGAACGGATTGTCCGTTACCCCTTCAAGCGGCAGTTCCACCCGCGCGTTGCGCCGCACCGACTCGTAGAAGGCGTAAATGATCTCCGACGCGCGCAACGCTTTTTTATAGGACACCTCCGGCTCTTCCCCCGTGATCAGGCAGTCGACCGCATGGCGAACGTAGCCCGCCATCTGCTCGGCATGCGGCGTCACTTCCACTTCCGGCTTCCAGGACGGATCGGCGTAGACGGCGCCGCCCTTGATCTCGCCATCCCACATCACCTCGAGGAATCCTTCCGTGCCGATGACGCGCACGCCGCCCCAGATGTCCATGTCGGGTCCGCCCGCCTGGATGTTCGCCCGCACGCCGTTGCGGAAGACGACGAGGCCCGCCGCGACGGATTCGGACGGCACATTGAACCAGTTCAGCGTCTCGCTGGCGTCGACGGCGCCGAGCACCCATTTCGCCGGCGTCTCGTCCATGAAGCTCATCGCCTGATCGAACGTATGGATGCCGCAGTCGAGCAGATTGGGCGGGGAGTACAGATCCATCCGCACCACGCGGCCGATCCGGCCTTCCCGGATGAGCCGGCGCACCGTCTGGTTGCCGCGCGCGAACCGGCGCTGCAGGGAGAACGTCAGCTGGCAGCCGGTCTCCTCTGCGATGCGGGCCATCTCGAGACATTCGCCCCATCCGGGCGCCATCGGCTTCTCGGACAGCACGGCCCGGACGCCCGCCTCCGCGCAGTCCCGGAACACCGGCAGATGCAGCGGCGTCCAGAGACAGATGATGGCGATATCGGGTTTCACCTCGTCCAGCATCCGCCGGTAATCCGTATAAACGGCGGCGCCGAATCCGAAGGCTTCGTTCAGGGCATTGGCCGAATCCTCCGAAATGTCGGCCAGCGCGACGACCTCAAGCCGGCCGTCGGCCTTGACACCGTGGGCGTGCTCGTGGGCGCGCTTGCCGCATCCGATGAAGGCGACGCGGAACGTTGCATTCGTGTTCAACCAGCCATCCCTCCGTTTGTTGAGATGATGTTTGTTGAGATGTTGTATCCCCTTTCATTATGGGATGGCCGGTCCGGAAGCTCAATGCACGCAAGCGAAGTTAAACTGGATCCATTTGATGCCGTGAGCGGAATCACATCCTTCGCTGAAGAAGATGCCTATAATGGGGAAATTAAATCGGCGAAGGAGGGCATGCGTCATGGAAAACGGCAAGCGGACATTCGTCATGATCAAGCCGGACGGCGTGGAGAGAGGGCTGGTCGGCGAGATTGTGTCGCGCTTCGAACGCCGCGGGTTTAAGCTGGCGGAAGCGCGGATGATGCGCATCAGCAGGGAGACGGCGGAGGAGCATTACGCCCAGCACAAGGGCAAGCCGTTCTTCGGAGAGTTGGTCGACTATATTACGTCCGGCCCGGTCTTCGCGATGATTCTCGAAGGGGAGGGGGCCGTGCAGCTGGCCCGGGCGATGATCGGCGCGACGAATCCTGCGAATGCCGCGCCCGGCACGATCCGCGGCGACTACGCGAGGTCGGTCGAAGCGAACGTCATCCACGGTTCCGATTCCGACGAGAGCGCAGAGCGCGAGATCCGGCGGTTCTTCGGTCCGCAGGCGTGAAGTTGCGGGAACGGAAGGCGTGAAGGCGGGGGCTTAAGGTCCGGCCGTTATGGTTATACTTGGGCCAAAATGCCAAACGCCATTTCCCGGAGGGTCATGCCAGTGAACCGCAGCACGTCATTCCGTATTGCCATCTGCGCGATCGCCATATGGTCTCTGCTGACGGTCGGCCTCCGTCCCGGGCCGGCCGCCGCTGCCGAGGCGGCAGCCGACCTGCACCAGCTGGAGACCGCCGTCGCCGCCGCGCTGCTTGAGCGCCGGGAGTCCGTGCAGATCGACTATACCGGCGACGGCCAGGAACTGTCGGGCCGCATCAAGGACGTCATCATGGACGCGCTGAAGCGGGACGATTACACGTCGTACATCGTGGATTCCTACTTCTACTCGATCCGCAAGCTCAGCGGGCGGTCGCACATCCGGCTGACGCTGAATTACCGGGAGACGCTTGCGCAGACGGCGGAAGTGGACCGGCAGGTGCGGGAAGTGCTCGACCGGCTCATCACGCCCGAAATGAACGACCATCAGCGGGTGAAGGTGATTCACGACTGGATCGTGCTGCGTCTGGCCTACGACGTCGGGCTGAACCGCTACACCGCATACGAAGCGCTGCGGACCGGCAAGGCCGTCTGCCAAGGCTATGCGCTGCTCGCCTACAAAATGTTCAACGCGGCGGGCATCCCTGCGCGGATTGTGGAAGGGGCCGTTCCCGAAAGCGACCATGCCTGGAATCTCGTGCGCGTGGGCGGCCGGTGGTACCACCTGGACGTGACCTGGGACGACCCGGTGCCGGACCGGGGCGGCGCGGTGTCCTACGACTATTACCTGAAGACGGATGAAGAGATGCGCAAGGACCACACCTGGACGCGGGAATATCCGCGCGCGGACACCCCGTATGAGGCGGCGGTCAGGGAAGCGAAGCAGACCGATCCGGCGCGGGCGGGCTTCTACGAGTCGCTGGAAGCGGCGCTCGGCTGGAAATGGCTGCGTCCGGAGCATACGGCGGCGACGGCGGACGAGCTCAGGCGCAAGATGGAGGAAGCGGCGGCATCCGGCGCGGACGGCTTCAAGGTGCGTTATTTGCGCGGCGACGCCGTGCGGACCGATCTTCAGAAGGCGGCGGCGGAAATCAAAGCGGCCGGCATCCGCGCGTACGAGGCATCCATCTTGCCGTTCGGGGATGACGGGGCCGTGCTGGTCGAAGTGTCGCTGATCCGGTAGGCAGCGGAGCTTGCCTTCGTTCTGGCGGCCCGCCCGCGGGCATATACTCCTTACGGTTAGCATGAAGCCGGAAAGGAGCGGAGAAGTCCATGAACATGGCGAGCCTTGCAGAGGAAGGGCCGCTGTTCGAACATCGGTTCTGGCTGCAGATACTGGGAGACCACGCCCGATTCATCCTGATGGCGCTGTCGCCGGCCGAGAAGGATGACGTACGGCAGGCGGAATCGTTCATTTCGCGGTTCGACGCGCTGCTGGCGGCCGCCCGGATGCAGGATGCGGAGGCGCGGCTGGCGGCGCTGAACCGGGAGGCGATGGATGCGACCCGGGAGCTCAAGCAATTCAAGCTCAGCCTGCTCGAGCGGCTGCTGCTCGGCAAGGTCGACCTGCTGTTCACGCCGACCTTCCTGAACCATATGGTGAACGAACTGGAGGAATACGAGCACATTCTCGAAGAATTGCTGGCCGGGCGCCCGGTGCCGCGCCAGCATCCGCTGCACTACGACATGGTCTGGCTGCAGGATGCGATCGGCCATGCGGCTGAGCTGTCCTTTGACATGGACCCCGTCGAGCGGCGCTGGATCGAGAAAAGCCGGGCGTTCCAGCAGGAGTTCGGCGCGTTTTTCCTGAAAGCGGTTGAAATGGCGGGATATCTGCGGACTTCGCTCCGGACGTTCCCCGCCTTCCAGAAATTCCATTCCGACATCGACCTTGAGATGAAGCTGTTCATGCGCTTCCTGCAGGAGATCGAGGAGCTGCAGATCGGACCGAAGCTCCTGGACCGGATTCATCCGCTCATGCCGGACCACATGTTCCGCGAGGAGTGCTACTATCTGACGAAACTGGCCGCTTACGGCCTCGTTCCCGAACCGGGCTGCAATCCGGCAAGACCGAGGCTCGCGTGACGGGAAACCGCCTCGCGCGGTATGTGTCGATTAGGCGCGAATCAGGGGCTTGTCTGCCTATTTTTAGAAGAACCGTGCGATATACCCATTCCTTGTCCCGCAAATCGCAATATACTGAAACGGGGCGAGGAAGGAGTGATCGCGATGAGGCGATTGGTCGGCAGATTGCTGCTGGCAGCTGTGCTGATCTTCGCCGCTGCATCAGTCACGGCGGACGGCTCGACGTCCGCGCAGACGGAAGATTCCGTCTATCGGCTGGTGCCCGGCAAATTCGACATCCATACGGATGGCACGCATCCGGAAGAGACGACGAAAGGATTCAACGATGCGCTCCAGTGGGCGCATGATCAAGGATATACGACATTCATCGTTCCACCCGGGACCTACATGATCAAGAAGAGCGCGAAAGGGCAGCCCGGCCCGGACGCGCGGATCAACATGGTGCCGGACATGACGTTCGTGCTCGAAGACGGCGCCGAACTGGTAAAGGAACCGAATGACTCCGAAATCTACGAACTGCTTTACATCGGCCGTGGCGTGAACAATGTGACGATCAGAGGCGGAAAGTTTGTCGGCGACCGGGACCAGCACGATTACAGCCGCAAGGATCACCCGTACTCGTCCGGCACGCACGAGGGCGGCTACGGCATTGTGGCGCTTGGCGCGCGCAATCTGACGATTGAGGGCGTCGAGGTGTACAACTTCACCGGAGACGGGATCGTGATCGGCGGCAGCGGCCAGATGGTGAGGGACCTGTATGGGAGCAGTTTCGTCCCCGGCGCCTTCGATTCGGACGGCAAGCCGACGGCAGCCGAAGGGCGGATCCGGACGATTACGCCGGTGCCGCTGAACCACGAGAGGTTCAAAACAGACCCCTACTTCGAACTGTCGAACAACATCAACCTGCCCGCCGATTTCGAACTTTATTTCTATGATGCGGACGGCAACCTGATCGGCCCGAAGCTGAACGCGAAGGTGCGGCAACGGATCCAAATCCCCGCCGGAGCGGCATCGTTCCATCTGGTGTTCGAGCGGGCCGACAGCAACGGCTCGTACATCGAGGTCTGGTCGAGGGTGCCGTCGGAGAACGTCATCGTCCGAAATTCGGAACTGCATCACAACCGCCGCCAGGGCATCACGATCGGCGGAGCGGACAATGTGGTGATCGAGCATAACGTCATTCACGACATTAACGGGGTTGCGCCCCAGTCCGGCATCGATGTCGAAGGCGGTTACGGCGAGAACGGTTTTCTCAATACGAACATTCAAATCCGGAACAACGAGTTCTATAACAATGCCGCCTATGACGTCATCCTGTACGATGGCAACAACGCGGTTGTGGAAGGCAACCATCTTGCGTCGCGGGGCAAGATCGGGCTGGCGGTGTCGTCGCCGTTCACGGGCGCGCTCGTCAAGAACAACCATTTCGACGGCACGCGGCTTGTGATTTATCACGATGTAACGCTCGTCGGCAACCAGATGAACGATTCGTACACCTTCATCGAAGGGCCGAATGTGACCATCGACGGCATGAAATTTACGGATTCGTCGTTCACCATCAGCAGCAGCCGGCCGTTCGGCGTGGAAGTCAAGAATGTCACGATGGTGCATACGAAGCGGGCGGACAGCGGGTTCGGCATCTGGGTGAATCCGATCCGCGTCACGAACATGACGATTATCGGCGAATCGCGGCTCGGTGTGATCAACGCCGGCAACACGACGGGCAATGAGTTCACGAACCTGCGGGTGGTCGGCCACAGCGGCGGCACGCTGCCGCGCGGAACGTACAACGGGTGCTATTTTGAAAGCGCGCCGGAGAACAAGCGCGAGCTGGCGATTTCGGCCCCCGGAACATACGTGTTCGAGAACTGCACGTTCAAGTCGCCGATCGTTCCGCTCGCCATCTATGATCCGGGCTCGGACGTGACGATCCGGAATTCGTCCGTCATCCTCGACGGCGACAGCCACGGCGTCTTCGTGGGAGCGGCGAAATCGTTCGTGTTCGAGAACAATACGGTAAAAGCGAACGCGCTCAAACGTGCGGAACTCGAGCTCGTGAAGATCAACGACTACTGGCAGCGGAACGACCCGGCCGATGTGCTCAAGGCGGTCATCCAGAACAATGTCATCGAGGCGAATATCGCGGCGAGGGGCATATCGACGATCTACGCGGGAGTCGGCGCTCCGCCGTATATCGTGAAGGACAACACGCTGTACAACGCGAAGCTGTTCCTGAAGGCTGACGACGTGCAGTCCGGCAATCAGGAGTTGACGAAATAATGTGATGCCCAGGTGACGGGGGCATGAAGAAGACCCGGCGGGCGCGCGGCAAGGCGGCCCGGCCGGGTCTTCGCGTTGTTCGGCGGGCGGCGCGGCAGCCGCGGGCCGCCCCCGTTCGTTATGGCTGCGTGTCGGACCGCTCCCGCCGGGCGGCGGTCATTTGCTGCCAGACCGTGCCGGCGGCTTCTTCGCCGCGCTCGATCCGCTCGAGCGCCATCTTCGCCTGCAGCCGGACTTCGAACTCCTCGTCCTCCGCCGCTTCGCGCAGCGCCGGCAGCGCCGATTCGTCCCCGATTTCAAACAAGTATCGGGCGGCCCGCCAGCGGACGAGCTTGTTCGGATCGCGCAGCGCCTCGATCATCGCCGGCATCGCGGCGGGGTCGCCGAGGTCCGACAGCGTGTCGCCCGCGGTGCGGCGGACGGCGGGCGACCGGTCGCGCAGCGCCTCCACCAGCAGGGGCAGCGCCTCCGGCGAACGAAGATCGCCGAGGTAGACGACCGCTAGCCGCCGGACCGACACGTTGTCGTCGCGCAGCGCCTTGGCGAGCAACGGCAGCATGCCGGGCTCCGGCTGCGTCCGCTCCAGCGCCGCATAGCGCGTCTGCCAGTCCGGCGCGTCGAGCGCTTCGGCAAGCTCCTCCGCG
>NZ_CAJRAY010000043.1:0-32871 GCF_907165215.1 Thermobacillus xylanilyticus | reverse complement strand
GAGCGGCCGCCGCTCGCGCGGCTGGGCCGGGGTCCCGGCCGCGGCCGGCCCCGCCGCTTTCGCGGCTTCAATCAGCTCGCGCAACCGCTCATCCGTATAGGCGGCGTCGAGTTCCGCCGCGACTTCGGCGGCGATCTCCTCCGGCTCCCCGTAGCGGATGCCGTATTCCTCCAGATGGCGCTCCATAATCAGCGTCGAACCGGCCGCTTCATGGACGGCTGCCGAGAATTTCTCCGGCAGCCCCAGGCGGGCCGCCTCGCGGTCGCCGATGCGGACGCGGACCTGCATCGGGATGCCGCGGTACACCTGCACCAGGACGTGCAGTTCGCCGAACGCGGCGTCCGGTCCGGCCGGCGCGGGTGCGGTCCCGGCCGCGCCTTCCGCCGTCTCGAACAGCTTCGCCGCCTCGGCCAGAATGCGCGGCCAGTCGGCGCCCGGCTTGCGGTCGAGCGCGATGAAGTCGGCGGTGCGGAACACGCCTTTGACGCCGTCGATCTTCAGCAGGCTCCGCAGCGGCTCGGGCGCTTCGTCCGCCTTGTCCGGCGTGTACGCGGCGCGGCGGCCGGCCGGCCACCGTTCGTCGACGTTCAATTTCATCGAATTCGGGCTGGGCGTCGGTTCCACGGACAACAGCTTCATGCGGAATCTCCTCCTTGCATCGCCGCCTGAATGACATTTCTGACGGATATTGCTGATACTATAGTAGCCGATCTTCGCTCCCGAACCAAATATGACGCCAAAAAAAGCACATAAGGAAGCCAAAAGCGCATCTTGGATGCCGCCGCCCGCAGGTCTATACTGAGACGAGACAGACATACGATACCGAGGAGGACAACCGTAAATGGCAGACACCGTCCGCATCGGCGTCATCGGCGCCGGGATGATCGGAAATGTGCATTTGAATGTGTTCGGAAAACTGGAGAACGTGGAGATCGCCGGGGTGGCCGACGCCTCGCTGCCTGCCGCCGAGCGCCGGGCGCAGGAGCACGGCGTGAAGGCCTACGAGACGCCGCAGGCGCTGCTCGACGATTCGTCGATCGACGCCGTCGTCATCGGCGTCCCGAACCGGTTCCATGCGCCGCTCGCGATCCAGGCGATGGAGCAGGGCAAGCATGTGCTGCTGGAGAAGCCGATGGCCATCAGCGAGGAAGCGGCCAGATCGATCCTCGATACGCAGCGCCGGACAGGCCGCGTGCTCATGATGGCGCATCAGATGCGCTGGTCGGGCATCGCCCGCGCCGCCAAGGCGAAGATTGACGCGGGCGAGCTGGGCCGGATCTACAACGCGAAGACCGGCTGGCTGCGCAGGAAAGGCATCCCCGGCTGGGGAAGCTGGTTCACGCGCATGGACGAAGCCGGCGGCGGACCGCTCATCGACATCGGTGTCCATATGCTCGACCTGACGCTGCACCTTATGGGCAATCCGAAACCGGTCTCCGTCTTCGGGACGACTTACGCCGAATTCGGCCCGCGCCGCGAAGGGATCGGCAGCTGGGGAACGCCGGACTGGAACGGCTACTACGACGTCGAGGATCTCGCGACGGCGCTCATCAAGCTGGACAACGGCGCGACGCTGTCGCTCGAAGTGAGCTGGGCGGCCCATTCCGCCGGCTTGCCGGAAGAACCGTTCGTGCACCTGATGGGCACCGAAGCGGGCATCGCCCTGATCGGCAACCGCGGCACGATCGTGAGACACGCAGGCGGCGAGGTCGTCGAAGAGGAGCTCAAGCCCATGGAAGGCGAAGAGGATCGGCTCCTGCTGAGCCGGCACTTCGTCGACTGCGTCCGCGAAGGGAAGGAGCCGATCGCGCCGGCGCTGTCGGGCTATGTGAACAACCGCATTTTGAGCGCGATCTACGAATCTTCCCGCACGGGCAGCGAAGTGAAGCTGCACTGGGATTGACGCGCAATGGGAGCCTCCGGGCGGCCAGACCGCTTCGGGGGCTCCGCTTCATTGCGAATTCAGGCGCGCTCAATGGCCGCCCGTCGGCTTCTGTGCTATAATGCGGGAGGATGTACTCATTACAGGGGCAAGGACGGGGAAGTGATTCGATGATCAGCACGAGCGGCGTTACGCTTCGTTACGGGAAGCGCGCGCTTTTCGAGGATGTCAATATCAAGTTCACGCCGGGCAACTGCTACGGCCTCATCGGCGCGAACGGCGCGGGGAAGTCGACGTTCCTGAAAATTCTGTCCGGCGAGATCGAACCGACGAACGGCGAAGTGCATGTGACGCCGGGCGAGCGGATCGCCGTGCTCAAGCAGAACCACTTCGAGTACGACGAATTCAAGGTGCTCGACACGGTCATCATGGGGTACAAGCGGCTGTATGACGTGATGAAAGAGAAGGAAGCGCTCTACGCGAAGCCGGACTTCAGCGACGAGGACGGCATGCGGGCCGGCGAGCTTGAAGCGGAGTTCGCCGAGATGAACGGCTGGGAAGCGGAGTCGGAAGCGGCTTCCCTGCTGAACGGGCTCGGCATTCCGAACGAGCTGCACGACAAGCTGATGAAGGAACTGGACGGCAACCAGAAGGTGCGCGTCCTGCTGGCGCAGGCGCTTTTCGGCAACCCGCAGATTCTGCTGCTGGACGAACCGACGAACCACCTGGACCGGCAGTCGATTGAGTGGCTGGAAGATTTTCTGCTGAATTATGAGGGAACGGTCATCGTCGTCTCCCACGACCGGCATTTCCTGAATACGGTCTGTACGCACATCGCGGACATCGACTACGGCAAGATTCAGCTCTATGTCGGCAACTACGACTTCTGGTACGAGTCGAGCCAGCTGGCGCTGCAGCTCATGCGCGAACAGAACAAGAAGAAGGAAGAGAAGATCAAGGAGCTGCAGGCGTTCATCCAGCGGTTCAGCGCGAACAAGTCGAAGGCGAGACAGGCGACCGCGCGGAAGAAGCTGCTCGAGAAAATTACGCTCGACGACATCAAGCCGTCGAACCGGAAATATCCGTTCATCCAGTTCAAGCCGGAACGCGAGGCGGGCAAGCAGCTGCTTCTCATCGAAGGGCTGACGAAGTCGATCGACGGCGTGAAGGTGATCGACAACCTGACGCTGACGGTGAACAAGGGCGACAAGATCGCGCTCGTCGGGCCGGATTCGCTCTGGAAGACGGTGCTCATGCAAATTCTGATGGGCGAGCTTGAACCGGATGCGGGCACGTATCAGTGGGGCGTGACGACGACGCGCGCGTATTTCCCGAAGGACAACTCGAAATACTTCGACGGCGTCGATCTCAATCTCGTCGATTGGCTGCGGCAGTTCTCGAAGGAGCAGGACGAGACGTTCATCCGCGGCTTCCTCGGACGGATGCTGTTCTCCGGCGACGAAGCGCTGAAGAAAGCGAGCGTCCTCTCCGGCGGCGAGAAGGTGCGCTGCATGCTGGCCCGGATGATGCTGTCCGGCGCGAACGTGCTGCTGATGGACGAACCGACGAACCACCTGGACCTCGAGTCGATCACGTCGCTCAACAACGCGCTGATCGATTTCGACGGGACGATGATCTTTACCTCGCATGACCGTCAGTTCGTGTCGACGATCGCGAACCGGATTCTCGAAATCACGCCGCGCGGCGTCATCGACCGGCTCATGACGTACGAGGAATATCTCGAGAGCGACGAAGTCAAGGCGCTGCGGGAGCAGGCCTATTCCGCATAAGATATGGGATGAAGCCGCCGGGGACTGGAGCCCGGCGGCTTTTGACGTCCGTCTTGACCGTCCCGCTCTGGATAAGCGGAAAATTTTCATCTGCCTGAAATGGCGTAAGACGGTAAGAGGGGTTCGGCAAAATTGGCGAAGCTGCTTCGCATCTTTCTTCGTTCCTGCCGGCGTGTTCGAGACGGGGGCGAATCGAATTGGTTTTTACGGGATGTTCTCGCCTCTGCAGACGGGTCGGCCGTTTTTGCCTGCGCGGCAGAAGATGGCTTGCGGACAGACTGTTGCATTCATGCATAAAGTCGCGCACCGTGTCAAAACTGTTTCTCTGGACCCACACGGAACCGGTCGGTTATCATACTGCTGTTGTGGATGAAACGATGGAACGGAGGTGCCCGGGCTGGACCCGTATCAAAACATTCGAGCCGGCGAGCGGGGGGCATGGGCGAGCATCGCGGCCTATCTCCTGCTCTCGGGCATCAAGCTGGCCGCCGGGTACGTGTTGTCCTCCAGCGCGCTGACCGCGGACGGCTACAACAATCTGTCGGATATCGCCGCTTCCGCGGCGGTGCTCATCGGTCTGCGCATCTCGCGCAAGCCGCCCGACAAGGATCATCCTTACGGCCATTTCCGGGCCGAGACGATAGCGGCATTGATCGCTTCCTTCATCATGGCCATGGTCGGCCTGCAGGTGCTGATCGACGCCGGGCGGTCGATCACCGCGGGCGACCGGGCCGCGCCGGATCCGGCATCCGCCTGGATCGCGCTTGGCGCCGCGCTCGTCATGCTTGGCGTCTACGCCTACAACCGGCGGCTGGCGGCGCGCATCCGCAGCCAGGCGCTGATGGCCGCGGCCAAGGACAATCTGTCCGACGCGCTCGTCAGCGTCGGCGCCGCGGCGGGCATCTTCGGCTCCCAGTTCGGCATGCCGTGGCTCGATCCGGTGGCCGCCGTTGCCGTCGGCCTGCTCATCCTCAAGACGGCCTGGGGCATCTTCTACAGTTCGACGCATACGCTGACCGACGGATTTGACGAGAAGGAACTGGAGACGCTGCGCGGCACGATCGAGCGGACGAAAGGCGTCCGGCGGATCAAGGACATCAAGGCGCGCATTCACGGCAGCAATGTTCTGATCGACGTCATCATTCAGGTGGATCCTGAACTGTCGCTGATCGAGAGCCACCAGATCAGCGACGAGATTGAGCGCCGGATGGAGCGCCGGCACAACATCGCGAATGTGCACGTCCACGTCGAGCCGTACGAGGAGCCGAGTGCTTCGCGGACGGAGGGGACGTAGGCGGGGCACGCTCGGTCGGCCTTGGATCGCCCGCAGCGGCATGGGAGCCGCCTGCGGGCTTATTGCTGTGCGCGGACGAGCGTTAGCGGCGAGAGGTGACTTTGTTGGGGGTGTCGGACGAGCCGGGCGGCTTCGCTGTTTTTGCAACGGCATGCGGTGCCGTTCATCGTGTTCGTCCCCGCACTTGGGCAAAGAACCGGAGGAACTCTAACGAAACTGAGAAGCGTTATTTTGCCAAACTCGGCCTCAATCGAATTTTTTCGAAACTGAGCGGTCTTATTTGACGCTTCAAGGCAATTTTTGCCCTGTTTCGTCGCGAATGACGTGTCCCAGTTTCGTTGTTTCACACATAAGGGTTGTCAGTAGTTGCAATCGAAAGCCTCCGACCCTGCGCATTCAGCGGATTCGGAGGCTTTCGCCTTGTTGCGTCAATTTCCGTGCACTCGTGGAATACAAAATGGAACGTTATAGGGTTGACATGATACGAAATGTATCATATCATAGGGACAAGTTGTTCGATATCGTGAACTGTCCGGCGGAATTTGCGGTGTGACGCTATTGCGATTTTCGCCATTTCTGGTACTCGAGAAACTCCCGGAACTGCTCTTTGTCGACGCCGGACGCCATCGCTTCCCGGACAAGCTCCGTCCATTCGGGGTCAAGCGCGCCTTCCGGATCCGCCTCGCCGAACAACAGGACATGGACCGGCACGCGGAGGGTGGAAGCCATCTTCTCGATAAATTGGATGGACGGATTGTTTTGGATCCCCCGTTCGACATTGCTGAGATAGGATTTGGCCACGCCTGCCGCTTCGGCCAATTCCGACAGCGACATCCGGCGCTGCGTCCGGATGGCCTTGATTCTTGCTCCAATGCTTTCCATTAGCCGTCTCGTCCTTTGCATGAAAGTTCCTGATTTAGCGGTCATATGAATTATAGCATGGTTTCTTAAAACGAACAAACCGTCGCGTGCGGAGGAGAAACCGTCATGCATGAGTCTGGGGAGGCTGGTCAAAACATGAATGCCGGGGTGCAGACTTTTGATCCGGAATGGGCGGCATTGATCGAGCTGGCGAGAAGGATTGGTCTGACGATTGAGGAAATTCGCGAATTTCTTCGCAACCCGGAGCGTCTTAAGCGCACGAAGTGAATGCGCGGGTTTCGGCTCTGCACGGCGGCGCAGCCGGCGGCTGCGGCTGGCCGGCGCATGCCGGCATGTTCACTATATAGAACAACATTTGCTTTGACGGCGAACAAACCGCCGATCCGCCCGGCCGGCGGACCCCCATATCGGGTTCGTCTGAAGCGGGCGGGTCGTCTGGAGGCGACAACCTTTGAAATCCGAAGACATTGATTTGCGGGAATACTTGCGGATCGTGCGTCGCAGGCTCTGGCTCATCGTCCTGATCGTGCTGACATGCACCATCGGCGCCGCTTACTTCAGTTACAACACCTATGTGCCGCTCTATGCGGCGCAGACGAAACTGTATGTCAACAGCGCGGATGCGGCGGATCCGTTCAGCCGGGGCGTCATGAACATCGGACAAATGTCCTCCGGAGGCGGCGTGATCGAAACGTACAAGGAGATCATCCGCACGCCGATCATCATGGACAAAGTGGTCGAGCGGTACCCGCAGCTCGACGCCTCGACCGAGGAGCTCATCCGCAGTGTCTCCGTCCATGCGCTGAACAACACGTCCGTCATGATCATTTCGGTCACCGGGTTTTCGTACGAACGGGCAGTCATGATGGTCAATGCGATTACGGACGTGTTCGTCACGGAGCTGCCGAAAATTTCGCCGGGCCATTCCGCCGTGCTGCTGACCGAAGCGAAGCTGTCGGCGAGTCCCAATCCGGTGAACGAACAGCACACTACGTATATTTTTCTCGCCTTCGCGGCGTCGCTGATCGTGTCCGTCGGCATCGCCATCCTGCTCGACGTGCTCGACGACCGGATCAAGGACGAGGCGGACGTCGTGCGGGTGCTCGGCGTCTCGACGCTCGCCTCGGTGCCGAAGACGAGACTGCGTTCGGGCCGCACCCGCAGCCGCAAGGGAACCCAGGGAAGGATCGGTGAGGAAGCTTATGCCGCGGTCAAATAAAGACGCGCCGACATTGCAGGTCGACGATGTGTCGCCGTTCATGGAAGCCTACCGGACGCTCAAGGCGAACATCGAGTTCGCTTCCCGCCGCCGGCCGATCCGCGCCGTCGCCGTCGCCTCGGCCGTCCCCGGCGAAGGCAAATCGACCACGGCGCTCTACCTGGCGTCCGCCTATGCGCGGGCCGGCCGCACCGTCGTCCTGGTCGACGGGGACATCCGCAAGCCGACGCTTCATCAGGTGATAGATCGGCGCCGCAGCCCGGGACTTACGGATTATCTGCTCGATCCCGGCATGATGCCGTCTTACGTGCTGACGGACACGATGGTCGGCGCGGCGTTCATCGGCGCGGGGCGCAGCGTCCCGAATCCTTCGGACCTGCTGGCTTCCGAACGGATGACGGAGCTGATCGCGCTGCTGAAGCAGGCATACGACATGGTCATCGTCGATACGCCGCCGATTCTGGCCGCCATCGACGCGAAGATTCTCGCCGCCAAATGCGACGGCGTGCTGCTCGTGCTCGAAAGCGGCAAGGCGCGGGAGAAAGCCGTCCTGAAGGCGAAAACCGAGCTGGTGCAGGCCAATGCGAACCTGCTTGGAGCGGTCTTGAACAAAATGAATCGGAAAGCGCTGGATCCCTATTCGGACTATTACGGCAAATGAGGAGGTTGGGCCGGTGCAACGAGAGCGAAGGATGCGGCAGGCGGCGCGCAACGCTCGTAATGCCGCGGTCGTCGCGCTGTGTCTGTCGATGACCGCGGGATGCACGCTCCTCGACGCGTTCTCCGCCCCGCGGGAAGAGGCGGACGTAACGCCGCAGATCCGGTCCGTGCGGGCCGAGACGGTGGCCGTGCGGCAGATCGAGGAACCGATTCACATTACGGCGGATGTCGAGTCCTCGATTCAGTTCGATGTCGAACCGAAGATCTCCGGCACGGTCGAGACGCTGCACAAAAAGCTCGGCGATACCGTGGAGGAAGGCGAACCGATCGCGCAGCTGTCTTCCGAAGAGGTCAATCTGGCCTATGAGCAGGCGCTGGCCGCCGTCGACCAGGCGAACAGCGCGCTCCGGACGGCCCGCCAGGAACTGTCGGTCAGCCGGCAGGAGCTCGCGGCGGAGATTCGCAAGATGGAGATCAGACTGAACGAATTGCAGCGCCAGCACAACAAGGTCCGCAACGACTACGACAGCGGCCTGGCGACGAAAGAGGACGTCGACCGGTCGGCATCGGAACTCGAATCCTACCGTCAGGATCTGGAACTTGCGCGCAAGCGGCTGCAGTCGTTGAACCAGTCCGACCGGATGGCGGAACTGGAAAATCGGTTGGCCGATGCGGAGCTGGCGCTGCAGCTGCGGAGCGAGGCGCTCGAACAGCTTACGATCAAGGCGCCGGTCGGCGGCGTCATCACGCAGCTGACATTAATTGAAGGCATGATGGTTCGGGAGGGCGTGCCCGTCGGGCGGATCGAGCAGGTGGATCCGGTGCGGATCGTCGCTTACCTGAACGAAGAAGGCGCGCAATATGTGCGGGGCAAGGCCGAGCTCAAGTATGTGCTGCCCGGCGGCGAAGAGCAGGGACAAGCGCCCGTGAGCTATCTGTCATCCATCCCGGATCCCGAGCGGAACGCTTATGTGCTGGAACTCACGGTGCCGAATCGCGACGGCCGGCTCAAGCCGGGCATGAAGGTAGCCGTCGAATTGTCGGAAGAAGCCGAACTGTCCGCGCTTGCGGTGCCGCAGTACGCCGTGCTCGAGGAAGGAAGCCGGCGGTATGTGTTCGTCATCGAAGACGATATCGTGAGAAAACGCGAAGTGAAGACCGGCCGGTCGACACCATCCTATTATGAAGTGCTGTCCGGTGTCAGCGAAGGCGAGAGCATCGCGATTACCGGCGTCAATGCGCTCACCGACGGGGAACGCGTGATCGTTGAACGGAGCGGCAAGGAGGGACAAGCGGAATGAACAGACGAAGATGGAAACGGTGGGCGGCATGGATCATGACCGGGCTGATCATCGCCCTGGCCGCGTCTCCGGGTTCGGCCGCCACCACCGTCTCGGCCGCGCCCGCCGGGACGGCGAGCGATACGCCCTATACGCTGAACAGCGTGCTCAAGGCCGGCGTGAAGACGGTGCTGAACGAACGCGTTCCGGAGGGCGTCAGAATCGGCGCGGTCGTCCGGCTGTACAATACCGCCAGCCGTGCCGTGGCCGTGCCGGGATACGAGCTGCGCGCGGTGACGACGGGCGGCGTCGTCTATACGCTGAAGCCGTCCGCCGACAATCCGCGCACCGTGCAGCCGCAGGAGAAGGCCGAACTCAGCTACATGCTGACCGTGGGGCGTTCCGATGTTTTCACGCTTGAACGGCTTGCATGGGTGAACGTTGACGAATACGTTTACCCGAAGAAAGAAACCAACATGCTGAACATGCCCGTCGCGGGACTGGAATGGTACGGCCCCTCCACGGTGTTCAAGGATGCGCAGCGGTCGAAAGAATGGGGCGCGTCGTTCACGATTCCGGCGGAATCCGCCGAGCTGGTTTACACGCCCGTCCGGCTCGCGGAGCGGCACACCCCGCAGGGCACGACAACCGTCCTCGTGCTGCAGGTGCGGAATACGGGCAACCGGCAGGCCTGGGTTCCGGAGTTCACCGTGTCCGGCAAGACCGTGAAGAGTTACTACTCCGCGCAGCGGGCGGAGAGCGGACCGATCGCGGTTCAGCCGGGATCGTCGCGCTATCTGCACTTCGTCATGCGGCTGGACAGTCCGGAGGCCTGGCTGAGCTTCACGATCAGCACGCCGGAAAGTTTCACGGACGCATCCGGCACCATCCGGTATGAAGCGGGCCGCCTGCAGATCAAGGCGCCCGCCCACCCCGATACGCAGACCGTTCAGTCGTCATATGACCTTCTTGACCCGATCCGCGCCTCGTCGACGCTCAGGCCGAATCTGGCGAACGAAGTCGACATTGCGCTGGCCGAAGTGCGTCGATTCGAACAGGCGGGCGACGGCTTCCTGACAGCCGTTGCGAAATTCAGGCTTGTGAATCGATCCGGCGTTTCCGTGGCCATTCCGGACTTCGGCGTGGAATGGATGACGTCCGAAGGCGTCAGCTACACGGGCGAACGGATGGATGTGCGGCAGAAAATGCTGATGCCGGGCGTCGGCATGATGATCGGCTATACGTTCACCCTGCCCCTCTCCGCCGGGTCGGACGAGCAGGCGCAGCTCACGCTGCTGGACGGCAGTCCGGACACGTTCCAACTGCCGGTCGGCGCGGTCAGCATCCCGCTGGCCGGGGCGGATGCGGAAGAGTCCGGCGGTGCCGCCGACATGTATCCGTTCAAGGTGGAGATCCGTTCCGGATCGCTTGAGCCGTCCGGACTCGTCACGCTCGACTTCGGCATCTCGCGGGCGGTCAATATGACGTTCGACGAGCGGTCCGTCCGGCTCAAGCTGGAAGCGGCCGACCCGAGCGGGCATGTGCTGATGTCCCAGACGTATGCGCTGGCGGGCGCCGGCCGCCTGGGATCCGGCCTGAAGAAGATCGAGCTCGGCGATCGGGAGACAACGGATGCGTTCAAAAAAGTCGTCATCCGGCTGTATGAAGTGCTCGCGATTCCGGGCGGAGAGATTGAACGGCTCGTCAAGACGATGCACCTTGAGGCATCTTCCAGTCCCCTGAGCCCGGCGGCCTGAAGGCCGGAAAACTCACCCGCAGGCATGCGATTGACCGCGGCCGCGCGGCAATCGCGCACCGCGCCAATCGCATGCGGCGGGCGGATACAGATCGCGGATGCGAATGATGGATTGACAGCCGGGTGATTGGGTGCTACGATGCAGGTGCGTTCGCTTTACAGAATGTTTTTTTGAGAAAAACGATGTTTGTCTATTATTTTTTTCGATGATTGTTCTCTATAAGGAACAAATGATGCGGCCGGAGGATGGTATGAGCGCGATCATCGGCATTTATGGCATACATGACAATCCGGCGATTATGGAGCAGGGAGCCGCCATGATGCAAGCATTGTCCCGGTTTCCGGCGGACGACGAGCAGGCATGGCAAGTGCGGTCGAACGTGTTCTTCGGCTGCCGCGCCCAGTGGATTACGCCCGAGTCGGTCGGCGAGCGCAATCCGCTGCATGATCCGGAACGGGGGCTGGCCGTCGTCGCCGACGCGATCCTCGACAACCGGGAGGAGCTGTGCGAAGCGCTCGGGATCGAGGCCGTCCGCCGCAGCGCCTTGACGGACCCGGAGCTGCTCCTGCTCGCTTATGATGCCTGGGGAACGGGGATGGCGGAACGGCTGGTGGGCGATTTCGCCTTCGCCATCTGGGATGAACGCGGGCGGAGGTTGTATGCGGCGCGGGATTATTCGGGCGCGCGGACGCTCTATTTTACCCGGGACCCGTCAAGCGGAACGGTCTGGCTCAGCACCGTCATGGCTCCGCTCCTCGGACTGCCGCATTTGCCCGGCGCGCTCAACCGGCAATGGATTGCGGAATACCTCGCCCTTCCGTACACCGTGGACGCCGTCGACGGTCGGATGACGGTCCACGAAGGCATCGAACAATTGCCGCCTGCCCATTACCTCGTTGCGGACGCGGAAGGCCGGCTGACGCTGAAGCTCTACTGCCGCATCGAGGAACCTCGGGAGAAACTGAAGCTCGGCTCGGATGCGGAATACGAGGAGGCGCTGCGAGACGTGCTCGGCGCGGCGGTGAAGGCGCGGCTCCGCACGCACCGCGGCGTGGGCGCGCATCTCAGCGGCGGGCTGGATTCGGGATCCGTCGCCGCGTTCGCCGCCCGCGAACTCCGCGCCAGGGGCAGAGCGCTGTACACCTTCAGCTATGTGCCGGTGGCGGACTTTACGGATTGGACGCCGCGCAGCCGGATGGCGGACGAAAGGGCGTATATCAGCGCCGTCGTCGAGCACGCGGGGAACATCGTCCCGGAATACTGCGATTTTCCGGACCGGAATCCGTATTCGGATATCGACGATTGGCTGGATGTCATGGAGATGCCCTACAAGTTCTTCGAGAATTCGTTCTGGCTGAAAGGGATTTTCGAGCGGGCCGCGGAGCGGGACATCGCCGTCCTGCTGAACGGTCAGCGCGGCAACTGGACGATCTCCTGGGGGCCGGCGCTCGATTACCAGACCGCGCTGCTCAAACGCCTCAGACTGGTCCGGTTCTACCGCGAGCTGGACGGCTACGCCCGGCGGATCGGCGTCGGCCGGAGGCGGGTGCTCGGGTCGGTCTGGCGGAGGGCGGTCGGCGCCGGCGCGTCCGGCATGCGGCATCCCGTGCTGGCGAGCCCGCGCCTGCTCGAAGAGACCGGCGTTGTCGAGCGTCTCAGACGGCAGGGATTGCCTGTGCAAGGCAACGTGCGCAGCGCGTATGAGGCGCGCAGGAGGCTGTTCAAACAGACGTGCTTCTGGAACTTGAACGGCACGTACGCCACGAAACTGTCGCTCAGGTACGCCGTTTGGGACCGGGACCCTTCGAACGATCTGCGTGTCGTCCGTTTCTGCCTGTCCGTGCCGGAAGAGCAGTGCGTGCGGGACGGTGTCGACCGCGCGCTTATCCGCCGCGCTGCCCGGGGCTATCTGCCGGATAAGGTCCGGCTCAATCAGAAGGTGCGCGGCGCACAGGGAGCCGACGGCGTCCACCGGATGAAAGCCGCCTGGCCTGCGTTTATCCGGGAGGCGCAGGAGATGCTGGACGATGAAGCGATGCGCGACTACCTGGACCTGGAGATGCTTAAGGAATCGCTGCTCAAAGTGCGGGAAGCGCCGAAACCGGAATATGCCTACGATCTCGATTTCCGCATGCTGATGCGCGGGATCATATTCCGCCGTTTTGTCAGATTACGGGGGAGGAGGTGAAATCCGCATGCGCAAGAAGGAATGGCAGGCGCCCGAACTGGAAGTGCTGGACGTTCGGTTGACGGCGGCAGGTCCGGGTAAGGCGAAACCGGACGGCGTACAGCCGGATGAAGACGAAGACGTGCACTACAGCTGAACCTTGCAGCCTGAGCGGGATGCGGCCTTATAAGCGTGCCGCTTATAAGGCCCGTTCCCGGCCCCGGATGGAGTGTGAAGCGTGACCAGGACGAATACCGGCTATCGGTACCGGGCCTTCGGGCTCCGGATTGACAGCGACATCCCGCTGCCCGAACTCGGAGACGGCACCCGGCCTGACGGCGACGCCGATCTGACCGTCGTCCGCTGCGGCGAGGCGGAGCCGGAATGGGCGGAAGGCGGAGGCGGCGGCAGACTGTATGCGGCGGAAGGCATCGTCTCGTTCCGGGTTCCGCAGACGGCCGCTTTCCGGATCACGAACGGCAACCGGATCGAAGTGCATGCTTACAGCGGAGCAGACGAGGACCGGATCCGCCTGTACGTGCTCGGCACGTGCATGGGCGCGCTCCTGCTGCAGCGGCGCATCCTGCCGCTTCACGGCAGCGTCGTGGCGCGCGACGGGCGCGCATACGCCATCGTCGGCGAATCGGGCGCGGGCAAGTCGACGCTGTCCGCGGCGCTGCTGGAACGCGGATTCCGTCTGGTGACGGACGACGTCGCCGCCATCGTCTTCGATGAGCGCGGCACGCCGCTGGTCATGCCGGCCTACCCGCAGCAGAAGCTCTGGCAGGACAGCCTCGACCGGCTCCAGATTGCCGGCAGCGGGCTGAGGCCGCTCTTCGAGAGGGAGACGAAATACGCGGTCCCGGCGGACGGCGCGTTCTGGCCGGAACCGGTGCCGCTTGTACATATCTATGAGCTCGTCCATTCCGACGGGCAGACGCCGGAGCTTCAGCCGATTGCCAAGCTGGAGCGGTGCTATACCTTGTATCGCCACACGTTCCGGCGGTCGCTGATCGTGCCGTCCGGGCTTGCCGCCTGGCATTTCGAGACGGCGGTGAAGCTGGCGGAGAAGACCGGCATGTATCGGCTGATGCGGCCGGCGAAGGTGTTCGCGGCGCGGGAATCCGCGCGTCTCATAGAGACGCATGCCGATGGGGAGGTGAGCCGATGATCCAGCAGGAATTGATCGCGGCCGACTGCATCGTCGTCCAGAAGCCGGGCGCGATCGTCAGCGACATGAACGGGGAGAAAGTGATGCTCAGCGTGGAGAACGGCAAGTATTACAATCTCGGCAAGCAAGGCGGCCGCATCTGGGAACTGATCGCAAGTCCCATTGCCATCCCGGATCTGGTCTCCGCCTTGACGGCGGAGTACGACATCGACCGGGAGACGTGCGAACGCGATGTGCTGAAATTTCTCGCCTCGCTTCAGCGCGAGAAAATGATCGAGGTGACCCGCCGGTGAGGCGGTCGCCGGCCATGCCCGGCCTCTCGCGGGCGTCCGCCAGGGCTTCGCGCGCCGTCCGGCTGCTGCTGGACCGGCCGGACACGGCGGCGCTGCTTGCGGAGGCCTGGCTGTCTCTTGCGTGGTCTCGGCTGCTGCTGCTCTTCCCGTTCCGCCGGATTGCGCCGATGATCGGCATTCCCCGCAGCGAGACCGAGTGGCGGGAACATCCGCGCGAGCTTGCACAGCAGATCGACCGCATCGCCGACGCTGTCCGGATCGCCAGCCGTATCGCGTGGTGGGAATGCAAATGTCTGGTCCGCGCGCTGGCGGTCATACGGATGTTGAAGCGGCGCGGCATCGAGTACACGCTTTATCTCGGGACCGGCCGGGACGAAGCCGGCCGGCTGGCCGCCCATGCCTGGCTGCGAAGCGGCAGCCGTTTTATTACCGGTGCGGAAGAGAGGAACAGGTTCACCGTCGTCGGCATGTATGCCGCCTTCGGGCGGAGCCTGGACGGGTCATGAAGGCGATGCTGCATGCGGTAAAGCTGCTGCGCCGATACGCCGGCGCGCCGCTCGCCCCGGTGATCGCCGGCATGGCGCTGGCGGGCCTGTTCGAAGGCGCCGGCATCCTGCTGATCGTTCCGCTGCTCGGCGCCAGCGGCTTCCTGGACGGGGCGCACGATTCGGTGCCGTTCCTTGCGCCGCTCCTGGGCAGGCTCAAGACGCTGCCTGCGGACAGCCTGCTGCCCGTTCTGCTGGGCCTGTTCGTGCTGGCCGTGGTGCTGCAGAGCGCGCTGCAGCGGCATGTCGCCATCCAGAGCACGCGGATCGTGAACCGGTTCGGACGGAACCTGCGGATCGAGCTGTTCGACGCGCTGCAGGATGCGCGGTGGAGTCTCTACCTGCGCAAGCGGCGGACCGACCTGATGAACGCGATGACGACGGAGACCGCGCGCATGCTGTATGGCATGGGGCTGGTGCTGCAGGCCGCGTCCGCCCTGATCTACACCGTCCTGCAGATCGGCATCGCGCTTGCGATGTCGTGGGCGCTGACGGCGCTCGTGCTCGCGTGCGGCGCGGCCGTGCTGCTCATCTCCCGCCGGCTGATCGGCAAGGCCAGGGCGCTCGGCAGCCTGACGTCGGAACTGGCGCAGGACTATCTGGCCGGCGTCCATGACCGGCTGCAGGGCATGAAGGACATCAAGAGCAACGACATGGCGGACGGGGGCCGCAAGTGGATTCGCGGCATCACGGAACGGCTGCTCCAGGAACAGCTCGCCTACATCCGGCTGCGGTCCGCGACGGACGCGGGCTACCGGATCGCATCGGCCGTGCTCGTCGCGGCGTTCGCCTATGCCGCCGTCCGCATGCTGCACACGCCGCCGCACATCCTGCTGCTGATCGTGCTCATCTTCGCCCGGCTGTGGCCGCGGATCACGACGCTGCAGACGCAGGCGCAGCAGCTCGCCTCCGCCGCTCCGGCGTTCGCATCCGTCCAGGCGTTGCTTGCGGAGTGCAAGCGGGAGCGCGAGACCGCTTCGCGCGGGGATGCGGCGCTGGCGGACGCGGAAGCCGATGCGAAGAGCGGGCAGCTCCGACTGGAGTACGGCATACGGCTGAGCGGCGTCGCGTTCAGCTATGAAGGGGCCGGCGGCCGAAAGGCGCTCGACGGCATCGACCTGTTCATTCCGGCCCGTGCGACGACCGCGATCGTCGGGCATTCCGGCGCAGGGAAAAGCACGCTCGTCGATGCGGTCATGGGACTCATCCGGCCGCAGGAAGGCGAGATCCGGATCGACGACGTACCGCTGACGGACGAGCGGCTGGCGGCGCTCAGGCGCAGTGTCGGCTATGTGCCGCAGGACCCGTTCCTCTTCGGCGGGACGATTCTGGACAATCTGCGGATGGCGCGGCCCGACGCGACGGAAGAAGAGGTGCATGAGGCGCTCCGGTTCGCGGCGGCCGAATCGTTCGTCAGCCGGCTGCCGCAGGGCATCCACACGCCGATCGGCGACCGGGGCATCCGGCTCTCCGGCGGCGAACGGCAGCGCATCGTGCTCGCGCGGGCCATCCTGCGCAAGCCCGGCATCCTCATCCTCGACGAGGCGACCAGCGCGCTCGATTCGGAGAGCGAAGCCGCCATCCTGCATTCACTGGAGAGGCTCAGGGGCAGCATGACGATCATCGTGATCGCGCACCGGCTCTCCACGATCCGGGGCGCCGACCAGGTCGTCGTCATGGAGCAGGGCCGCATCGTCCAGTGCGGAAGGTATGCCGCGCTGGCGGCCGACCGGAGCGGTCTGTTCGACCGGCTTCTCCGGCAGCAGGCGACGGGCGTGTAACGGACGGCGCCGTTCGCGGCGAACCCGAGCGAACAAAAAGCGCTTGACATGTTCTGTATAGAGAATATAGAATGAGGACGAGTTCATTATATAGAACAAACGGCCTGCGCCTTGTGTTCTATATAACGAACACATTTTGCACAGTTTGTCGCCTTCGAGCGAACGATCAACGAATCCGCAGTCGCCGGGATCGCGGGAGAACGCGCCGTGCAAGGCTCCCGCGGTCGCCGGTCTCGACGCTTGCTTGCTTTAAAGCTGCGGTTTCCGCCGGACGGGGAAACGGAATGACGCCGGGGAGACGGATGACGCGCACCATGCGCGCCAGGGCGAGGAAACCGGACCGTTAAAGCAGGCAAGCCCGCACGGGTAAGGAGGAAGAACATGTCTTATCGCAGACGGTTGTCCATTCTGCTCTCGCTCGATTCCTTGATCGTCATCACCGCCATTTTTGCAGGCCGCATTCTGCTCGAGGCGTCGATCAACGTGCTGACGTTTCCGCTGATCGTCAGTTCGCTCGCCCTGCTCTTCTCGCACCATCTGTACGCATACTTCTACAAGCTCTACAAAAAAGCATGGGAATACGCGAGCATCGGGGAGCTGATCGCCATCGCGAAGGCGGTCACGCTGTCCATCGCGACGGCTGCCATCATCCAGCAGCTGCTCGTCAAAGACATCTACTTCCGCCTGCTGGCCGTCACCTGGATGCTGCACATGCTGTTCATCGGCGGATCGCGGCTGTGCTGGCGGCTGTACCGGAGCGCGCGCATGCCCGGCGGCGACGGCCGGAAGCGGACACTGATCGTCGGCGCGGGCGCGGCGGGCACGATGGTGGCGCGCCAGCTGCTCCAGCCGGGGTCGGAACTGAGGCCGGTCGCGTTCGTCGACGACGATCCGGCGAAGCACAAGCTGGACATCCTCGGTCTCCCGGTGCTCGGCGGCATCGACCGGATTGAGCGGATCGCACGGGAGAAGCGGATCGAGAACATCGTGATCGCCATCCCGTCGCTCGGGAAGAAGGCGCTGCGGCGCATCTTCGAGGAGTGCGCCAAGACGGAAGCGAAGACGCAGATCATGCCGAAACTTGAAGATCTGGCGACGGGGCGCGTATCGGTCAGCGAACTTCGGGATGTCGAAGTGGAAGACCTGCTCGGACGGGAACCGGTCGAACTCGACATCGACAGCATCTCGGGCTATGTGACGGGCCGCACCATCCTCGTCACGGGCGCGGGCGGCTCGATCGGATCGGAAATTTGCCGTCAGGTGGCGAAATTCGGACCGAAGAAGCTCGTTCTGCTCGGACACGGCGAGAACAGCATCTACTCCATCGAGATGGAACTCAGGGATATGTACGGGGATGCCGGAATAGAAATGGTAACGGAGATCGCCGACATCCAGGACGTGCAGAAAATGATGGACGTCATGCAAATTCACCGGCCGGATGTCGTCTACCATGCCGCTGCGCACAAACATGTGCCGCTCATGGAGCGGAACCCGGAAGAAGCGGTGAAGAACAACCTGATCGGCACGATGAACACGGCCCGGGCGGCGAGCTGGCACGGTGTACATATTTTCGTCATGATTTCGACGGACAAAGCGGTCAATCCGACCAGCGTCATGGGCGCCTCGAAACGTCTGGCGGAAATGTATATCCAGTACATGGACGGCATCAGCCGGACCAAATTCGTCGCCGTCCGGTTCGGAAACGTGCTGGGCAGCCGGGGCAGCGTCATTCCGCGGTTCCGCAAGCAGATCGAAGCCGGCGGTCCCGTGACGGTGACCCATCCGGACATGGTGCGCTATTTCATGACGATTCCAGAGGCGTCGAGGCTTGTCATCCAGGCCGGCGCGCTCGCGAAGGGCGGCGAGATCTTCGTCCTCGACATGGGCGAGCCGGTCAAAATTGTCGATTTGGCGCGCAATCTGATCCGTATGTCCGGGTATTCGGTCGAGGATATCGGCATTCGCTTCACCGGCATCCGTCCCGGCGAGAAACTGTTCGAAGAACTGATGAATCCGGAAGAAGTGCAGGAACATCAGGTGTATCCGAAAATCCACGTCGGCAAATCGCAGCGCATTCCGATCCGGGAGATCGAGGATTTGGCGGAACATTTTGCGGAGGCGGACCGGGAGACGCTGCGCGCCTGGCTGCTGGCGCTGGCGAACGGACGAACGGAGCCGGCTTTGGCGGCGGCCGCGCAGGCGGCCGTCAGAGAGTCGAACGAGGAGGCTGCCGCGGCGGGGGCGGCGGCTGCGCCGGGCGATTTCTTCGCGTCTGGCGCCGGTACCGCGCAGCCGGAAGCCGCGCCTTCGGACGGCCGTTCCGCGGCGCCGCTTGCGCCGGCGGCTTCCGCCGTCAGATAACGGGCTGGCCAGAACATGGGAGGGATGCGAACATGAGCGTCAAGAAAGCGATCATTCCGGCTGCAGGACTCGGCACGCGTTTTCTGCCCGCGACGAAAGCGATGCCGAAGGAGATGCTGCCCATCGTCGACAAGCCGACCATCCAGTACATCGTCGAGGAAGCGGTGGCGTCGGGCATCGAGGACATCATTATTGTGACGGGGAAGGGCAAGCGGGCGATCGAGGACCATTTCGACAACTCCTTCGAGCTGGAGTACAACCTGCTGGAGAAGGGCAAGCTCGACCTGCTCAGCGAGGTACAGAAGCCTTCACAGATGGCGGACATCCACTACATCCGGCAGAAGGAGCCCCGCGGACTCGGCCACGCCGTCTGGTGCGCCCGCAAATTCATCGGCAACGAGCCGTTCGCCGTGCTGCTCGGGGACGACATCGTGCGCGCCGAACGCCCGGCGCTGCGCCAGCTGATGGATCAGCATGACCGGTACCGTTCGTCGGTCATCGGCGTGAAGCCCGTGGCGGACAACGAGGTACACCGCTACGGCATCGTGGACGGCAAGCCGATCGACCACGGCTTCTACAGCGTGGCCGGGCTGGTGGAGAAGCCGTCCCAGGGGTCCGCGCCGTCGAATCTTGCCATCATGGGGCGGTATATTCTGAGCCCGACGATCTTCGACATTCTGGGCAGCCTGGAGCCCGGCGCCGGCGGCGAGATCCAGCTGACCGACGCGATCGCGAAGTTGAACGAGACGGAAGCGGTGTACGCGTTCGAGTTCGAAGGCACCCGCTACGACGTCGGCGAGAAAATGGGGTTCATCCGCACCACGGTCGAGTTCGCGCTGCAGCGCGAAGATCTTCGCGAGAGTCTGCTCGACTATCTGACGCAGCTGCTGCAGGAACAGCTGCATCCCCAGGCGCGGTGATGATCGATGGGTCAGCCCGCAGGCCGAATCCTGTTCTGCGCGACCGTCGCGCAGCACCTTGAGCGGTTCCACCAGCCCGTCATGCGATGGTTCAAGTCCCGGGGCTGGGAAGTGCACGCGGCCGCGGCCGGTCCGCTGGACCTGCCCTGGGCGGACCGCCGGTTTGACGTGCCGTTCAGCCGATCGCCGGCGAGGCTGACGAACGTCAGAGCCTACCGGGAGGTCCGGAGGATCATCGATGAAGGCGGCTACCGGCTCATCCATTGCCATACGCCGACGGCCAGCGCCCTGACCCGGCTGGCGGCGCGCAGGGCGCGGCGCGGCGGCACACGGGTGCTCTATACGGCGCACGGGTTTCACTTCCAGGCGGGGGGCTCGAAGCTGAGCTGGATGCTCTATTACCCGCTGGAGCGTATGCTGGCCCGGCTGACCGACTGCCTGATCACGATCAACGAGGAAGACTTTCGGCTGGCGGCGGACAGACGTTTCCCGGCCGGCCGCATCGTCCGCGTGCACGGCGTCGGCGTCGATCTGGAGCGGTTCGCGCCGGCCGATGCCGAGACGCGCCGCGGCATGCGCCGGCGGCTCGGCTGCGGCATGGACGACCAGCTGCTCTTCTATGCGGCGGAATTCAACAAGAACAAAAATCAGCGGATGCTGATCGAAGCGCTTGCGCTTCTGAAAGACGAATTTCCCCGGGCGAGGCTGCTCCTGGCGGGCGACGGCCCGCTGCGCCCGGCCTGCGAGGCGCTCGCCGTGCGGCTCGGCGTCGGGGACCGGACCCATTTCCTGGGCTTCAGGCCGGACATCGCCGACTGGCTGCCGTCGCTGGATATCGCCGTTGCGTCAAGCTACCGGGAAGGGCTGCCGGTGAACGTGCTGGAGGCCATGGCCTGCGGGCTGCCGGTCGTTGCGACCTCGAACCGGGGGCACCGGGAACTGGTGAACGACGGCCGCAGCGGCTGGCTCGTGCCGCCGGGAGATACCCGGCAGATGGCCGACCGCATCCGTTGGCTGCTCCTGAATCCCCGCGACCGCGCGGCGTTCGGCGGCGCCGGCCGGGGGATCGTGTCCTCTGCGTACGGGCTGGACACGGTAATGGCGGAGATGCGTGCCATTTATGCTTCAATTCTGGGTGAAATGGAGATTGGTACATGGGCGCAGAGACAAGAGTCCTTCACGCCGTCGTCAACATGAACCGCGGCGGCGCGGAGACGCTGATCATGAATCTGTACCGGCGCATCGATCGGACGCGGGTGCAGTTCGACTTTTTGACCTGCCGCGAAGGCGTGTTCGACGATGAGATTCGTTCCCTCGGCGGAAAGATCCACCGCATTCCCTGGATTACCGACGCCGGCCCCGTCGGCTATGTGCGGGCGCTGGATCAATTTTTTGCCGGGGACGGGCGGCGGTACGGCATCGTGCATGCGCACATGGACCGAATGAGCGGCTGGGTGCTGAGGGCCGCCCGCCGCGCAGGCGTTCCCGTACGGATCGCGCACAGCCACAGCACGAAGGTGGAAGGCGGCGCGCTGGCGCGGCTGTACAAATGGGCGTCGGGAAGGCTGATCGACCCGAACGCCACCGACCGGTTTGCCTGCTCGGAAGCGGCGGCCGTCTCGCTGTTCGCGCATCGCGCCGGAGAGGCGAAACTTATCCGCAACGCCGTCGATTGCGGCGCACTTGCCTTCGATCCGGATGTCCGGCGCGCGGTGCGGGCCGAACTGGGCCTTCTTCCCGGACAGCTCGCCGTCTGCCATGTCGGGCGATTTCACCCGGCGAAAAATCATGCGTTCCTGATCGATCTGTTCGCCGGGCTGACGGAGGAGCGTCCGGATGCGGTGCTGCTGCTCATGGGGGACGGACCGCTCAAGAAGGATATCGTCCGCCGAATCGAAGCGGCGTCGCTTGAAAGCCGTGTTCGTCTTCTCGGCGTGCGCGGCGACATCGCACGGCTGCTTGCGGCCATGGACGTCATGGTGTTCCCGTCGCTCCACGAAGGTTTGCCGGTGGCGCTGATCGAGGCGCAGAGCGCGGGACTTCCGTGCGTCGTCTCGGATCGGGTGACGGAAGAGGCCGACCTCAAGATCGGGCTGGTGACGCGCATTCCGCTGGAAGCTCCGGCGGATCGCTGGATTCGCGCGATCAAGGAAGCGGCGGCCATAGCGGATGCGGTTCACGTGCGCAGGGAGGCGGCGGAGCAGGTGCGCAGGCGCGGCTACGATATCGGCGCTGTGGCGGCTGAACTGGCCGATTATTACGGACAAGCCTTCCTCCGCCAGACGTCCGGTCCGACGGAGACGAGGAGGATCGTATGATGAAGTTGCATTGCCGGATGCGGCTTGGCTCAGTATCACAGCATCTCTATCAGATCATTGCCGGGTTCGAACTGTTGGCGCGGCACGGCGTCATCGAGCTTGTGATCGAGCGGCAGGCGAAAGGGGCGTGCGCGGAGCCGATTCCCGTCAACATGCTGGAAGTCACGCTGAACCGTGAAATCCGGCTGCTCTATGACCTGAACGACGGCTACGACAACCTGGTCGAGGAGCCCGAGCGGCTGTACGGACCGCTGCTCCGGCGCTACGATATCTGCTTCAAGCGCAGTTTCAGCGCGGTGCGCAACGCCCGGCTCACGCACGGTGAAAAGATCTGCCCGCTGGGACTGAACTACATGGTGACGATTCCGGGCAGCGTCGCGCATTGGCCGATGCCGCTCGATCATCCGATCGAGAAGATGAAGAAGCTGATCCGGATGCTGCCGCTGACCGTGCATTACTACGGCTGGTATACCGTCGAGAAGTTCGAGGACGAGCCGCGGCCGGAGGAACCGCCTCGTGTTTTGTTCATGGCGCGGATGTGGGATGTGCGGGGGGATTCCCCCGACATGCATCTCCCGGAGACGAAGCGGGAGGAGCGGCATTACATCAACGAGCAGCGCGCGCGCACGATCCGCCTGTGCCGGGAGGCGTTCGGCAGCCTGTTCCATGGCGGCGTCGCGCCGACCCCGTTCGCTGCCGAACATTATCCCGATCTCGTGATCGCCGACCGGCGGGAGGTCAGCCGGCGCGCCTACCTGAAGCGGATGAAGCGGTCGTCGATCTGCATCGCCACGATGGGACTGCATCAGTCGATCGGCTGGAAGTTCGCCGAATACGTGGCCGCCTCCAAGGCGATCGTGACGGAGACGCTGCATTACGAAGTGCCGGGCGTCTTCGGCGAGAACCGCAACTACCTGTCGTTCCGCACGCCGGAGGAATGCGTCGAGGCCGTCGCCAGACTGATCCGGGACGAGCGGCTCCGGATGCATCTCATGCAGAACAACTACAACTATTACCGGCGCCATGTGCGGCCCGACCGGCTCGTGCTGAACAGCCTGATGGCGGCCGTGGAGCCTTCCCGGCAGGAGACGGGGGTGCTCGTCCAATGAACCGTGATACGGGGAAGCCGACGCTGACGGTGTTCACGCCGACCTTCAACCGGGCGTATGTCCTGCCCCGGTGCTACGAGAGCCTGAAGCGGCAGACGTCGAAGGACTTCGTCTGGCTGGTCATCGACGACGGATCGACGGACAGCACGGCCGAACTGGTGCGCGGCTGGATGGCGGAGGGCGAGATCGCGATCCGCTACCATTACCAGGAGAACCAGGGGATGCACGGCGCGCACAACGCGGCCTATGAGCTGATCGACACGGAACTGAACGTCTGTATCGATTCGGACGACGACATGCCGGAAGACGCGGTGGAGAAAATCGTCGCGTTCTGGCGCAAATACGGAAGCGATGATTATGCCGGCATCGTTGGGCTTGACGCGGACCGGGACGGGAACATCATCGGCGACCGGCTGCCGGAAGGCATGACCGCCTGTACGCTGTTCGGCCTGCATGCGGTCCATCGGGTGCGGGGGGACAAGAAACTGGTGTACCGGACCGATCTGGTGAAGGCCGTTCCGCCGTATCCCGTTTTTCCCGGTGAAAAATACTGCCCGCTCAGTTACAAGTACGTGCTGATCGACCGGATCCGGCCGCTGCTGCTCATGAACGAGGTGCTCTGCCGCGTCGAATATTTGCCCGACGGGTCGAGCCTCAACATGATTCACCAATACCGGCGCAACCCTCGGGGATTCGCCTTCTTCCGGCGGACGGCGATGGAGGTGGCGCCGACCTGGAAGCAGCGGTTCCGCGAAGCGGTGCATTACGTGTCGAGCTGCCTGATGGCGGGCGGACGCGGCATGCTGCGCGATTCGCCGCGCAAAGGGCTGACGCTTCTCGCCATTCCGCCCGGCGTGCTCCTGTTTCTGTACATCCGGAGCACCCGCAGGTCGGCGCCGGTGACGGCCGGTCGTTGAGACGGGAGGCGCATGGCGATGACTGTCCTGTGGCTCAATCTGCTGTTCGTATTCGTCTGCGCGGCGCTCGCCCGCATGGCGCCGCTGGCGCGGCAGCCCGGGATGCTTGCGCCGGAGGGCGGCCCCGCGCCCGTGCCGAAGCCCAACAAGCTGCTCGTGGCGGCCGCCGCGGCAAGTTTCGTGCTCGTGTCCGGGCTGCGCAACAATATCGGCGATACACCGTTCTACATGCTCAATTACTATCTGCTGAATCCGACGTTCGAGGGATTCAGCTTCGAGGGCGACTTCGGCTTCAGCGTGCTGTCGATCGTATTGAAGAAGCTGACCCCCGACCCGCAGGCTTTGGTTTTTGTGACGGCATTCGTGACGAATGTGCTCATCGTGACGGGGCTGTACCGGTATTCGCGGATGATCGAGGTGAGCCTGTTCCTGTACATTACGACCGGCATGTTCACCGTCTCGATGAACGGCATTCGTCAGTATCTCGCCGCGGCCATCCTGTTTGCCGGCACGCACTGGCTCATCCGGGGGGACTGGCGGCGGTATTTTCTGATCGTTCTGCTCGCGGCGACGTTTCACAACACGGCGATCATCATGCTGGGCGTCTATTTTCTGGTGCGGAGGCGGGCTTGGACGAAAACGACGATGCTGCTGCTCGCCCTGGCCGTGCTTGCCGCCATCGGATTCGACCAATTTTTCGGCGTCTTGCTCATTCTGATTGAAGGCAGCCATTACACGATATACGGGCAGTTCGACGAAGGCGGCGCGAATATCATACGGGTCGCCGTCACAGGTGCTCCTCTGCTCGTCGCGTTCCTCGGCCGGCACAAGCTGCGCAGCATCTGGCCCGAGAGCGATCTTTTCGTCAACATGACGATGCTGGGGTTCCTGTTCATGGTCATTTCGGTTAACAACTGGATTTTCGCGCGGTTCAACATTTATTTCGGCCTGTACAGTCTGGTGCTGTGTTCGTGGATCATTCCGCTGTTTGCGGAACGGTATCGGAAATTGGCCTATTACGGGCTTCTGGTGCTCCATCTGATGTATTTCTACTATGAGCACGTCGTGGCGCTGGGGCTCCAATATCGGAGCGATTATCTGTAACGGCTGCGGTGACAGGCCGGAGGTGACTTGTCAATGTCCTATGACGGCCGGGCAGAGGCGGCGGGCGTATCCGGCGGGCCGGTCGTTGTCCTGCACGTCGTGCCGGGTATCTCGGCGGAAGGAATCGGGACATTTGTCCTCAATATGCTGGAGCATCTTGATCGAAGCAAGACGAAGGTGCTGCTGGCCGTCACGACGGATTGGGAGCAGCTTCACGAAAGCCGGGTGCGGGAACTGGGAGCGGAAGTCTGGCGAACGGCCGAGATCGGCGAAGGGCTGGCCGGGTGGGTCAGGCATTTCGTGCGGCTGATCCGGCTCATCCGGCGGCACGGGAGAATCGACGCCGTGCACAGCCACATGGACTATTTCAACGGCATCAATTGTCTCGCCGCGCTCATCGCGCGCGTGCCCGTCCGGATCTCGCACGCCCACAGGACGGCCGAATCCGGCAGGATCGGCTGGATGAGGCGCCTCTATTCATTGGTCATGCGCCTCCTGATCGCGGCGTGCGCGACGGAGCGGATCGGCTGCTCCAAATCGGCGAATGAAGGGCAGCATCGGATCGGTCCGTGGCGATTCGGCACGAAGATCGTGAACAACGGCATTGACATGGGGTTATTCAAGCCGGTCAGGTCGAAGAGCGTGCCGGACGGAGTCGACATGCGGGAAGGTGAGATTCGCTTCGTCACGGTCGGGCGGATGGACGAAGTGAAAAATCCGTTGTTTCTGGTCCGTGTTTTCCACGAGGTGAGACAACGCGTACCGGGCGTCAGGCTGTACTGGATCGGACACGGGAGCCTGCGCGGCGAAGTCGAATTGCTGATTGCGAAGCTCGGTCTGGAATCGTCGGTTGCGCTGCTCGGCGTCCGCAGCGATGTTGCCGACATTCTGCCCTGGATGGACTATATGCTGCTCCCGTCGAGGCGGGAAGGGCTGGGCATCGCGCTTATCGAGGCACAGGCTTGCGGCGTGAAGTGTTTCGTCTCGGACATGGTTCCTGCCGAAGCGGACCTCGGGCTTTGCGTCTTCCTTCCGCTCGGGCAGAATGAAGTTTACTGGGCGGAGCGGATCTGCGAGCGGCTCAAGGCGGGCGGCGGCGGGCTTGCGCTCGATCCGGAGCGGGCAGCCCGGTACGACATCCGGAGCACCGTCCGGGAACTGGAGACGATCTGGCAGGCGAGACGCGGAAAGGCCGGGGGCGGCATTTCGGAAGGCGGATTGCAGGCGTGAAGGCGAGAAGTTTGCGGGGCGGCGGACCTCTTTTTTTCACGGATGATGCTGCTGCCGCACGGGGGTACGGAAAGGAGTGGCGCAAGTGGAGGGCAAAGCGGCGGACGGATGCCGGATTCCGAAGGTGCTGCATTATTGCTGGTTTGGACGGGGGGACAAGCCGAGGCTGGTGCGGAAATGCATGCGAAGCTGGCGGCGCCATCTCGGCGATTACGAGTGGATCGAATGGAATGAAGACAACTTCGATGTGGACGCCCATCCGTATGTCCGGGAAGCGTACGAAGCGGGAAAATACGCGTTCGTCAGCGATTACGTGCGGCTCCACGCGCTGCTGAAGCATGGCGGCATCTACCTTGACACCGACGTCGAAGTGCTCCGGCCGCTTGCACCTCTGCACAAGCACCGCGCGTTCACCGGTTTCGAGGACGGCATCTATCTCCAGTCCGGCACGCTCGGCGCGGAGCCGGGACATCCGTGGATCGCGGCGCTGCTCCGCGATTACGAGGGCAGGCGGTTCCGTCAGCCGGACGGCAGTTTCGACATGACGACAAACACGTCCGCCATGACGCAGCTCAGCGAAGCGATCGGCCTGAAGCGGGACGGCAGCTTCCAGACGCTTCCGGACGGCGTGGCCGTCTATCCTCGCAGCTACTTCAGCCCGTACGATTATATCGACGGCCGCAGCTTCCTGACCGCCGAGAGCTACACGATTCACCATTTCTCGCAGTCGTGGCTGCCCGCGCATGTGCGGCTGCGCACCGGGGCGAAGCGCATCGTGGGCCGTGTGGCGGGGCCGGCGGTGATCGGCGGGCTGCGGCAGCTGTTCGGCCGGAATGTGTGAGCCGGCGCTTCTGACGGAACGTGATTCCGTCAGCGGGGGGGCGACGGGGCTGCGCAGCTGCGGCATACCGGGCTTACGGTTCCAACCGCCGTGAATTGACAGATCGGACCATGGGTGTTAATGTTAAGTTATGTTCATTATAAAGAACGACACCAGTCTAAATAGTGAACATCTGGAGGAGAGGGCGTTGCCTTCGAAACGGTTTCCGCGTTGGGACACCTCATCGTTCCCGGAGGAGCTCAAGGTGATGCTCGAGCTGCTGCGCGACCGGCGTCCCCCGGCGGTCTGTCCGGAACCGGATCCGTCCGACGGGTTCGACTGGGAGCGGTTCGCGTCGCTTGCCGTCCATCACCGGGTCTATCCGCTTGTCGTCAAGCGGCTCAAGCAAGGGTTGCAGGCGGATATGCCGCAGCATGTGCTGCAGCGGCTGGAAGCGCAGTGCCGCGACAACACGCTCCGCATGCTGCATCTGTGCGGCGAGACGAGCCGCATCGTCAGCCTGTTCCGCGATCGCGACATCCGCATGCTCGTGCTGAAAGGGCCGGCGCTGTCGCTCGATCTGTACGGGGATCTGGCGATCCGGCCGTCGGGCGATGTCGACCTGCTCGTGCCGCTTTCCGACATCGGCGAAGCCGACCGGCTGCTCCAGATGCTGGGCTACGTGAAGGACGATTACATCCGCACCGTGCTGGGCGATTGGCGCTGGCGCCACCATCACTACGCCTTCGTCCATCCGCAGACCGGCTCGAAAATCGAGCTCCACTGGCGGATGCATCCGTGGCCCGCGCGGGAACCATCCTTCGACGCGCTGTGGGCGCGCCGCCGGACAATGATGATCGGCGGCCGGCCCGTCGACCTGCCCGGGCTGGAGGACACGTTCCTGTTCCTGGCATCGCACGGCGCCCGCCACGGCTGGTCGCGCCTCCGCTGGCTGCTCGACATCGACCGGATTGCGCGGCTGCCGCTGCGCTGGGACCGGGTCGCCGCCGAAATGCGGCGCCTGGATTGCGGGCACATCGGCGGGCAGGCCTTGCAGCTTGCGGCCGGCCTGCTCGGCACGCCGATACCGGAAAGCGCCAGGCAGGCATCGAACCATCCGCGGGCGCGCGAGCTGGCGGAAGAAGCGCTGTTCTACATCGGCCGCGTCATCAACCTGCACAGCCCGCCGCTGCCGCCGGAGGTGGCGCGCCATCACAGCCGGCATCTGCTGAATCTGATGACAATGCGCCAGCGGCTCTTGTTCCGGCTCAGCTACCTGCATCCGTACCATGCGGACGCGGAAGCGCTGCCGCTTCCGAAGCCGCTGCATTTTCTGTATTACCCGCTCAGGCCGGTCATCTGGATGTGGCGGAAAATGCGGGTGCCCGTCCAGTCGGGAGGCGACTCGGCGTGAAGAAGCGGGTGCTCATCACCCTGTACGACATGGAGATCGGCGGGATCGAGCGGAGCCTGGTCAACATGCTGGAGCATTTCGACTACGACCGGTACGAGGTCGACCTGCTCGTCTTCCGGCATACCGGCGAACTGCTGCCGATGCTGACGGACCGCGTCCGCCTGCTGCCCGAGGAGAGGGGGCTGGCCGCGTACCGCAAGTCCATCGTCGAATGCGTGAAGGACGGGCAGCTGCTCTCGGCGATCGTCCGGATGGGCTGCAAATACGGCTCGCGGCTGAAGGCGCTCCGCCATCCCGTGAACCGCCGGGACGCCGGCGCCGGCTACATCCAGATGCAGCTTGTCTCGAAATATATGGCGCGGATCCAGCCGCGCCGCCGCGAGCGCTACCACGCCGCGATCAGCTTCTCATGGCCGCATGACTACACGGCCCGCAACGTCCGCGCCGACGTGAAGATTGCCTGGATCCATACGGACTACTCCGTGCTTGCTGTCGACCGTGAACTGGATCTGAACATGTGGCAGTCGTTCGATTTTCTCGCCTCCGTGTCCCCCGCCTGCACCCGCTCGTTTCTGAGCCGGTATCCGGAGCTGGAGGGCCGGGTTGTCGAGATCGAGAACATCCAGTCGCCGTCATTCGTCCGCGCCATGGCCGATGAAGGCGGCGTGCCGCCCGAGATGGCGGACGATCCGGAAGACGGCGCGGGGGAGAAGCCGTTCCGCATCGTCTCCGTCGGCCGGCTGTCGTATGCCAAAGGCTTCGACCTGGCGGCCCGGGCGCTCCGGCTGCTGCACGACCGCGGGCTTGCGCACATCCGCTGGTACATCGTCGGATTCGGCAGCATGGAGGCGGAATTGAAGGAACTGGCGGCGGAGCTGGGGCTTCGGGACAGTTTTCGGCTGCTCGGCAAAAAGGCGAACCCGTACCCCTACATGAAAGCGGCCGACCTGTACGTCCAGCCGTCGCGCTACGAAGGCAAGGCGGTCGTCGTCACCGAGGCGCAGATACTCGGCAAGCCGGTGCTCGTCGCGGATTATCCGACGGCGGCGAGCCAGGTGACGGACGGCGTCGACGGGTACATCTGCCCGTCCGGACCGGAAGGCCTCGCGGATGCGATCGAGCGGCTGGTGCGGGACCGCGGGGCGCTCGACCGGGTCGCCGAAGGCGCGCGTCGGCGCGACTACGGCAACGCGGACGAGCTCAAGAAACTGTATCACATGATGGCGTGAGGGTGGCCGCAAAGTGGAAGTCAGTGTCATCGTGCCGGTGTACAACGCGGAAGCGCATCTGGAAAGCTGCATCGCCTCGCTGCGCGCGCAGACGCTGGAAGCGTGCGAGTTTATTTTCGTGAACGACGGATCGACGGACGGCAGCCGGCGGATCATCGAGCGGCACGCCGAGCTGGACGACCGGATCGTGCTGATCGACCAGCCGAACCGCGGCGTCAGCGCGGCCCGCAACGCGGGGCTTCAGGCCGCCGCCGGCCGCTATGTCGGCTTCGTCGACGCGGACGACGAAGTCGCGCCGGAATTCTACGAGACGCTGCTGGGGGCGGCGGAGCGTCACGGCTGCGACGCGGTGATCGCGGAGTTCGCGGAAGGCGAGGCGGGCCGCCCGGCCGCCTATCCGTTCCCGGCCGGCGTCACGCTCGACCGCTCCTGCATCACGAACCGGCTGCTGCCCTATTTCGTGGAGTCGGACCGCTGCAACTCGGTCTGCAACAAGCTGTACCGGATGAGCGCCGTGCGCCGCTCCGGCGCTTTGTTTCCCCGCGGCGTGGCGCTCGGCGAGGACGGCTGGTTCAACATGCTGTTTTTCGCCGCGGCGGAATCGGCCGTTTATCTCCGATACTGCGGCTACCGCTACCGTGAAACGGAGGGCAGCGCGACCCGGCGATGGCTCGACCGGGACTACTTCGCCAGGGCGCTGGAAGTGTACCGCGCGGAGCTGCCGCCGATCTATGCGGAGCTGATGGATGAGCGCGAGCTCGAGGTCCGCCGCTCGGCGAAGCTGATCCGCAGCGTGCTGGCGTATATCTACGTTTACTGCCGGCCGGCCGTCGGACTGACGCCCGCGGAGCGGCTGCGGAAGGTGCGCCGGATGATCGGCCATCGCGATGTGCGGCGGGCGCTGGACGTGTACCGCGCCGCGTTCGGCGGCGCGGCGGGCCGCTACGAGCGCCTCATGCTGGGGCTCATGAAGCGGCGCTCGGCACTCGGGTTGTACTGCGCCGCTACCTACAGCCGGCTGCGGAGCGGAGAATGACCAGCCGGACGGGAGGAATGATCGGGATGAATGTACTCATGTTCGCGCACGGCGGAAGTCTGAACCGGGGATGCGAAGCGATCGTCCGGTCGTCGGCCGCCCTTATCCAGTCGCGGATTCGCGGCGCGAAGGTGCTGCTGGCGTCCGAGCGTCCGGAGACGGACCGCGGGCTGAACGTTGCGGCGGTGTTTGACGGTTCGGCGCGGAAGCTGCGCAAGTATTCGCCGGAATGGATCGTATCGTCCGTCCGGGTCAAATGGCTGGGCGACGAGTCGTACGCGCTCGGCCGCATCCACCGCAACGTCATCCGGCGGATCAAGGACGCGGACGTCTGCTTGTCGATCGGCGGCGACAACTATTGCTACGGTGAACAACCGGGCTGGTACGAAGTCGATCGCCGGGTCAAAAAGATGGGCCGCAAACTCGTGCTCTGGTGCTGCTCCATCGGCGAGGAGGATCTGTCCGAGCGGAAACTGGAGGATCTGCGGCGGTTCGACCTCATTCTGGCGCGGGAGACGCTGACATACGACGTGCTGCGGAACTGCGGATTGGACAATGTCCGGCTGGTCGCCGACCCGGCGTTCACGCTTCCGGGCATCCGGCTTCCGCTGCCGCCGGGCTGGAAGGAAGGCGACACGATCGGCGTCAACATGAGCCCGCTCGTGGCGGGGCGCAACCCGGCCGCGCTGGAGGCCGTGCGCGGGTTGATCCGTCATGTGCTGGAGACGACGGATTCGGCGATCGCGCTTACGCCGCACGTGATCGAGCACGGCAACAGCGACCTCGACACGCTGCGGCCGCTGTATGAGGAATTCAAGGCGTCGCGGCGGGTGCTGCTTCTGCCGGGCGATCTGAACGCCATGCAGGTGAAAGGCTATATCGCGCGCATGCGCTTCTTCATCGGCGCCCGGACGCACGCGACGATCGCCGCCTATTCCAGCGGCGTGCCGACGATCGTGCTCGGATACAGCGCGAAGTCGAAAGGCATCGCGCGCGATCTGTTCGGCCGGGAGCGGCTCGTGATCGACACCCGCGTGGCGGCGAACCCCGCCGCCGCGCTGATCGAAGCTTTCAAGGAAGCGGTCGCGGAAGAAGAGGCGCTTCGCGGCCGTCTGGCGGACGTCATCCCGCGCATCCAGGCGATGTCGCGCAGGTCGGCCGATTATCTGGCCGATCTGGCATGAGGGGCGCGGCTGCCGTGAACAAGAAGAAGCTGCTGTTCATCATGCCGAGTCTCGCCGCGGGCGGCGGAGAGAAGGCCCTCGTCAATTTGCTGGGCCGGCTCGACTACGGCCGGTACGAGGTCGATCTGTTCCTGCTCGATCACGGCGGATTGTTCATGGACCTGCTGCCGCCGGAAGTGCGCGTGCTGCCCTGGCCCGGTCGCTACGAGCGGTTCCGGCAGCCCGTCCTGCGCTCCGTGCTGTCGTCGCTGCGCGCGGGCGACCCCGGGCTTGCGGTCAGCCGCCTCCTGTATGCGGCGCGCAGCCGGATCGGGAGCACGGCGTCTGTGCGCGAGCAATACGGCTGGCGTTACCTGCGCCGGGCCCTGGCGTCCGCCGTCCCCGGCCGATACGACGCGGCCGTCGGCTTCCTGGAGAAGACGTCGACCTATTTCTGCGTCGATCTGGTGCAGGCGGAGCGGAAGATCGGATGGATCCACATCGACTACGACCGGCTCGGCATGGACCC
>NZ_CAJRAY010000042.1:14533-56550 GCF_907165215.1 Thermobacillus xylanilyticus | reverse complement strand
GATTCAGGTCGGGCTGATGGTCTATCATGATGGAAGACACCTCTTCTGTCTGGTAGTGATTGCTTGTCACTCTCACTTTACCAAACGAAGTGGTGTTTTTCTATTTGTGCAAGCTGGCTATTCAACAGACCTTAAGCCCGCTCTACAATTGGTTTTACATTGATTTTCTAGGTGCGAAAGTTGAGTTAATTATTATCATAGTATACCATCTCGGCGTATTATTCGACAATCTGCGCGATAATTGCTTGATACATTCGTGACGTCAGATTTGATTGAGATGAAACCATTGCTTTGCTACAATTAAAATTACATGGCATTTAGCCTTTTAGGTGAAGTCTACCACATTTGTAAGTGATATCAAGTCCGTCTCAACAATAACACGCAACATTATATTATTATTTCAATTTTTTTGTTAGGAGTCTTCCGGATGAAAAACATGACAAGTAAAAAAACTCAACTCACAAATAACGATTTCTCAATTCTCCACTGGTCTTTGATTTTGGGCGTATCGATTTTTTTTATATTCTTCCCGTACAGCCGCGGTTTGTTTAATAGCTTTTCCTACGAGTTTGAGCCTGCAATTTTTGAATCTATGCTTTTTGTGTTCGCCTTGTTCTTTTTGATGATCGCGCGTCTGTATTTCGTTTGGAAGGTTGATCAAATTTCTGCCATCTATTCCGTCGGAATCCTGCTGATTCCGCTCATCTATTGGATTTCAACCTTCCAAGCCGCGTCCTATCATAATGCTGTTTTAATGGTTCTTGTGACGTCCCTGCTTGCATGTCTTTTCATCATGGGCTTGTACTTGGGGACGACTCCTCGCTCCCTGGATGTCCTGCAAACCATACTCTTGTTGTCCGGATATGCGGTCATTCTATATGGCACCGGCGTTGTACTCGGGCTGGCGTATACGAAAGATGCAATCTGGTTTACCAGTGGAACTTACCGGCTTACATCCGTGTTCCAGTACTCCAACACTTACGCTGGCTTTCTGCTTGCTTTTCTTATGGGAGCTATGTTCACAACCGTTAACGCCAAGCGGACCTGGATTGCACTGATGAATGCCGCAATGCTCACGCCAATCTGGATGTCTTTGATGCTCACGTATTCCCGCGGGGCGTTGATCTTCATTCCGCTTCTGGTTTTGGTCATTCTTTTCTTCTTGCGCCTGGATCGCCAGATAGCGTTTGTCATCGCATTTATCGGCTCGGCGCTCGTGACCGTCTTCACCTTGAGTCCGATTACCGAGCGGTATATTCAAATAGCCCAAATCGTGATGCCCAAGAGAGACGGCGAGCCGGCAAATTTATTGTCGATACAAAATTCGCTGGTATGGCAGACCGCGCTGATTCTGCTGATTGGATCGCTTGTCACTACACTTCTCATCTGGGGAATTCGCACCCGGTACTCGTGGTTAGAGAAAAAATTATCCGCGCTGTCCGGCCGAAAATTCGCCTCCTTTATTGTACCGGTCGGCTTGGGTGGAGCGGGCATTCTTGGGCTGCTATTGCTGCTGGGAACCGGGATTGCGAGTTCCATTCTGCCCTCAAGCATCGCCGAAAGACTTCAAAATATTAACTTTCAACAGCATAGTGTACTTGAACGGAAGACGTTCTATGTCGATGCGCTGAAACTGACATCCGACTATCCGCTTTTTGGCTCCGGCGGAGGCGGTTGGAGTGCGCTGTACGAGAAATACCAGAACAACCCGTATGTCAGCCGGCAGACGCATAGCTTCTTCGCACAGACGCTTGTCGAGATCGGTTGGGTAGGCTTTTCGATACTGCTGCTCATTCTATGCGTCATCTTCTTTCAATATTTGAAACAATATTGGCGGGAAAGACAGCAGCAGCCGAGCCATTTCATTTTCTTTATCTTGGCTTTCACACTGCTTGCCCACAGCCTAATTGACTTTGACATGAGTTACGTATATATAGCAGGCCTGGTCTTCTTCTCTTTGGGCGTTCTTGTGGCAGTGTACGATAAAAAGATCTCCTTGACATTACTCAAATCGAAGGTTGCTTCCCGCTGGCGCTTCTTGTATCATGGAGCCTTGGCTGTAGTAACTCTTGTCTTGATCGTGCAAGCCTACCAAGAGTATGTTGGGAGTCAATATTTTAAAAGCGCAATAAATAAGGCAATAAATGAAAAGCCGCCGCTGGACGAGTTGCTTGTAACACTTGATCAGGCCATTTCATATTCGCCCAAGCACCCGGCTTATCTTGTCACCAAGATTGACTGGCTGGGGCAAGCCTACCACCAGACCGGTGATCGTTCTTATGCATTGCAGGCAAAGGAATTAATTGAGCAGATCAAATCAACCGAGCCTTATGATCGCCAAATTATTTTGTCGGAGTACCGAAACCATAAGGACTTGGGAGAGTATAATGAATCGATAGAAGCTTTGGAAGAAGGCATCTCTAAATTCCAGTGGGATATTAAATTTTATGAAGCCGCGATCATGGAATATGCGGTTAACGGAAACAGTGTGAAGGACACTGATCCTGCCAAAGCACAGACCTATTGGAATCGGGGTATGGAACTCTATGAGGAGGTCCTGCATCGTAAGCAGTTGTTGATGTTATTGCCTGAAGAGCAGCTTCAGGGACGTGACTTCGACGTCACGCCTTTCATTAGACAAGCAGTGGGGCAAATTTTATTTGGGCAAGGTCGTTATGAAGATGCTGTCTCTATGTTAAAACCAATGGTTGAAAATGATCTGAGTGATGTATACAATAGGATTGGCGTTCGTTACTATCTGGCAGCTCTGTATATGCTGGGGCAATCGGATGCCGATTTACTGAATCGATTGGTAGAAGCCGGTCCGAATGAGAAAATGTATCTGGACTCGCTCTTACAGTAACTGCCAATCATTGGGGAATCTGGGTTCGAATCTATGAATAATATTCTGTTCCAATTCACTTCCATTTCGACAAATTGTGCACTATAATAGTGTTGTTCTTCATGAATGTAATTGTCTCGAAAGGAGGTGAAAATGAATGAAAGCATTGATCCAACGCAAAACTGCTGCACTCGTAGCGTTCTTCATGATCGCATCGATGCTGTTCCCGATTGCGGCTTTTGCTGCGAAAGGTTTTATGAACCTGACGCACAATGCCATCACCGGGAAGGTAACGGGCACCGTGTATACCGATACGTACCACGGTGAAGGTGTATCGCCGGTAATTGCTGTTTACGACAAGGACGGCAATCGCTTGGATACGAGCGTATCTGTCACGTACTTCTACCTCGATCCGAGCAACGGTCACTACTACTACAGCTTCGAAGTTGACGCGTCGACGTACGGCGCTACATACTTCCCGCTGAACCTCCGCTACTATTACGAAGGTGCAGCATCCAGCGTATATGAGGGCGCTTATGTGTACGCAGGCGTAGTAGTTCCTCCGATCTTCGGCGGCATTGGCGGTGGTGACACGAACCCGACTGACGGTGTGGTGAAAGCCAACCCGGACGGCACGGTTGACGCCAACGCGCTGAAGAAGGCACTGGAGAGCGGTTCTGCGATTGTCGAGATCACTGGCGAAGTTGCGAAGCTTCCGGCTTCCGCTCTGACGGTAGGCGGTGTCGTAACGATTGTTTCGCCGCTCGGCTCGTATGAACTGCCTCTGGACGAGCTCGACCTGGAAGCGCTGGCTGAAGAGCTGGGCGTTTCGATCGATGATCTCTGGATCGTCGTGACGATTGCCGAACTGGAAGGCGCAGCCAAGGCAGCAGCCGAAGCAGCCATCGAGTCGGCAGGCGGTGAGGCTGTATCCGCGATCGTCGATTTCAAGCTTGAAGCCGTAGCTGGCGACAAGTCGGTTGAGATCAACAAGTTCAGCAAGTTTGTGAAGCGTACCCTGAACCTGACGGACGAAGGCGACAACCTCGTCGCTGTGCGGATCAAGGGTGACACGGTGAACCCGATCCCGACGAAGGTTGGCGAGGAGGATGCTGCATTCTTCAGCAACTCCAACTCGGTCTACGCCATCATCGATGTGGCTCCGAAGTCCTTCTCGGACCTGCGGAACCACTGGGGTGTCAAGGACATTCACACGCTGGCGAACAAGCTGATCGTCAACGGCACCGGCGCTGGCAAGTTCGAGCCGAAGCGTGATGTCACGCGTGCGGAATTCGCCGCGATGATCGTCCGCGCACTCGGACTCCAGGCTTCCGAAGCCGCGAACTTCTCCGATGTCGCTTCGTCCGCATGGTATGCCGACGCTGTAGCAGCCGCTGCAGAATACGGCATCGTCAAGGGCGACGGCACCGGCAAGTTCCGCCCGACGGACAAGATTTCGCGTCAAGAGATGGCTGCCATGGTCATCCGCGCCCAAGAACTGGCTGGCGTTGAAGTCGTCCTGTCGAACGCGGAAGTCGCTGCTCTCCTGAGCGGCTACAAGGACGCTGGTCAAATCGGCAGCTGGGCTAGAGCGGAACTCGCGGCAGCAATCGAATCCGGTATCGTGAGCGGCACGTCCGCCAACACGGTATCGCCGACCGCATCGGCTACCCGTGCGGAAGCTGCTGTGATGATCATCCGCGTCCTGAGCAATGTCGACTTCATCTGATCAGCCGCCCTTAACGGCACAAAAAAGGAGAGACCCTTCGGGGTCTCCCTTTTTTTGCCCTTTTATTCTCCGTTGCCGTATCCTTCCGGATTCTGCCGCTGCCAACGCCAGGCGTCGGCGCACATCTCCTCGATGCCCCGCGTGGCCGCCCAGCCCAGGCCATCGCGCGCGGCGGACGGATCAGCGTAACAGACTGCGGTATCACCCGGACGGCGCCCGACGATCGTATACGGGATCTTGCGGCCACTCGCCCGCTCGAACGCGGCCACGACCTCGAGCACGCTGTAGCCGCGCCCCGTGCCGAGGTTGTAGACGTGATACCCGGGATTCGTGAGAATCTTGTCCAGCGCCTTCAGATGGCCCTCCGCGAGGTCGACGACATGGATGTAGTCCCGGACGCCCGTTCCGTCCGGCGTCGGATAGTCGCCGCCGAACACGTTCAGCCGCTCCCGCTGGCCGACGGCGACCTGGGTGATGTAGGGCATCAGGTTGTTCGGGATGCCCTCCGGGTCCTCGCCGATCCGCCCGCTCGGATGCGCCCCGACCGGATTGAAATAGCGGAGCACCGCGATCCCCCATTCCGGATCGGCTGCGTGCAAGTCGCGCAGGATGAGCTCGCCCATCCACTTCGTCCGGCCGTACGGGTTGATCGGCCCGAGCGGCGAATCCTCGGTGAGGGGGCGCGGCGAATCAGGAACGGCGTAGACGGTGGCGGACGAGCTGTAGACGATCTTTTTCACCCCGAACTGCCGCATCGTCTGACAGAGCTGGATTGTGCCCGCAATGTTGTTCCAGTAGTACTCGAGCGGCATCTCGACCGACTCGCCGACCGCCTTCAGCGCGGCGAAGTGGATGACCGCCTCGACCTTGTGCTCGCGGAACACCCGCTCGAGCGCGGGCTTGTCCAGCAGATCGGCCTCGTGGAACGCGACCTTCCGTCCCGTAATCTCCTCAACCCGCCGGACCGCTTCGCGGTGGCTGTTCGACAGGTTGTCCACCACTACGACGTCATACCCCGCGTTCAACAGTTCCACGCACGTGTGGCTGCCGATATAACCGGCGCCGCCCGTTACGATAATTGCCAATCCAATCAACCTCTCCCAGCCCTAATATTTATCACGATTTTACTTGCCCACTCCAAAGTACAGGAAACCTTTCTCTGTCATGGGCTGCCTTTCGTACAAATTCCGCAGATCAAACAACACTTTTCCAGCATGCAAAGACTCGTAACGGTCGAAATCTATGCTTCTAAACTCATCCCAGTCCGTCAGAATAACTGTTGCATCAGAATCGCTTACAGCTTCATAAATGTCGCCGCACCAGGCAATGGAATCAAGAATGTCGCGAAAGGCCCGTTCCCCATTTATACGACCGCAAGGGTCATAAACGCGAAGTTTCGCTCCAAGCTCGACCAGCCGGGGCAATATGACAAGGGCTGGCGACTCACGGATATCGTCCGTGTTTGGCTTAAATGTGATTCCGAGGATTGCGATATTTTTTCCGGCGAGGTCTCCCAGTCCATCCCGGATCTTGTCAACCATCCGCAGTTTTTGGAGTTGATTGGACTTGATCATCGCTTCAACAAGCTGCAATGACTCTCCACAATCTTCCGCCATCCGTATTAATGCGGAAGCGTCTTTTGGAAAACAGCTTCCGCCATATCCGGGGCCCGCTTTCAAAAAGCTAGGTCCGATTCTTTGGTCCAGCCCCATCGCTTCGGCGACCAGTTGAATGTCTGCCCTCATTTTCTCGCAAACATTCGCAATTTCGTTGATATATGTTACTTTCATGGCCAGATACGCGTTTGAAGCATATTTAATCATTTCTGCGGTTTCCAAATTCGCCTCTATGGTGGGGACCTCGTTCTTGTAACAGAAGCCATAAACAGCTTTCATGCGCTCAATTGCATGCGGGTTTTCCGCTCCGATCACAATTCTGTACGGATGCATAAAGTCTTGGATGGCCGTGCCTTCTCTCAAAAATTCGGGATTGGAAACGACATCGAATGGAAAATTAACACCTCTCTCATGCAAAACCTGATGGATCGTCTGCTTGATGGCTCGTGCCGTTCCCACCGGTGAAGTCGATTTGTTGACAATGACCTTATATCCATTCATCCACTTGGCAATTTCCCTTGCCGCATGCAATACATACTGAATATCCGCTCTACCATCCTCCTTTGGGGGAGTTCCGACAGTGATAAAAATAACCTCGCTCTCTTCGACCGCGACTCGAATGTCAGTTGTGAAATGCAGGCGTCCACACGTCAAGTTCCTCATTACGATCGGTTCAAGACCCGGCTCATAGATCGGAATTTGGCCATTGCAAAGCTTGTTGATTTTCTCCGCATCTACATCAACACAAGTCACGGTATGACCAAAATCGGCCAACAACACTCCCGTAACCAAACCCACATATCCGGTCCCGACAACGGCAAGAATCGGCAATTTGAACCCTCCCTAATAATAAGAATATTAAAAGTTGGAATTCAAGTAAATTTCATTGGTACAAACTGTCGGAGCAATATTCGATTCCTAATGTATCTTTCCTCGGCCATCAGACCGCGGGTTAAAATCATACCAATTGCATCATACTCTCTGATTCAGAAAACAGAAAAGGCCATAATCCGCACCCCTGGTTTAAATCATCAGGTCACGTTCAACCCCGAGAATTCGGATATGGCTCAATCAGTCAGATTCACTTTATTTATTTCACTTCATACGAGCTCTTCAGCGACACGATGCGGTTGAACACCGGCCTGCCGGGCGCCGACAGCTTCGGATCGACGTTGAAATACCCGTGCCGGAAAAATTGGAACTTCTGCTGCGGCTCGACATCCTTCATGTGCGGCTCGACGAACCCGTGCAGCACCTGGAGCGAGTTCGGGTTGATCCGCGAGAGCAGCGAACGGTCTTCCGCCGGCGCGGCGTCCCCGTTCTCCTCGCCTGCTCCGGCCTCGGGCTCCTCGTCCACGGCGTTCTCATCCAGCAGCAGCGGCTCGAACAGCCGGAACTCCGCCGGCACCGCATGCGATGCCTCGACCCAGTGGATTGTCCCCTTCACCTTCCGCCCCGTGAACCCGGAGCCGCTCTTCGTCTCCGGATCGTAGGTGCAGCGCAGCTCGATCACGTTGCCGCTTGCGTCCTTCACGACTTCCTCGCACTTGATGAAGTACGCGTGCTTCAGCCGCACTTCGTTCCCCGGATAGAGCCGGTGATACTTCGCGGGCGGATTTTCCATGAAGTCGTCCTGCTCGATGTAGATCTCCCGGGAAAACGGAATCTGCCGCTCGCCCATCTCCGGGTTCTCGGCGTTGTTCTCCGCGGGGAGCCATTCGATCTGACCTTCCGGGTAGTTCGTGATGACGACTTTGAGCGGCCGCATGACCGCCATCGTGCGCGGCGCCTTCAGCTTCAGATCTTCCCGGACAAAATGCTCCAGCATCCGCGGATCGACGACGCCGGCGCTCTTCGACACCCCGGTCTCGCGGACGAACGCCCGGATCGCCTCCGGCGTGTAGCCGCGCCGCCGGAGCCCGCTCAGCGTGTACACGCGCGGGTCATCCCAGCCGTCCAGCACGCCGGCTTCCACAAGCTGCTTGATGTACCGCTTGCCGATGACCGCGCCCTGGATCTGCAGCTTCGCGAACTCGTACTGGCGCGGCTGCGATTCCATCTCGCACTCCCGGATGACCCAATCGTAGAAGGGCCGCTGATCTTCGAACTCGAGCGAGCAGAGCGAATGGGTAACCCCCTCGATCGCGTCCTCCAGCGGATGGGCGAACGTGTACATCGGATAAATGCACCACTTGTCCCCGGTGTTGTGGTGGCGGGCATGCAGCACGCGGTAAATGACCGGGTCGCGCATGTTGATGTTCGGCGACTTCATGTCCACCTTGGCGCGTAGCACCTTCTCGCCGTCCTTGAACTCGCCCCTCCGCATCCGCTCGAACAGGTCGAGATTCTCTTCCACGCTCCGGTTCCGGTACGGGCTCTCGATCCCCGGCTCGGTCAGCGTCCCGCGCGTCGCCCGGATCTCTTCCTGCGTCTGGTCGTCGACATAGGCGAGCCCTTTCTTGATCAGGAGCACCGCACGGTTGTACATTTCCTCGAAATAGTCCGAAGCATAATAGAGGGCGTCCCATTCAAACCCGAGCCACTCGATATCCCGCTTGATCGCCTCGACGTACTCCACGTCTTCCTTCGTCGGGTTCGTGTCGTCGAAGCGCAGATGGGTGCGGCCACCGTAGGCGTCGGCGATGTCGAAGTTGATGATGATCGCCCGGGCGTGGCCGATGTGCAGGTAGCCGTTCGGCTCGGGCGGGAAACGGGTGACGACGGTTTTGACCCTGCCCTCCTGCAAATCCCGTTCCACAATGGTGCGGATGAAGTTCGAAGACGTCATGTTCTCCACTCAGATCAACCTTTCCGGCGCAAGTAAAACGGCTGGCGCCGCCGCTCGGGCAAGCGCACAAACTCTTATCTTACATATGATACACAATTCTCCGCGGAAAAATAAGGGGGTACGCGCTTCGGCTCACCAATCCCCGCCCTCGTGATGCTCAAAAAACACATTCCGTGCCAAGAACGCTTCCCGCTCCCGCACCGTCTCCGGATCCCGCCCCGGGTACGTGCCGTAGGCGGCCATCAGCTTGACCAGGGCCGCCTCCGGCACGATGCGCGCGAGGCCCCGCACGCCCGCCTCGGCGAGCTCGTGCGCCGAGCGGTAGCGCGCGCTGTCCGCCGCCTTGACCGGCGCGAGCCAGACGTCGATGCCGAGCGCGGCGCACCGCGCCGCGAACGCGGGCAGCGACGATTCGTACGCGCCGGCAGCCGCGCTGCACGCCGTCGCCGAATGGTACAGGCCGTGCAGCACCGCCGCGGGCCTGCGCGGCAGCCGTTCGAAGTCGTACAGGCCGTAGTCGAGGCCGGGATACGGACGGATATAGACGATATCCGTCGTGAAGCCGAGCCGCTCCGGCGGCAGGCCGGGCTCGCGCGCCGCGCGCAGCGCCGCCACGGGCGGGTTCACCGCATGCTCGTGCGGCACGAACCGGCCGTCCAGCATATGCCCGAGCGGCGCGCCGTACGGCGGCGCGAACTGGTCGTCGAACGGGCGGGCCTCCGCCATCCGCGTGCCGAGCATGACCGGCATCTCGCCCCGGTCGTTCTCGAAAACCGCATAGACGCCGGGCAGCGCCGCGTCCACGATGAAATCGACCGCTGCGGCGAAGTTCCGCAGCCCGTTGCTGCGCGGATCTTCGAGCGGACGGTTCGCCGCCGTCAGCACGACCGGCAGCCGGACGTCCGCGAGCGCATAGCCGAGCATCGCCGCCGTGTACGGCAGCGTGTCCGAGCCGTGCGTGACGATCGCGCCCGCGAAGCGCTCCGGCTCCGTTGCCAGCCGCTCGCGCAGGCAACGGACAAGCGCCAGCCAATGCGCCGGCATCATGTTCTCGCTGAGCAGCGTCATCGGCTGCGCCGTCTCGAAGCGGATCTCCTCCGCCAACGCCCCCGCCGACTCCCGATAACGCTCAAGCAGCGCATAGCCCGTGCCGCTGTCGACGTCGACGACCGCGCCGGTCTGCCGGCTGCCGATCGTGCCGCCGGTGAAGACGACCAGAATCTCCGTCACCTTGCCACACCCCCGAACGAAAAACGCTACAGCAGCGCCTCGATGTCCCCGGCCAGCTGATCCGGCGTCACCTTCGGCTCATACCGGCGCACCAGCCGCCCATCGCGGTCGACGAGAAACTTCGTGAAATTCCACGGAATCCGCTCATCGTCGCCGCCGGACAGATGCTTGAACAGCGGATGCGCCCCTTCGCCGCGCACGTCCACCTTCGCGAACATCGGGAACGTCACGCCGTAATTCCGCGTGCAGAACGCACGGATTTCCTCATGCGTGCCCGGCTCCTGCCCCCCGAACTGGTTGCAGGGAAAACCCAGCACTTCAAAGCCCCTGTCCCTGAACCGGTCGTACAGCTGCTGCAGCCCTTCATATTGCGGCGTCAACCCGCAGGCGCTGGCCGTATTCACGATGAGCAGCACCTTGCCCGCGTAATCGGAGAGTGAAACCTGCCTGCCGTCCAGCGTCTCCGCCTCGAATGCGTGCACCGTCATGCCGCGTCCCTCCTGCCTTTTTTACCCACGAGTCTACCATCCGCGGCGCACAGGGTCAAACGGGCCTCGCACAAAAAAAATCCGCCTATTGTGAAATTTTTCACGATATTTGTGATTTTTATCACATACTTTGCGTGCCATCCATATTACACTGAAGACGTAAAGAACAAGATCAATCATCCGCAGCCGAACCGGCGCGGCAAGCAAGGGAGAGGATCAGCGATGCAGCGGTCCCGGCCATCCACCGATCGGCAATGAACGAACATCCCGAACCGGCAAGTCGATTCCAATCGGCGTTTTGCTTCCGGATCAATCTTCATAAGGAGTGAACGGTCATGATGAAATTCTGGCGAGAAAATGTTTATGCAGCGGGCGCGCTCCTTCTGCTTCGGTTGTACATCGGCTGGATGTGGCTCGAGGCCGGCTGGCACAAAATGACCGGCGGGTTCGACGCCGCCGGCTTCCTGACCCGGGCGGTCGAAAACCCCGTCGCCGACAAGGCGACCGGCGCGGCGGTCTACCCGACGTACACGGCGTTCATTGAGCACTTCGCGCTGCCGAACGTCAAGCTGATCAACTTCCTGATCCCGGTGGGCGAGTTCCTGATCGGCCTCGGCCTCATCCTCGGCGCACTGACGACGGCGGCCGCCTTCTTCGGCCTGATGCTCAACTTCCTGTTCCTCTTCGCGGGAACCGTAAGCACGAACCCGTGGATGGTGCTGCTGGGCGCGTTGATCTTCATCGGCGGCGCCAACGCCGGAGCGTTCGGCCTCGACCGTTGGCTGATGCCGATCCTGCGGGCCGGCTGGAAGAAAATCTTCCGCCGCAAGGACACCCTCGGCGGCGGCACGACGGATGCGGCGCCCAAAGCCGTCTGACGCGCAAGCTGCCCTTGGCATAATCCATCAACACACACACGAAGGAAGCGGTCCCCGTTCGGAGGACCGCTTCCTTCGTCACCGCCGATCCCCGGCAGCTCAATTGAAATGTTCCGGCCCAAGCGCCGCATTACAAACCGCCGGAATTGCTGTATAATGGGCGGCAAGGAGGGTGATAACCATGGCTTTCACACTGCAGATCGGCGAGCAGGCCCCCGATTTCCGCCTGCCCGCAACGGACGGCCGCACCTGGTCGCTGGATGACTTCAAGGACGCGCGCGTGCTGGTCATCTTTTTCACATGCAACCATTGCCCGTATGTCATCGGCTCGGACGAAGTGACCCGCGCGACCGCGCTCAAGTATGAGCCGCACGGCGTCCGCTTCGTCGGCATCAACTCGAACAGCGAGAACACGAAGCCGGAAGACTCCTTCGAGAACATGGTGAGGCGCATGGAAGAACACCGTTTCCCCTGGGTTTACCTGCGCGACGAAACGCAGGAAGTCGCGAAAGCGTACGGCGCGCTCCGGACGCCGCATTTCTACGTCTTCGACGAGAACCGCAAGCTGGTCTACACGGGCCGCGGCGTGGACAATCCGCGCGACACGTCGCAGATGACCGTGAACGACCTCGACAACGCGCTCGCGGACGTCATCGCCGGCCGGCCGGTCGCCGTGCCGCTGACGAACCCGATCGGCTGCAACGTGAAGTGGGACGGCAAGGACCCGCACTGGATGCCGGTCGAAGCCTGCGACCTCGTCTGATCCGCGTGCATGGAGGGATAGCCGACCGATGCGCACGACCGTCGGGGACGTGGTCGCCGCGCTGACCGCGCCTGCCGGACAGCTCGGACAGACGGTGGATGAGCTGCTCTTCGGCGAGCCGGAGACGACCGTGACGGGCATCGTGACGGCATTCATGCCGACGCAGCGGGTGCTGGAGGAAGCGCACGCGGCGGGCGCCAATCTCGTCATCGCCCACGAAGGCCCGTTCTACAGCCATCACGCCGGTTTTGCGAAGACCATCGAAGATGACCCCGTCTATCAGGCGAAAAAAAACTTCATCCTCGAAGCGGGGCTGGCGATTTATCGGCTCCACGACCACATCCACCGATACCGTCCGGATGGCATTGCCGAAGGCCTGATCGAAGCGCTGGATTGGGCGCGCTTCACGGTCCGGCATCTGCCGGAGGCGGCGATCATCGAACGGGAAGGGACGACCGTCCGGGCAGTCGCGGAGGAAGTGAAGCGGCGCCTCGGCCTGTCCGTCGTCCGTGTCTCGGGAGATCTTGACGCCCCCTGCCGGCGGATCGGCCTGCTCGTCGGCTACCGCGGCGGCGGTGCGAACGCCATTCCGCTGTTCGAACAGGAACGGCTCGATCTTGTCATTTGCGGCGAAGGCCCGGAATGGGAGACGCCGGAATACGTCCGGGACGCCGCGCGGCAAGGCAGGGCGCGGGCGCTCATCGTGCTCGGCCACGCCGAGAGCGAGGCGGCGGGCATGCGCCTGCTCGCGAGGCGGCTTGCGGCCGCGTTCCCGCACATCCCCGTCCGCTGCGCGGACGAGGAACCGGTGTTCACCTGGATATAGAAACCATTGAAGCCTGCCGGCTGTCCGGACATTGTCCGTCGCCGATGCAGGCTTCGTCCTTTTTTGTACTGTATGAAAACATCCCCCGCAGCGCACGATAACCTTGTTTGTTGTGCACCATACCGGTCGACCGGATGCGGCACATGCCCGACAAGACCCGGAAATGGAGGATCCGGTGTGAGCCGAACCAAACGAAGCGCGCTGCTCGCGCTCAGTTCCATCCCGCTCATCATGACGCTGGGCAACTCGATGCTCATTCCCGTGCTGCCGGCCATCCGGCGCAAGCTGGAGCTGACGCCGCTTCAGACCAGCCTGATCATCACCGTCTTCTCGGTGATGGCGATCCTCTTCATCCCGCCCGCGGGCTGGCTGTCGGACCGGATCGGCCGGAAGCGCGTCATCCTCCCGTGCCTCGCCCTGGCCGGCATCGGCGGCGCCGTCTGCACCGCCGCCATCATCTGGCTCAAGCACCCGTACCCGTACCTGCTGGCCGGACGAATTCTGCAGGGCATCGGCGCCGCCGGAGCGGCGCCCATCGTCATGCCGCTCGTCGGCGACATGTTCAAGAGCAAGGAACAGGTGAGCGAAGGTCTCGGCCTGATCGAAACCTCGAATACCTTCGGCAAAGTGCTCAGCCCGATCATCGGCTCCGTCCTCGCGATGCTGGCCTGGTACGCGCCGTTTGCGGCCATTCCGGTCTTCGCGGCGGTCGCGGTGCTGCTGGTGGCCCTGCTGGTCCGCGCACCCGCGAAGAAGGACGAGCCGCAGCCGCTGCCGGCGTTTCTGCGCACGCTGCGGCGCATCTTCCGGCAGAAAGGGCGGTGGCTCTTCGCCGTCTTCGCCCTTGGCGGGCTCGGCATGTTCATCCTGTTCGCCAGCCTCGTCCACCTGTCGGATGCCCTCGAGGACCAGCTCGGACTGGACGGCGTGTGGAAAGGCGCCGTGCTCGCCCTCCCGCTCGCCGTGCTCTGCACGGCCTCCTACGTCACGGGCAAGCTGATCGGCGAGCGGAAACGCCGCATGAAGGTGATCGCCACGGCCGGCTTTGCGCTGTCGGCCTGCGCGACGGGCGCCTGCGCCGCCGCGGACGGCATCTGGTTGCAGCTTGCCCTGTTCAGCGCCGCCGGCCTCGGCATCGGCGCCGCCCTGCCCTGCCTCGACGCTTTCATCACCGAAGGGATCGATGAGGCGCATCGCGGCACCGTCGGCTCGTTCTACAGCAGCATGCGCTTTGCGGGCGTCGCCCTCGGTCCGCCGGCCGCCTCGCTGCTCGGCCGGCCGAACGCCGATCCGCTGTTCTGGTGCCTGGCGGGAGCCGGAGCCGTCTCGGCGCTCGTGGCGTGGCTCGCCATCCGCCCGGGCGAGCCGAATCCCCGCGTGTACACGGGGCCGCGGCTCGTCGGCCGGCCTTCGCCCAGCCGCTGAACCGGCAGCCATCCGGCTTGAAAAAAGTTTCAAATTGTCATGAGCTTCTAAGTATGTTATGTTATTGGAAGGTCAATGATAAAAGAAGGCCCGGGCGAAAGCCCAGGCCTTTTTCCCGGCGGACGCCGGCATACAACCTCATCCTGGACGGGAGTCAACGCTTCCCCCGGATGGAAATCGGAAGAAAGTGACCGTCAACCTTGGCAGGGGACCGGTTACTTTCTTTTTTTGTCATGGTGGTCGAAAATGAACCTCAGCAGCGTCAACAGGAACGTGCCGAAAGCCATCATCGCCATGACAAATTGGAAAAGTGTCCATAGCATCACCTCCTCGGCGCCGGACAGACGCCTTGGGTGCCGGTCGCCGCCGGACCGGAGGAAGATGCAACTCCCAACCAAGGCCACCTCCCTTCACGGTCAAAGAAGGGAAATGTCAGGTTGTACTTTTATTAATATGCATTATTTCCTGTTATTAGTCTAGCTCTTCAAAAATAACCGAACGTATATTCTTCCTTTTATTTCCTGATCGACCCGGACAGCAGCCGCTCCACCTCGTCCCGGGACGGAATCGAAGCCTGCGCACCATGCCGGGTAACGGCCAACGCCGAAGCGGCCGCCGCAAACCTGAGCGCTTCCATCACCGGCTTCCCTTCGCTTGACGCCGCCGCCATGGCGCCGATGAACGTGTCGCCCGCCGCCGTCGTGTCCACCGCCCGGACCTTGAAGGCCGGCACATGGACGGATTCGCCGTCCCGGCCGGCCCGGACGCAGCCTTTGTCGCCGAGGGTGACGACCACCTGCGTCACGCCGGCCTCAAGCAGCCGCCCGGCCGCCCGCTCCGCATCCTCCGCGCCGGACACTTTCGCGCCCGTGATCACCTCGATCTCCGTCTCGTTCAGGATGCACGTATGGATCAATGGCAGCAGCGACGGCTCCGGTTTCACGGCCGGCGCGGGATTGAACCAGACGGGAACGCCCCTCCGCTTCGCCTCCCGCATGACCGCCGCGGTGGTCTCCCGGTCGATTTCATTTTGCAGCAGGACGGCATGGGCTTCGTCCCAGGCGATCCGCCCCTCAATCTCGCCGAACGCGAACGCTTTGTTGCTTCCGCCGGCCAGCACGATATGGTTCTCGCCCGACCGGTCCACCGTGATGATCGCCAGCCCCGAATGGCCTTCCTTGCGCAGAATGCCCGCGGTATCCACGCCGCTGCCCGCCAGATTGTCGATCAGCGTCTGCGCGAAGCTGTCCGTGCCGACCGCACCGACCATCTGCACGCTGGCGCCGCTGCGGGCGGCCGCCACGGCCTGATTGGCCCCCTTGCCGCCCGGCTGGTAGCCGACGCCCAGACTGTGGATCGTTTCCCCGGGCCGCGGGAAAGCCTCGACATTCGTCACCAGATCCATATTGATGCTGCCGACGACGACGATCTTCTTCATCGTTCCATCCCGTCCTGTACGGTAAATGATATGACGCGGAATTCGCCGACGCTGCCCGCGGCATCCCTCAGCGAGGCAACGCCGTACATGCCGTGCGCGTATTGCGCGTCCTCCGCCTCCACCACCAGCTTATCATCCACGTACAATTTCAGGGAAGCGCCCCGGACGATCATTTTCAAGGCATAGGTCCGGCCGTGCTCCCAGGGGAAGCTCGCCGACGCCAGCTCCGTCCAGCCGAAATCGTTCTTCCGGATCGACACGGTGCCCTCCTCCGCCAAGCCCAGCCAGTAGCAGCGCTCGATGCCGAGCGCCCGGGCGACGAACCCGTGGGACTCGCCGGACAGCGGCGTAAATTCGGCTTCGGCCTCCACGTCCCGCGCGTAATAATTCCCCGTGAACGCGGCGGCGTTCCCCTCGACGGCATAGTGCAGCGCGCCGTCCTTCAGGCTCCACTCCCCGCGATGCTGGGCCATCGGCGTCACCGAGGTGAATTCGACCGCCTGCTTGCGCCAGTCGATCGCGTACCCGCCGCCGCCGTACACGCGCATCCGTCCGATATACAGCGCGCCGAACGCGCGGGATGCGGCCGTCGACGTCGGCGAGTCGATCATGAAGCCGACTTCGTCCGCGAAGCTTCCCGCAAGCGGCGGAACCACGAAGCTCAGCGTGTTCCACTCGCCACGGACCAGCTCCACGGCCTCGAGCAACACATCCTCCTTCGTATACGTATCGCGGACATACGGCGTGATCCGCAGCGGCGCGCCCTCCCACTGGTCCAGCCAGAGCTTGAACTCCACCGTCTGGCCGCTGTACACTTGCGGCGCGAACGTCGGCTTGTATTTCTCATCGTTGAAGTCCTCGCGCCGGTAATAAGGCTTGTAGCAGATCTTGCTGCTTTCGACATTGGTGATGCGGTCGAACACGATTTCCAGCGATCCGCCGCTCTCCCCGTACCGGACGCGCCGCGAATGTCGGATGACCGGCGTCTTGAACGGATTGCTCGTGCGGATGCCGTGCGTCGAGCCCGGCAGATCGAAATCGAAGTACAGCTCGCCGAACCGGACGCCGTTCGCCAGCTTCCGCGGCGGTTCCAGGCCGTGCAGCCGGCAAGACAGCAGCGCCAGCTCCTTGCAGAACGTCGGCAGATCGACGATGTTCAGATAGCCCGACACGCTGCTTGCGACGATGCAATCGTTGATCGGCTTCCGGTAATGCCCGGGAATGCCCGCAAGACCGCACAGCACGCCCGCGATCGTGCCGACGTTGCCCGCATTGCAGTCGGTGTCCCAGCCGCACATCGTCGCGATCTCCACCGTCCGGGCAAAATCGCCCCCGCCGTACAGCAAGGCCAGCACGCACACCCCAGCGTTCGGGATGATGTGGCAGACGCCGCCGTATTTGTCGTAGCCCCATTCCGTCTCCAGGAACCGGCGGCACGCCCGCCAATCGTGCGGATGCCGGTCGTGGAAGTCCATCACCGCGCGCACCACCTGCGCGTACAGCGAATCCGCGGGAATCATGCCCAGGGCCGCCTCCACCACCTCATCGACGCTGTCCGCTTCGAACGCCTTCGCGATGCAGGCCGCAATGAAGCGCGCCCCGTACAGGCCGTTGCGGTCGTGCGACACGCTGGCCGCCCGCTCCGCGTAAAGCGCCGCCTTCTCCATGTTCCCCGGCCACAGCAGCCCCCACACGTCGACGAAAATCTGCCCGCCGATCTGCTCCGCCAATATCTCCCCGTTCACGGCGATCGAACCCGATGCCGGCGCTTCGATGCCCTTGCGAAGGTTCACGTAGGCCGTATGCTCGGTGCTGACGCCCACGCCGCCCCACCAGAACATGCCGACGCCTTCCCGCGCGTAATTCAGCCACGCCCGCGCCACATCCTGCGCGGTCAGCTCGCGGTCCACGGCATCGTCATACAGCGCCCGAATAAAAAAAATGGGGCCGTTCGCGTCATCATCGGCGGAAAAGGTGCGATACGGCTTCACATAATCCCGAATGTCCCCGTAGACCCGCTCGATGCGCTCGAAGGTCCACACCTCCGGCTCGACGGGCGCGCCAAGGCGGATGCCGATATTCATGCCGAGAAATCCCGCGTACACCCGCTCCAGATAATTCGCTGGCAACATCATTCCACTCCCCCGGACGATCATCGTATGTTCAGTCGAGCACGGCCTCCCGCCGCTTCAGCTTGTCCAGATCCCGCCGGATGATCTCGCGGGCGGCACCGGCGAAGGCATCGCTCGCGGCCATCAGGTCGAGGCGGTTCACGCGGTCGAGCTGCTCCAGATCCTCGCGCCGGATCGCGCCGACACCATGCATGGCCCCGAGAATCGCGCCGATCATGACGCCGATCGAGTCGGTATCCCGGCCCGAACTGACGCCGTCGCTCATCGCCGGATAGAGCTCGCCGTCATGCAGATGAATGAAGGCGAGCGCCACCGGCAGCTCTTCGATGCTGCCCAGCCGGCTCGGCGCGTAGTGGTTGCTCGGCTTCCCGACCTTGTCGATATGGCGGTGCACGTCGTCCCCCATGGGGGAGTAGGGCAGCAGCGCTTCATGCAGCCGCCCCACCGCCTCCTCGTAAGACCAGGAACCTTGCTTCTTCAGGCTGTCCGCGACGTGCAGACAAGCCTCGATCGCGAGCCGGGTGCCGTCCTTCGCGAAGCCAAGCGCCGTGTCCAGAATATCCCGGACCGTGCAGCCCGGCTCCATCGCCCTCGCGACGCAGGCCGCCATGACGCCGGCAGCCTCCAGCCCGTAGCTCGACTGATGCCCCATCGCGAACAGGATCGCTTCGTCATAGGCAGCCTTCGGATCGCCCGCGTTGACGACGCCCACGGGGGCGATATACATCGCCGCCCCGCAGTTCACCATGTTGCCGATGCCGCCTTCGCGCGGCTCGCAGTTCGCGAGCACATGACGGATGAAAATATACTTCTCCGGATAGAACAGCCGCTCCAGGATGGTCGTCTCCCGGCCCAGCTCCGGCACATAGACCTTGCGGAACGCGATTTCCTTGACGAATTCATTCCCCATGTCGTAGGCGTCCAGATGCCGGCGCTCGGTCTCGTACACCCGCATCAGCGCGAGCGTCATCAGCGTGTCGTCGGTGACAATGCCATCGCCGCGCATCCGCCCGAGACGGGCCTCTTCGTCGTAATCCGCCTTGTACCACCGCGTCATGATCGACTCGACTTTCCCGTATTGCTGCTGAATCTGGGCGAAGGTCAGCTTCTCGACCGGCGCGCCCATCGCGTCTCCCAACGCGACGCCGGCCGCGACCCCTCTGACCCGGTCCTGAAAAGTTGTCATCCGTCACAGGCTCCCTTTCTTGCTCATGACCTTGCTCTTAGTTTAACAGATCGTTCGCGTACTCCGTGATTTCCTTGCCGCCGTTGGCATACCAGGCGTCGACGAACTTCTGGAAGTCGCTGATCGGCTTCTTGCCGGTGATGAAGTCGGCCGCGTACTCCTTGTACAGGTTCGTCAGCGCGTCCCAGGTCGCGACATGCTCTTCCGGAATCGCGAAGTTGTTGTCCTCCTTGAAGTACTTCGTCGGCATCTCGAGCGATTCTTGCGCCGTGGCGCCCAGCAAGGCGCCTTCCACCGGAATCGTCGTGTTCAGCTCGATCGGCTCCCAGAACGACGCGATCCATTCGCTGAAGAACGCGTCCGTGAGCACCGCCTTGCCGTCCACGACGTTGTAGTGCTGCCCTTCGAAGCCGAGGCGGTCCAGCGTCTGGCCTTCCGGGCTTGCGAGGAAGTCGAGGATCCGGAAGACGACATCCTTGTGCTCGGACACTGCCGAGATCGCGAAGCCGCGCGATTCCTTCGTGACGTCGGTCGCCCCGAAGCCCTGGGATACGCCCTTGGCCGGCGGCAGCACGACCAGTCCGGCGCTGTCGCCGTGCAGTTCCTTCATGCGGGCTTCATACAGGTCGATGACCTTGCCCGCCGTGCCGACGATGACGCCGGCGTCGCCCTTGTAGAACGCGTCTTCCTTCGTATCCCATTGCTTCGTCATGTACTCGTTGTCGAACAGGCCTTCCTTGTACAGCTTGTTGTAGAATTCGAGCTTGTTCTTTTCCGCCTGGGACACGAGCGAATACTCGTAGGTGCCGTCGTCCTTCTTCAGCCAGGTCGAGGTGACGCCGAACGCTTCATTGAAGATGAAGTTGATCTCCGCCAGATCGCCCGCGACCGTAATGCCGTATTTCGCCTTGCCCGAATCGACCAGTTCCTTGAAGAACGCGTAGTAGTTGTCCGGCGTCGGATTGTCCATGAGCGCCTCGCCCGTCGCCAGCCCGCTCAGCCAGTCGGCGCGGACGACCGGCACCTTCGGCGTCACCGGCTTGATCCAGAGCAGGTACGGATAGCTTTCGATCCGCTTGATGTTGTGCTCCATCATGATGTTCTTCAGGTATTTGGAGTTTTCGATGTACGGCCGCAGATCTTCCAGCAGCCCTTGCTCGGCGATCGGCTGGTCCCCGCCCTGGAAGTAGATCAGATCGGGAATGTCGCCGCCGAGCAGCAGGAGATTCAGATTCTCCGCATAGTTCCCCTGCGGAAGCTCGACAAGTTCAAATTGGACGTTCAACCCCTCATGCTCCAGCAGCGCCGCTTCCAGCGCGTCGAAATATTGCGCATAGAGCGGATTGGATGCGGATACATCCTTGATGACGGTCCGGATCGTGACCGGGTCGCCGGACGGCGCGGGCGTGTTGTCCGCCGATGCGTTCGACGAGGTGTTCGACGATCCGCCGCTGCCGCCGGAGCCGGCCGGATTGTTCTTGCCGCCGGAGGAGCACGCCGTCACCGCCAGCAGGATACAGACCATCAGTGCGATCAAGCTTTCCATCCGTTTCATTCTTTTCAGCACCCCTTGAGATTCGTTTTGAATGTCCAAAATCTTTCCGCGTGACGCGCTTGCTTCTTCCCCCACGGATCAACCGCCCATTATTCCTTCACACCGCCTTCCATCGCGCCTTTGGTGTAATATTTCAAAATCAACGGATAGAGCAGAAGCAAAGGGACAATCGCAATGATGATCGTTCCCGCCTGCAGGGCGTCGAAATCGACCAGCTGTCCGCCGAACATGTTCTCGTAGCCGCCCATGATCGTCGTGTTGTCCTGGCGGATGACGAACTGGCGGAGCACCACCTGCAGCGGCCATTTGGCCTGATCGGTGATGTAGATCATGGAACGGAAATACTCGTTCCAGTGGAACACCCCGTAGAATAATCCCAGCGTCGCGATGCCGGCCTTCGACAGCGGCAGCATCACCTGCGCGTAGATGCGCAGATGGCCCGCGCCGTCGATCTTGGCCGCATCCAGCAGCTCTTCCGGCACATCCTGGAAGTAACGCATCATGATGAACAGGTAGTACACATTGATGCCCTTGTACAGGATGAGCGATGTGTAGGTGTTGAGCAGATCCAGCTCCTTGACGAGCAGATATTCCGGGATCAGGCCGGGCTCGAACACCATGATGATGATCAGGAAAATGACGACGAGACCTTTGCCGTAAAAGTTGTTCCGCGCGATGACATAAGCGGCCATCGTGGTCAGCAGGAGATTGAGGCAGGTGCCCGCCGCCGTGATGAACACCGAGTTCAGAATCCCGCCGGCAATCAGCGAGTTGTTGAGCAGCACCTCATAGGTGGCCAGGGAGAACTTCTTCGGCCACAGATCCAATCCGTCCATGAGGTGGGCATGGGCCGGGTCCGTCAGGGAGACCGCGAGCAGATTGATGAGCGGCAGCAGCACCGCGAGCGTGCACAGAAACAGGAAGACGTGGATGATCACCTTCGTCAGCTCGACTCTTCGCATATCGGTCGCCCCCTTTCTACCACAGCCCTCTGCCGGTCAACCGCCTGGAGGTAAAGTGCGTACCGAGGATCAGGACGATCCCGATGACGCCCTTGAACAGGCTGGCCGCCGTGGAATACGCGAACTGGCCGTTCACGATGCCGATCCGGTAGACGTAGGTGTCGAGAATATCCGCCACGCTGATGACCGAATCGTTCATCATGTTGAACACCTGATCGAACCCCGCGCTCATGAAGAAGCCAAGGTTCAGGATGAATACGGTTACAATCGTGCCTGTCAGCTGCGGCAGCGTGATGTGGAACATCGACTGCAGGCGGCTCGCCCCGTCGATTTTCGCGGCCTCGTACAGAGCCGGGCTGATGCTCATGATGGCCGCCAGGTAGATGATCGAATCCCAGCCCGCGCTGCGCCAGATTTCGGATGCGACGAACACCCAGCGGATATGGGCCTTGCTCGTCATGTAGTCGATTGACGGCTCCCCGAAGAAATTCGCGATCAGGTTGACCGCGCCTTCGGAAGGGCTCAGCAGCTTGATCCAGATCCCGGCGATGACGACCCAGCTCAGAAAGTGCGGCAGGTAGACGACCGACTGCACATACTTGCGGAAGTGGCGCTGCGTCACCTCGTTGATCAGGATGGCCAGCAGGATCGGCACCGGGAAGCCGAAGATCATCTTCATGGCGCTGATGATCAGCGTGTTCCGGATGACGTTCATGAACGCCGGAGAACTGAACAGCACTTCGAAATGCTTGAACCCGACCCACACGTTGTCCCCGATGATCCGGTAATCCTGGAAAGCAAGCCGCATGCCCAGAATCGGGATCACGTGGAAAATGACGAAGTACGCGAGGGGAGGGACGAGCATCACATACAGAATCCAGTCATGCCGCAGCTTTTTCAGCACATTCATGGTCCCTCCTCCTTCATCGCCACGTCGAGATTCATCAGGGGCGCGTGCTGCTGCGCGCCGTAGACGTCGCGGTCGCCGGCCGAGCCCGACGATACCTCGCGGGCGATCGTCACCTTGAAGCCGAGCGCCTGATCGTAGAACACGAGTTGATGGACCTGGTCCACGCGGATCTGATACAGCCGGGCGATCGTCTCCCGCGTAATCGCGTTCGACCGCTTGAGGCGTTCATAAGATTCGCGATTGTCGAACAGGCAATCCAGGGTGATCTCGAACGGACCGGAATTTTTGCTCCGCAGCACCTTGGCGATGTCACCCAGCTTCGCCATCCTGAACGCCTCCTTGCCGAATCTCGATGGGAAAACCGTCCGCGCGGCATTCCATCAGGTGATAGATCGAAAACTCATAGACCGGGCCGAACTCGATGTCGCTCGGCGCGAACGGGAAGGCGAGATTGCCCGCCGTCGACTTGCGCCCTTCATAGCCGTAATGCAGGAAGGTCGACCGCGCCGTCGCGCAGATGCTGCTCGCCAGCTCCTGCGTCTTCGCCACGACCTCGAACAGGACGCCGACCTCATGGCCGCGGAAAGGCTCGAATTCCCGCTCGCCGAGCACCGCGTTCATCCCGTAGTTGTAGAAGCGGATCCGGTAATCTTGCTCGTCGATTTCCGGGTAATACTGCTTCGTCTGCGCGATGACGGCGTTCTCCACATCTTCCAGCTTCCCGAGCAGGATGGGATCGCGGATCCCGGCGATCACGAAGGTGCGGTACGCGGTGAGGCGGGCGCCTTCGAGCTTGATGAACGTTTTGTCCTGCGGGATATAGCGGCTCCCGCTGACGCGCACGATGCCGGGACCTTGCTCCGTGAACCGGCAGTTCTCCAGATCGAGCAGGAAGCCCGGACCGTGCAGCAGATAGGGATGATCTTTCTCGTAGAACGTATGGGCCGCCACGCTGATCGGCGTGCAGGCGCGGCGGTCATTCAGCGCCCGGACCGTGAAGTAGTCGTCGCCGATCGTGCCGAGAATGCAATCCTTCGTCGTCGCCGGCTCCGCGCAGAGCGCGCCGCATTCCAGAATCTTGCCGAGATGATAGCTGAGTCCGGGATCCTTGCCGTGGAAAATGCCCACCGCGGCGAACGGCGACGGATCGTAGGCACGCCCGCAGACGATGATCTCGCTGCCCGCTTCCAGCGCCTTCAGCACCGGCTCGTGCCCCATCTGGCCGACGATGCTGGCCGTCTCGCGGATCGTCTGCTCCGTCAGCTGCGGGATATTGGGCGACATCGGCACGATCTTGCCCTGCCCGAGGGCGTCCAGCACCGCTTCCTGCGTGAAATCCGCCCAGATGACGGCAATCTTCGCGGACATCTGCTTCTCCCGCAGAATCTCCTCAATGATGTCCAGCGTCCACTCCACATGCGGCCGGGCGCCCGAGCCTCCGGCCGACCCGATGATCACCGGCACCTTTCCGGGCAGGCAGGCGCCCAGGATGATCTCCAGATCCTTCTTGCATGCCCGGCGGCTGACGATCGAAACGCCGGCTCCCAGCTTGTGCGGCCCCCCGTCGGTCGATCCCGCGTCGACCACCACGGCATGCACCTGCTGCTCCATTCCCCTTCGGAACGACTCCTCCGGGAAGCCGTATCCGAGCATTCCGCACGGCGATAAAATGTTGACGTCCTGGCTCATAGGATTCCCTCGTTTTCGTGTAATCTTCCTGGATTGGTGGATTACTGGGTGGTCCAATTGCGCCGTGATTGGATCGCTGGGTGATCCAATTTTGGCAAAAAAGAAAAATTCATCAAGCGAGCTGCCTCACCAGAATGTTCTCTTTGACCTTGCCCAGGTGGTACAGCAGCGCGGCCTTCGCCTGCTCGGCATCCCTCCGCTTGATCGCTTCGACGATCTGCAGGTGCTCCTTGTATACCTCTTCGCGGCGGCCGGCATTCTGCAGCGTCTTGCTCAAGGTCCGGCGGAGCAGATCCATATGGAGCTCCATCATGTTGACGAGCACGACGTTGTGCGACGCCTTCGCGATCGACAGATGGAACGCCTGGTCCGGACGCGTATGATCTTCCTCGTCCGCGTCGCCCCACCGCTCGAACGAGGCGACGATATCCGCGATATCCTCGTCCGTCGCCCGCTGGCAGGCCAGCTCGACGATGCCCGTCTCGAAAATTTCGCGCGCTTCGAGCAGCTCGATGATCGTCGCGCGTTCGATATTGTCCAGAATCCGGTTCTGATCATCGACGGACTCGATCGAACGGGACAGGTACCTGCCCCCGCCGGGCTTCGTTTCGATCAGGTTCTCCCGCTCCAGGATGCGGAACGCTTCGCGAAGGGTTCCCCGGCTGATGCCGAACGCCTGCGCCAGCTCCCGTTCGGTCGGCAAGAGGTCCCCCGGCTTCAGATTGCCTTCGATGATCATCTCTTTGATCTGTTCGATCACGTTTTCATAGACTCTTTGATATTTGACTTTCTTGATCGCCATAAGCGGTTTCTTTCCAGCCCTTCCCCGAAAATTGGTCAATTGGGTGGACCAATTTTTATCTAGAGGATAACCCGAAACGGGAAAGGTGTCAATGGGTGCGTTTTCATCCGTTCTTTCTATTTGACGATATGCCAAAAAGCCCCGGCCCTTCGGCCGAGGCTCCTTTCACGGCGGTCGGCTTGCCCCGCCTTCTATTCAAGATCCCCGCGGCGCCAGCGGCAGCGGCTCGCGCAGCGTCAAGCTCTTGTGCATCCAGATGGCCGCCTGGAGTCCGTCCCCCATCGCGATCGCGGTCTGCTCCGAGTGCACCGTCACGTCGCCGGCCGCCCACACATGGGGGACGCTCGTCAGCTTCGTGCGCGGATCGACCTCGATATGGCGGCTTGAAGCCAGCCGCGCGCCGAGCATGGCCGCGAGCGACGAGCGGACCTCGTTCCCGCCGAACCCGAGGAACGCGCGCTCCGCCTGCAGCTCCGTGCCGTCCGCCAGCCGGACGCCGCGCAGACGGCCCTCGTCCGCCAGCAGCTTCGCAACCGGCGTCTCAATCATCGGGATGCCGGCTTCCCGAAGCCGGACGGCCGCGGCCGGGTCGAGGGCCTTAAGCTCATGGTTCACATAGACGATGTCGCGCGTCCACGGCGTCAGCTCGAGCGCCAGATGGGCGCCCGCGTCGCCGGCGCCGAGCACGAGCGTGCGGCGGCCGATCGTCTCCCAGCCGTCGCAATCCGGACAGATGAAGACGGTGATGCCGAGACATTGCTTCAGCTCCGGCCAGTCCGGAATCCGGTCCTTCACGCCGGTCGCGATCAGCAGCCGGAGCGCGCGCACTTCCGCGCCGCCCTCCAGCGAGACGACGAACAGGCCGTCCCCATCCGGACGCCCGCCCGTTCCGCCGCCGGCCGGCTCGCGCCGCACCGCCGTCGCGACGCCGCCGATGAACGTTACACCGTACCGGCTCGCCTGCTCCCTCCCCGCGCGGCGCAGCGTCTCCCCGCTCACGCCTTCGGGAAACCCGAGCAGATTGTGATAGCCCCGGCACAGCGAAGACCGGCCGTCTCCCGCATCCACGACCACGACCGTATGCCGGTACCGGCCGAGCTGGATCGCCGCCTGCAGGCCCGCAATCCCGCCGCCGATAATGGCGCATTCGTACACGCGCACGGCAGAAGCCCCCTTTTTGCCTCATTATGCCGCACGCGCGCCGGATTTACTCAGCCGCCTTCCGGCTCCACAGCCCTTCCTCATCCTTGAAGTTCCGCGCGATATAGAGCACCGGCGTCCCGGCTCCCGAGACGACGAACTTGATGAGGTACGTCGTGACGAGAATGTCGATCCAGACCGCCGTCTCGAAAACGCCCGCGAACGCGACCGTGCAGAACACCAGCGTGTCGACGAACTGGCTGACCAGCGTGCTGCCGAGGATCCGGATCCAGAACTGTCCGCGCGCCGCGAACCGCCGTTTCAGCCGGCTGAACAACTGCACGTCGAGCACCTGGCTGACGAGATAGGCGCACAGGCTGCCGGCCGCCACCCGGGGCGCCAGCCCGAACACCATCTCCATCGCCGCCTGCATGTCCAGGCCGGACGCATCCGGCTTGAACACGAGCGCAAGCTGCATGACCAAGGTGGAGGCGAACAAGAAGAAAAAGCCGAACCAGACCGCGCGCCTCGCTTCTTCCCTGCCATGCCGCTCGTTCAGCAGGTCGGTCGCCATATAGATGGACGCGTATGTAATATTGCCCAGCGTCATGACAAGCCCGAGCATTTCGATCGTCTTGACGACCTGCAGATTGGCGAGTACCGTCGCGACGCCGATCCAGGCGAACAGGCCGATGCGGCCGAACAGCCGGTAACACAGAAGGAACAACGAAAACTGGACGATTCCGAACAGAACGCCCCACCCCAGGTTGAACCAATCCACTTCCCACCACTCCCTGGCTTGTTTTTGCGAAAATGAAAGAAAAATCCTTCCTTTTCTGTGTAAATTTTAATCGTAAAAGCGCGTTCTGCACGCCAACCGCCTTTGACACCGGTTTGCGGCCGTAGCATAATAAGATGAGCCAACCCTGATACGATCGCAAACGTCTATATCAAATAGAGAGATAACAATGGCAAGCCGGCCGCATTCGTAACCGGCTTGTTGTCTTGCCGAGGGGGAATGTCCGCATGAGACCGGCTCTGCTAAACCGGGTATATCGCATTATCGGTTCGCGGCCGTTTATCTTTTTCTCCGTCATCATGCTGTTCAAGAGCTACCTGGCATGGCTTGTCATCTTCGAGGACATGCCGTTCTGGGCGCCGCTCATCTCTGAAATTCCGTTTATCTGGGCCATATTCTGCCTGATTGAATGGTTTTCGTCAAAACGCAAATTGACCGCCTACCTGATCGTCAACCTGGCGCTCACCGGAATCTTCTTCTCGGTCATCATGTACTACAAGTACTACGGCGTCATCGTCACCTGGCGCGCGCTGGAGCAGGTCAATCAGGTGACGGCGGTGAAGAACAGCGTCTTTTCGCTGATCGATCCGTACTTCCTGTTCATCTTCAGCGACATCGTCGTGTTCATCTATCTGCTGATCAACGGCCGGCGGAAGCACGGGGCCGGGTACCGGCTGCTGCGCATCTGCAACCGGCCGAATGAACGGCGCGGCGTCATGACGCTCATCTTCGCGCTTTCGGTCGTCATCTGCGTCATGAATATTTTGCCGCATACGGCGAGCATGAACGAACGCGTGCAAGCCTCGGAGATGGGCATTCTCAACTATGAAGCCTACTCGCTGATCGCGGACGAAGAGTACGAGCTGATCGAGAAGTCGGAGATCACCCAGGACGCGATCGACGAGCTGAAAGGCGTCCATCGCCCCGTCCGCGCGCCTTACCAGGGATGGGCCAAAGGCAAGAACCTCATCGTCATCCAGATGGAGTCGCTGCAAAACTTCCTGATCGGCCTTGAAGTCGAAGGCCAGGAAGTGACGCCGAACCTGAACGCGCTCGTGCGGCAAGGGTTCTACTTCCCGGACTTCTACCATATGGTCGGCCAGGGCAACACGTCGGACGCGGAGTACGTCGTCAACACGTCGTTCTACATCCCGCCGCAGGGAGCGGCCACGATGCGCTATGTGGACCGCCGCCTGCCGAGCCTGCCCCGGCTGCTCAAGGTGCGCGGCTACGAGACCATGACGTTCCATACGAATACCGTGGAATTCTGGAACCGCACCGAACTGTACGCCGCGCTCGGCTGGGACCGCTATTACGACGACCGCTTCTTCGGCAAGGAGGATGCGGTGTTCTTCGGCGCGTCCGATGACGTGCTCTACCGGAAGACCGCCGAGGAACTGGAGCGCGCGCACCGGGAGGGCAAGCCGTTCTACGCGCAGGTCGTCTCGATGACGGCGCACCATCCGTTCACCTTGCCGAAGGACAAGATCAGCCTCGACCTGTCGGACAAATACAGCGGCACGTTCGTCGGCGACTATCTGCAGGCGCAGCACTACGCGGACGAAGCGCTCGGCCGCTTCATCGCCGACCTGAAGGCGCGCGGCGTCTGGCAGGACAGCCTGATCGTCCTCTACGGCGACCATGTCGGCCTGCCGGTCTACTCGCTGAACAACCGCGAGCAGGAATTGCTTGCCGAACTGATCGGTCACGAATACGGCTACGCCGACATGATCAACGTGCCGCTCATCATGCTGTCGGACGGAGCGCTCTATCCGAAACGGTTCGAAGGCCGCCTCGGCGGTCAGGTCGACATTCTGCCGACGATTGCGGGCTTGATGGACATCCCGCTGATCGGGTACATCCACTTCGGGCAAAATCTGCTTGTCGAGCAGGACAACCTGCTCCCGCAGCGGTACTATCTGCCCTCCGGCACGCTGATTACCGGCAAGTCGCTCTTCATCCCGGGCGAAGGCTACGCGGACGGCACGCTCTATCCCCTCTCCGGGGAGCCGGGCGACGAGAGCGTCGTCACCGAAGACGCGTTCGAGCGGGCGCTCCGCCTGCTCCAGCTGTCCCACAGCTACGTCCGTCAGCTGCCGGAGCGGTCGCCGGATGAGGCGCCGCAAGCGATGCTGCCTGAGCCGGATGACGAAGCGGAGACGGAGAAAACGGCAAAGACCGAACCAGACGACGCGCCGCCGGTTGAGGACGCGGATGATGCGGCGGAACACGAGACGGAGGGTGAAGAGGCGGAATCGTAACCGGGCACGCGTCTCCGGTCCGCAACGCCGATTCCGCTGTGCCGGCAGACTGCATGCACAGGATTGCTGCATGCGGTCTGCCGGTTCTTTCTTGCCTCGCTGCACAGCATGAAGGAGCACCCCTGTCCGACAAGCGTGCTCCTTCGTCCAACCCCTATTCCGCCCGCGGAACCTCAATAAGGCCCGCGGATATGCTCCCGCACCTGAAGTTCATAGAACTCGCGCAGCCGCGCCTGCTCCGCTTCCGTGAACGGCGGCACGTCCGCGGCCGCCAGGTTCGCTTCGACCTGGGACACCGTCTTGAAGCCGGGGATGACGCAGCTGATGTGCGGATTGTCGAGAATCCACCGGATGGCGGCGGCCGCCATGCTGCCGCGGCCCTCGCCGATCCAGGCCAGCTCCCGGCTCAGCCGGACGCCCGTCTCGAACGGCAGCCCGGCGAACGTCTCGCCGACGTTGAACGCCTCGCCGTTCCGGTTGAAACGGCGATGATCATCCGGCTCGAACGTCGTCTGCTCGGTGAATTTGCCGGTGAGCAGCCCGCTCGCCAGCGACACCCGGGCGAGAATGCCGACGCCTTGCGCGTGAGCTTTCGGGAACAGCTCCTCCGCCGGCTTCTGCCGGAACACGTTGAAAATCACCTGCAGCGCCTTCACGTTCGGATACTGCAGGGCGATCAGTCCTTCTTCCACCGATTCGACGCTGACGCCGTATTCGCGGATCAGACCTTCCTCACGCAGACGATCGAGCACGCCGAACACTTCGCCGCGGCGGATGATGTCCGTCGGCGGACAGTGGACCTGGTACAGGTCGATCCGGTCGCGGCCCAGCCGCTTCAGGCTCGCTTCGCAGAACTTGCGCACCGATTCGTACGTGTAGACCGCGGGATCATGAATATCTGCAGCCCGGCAGAACTTGGTGGCGATGTAGATGTCGTCCCGGCCTTTCACCGCTTTGCCGAGCAGTTCCTCGGCGTGACCGTCGCCGTAGACATCCGCCGTATCGAAGAAATTGACGCCCGCGTCGATCGCCCTCGCCAGCGCGTTCAACGATTCGGCATCGTCCGTCCTTCCCCATGAGCCGCCGATCGCCCACGTCCCGAAGCTGATCTCGCTGACGTTCATGCCCGTGTTGCCGAGCGGTCTGTATTTCATTTCGCATCCCGTCCTCATCCCATGGATTCGCTTTCCTCCCCATTATGCTTCGGGGTGGACATCCATGCAAGAGGCGGGATCAGAACGGCAGGTCCGGCACCGGCGACAACAGATGATCCAGGCTGCGGAAGGTGTACCCCTGTCTGCGCGCTTCGTCGATGATCGCGGCCAGCGCCTCGGCGTTGTCCTTCGACACGCTGTGCAGCAGGATGATGGCGCCCGGATGAAGCTGCGCGACGACGCTGTCATACGCATGGCGGGCGCCGCGCTGCGCCGAGGTGTCCCAGTCTTTGTAGGCGATCGACCAGAACACGTTGGTGTACCCGAGCGATTGGCTTACGCGGAGTGATCGTTCACTGAAGATGCCCCGCGGCGGACGCAGATAGCGCATCTCCTTCTGGCCGGTCACGCTTGCGACCTCGCGCGCCACCCGATCCAGTTCTTCCCGGATCTTCGCATCCGGCAATGTCGAGAAATCCGGATGCGACCACGAATGGTTGCCGATGATGTGTCCTTCCCGGACCATGCGCCGCAGCAGATCCGGCTGATCTTTCACATAATGGCCCGTCACGAAGAAGCAGGCCGGCACCTTTTTCGCCTTCAGCACGTCGAGGATTTTTTCCGTGTACCCGTTCTCATAGCCGTTGTCGAAGGTCAGATACAAATTTTTGCCCTCCGGGCTGCCCCGAAATACCGCGCCGTATCGCTCGAGCAGCGGTGCGAACCCTTCCTGGTCGATCGATGCGGGCTGCCCGTTCCGGCTCTTCTTGAAACCGAAATGGTACGCGCGGTCGCCGGACGAAACCGCGGAAGCGGAAGCCGGAGAATCCGCCAGCACCGCCACCGCAGCCGACGGGTTCCCCGCCGGACCGGACAGGGACAGGCCCGTCCACACGCCGAGCAGCACGGCCGCAGCCGACCAGACCAGCACGGCCGGCTTGACTCGTCTGAACATGTTGCCACCCCCTGAACGAAACTGCCAATCAGGCTTAAGATGTCCGCCGGAAGGATGTTTTATGTTGCCGGTTCTGCGGGAGGGACAAGCCCTTTTGAATGCGGATACATTTTGTTTGTGGTATGATAGGGGTAGACCCCCGAGGCGGGGTCTGTTTTCACATCAACGGAGGAGATGATTGCCCATGAGCAAGCGGTACGCCATCCTGGTGAACATTCCGATCGGAAAGGCAGGCGTTATCTTCCATGAACCATAGAATGATGAAGCCGGGCAGCGCACTGGAAGCCGAATTGCGCCGCCAGCTTGCCTGCCTGGGCGACAACCGCATGCTATGGTTCAGCCAGCCGCCGTCGGCAGCCCGCCCGGAACAACGGGAATTGATGGAGACGCTGCAAAGGTACGAGAAACAGCTCGAAGACATTCTGGCCGGCATCGTCCGGGATCTGGAGGACTTGCCGGTGCTCATCGGCTCCGAGGTGACGCTTCGGTACGAGGACGGCGGGCCGGATGAGACGTACCGGATCGTGCTGCCGGAGGAAGCCGATGTCGACCGGAGCCGGATTTCCTGCCTGTCGCCGATGGGCAGCAGTCTGCTCCTGGCCCGGGTCGGAGACACGGTGGAGATCCGTACGCCGCAAGGCGGATACCGCGCCCGGATCGTAAGGAGCGTCTGCACGTTCGCCGCCGATGCAGACGACCGTTGAACCGTCGCTTGCCGGCAGGCGCCATATTTCAAGTCAGGGGTGAATGGCCATGATTCAAGTGAAAGAGTTTCTTGACACCGAATCATCGCACGCCGTGAAGAAAGTGAACGATTTTCTCGCCACCCTGCGCGAAGACCAGGTCATCAACGTCTGCTACGGTTCCTACACGAAGACCGGCGCCCATGGCGCGCAGCATCAGCGGACCGCCATTCTGGTCGTCTATCGGACGGACGGCTGAGCCGGGCGGCGGGATGCCGCGGGGAATCCCGTGTCCTGCACCTTGATCTGGGCGAATGCATATCTTGACAGCAAATAACTGCTGTTGGGAGGCATTCGGACCACATGGAGAAGCAACCGAAGGTCATTTACCGCGCGGATTCGACCGCCGCCGAGTCCTTGCGGTCGATGAAGAAGCGGCTGTGCGAGATTTGCGACATGTACGCCGGCCGCATGGTTCGGGTGCAGACGATGGACGGCGGCGTCTATGACGGCATCATCCGCCATCACGAAGGCTGCATCCTGTACCTGGAGTTGGACGCACCGGGATACCGCGCGTTCTGGAATCCGTTCGTGCCGTTCAATCCGTATTACAACACGATTCTGCCGCTCGTCCTGTATGAGCTGCTGGTCATCTCGCTGCTCTCGTAAAGAGAAAAGCCGTCCCATCCGCTTGTTGCAAAGCGGGAGGGACGGCGATTTTTTTGAGGTTCGGCCGATTCACGCCCCCAGGCCGGCGTCCGCATCGTTGCGGGCGCGCCGCCCCATGAACGGCCACCAGTTGAACGATCCGAACAGCCGCACCATGACCGGTATGAACAGCGGCAGCATGATGAGCGCATAGAGGAACAACCCGGCCAGTACGATAGTCGCGATGTGCAGCAGCGACATGACGCCCGACGGCAGCATCGCCGCGAACGTGCCGCCGAGAATGATCGCCGCCGACACGATGACGGAGCCCATGTTCTTCATCGCGTTCAGAATCGCTTCGCCGGCCGGCAGATCCCGGTATTCGCGGAACCGGTCCATCAGGAAGATGCTGTAGTCGGTGCCGAGCGCCAGCAACATGACGAAGGCGAAGAACGGCACCGCCCAGCCGAGGCCCGTCATGTCGAGCATCCGCACGAACAGCACTTCCGCCGCCGCCACCGACATGTAGTAGGTCAGGATGAGCGACAGCACGAGGTAAATCGGCATGACCAGCGAGCGGAACAGGACGACGAGGATGAGCACCAGGCCGATCAGCATCAGCGTGACCGTGCGCGAATAGTCGTCCGCGGTCACATGCCGCAGGTCATTGTTCACGCTCGAGATGCCGCCGACCGCGACATCGGCGCCTTCCAGCGGCGTGCCTTCCGCCATGCCCGGCGCGGCGGCCGACAGCCGGTCGACCGTATCCATCGCCTCGACGGAGTACGGATGGTGTTCCAGCACGACCTCGAACTTCACCGTCCGCCGGTCGCTGCTCATATAGATGTCGAGCGCCTGCAGGAACTCTTCCGAAGCGATCGCTTCCTCCGGCAGATACCAGCCCGCCAGCTGCGGGTCGGGCGACGAGGACAGACCGGTCAAATATTCCCGCGCCGACTCCAGGCCGGCCGTCACCTGCTTGATGCCGTCCGCCGATTGCCCGAGGCCGTCGGTCAGCTCGCCGAGCTGATCGATCAGCCCGGCCAGGCCGTCCGCCAGCTCGGCCTGGCCGTCCGCGAGCTGCGCCGCGCCGCCCTTCATCTCGGGGAGGCGCTCCAGGATGGCGCCCTGGCCGGCGGCGGCCTGCGCGATGCCCGACTGCAGTTCCTTCAGTCCCGCGGCAATCTGCTTGAGCCCGCCGGCCAGTTCCCGCTGGCCCGCGGCCGCCTGGCGCAGCCCCTCGTTCGCCTGCCCAAGGCCGGCGCCCAGCCCGCCGAGCTGCTCATTCAGCTGCGCCAGCGACGCGCCGAGCCGGGCCGCGCCTTCGTGCAGCTGCTTCGCCGTGCCTTGCAGGCGCAGAAAATCTTCGTCCGCCGCCAGTTCGGGATACTTCTGCGGCAGTCCGTCAAGTCCGGCCGACAGCCCGGCCAGCCCCTCGGCCAGTTCATCGTGCTTGCTTGCGATCTCGTCATAGCCGGCCTTCAGTTGATCCAGACCGCCGGCCATTTCCTCGTATCCGGCGAGCAATTCTTCCGCCGCGGCGGCCAATTGTTCGGCGGCCGCCTGCGCTTCCGCGGCGCCGGATGCCAGCTCGCCCGCGCCGGCTTCGCCGCTGCGCAGCCCTTGTTCGAGCTGGCGCAGCCCGCCCTCGAGCTGCTCGAGTCCGGCCTTCAGCTCGCTCGTGCCCTGCGCCAGCCGTTCGGCGCCGCCTACCGCTTCCTCAAGCTGCGGCGCGTTCGCGGCCAGCTCTTCGCTCGCTTCCTCCAGCCCGGCGCCGATCTGGCTCAGCCCGTCTCCGCCCTGCTCGAGACCGCTGTCCAGCTCCGACACCTGGCTTACCACCTGCAATTGCTCAAGCGGCTCGCCGGTCGGCCGGGTGGCGCTGCGCACCGACGCCACGCCTTCGGTCTCCAGCAGCCGACGCGACACCTGTTCGATCGCGGCCAGCCCTTCCGGCGTGTCGAGCGGCGTCTCGCTGCGCCAGACGACCGTCGTGGGCAGCGTCTCCCCGGGACCGAAGCTGTCCGAAATGATGTTGAACCCGCGCACCGAACCGTAACGGTCGCCGATTTCGTCGAGCTGGTTGAACGTGACGGCGTTCTTGTAGCCGACGAGCAGCGGCACGGCCAGCACGGCGATGATCGCCAGCGCGCCGAGCGGCCGCCGGAGGGCGAACGAACCGACGGTGCCCCACAGCCGGCTCTCCTTATGCTCCAGCGAACCCCGCAGCGGCCAGAACAGCGCCTTGCCCAGCACCGCCATGAAGAACGGAACGATCGTGACGAGCGCGATCAGCATGACCGCGACGCCGACCGCGACCGCGACGGCGGAACGGTACAGCGAGAACGTCGACAACCCGATCGACGTGAAGCCGACGAGCACCGCCAGCCCCGCGAACAGCACCGTCTTTCCGGCGGTCCGATAAGTGCGGAGAATGGCGTCGACCTTGCCGCCGCCTTGCGCCAGCTCCTCCTTGAACCGGCTGATCAGCAGAATGCAGTAGTCCGTCCCGATGCCGAACATGACCGCGACCATGAAGATCTGCGTGAAGTTGGAGAGCGGGAAGTCCGCGTACTCCGCCAGGTAGGCCACGACCGACTGGGACACCAGATAGCTGAGCCCGACGGTGAGCAGCGGAATGAGCGGCGCGACGACCGACCGGAAGACCACGATCAGAATGACAAGGATGAAGACGATTGTAATGAGCTCGGTCTTCTTCACGCCTTCCTCGGAGCTCTGGATGACATCTTCCGCAATGACCCAGCCGCCGGTGATATAGTGGTCGACGTCGATGTCCGACAGCGCGCCGTACAGCACATCCTGCTGTTCCTCCGCCGTCCGGTCGCCGAACTCGACATTCAGCAAGGCGAGCACGGTCGTCCCGTCTTCGGATATCATCTTCGCCGCCAGTTCTTCGCTGTCGAACGGCGACGTCACCGACACGACGCCATACGTGCCGCCGTCGTGCTGAAGCTTCTCGATCCCGGCTTTCACCGCCTCAAGATCGTCGTCGGACAAGCCTGACTCGCGGTGGAAAACGAGAACCGTCGAATTCCCGCTTTCCCCCAAATCGTCAAGCATCTCGTCGGCGATGACGGACGGATAGCCGTCCGGCACCGAAATCTGCCCGTGCTCCCGCACCAGTTCGGCCAGATTCGGCGACGTCATAAGCAGGCCCGCCGCCGCGGCAAGCCAAAGCGCCAGCACCAGCCAGCGCCATCTTACGATTTGTCTCATATGGTTGCTCTGCCCCTTCCTTCCATATCCGCCAACACTTCCGCCACCTTCTCGTAGGTGCCGACAAATTGCAGCGCTTCTTCCCGGCTGAATTGGTTCATGACCGTCGACAGCCGCTCCCTTATCCGGTCATCGATCATCTCGGCCAGCTTCCGGCCCGCCTCGGTCAGCGACAGATAGATGACCCGCCGATCCTTCACGTCCGGAATCCGCTCGATCAACCGCTTGTCGGACAGCCGCGTCATGATCGCCGTAATCGAGCTTTTGCCGACGCCGAACACGTCGGCCAGCTCCGATGAGATTGACCGGCCTTTCATGCGAAGATAGCGGATGACCAAATATTGATCCAGCGTGATGTCTTCATCGCCGATGCACCTGCGCAGCAGGATGTTCACACGCCGATGCATGCGGTACGTCGCTTCTTCATATCTCTTGATAATGGAGGCCAGCAGATCCTGATCCATCTGCCCGTCTCCTGCCTCGCGCTTCACCGCTCGTCCCTCCCCTCCTGCCGTCCGAAGATAGTTCGATGGTCGAACAATTTTACAGTAAAACTTTATCACATCCCCTCTGGCCCCGTCAAACGCGATTCCCGGCGCCCGCAAAGAATAAAAGCCGCGCTCCGCGGGAGTCTGCCACTCTCGCGGCGGGCGGCTTCTATCGTTCCGCACAAGACTGCGGCAGCCGGATTGACACGGTCGTTCCTTCACCGCTCCGGCTGACATAACGGATATTCCCATCGTGTTCCTCGATGATTTTGTGGCTGATCATGAGTCCGAGACCCGTACCCTTCTCCTTCGTCGTAAAGAACGGCTCCCCGAGCCGGCGCAGCTGGTCTTCCGGAATGCCGCTTCCCTGATCGATGACGTGCACGAGCACGTCCGTTTCATCCCGCTCGATCGAGATGATCAGCAGGCCGCCGGACGGCATCGCCTCGATCGCGTTTTTCACGACGTTCATGAACACCTGCTTCAGCTGATTTTTGTCGCAGCGGACAATGCACGCTTCCGGAGTCGCCTGCTCCTGGATGATCACGTTGTTCAGAATGGCCTGGCTGCTGAGCAGATCGGCGACCTCGTGCACGATCAGCCGGATGTCCCAATCCTGGTAGACGGAGGCCTGCGGCTTGGCCAGCACGAGCAGCTCGCCGAGGATCATCTCGATCCGGACAAATTCCTGGTCCATGATCTCGTAATACCGGTCGGCCTGCTCGCCGGTCGCCTTGCGGAGCAGCTTGGAGAAACCTTTCAGCGATGTCAGCGGGTTGCGAATCTCATGGGCGATGCCCGCGGCAAGCTGTCCGGCCATCTTCAGCTTCTCCGACGTGCGCAGCAGCTCCTCGGTCCGGCTCTCGATCGTAATGTCCCGCACGATGCCGACCAGCAGCGGGGCTTGGCGGTACTCGTCCCTCATCCATTTGCCGATCGTCTGAATGGTCCGGACGCTCCCGTCCGGCATGAAGATGCGATATTCGCACTTCAGTTCTTGGTCCGTTTCGCGGAGCCGCTCGACAAAATATTCCCGCAGAACGGGTCTGTCCTCGGGATGCACAATCTTCTCGTACGCTTCCCAATCGCTGGCGAAATCGGTCCGGCTGAAGCCGAAGACGGCGTACATTTCGTCGGACCAGTACAATTCATTCGTCTCGGGATACCATTCGAAATGGCCGAGACCCGCAATGCGATGCGCAAGCTGCAGATGAGCCCTGCTTCGCCGCAGTTCCTCTTCCGACCGTTTCTTGTCCGAAATATCGCGGCCCACGGCGACGATCCGCTCGACCACACCCAGCTCGTCCCGCACGATGCTGAACGTTGCCCTGCACCAGATGTAACGGCCGTCCCGATGGCGCACGCGGATATCCCGAACGCCGAAGTTCGCCTGATAATCCTCCGTCACTTCGGCGACATGCGGCACTGATGATGCTGCTGCTTCTTCCGTTCCGTCGTCATGGTCGGCGGCCAGGAGATGAATCCCGATCCGCGACAGGTCTTCGGGCAGAATGTACAGCACGCCCGACTTGCCCGTCACTTCTTCCGGACGGTATCCCAACACGCGTTCGACCGACGGCGATACGTATTCGATAGTCATGTCCGAATTCAAGCTGACGTAGATGTCATCCGATTGCCGGATGAGCGGGGCGAACAGGTCACCCGTCATGCGGCTGCCGTGTTCCCGTTCCTTCCGATTCCGCATCGCTGCACGCTCCCGTATCGAATCCGAATGGCCTAGTTGATTGATGCTGCTTATACGCTATTCGCGGGATCCGCGTACACCACTGCTTATTCCGAGCCTGCGAATGCCGCCTGCTGCCCGCTGCGCACGAGGCTGCTGTAGAAACCGGAAAGCGCCATCAATTCCTCGTGGCTCCCCTGCTCGATGATGCGGCCTCTGTCCAGCACCAGAATGCGGTCAGCACGCCGGATCGTGTTCAGCCTGTGCGCGATGACGATGCTCGTGCGCCCGGCCATCAGCCGGTACAGCGCCTCCTGGATATGTAATTCCGTAATCGTGTCGATGCTGCTCGTCGCCTCGTCGAGCACGAGGATGGCCGGATCGGCAAGGATCATGCGCGCGATGGCCAGCAGTTGACGCTGTCCCTGGCTGATGCCGCTGCCGTCCTGCCGCAGCATCGTATCGTATCCGTGCGGCAATTTCATGATGAACCGGTGCGCGTTCGCTTCCCGGGCCGCCTGTTCGACTTCCTCATCCGTCGCGTCGAGCCGGCCGTAACGGATGTTCTCCCGGATCGTCCCCTCGAAGAGGAAGACGTCCTGGGGCACGAATCCCATCGCTTTCCGGAGCGACTTGCGCGTAATGCCGCGAATGTCCCGGCCGTCAATCAGAATCCGCCCGCTGTCCGGCTCGTAGAATCGGGCAAGCAGCTGCACGATCGTCGTCTTGCCCGCGCCGGTCGGTCCGACCAGGGCGATCATTTCACCCGCTGCGGCGCGGAACGATGCGCCTTCGATCGTCGGCACGCCCGGCTCGTAGGAGAACGAGACGTTGTCGAAGACGATCTCGCCCTTCACCTGTCCGATCGGCACCGCACCCCGTTCGTCCACCGTCTCCTCCTGTTCGTCGATCACCTCGAATACCCGTTCCGCGCCGGCGACGGCCGACAGGAACGTGTTGAACTGGTTCGCCAGATCGTTCAGCGGCCGGGTGAACTGCCGCGCGTACTCGGCGAACGTCACGATGATCCCGACCGAGACGATCCCCTTCAGCGTGAGCAGGCCTCCGGCCCCGGCGACAATGGCGAAGCTCATGTTGTTCAGCATGTTCATCAGCTTCGGTATGAAACCGGAATAGACTTGCGCCCGATAGGCGGACTCGCGCAGCCTGGCGTTCTTCGCCATGAACTCGTCGATGACGGCATGCTCGCGCGAGAAGCTTTTCACAATGCGCTGCCCGGAAAGCGTTTCCTCAACGAAACCGTTGAGCGCTCCCGTATTGCGCTGCGTCTCCTTGAAATAACGGCCGGTCCGGTTCGTAATCCAGCGCATGCCGGCGAACATGACCGGCACGATCGTCAGCGTGATCAGCGTCATGATCGGGCTGAGCCAGATCATGAGCCCGAGCATCCCCGCGAATGTGAGCAGGCTGGAGATGAGCTGGATGAAGGAGCTGTTCAGCGTCTGGCTCACGTTCTCGATGTCGCTCGTCATGCGGCTCATCAGTTCGCCGTGCTGCCGCTTCGTGAAGTACGCGATCGGCAGCCGGTGGAGCGCGTCGAACAGATCGGCCCGCAGCTTCGCGACGGTGCGCTGCGCGACGCCGATCATCCAGAAGTTCTGCAGCCAGCCGGCCGCGCCCTGCGCGATGTAGGATGCGCCGAGCACGAGGATCAGCAGCACAAGCCCCTTGTAATCGCCGGGCACGAAAAAATCGTCGATCGCCCGGCCCAGCAGATACGGGCCGAGCAGCCCGAGGGTCGAGCTGACGGCCGTCATGACGAAGATGGCCGTGAGCAGCCGTTTGTGAACGGCCAGATACGACCAGATGCGGAGCAGGGTCGGAACCCATTGTTTCGGCCGCTGTCCGCGCTTGCCGCCGCGGTCAGCCATGGTGCGCCGCCTCCTCTCCGTACTGCGACCGGATGATGCGCGCATACAGCGGCGACGTCCGGAGCAGCTCTTCGTGCGTCCCCATCGCGTGAAGCCGGCCATCCTCAAGGATAAGGATAACATCCGCCTGCATGGCCGCCGATATCTTCTGTGTGACGAGCAGAATCGTGCAGCGGTACGCTTTCAGCGCGGCCAGCAGCGCCGCCTCCGTCTTCGCGTCGAGGGCGCTCGTGCTGTCGTCGAGCAGCAGCACCCGCGGCTTGCGAAGGAGCGCCCGCGCCACCGAGAGCCGCTGCTTCTGGCCGCCGGACAGATTGACGCCCTTCTGCCCGAGCATTGTCTCGTATTGGTCCGGCAGCCGCATGATCGTCTCATGGATCTGCGCGGCGCGCGCCGCTTCCACGATTTCCTCCCGGGTGGCGTCATCCTTGCCCCAGAGCAGGTTGTCGCGCACCGTTCCCGAGAACAGCACCACTTCCTGCGGCGCATAGCCGATCTGCGCCCGCAGCCATTCCGGATCGCAGGTTCTGACATCCCGTCCGTCGATGCGCACGGCGCCTTCGTCGGGATCGAACAGCCGCGGGATGAGCTGGATGAGCGATGATTTGCCGGAGCCGGTCGCGCCGAGAATGGCCGCCGTCTGGCCCGGCCGAACGGTAAACGAGATCCGCTCCAGCGCAGGGTCGGCCATGCCCGGATAGCGGAACGTGACACGCTCGAACGCGATCTCCGCGCCTTCGTCCGGGGCGAAAGGCGGCGAAGCCGCTTGCTCCTGCCTCCCGTCTTCGGCGGAGCCTTCCGTGCGAATCGTCGTCTCCTTCTCTTCCGTCTTCAGCACTTCCGTGATCCGCCCGGCCGACGCCCTCGCCCGGGCCAGACTCGTCACGATCCAGGACAGCATCGAAAATGCGGCCATGATGCGCATCGCGTAGTTGACGACAGCGACGATCTCGCCCACTTCCGCGCGGCCCGCCTGCACTTCCGCGCTGCCGAACCAGAGCAGCAGCAGAATGCCGACATTCATGACCATGAGCAGGGCCGGCACCGTCAGTTCGACAACCCGGATGGCGGAGATCGTGCGCGTCATCAGATCTTCATTCGCCTGCATGAACCGCTCCCGCTCGCGGGCGTAGCGCACCATCGCCTTGATGAGCCGCATGCCGAGCAGGTTTTCCCTCAGCAGCCCGTTCGTCCGGTCCAGCCGGGCCTGCACCGCCTGGAACAGCTTGAATCCGCGGTTCATCATCCAGACGAGAACCGTAAACAGCACCGGCGAGATCAAGAGCAGGATCAGTCCGAGCCGGACGCTCAAGGCCAACGCCATGAACAGCCCCCCGGCCATGATCAGCGGCGCCCGCATCATGACGCGCAGGCTCATGAACACCGCGTTCTGCACCTGGGTGACATCGCTCGTCATCCGGGTCATGAGCGTTGCGGCGGAGAAGCGGCTGAATACGGCGTAAGGAAAAGTCTGCACGCGTTCGTACATCCCGGCCCGGACGTCAAAGGCGAAGCCCTGGCTCACATGCGCGGCGAAATAGCTGTTCACGATGCCCGAAGCGAAACCGAGCAACGCAAGCAGCGTCATCCAGGCGCCGATCCTGAGCACCGCGCCCGTATCCCGGGGCAGGATGCCTTCATCGATGATGCGGGCCATCAGGACCGGATGCCAAAGCTCGACGACGAGTTCCACCAGCATCAGGATGAGGGCGGCGCCCGCGGCCAGACGATACGGTTTCAAATATTTCAGCAAGTATCGCAATTCCGCTCACCCCTTATGCGTGGTTGGAATCGTTTGCAGCCGGGCGTCGGGATGA
>NZ_CAJRAY010000042.1:0-14170 GCF_907165215.1 Thermobacillus xylanilyticus | reverse complement strand
GGGCGTCGGGATGAGACGGCTTCCCCCTTGTGCGCCGGCGCGCCGGCGTGCGGCTTGCGATGCCGCAAGCCGCTCACAGTTCGATCGATTCGCCGGGCGCCAGCGGAATCCCTTCGATGCCGGCGGCTTTCAACCGGCCGGCGAATGCCTGCCCGTCCTGCTTGATGAGCGGGAACGTATTGTAATGGACGGGAACGACCCGGGCCGCCCGCAGCCATTCCGCGGCCGTCAGCGCATCGTCAGGCCCCATCGTGTAATTGTCGCCGATCGGCAGGAACGCAAGGTCGATCGAGTTGCGCTTTCCGATAAGCCGCATGTCGCCGAACAGCGCCGTATCGCCCGCGTGATAGACCGTTCGGCCTTCGCTCGTCAGCAGCAGGCCCGCCGGCATGCCCATATAGATGAGGCGTTGCTCTCCCGGCACTTCATAGCCGGAGCCGTGCAGCGCAGGCGTCAGTTTCACCGTGCCGAAATCGAACGCATGCGCGCCGCCGATATGCATCGGATGCGTCTTGCAGCCTTGCCACCCGGCATAGGTCGCCAGTTCGAACGGCGCGATGACGACCGCGTCGCAGCGTTTCGCGATTTCAAAGGCGTCGCCGACATGGTCGTTATGCCCGTGCGTGAGCAGCACATAGTCCGCCCGGACTTCGGAGGCGGCAACCGGCGCCGTCGGATTGCCGGTCAGGAACGGATCGATAATGAGTCTCCGGCCGGATGTTTCGACCAGAACACAACTGTGGCCATAATAGGTCAGCTTCAACTTTCCCCACCTCGGCATTACATTGTGTTAACACTTATATTTCCATTATCCGAAAATCCCGCGCGAATGTCTATGCTTGTTAAGCAAGTTGACACTGCCCCCGGCTGCCATTACGATGGGGGAAAAACAAGGCGCTGCCGGGAGACGTTCCCGCCCGGAGACCGCGCAGACAATGAGAGGAGGAAGTTCTTGATGACCAGGCCTTTGGACCTGATCGCGGCCATGCCGAAGATCGATCTCCATCTCCATCTGGACGGGTGCGTCCGGCCGGAGACGCTGATCCGCCTGGCCCGCGAGCGGAAGCGACCGCTTCCGGAGACGGAGCCGGAGCGGCTGCTGCCGTACATGCAGGCGGCGCCCGACAACGCGAACCTGACCGAGTACCTGACCAAATTTGATTTCGTGCTTCCCCATCTGCAGGATGCGGAAGCGCTCGAGCTCGCCGCCTTCGAATGCGTGCGGCAGACGGCGGACAGCGGCGGCCTGTACGTTGAGGTGCGCTTCGCCCCGATGCTGCATACCCGGGAATCCTTGAGCGCGGACGACGCCATCCGCAGCGTCATCGACGGCCTCAGGCGCGGCGAAGCCGAATGCGGCATCCCGGCGCGCGCCATCGTCATCTGCATGCGCCATCACGACGAGGCGCTGAACATCGCCGCCGTGGAGGCGGCCGCGCGTTTCGCCGGGTACGGCGTGGGCGCCGTCGACCTTGCCGGGGACGAGTCGCGCTTCCCGACATCCGCCTTCCGACGGGTGTTCGAAGCGGCCGCCGCGCTCGGCCTGCCGGTCACGATTCACGCCGGCGAAGCGGCCGGACCCGAGAGCATCCGCGAAGCCGTCGAACGGCTCGGCGCCGTTCGGATCGGCCACGGCGTCCGCGCCCAGGAGGACCCGGAGATACTCGCAATGCTCAGAGAACGCCGGATTCCGCTCGAGATGTGTCCCACGAGCAACATCCAGACGCGGGCGGTTCCCGGGTGGGACGCGTACCCGCTCCGCCGCTACGCGGCCGAAGGGCTCGTCGTCACGGCGAACACGGACAATCCGACGGTATCGGGCACGACGATCGCGGATGAGTACCGGCTGCTGCATGAGCGGCTGGGCATGGCGCCGCGGGAGATCGCGGCGCTCGTCCTGAACGCGGCGGATGCGGCCTTCCTCGAGCCGGAGGCAAAGCAGGCGCTGAAAGCGCGGGTGCTGTCCGCGCTCGCCTCCCTCGGCCTTGCCCCGGACCATAAGGGCGCATGATAACGAGAAGACCGCCCGGTAACCGGCGGTCTTGGGTCACACAAGACAGAAAGAGGCCCGACGCGGCCATTCGCATCGGGCACGACTATGGGAGATGAATCCGGATGCCCCTGAAACCCCAGCTTGTCCTTGATGCCGGCGGCGTGCTGCTGACCAACCTGGATTCGTTCTGGAAGACGCTGGCCAAGCTGGCCGGCGCGCCCTTCGATGAACTCCGCGCCCGCTACCGCCGGGAGATGCGCGGCCTGCTCTGGTCCGGCGGCATATCGGAGCCGGACTTCTGGTCCTGGCTGTCCGCCGCCTGGCCCGGCCTGGATATTGCATCGGCCCGTCAGGCGCTTCTGGACAGCATGAAGCCGCTCCCGGCGCTGAATCATCTTCAGGCATGGAGCAGCCTCGCCGATCTGCATATTCTGAGCAACCACCGCGCGGAATGGCTCCTGCCGCAGCTGGATCACCGCATCCGGCTTTTCTCCGGCATTACGATTTCAAGCGAGGCCGGCTTCTTCAAGCCGGACCCGAGAATCTACGAGACGGCAGCTGCGAAGATACCGCCCGGCGCGCCCGTCCTGTTCGTCGATGACCACCCGGACAACCTGCGCGCGGCGGAAACCTTCGGCTGGCATACGCTGCTTGCCGACGAGGCCGACAGCGGCTGGACGGAACAGGTCGAGCCGCTGCTGCGCAGGCTCGGTTGACCTTACTCCTTCACGCTGCCCAACGCCACGCCTTCGATGATGTACCGGGACAGCAGGAAGTAGATAATGAACAGCGGGATTGCCGTCAGCGACAGTCCGAGATAGATGGAACCGTACTCCGTCCGGTAAATGTCGCCGCGCAACAGGCTGACCATGATCGGAAGCGTGTATTTCTCCTTCTGTGTCAGCAGAATGAGCGGCATGAACAGGTTGTTCCAGTTCGCCACGAAGACGAAGATCGCCTGCGTCGCCACCGCCGGCATCATGATCGGCAGGATGATCCGGTTGAATGTGGCGAATTCGCCGGATCCGTCCACCCGCGCCGACTCCACGACTTCGAACGACAGCGCGCCGATCAGATATTGGCGCATGAAGAACACGATCGCCGGCGACGCAATCGCGGGCAGAATGAGCGGCAGATGGTTGTTCGTCCAGCCGAGCTTGTACATGAACTGGTAGAAACCGACCGCGCTCGCCTGCGCCGGAATCAGCATCACCAGAATAATGAACGTGAAGAACGGCTGCCGGAGCTTCCAGTTGTATGCCACGAGCCCGTATGCGGTCAGGGAGGAGAAATAGACCGCGCACAACGTCGCGCCCGCGGCGATGATGAACGAGTTCACGAACCCGGTGATCGGATCGAAGCTCTTGTCGAGCAGAATCTCCAGGTTCCTCATGAGATGCCCCGAAGGCAGAATGGCCAAGCCTTGCTGGATCTCCGACGTCGAACGCGTCGCGTTCACGAACATGATCCAGAATGGCGCGATGCTGAGCAGAGCCAGGAAGATGCAGACGATATAAATGATTGTTCGATTAATGTTCAGGGCGATGGCGTTGCTCTTCCTCAGTTGACTATGCATGCGTTACGCCCCCTTGTGACGCCGCTTTCGCCGCTTTGCGAATCCGCCGCTCTTCCCGTTTGAGACGCGCCGCGTCGCGGTCGCGCATCAGATAGAACAGGAACGCCGACAGTACGGCCGCGATCACGAACAGAATCATGCTGGCCGCGGCTGCGCGGTTGTACAGGTAGCTGCCCCTGAATGCCTGCGAATAGATGAACATCGTGGCGGTGTAGGTCGAGTTGTCCGGTTGGCCCGCCAAGAACAACTGCGGAATGTCGAACATTTGCAGACCGCCGATCATCGACGTGATCAGCGTGAACAGCATGATCGTCCGGAGGCTCGGCAGCGTAATCCGGAAGAACGTCTGGAATCCGTTCGCGCCGTCGATGGCCGCCGCCTCATAGATCGCCGGGTTGATCCCCAGCACGCCCGCGATCAGGATCAGCATCGTATGGCCGTACCACATCCAGAACTGGATGAACGCCACGATCCCCCTCGCCGTCGTCTTGTCCTGGAGAAAATTGATCGCCTCGTTCGACCAGCCGAACATTTGGTACATGCTGTTGATCGGGCCGATCGGATACGCGAACAGCGAGCTGAACAGCACGGCGATCGTGCCGGCCGTGATGATGTTCGGCATGTAGAACAGAATTTTGAACGCGCCCTGTCCCCGCAGTTTGAGCCGCTTGTTCGTGAACCAGGCGGTGAGCAGGAGCGCGAGCCCCAGTTGCGGGATGAAGTTCACGATCCAGATGAGCGCCGTATTCATGAGCGACATCCGGAACAGCTCATTTTCGAACAGCAGGTTTTTGAAGTTTTCCAGCGGATCGTCCAGAATGTGGGGCGTTTTCGGGACGACGCCTTTCATGTCGGTAAACCCGATGAATGCCGTGTACAGGATCGGATACAGCGAAAAAACCAGGAACGCCAATACGAAGGGAAGGCAGAAGAGATAGCCGTACCTGGAATAGTTGAGTTTGCTGCGCCGGCGCAAAATCGATCACCCCCCGATGATGTTAAAGGGGCGGGGGATACCCACCCGCCGCCCCGTCAAGGCGCCCTTACTCGCTGTCAATGCCCAGTTCGTCTTTGACCCGGTTCTTGAAGTCGGCAAGCGCCTGCTCACGGCTCTTGTTGCCGGCAGCGTACTCGCGGACTTGGTCGCGCCAAATGAGGTTGATCGATTCGTCATACTGCGTCAGGTTTTTGCCCGTTGCGTTGGCGTTCGCCGGCACAAACACGTCGAACATGTTCTGACCGCCGAGGATGTCGAGTTCGCCGTTCGATTTCTCCATGACGACGGAGGATGCGACGGAGTCCTTCGTGCCTTGCTCGCCTTCGACCATCGTGCCGTTCGCCCAGAAGTATTGCAGACCCGTCTCGGACGTATCCAGCGTTACCCACTTGATGAAGTCGGCGACCGCTTGCTTCTTCGCTTCGTCCTTGAGCACTTCCTTGTTGGCCAGCAGCCAGGTGCCGCCCCAGAAGAAGCCCGTCGTCGGCTCGGTGACCGCCCAGTCGCCGAAGGTGTCGCCCACATTGTCCTTCATGACATAGTTGATGAGCCATGCCGGACCGAAGAAACCGAATACCGGTTTCGGACCGCTGCCGTTCATGTCGGCGAACCAGGCTTCCTGCCAGTCGCGGGTGTCGTTGTGATAACCGTTGTCCTTCAGACGCTTGGACATGTCGAGGAATGCTTCACGCTTCGGATCAATGTGCAGTTTGCCGTCAACGATCCAGCCCTGGTCCGAGCTGTTCTCGATCGGGTGCCAGATGTCGCCGTCGCCGGAGACGATCGCATAGCCTTTCGCTTTCAGCTTCTCGGCCGCTTCGAAGAATTTGTCCCAACCCGGGCCGATCTCGTCCTTGATGACTTGCGGATCGTCTGTGCCGAAGACATCCTTAGCGATCGAGCGGCGATAGATGAACGCGCCGCCGGTTGCCTGATAGCCAAGCGCTTTCAGCACGCCGTCCTTGGAGCCGATTTCAACCGAGTACTCGGCGATGCCGGCTTCCTTCACCATGTCGTCGGTGAGACCCAGATCGGCATAAGCAGCCGCAAAATCGGACATGTCGCCTTGCGTGTACTTCAGAACGAACGCCGCTTCGGCAGCATAGATGTCCGGAGCGTCGCTGCCTCCGCCGACAATCGCCTGGTCAAGCGCCGGCTGATACGCGCCTTCCGTGGTGGCGATGATGGTCGGATTGAATTCGACGTTCTTCTCGGGGAACAGTTGAACGTACTTTTCCGCCATCTTCGGAATTTCGTCCGTAAACGACCAGAGGTTGATCTTGATCTTCTCGCCCGAGCCGGAAGATCCGCCCGAGTTGCCCGTGCTTTCCGTGTTGCTCGACGTGTTGCCGCCCGTCGACGAGTTGGAGCCGGAGTTGTTGTCCTTGTTGCTCCCCCCGCAGGCCGCCAGCAGCGATGCGAGCATGATGATCGCGGTGAGCAATGCCAGTGTTCTCTTCATCTCTACTTTCCTTCCTCCCTTTTCAATGCACATCCGTCTTGCCATGCACATGTATTGTAAACGCCATCAGTATTATAGAGCCGATGTTGTAAGCGGATAAGGATACGGCCGTTGGATATCCTCCATCTTTTTTTGTGTATGAGTTTCCGAGTTTCAGAAACAGAAAACCCCGGTCCCGCTTCATGCGGTCCCGGGGTTCCCCGTCCTCTTCACTTTGCCGGTCCGGCGCCTGCCGCGGCGCCCGCGGCGGAAGCCTCTCCCTGCTGCAGCTGATACATTTGATAATACTTGCCGCGCCGCTCCATCAGCGACTCGTGATTTCCCCGCTCCACGATGACGCCGCGGTCGAGCACGAGAATCAGATCGGCGTTCTTGATCGTCGACAAACGGTGCGCGACGATGAACGTCGTCCGCCCCTGCTTGACGACCTCGAGCGCTTCCTGGATGATCGCTTCCGTCTCCGTATCGATGTTGCTTGTCGCCTCGTCCAGGATGAGGATCGCCGGGTCGAACGCGAGCGCGCGGGCGAACGAGATCAGCTGCCGCTGTCCGGCCGACAGCGTGCTGCCCTTCTCCAGCACCGGCTCGTCGATGCCGCGCGGCAGAGCTTTCAGCACCCGGTCGCCGCCGACTTCGGCCAGCGCCTTCGCGGCCTTCTCGCGCGTGATCCGGGAATCGCCCATCGTAATGTTCGATTCGACCGTGCCGGTGAACAGGAACGGATCCTGCAGTACGATGCCCATATGCGCCCGGAGCGCCTGCCGCGGGATATCCCGCACGTCGACGCCGTCGATGGTGACGCTGCCGCTGTCCGGATCGTAGAAGCGGAAGAGCAGGTTGATGATCGAGCTTTTGCCCGAACCGGTATGGCCGACGAGCGCGACCGTCTGCCCCTGCTTCGCCTCGAACGAGATGCCTTTCAGCACCGGTTCGCCTTCCTTGTACGAGAACCAGACGTCGCGGAACGCGACATCGCCCTTATAGCGGGGAATCCGTTCATCCGACACGTCTTCGCCCGGCTCGTCGAGCAGGACGAACACCCGCTCGGCCGAGACAAGCGCCGTCTCGAGATTCGGCAACTGGTTGACGATGTTCACGATCGGGTCAAACAGCCGGTTCAGATAGTCGACGAACGCGTACAGCACGCCGAGCGACACAATCGCCTCCGGACCGGTCAGCCGCTCCGCGCCGAAATACCAGATGACCGCCACATAGGCGAAGTTCCGGATGACGCCGACCAGGTTGTAGCCGGTCAGCGAGTTCAGACTGAGCAGCTTGTTCTTGTAGACGAAGCTCCGGTGGTTGTACGCCTCGAACTCTTCCTCCACCTTCTTCTCGCGCCGGAACGCCCGGATGACGGCCATCCCCTGGATCGATTCGTTGATCCGGCCGTTGATCTCGCTCAGCGTCGCGCGGATCACGCGGTTGTACCGCCGGGCGAACCGGCCGTAGACCCAGATCCATACCGCCAGGATCGGGATGATGATCAGGCAGATCGCCGCCAGCCGCACATCCAGCAGGAACATCGCGCCGAGAATGCCGACCATGTTGACGCCGCCGGTGAAAAAGTTCGCCAGCACCGTCACGTACAGCTCGCGGATCGCCTCCGTATCGTTCGTGATGCGGGAGACGACTTTGCCGGCCGGCAGATTGTCGAAGAAGCGGACCGCCAGCCGGTTCACTTGGGCGAACACGTCGTTGCGCATTTTCAGGATGATCCGGTTCGCCGCCGCCTGCAGATAGTAGCGCTGGCCGTAAGCGAAGAACGCCGACAGCACCGTCAGCCCGAAATAGAACAGGCAAAGCCGCAGCATGCCGTCGACTTCGGGACGGTAGAACCGGTAGATCTCCTTCGCGCCGATCCGCTCGGCCGGATAGACGGCCGTCTGCCCGCCCTGTTCGATCGTGACCGTGCCGTCTTCGTTCACCGTCCGGGCGCCGTCGAACGCGACCGGCTGCGGAATGAAGTAGTATTCCCTTCCGATCTGCAGGATGCGGACTTCTCCGCCCCGCTCCTCGCCGGGAGCGAAATGGTCCGACCGTTTGTAAAGCTTGCCCCCGTATTCGGCCGTATGGGCATCCTCCGCGGACACTTCATGCCACGGCTGCTCGATGCCCGAAATATGCACGTCGATCAGCCGCTTCGCCACGAACGGGCCGGCCAGGTTGGTGGCGACGGATATGGCCAGCATGACGATGGCCAGGAGCAGCTGCCATTTGTACAGCATGGCATACCGGATCAGGCGCCTGACCGTCTCGCCCTTGCCGGCCGACGCCCGGTCGATGTCCAGATCCCGCCCGAAAATGTCTTCCGTGCTCATGCATGATCACCCGCTTCCGATCCAACCGCTTCTTCCATCCGCTGCCTTTCGTACTGTTCCTTGTACCAGCCGCCGCGCGCCAGAAGCTCCTCATGCGCGCCTTCCTCGATGATCCGTCCGTCTTCGAGCACGATGATCCAGTCCGCGTGCTGGACGGCGGACAGCCGGTGCGTGACGATGATCGTCGTCTTGCCCTGCCGCTCGCGCCGGATGTTCGCGATGATCTCCGCCTCCGTCCGCGCGTCCACCGCGGACAGCGCGTCGTCGAGCATCAGAATCTCCGGATCCCGGACGAGCGCCCGGGCGATCGCGACGCGCTGCTTCTGGCCGCCGGACAGGGCGACGCCCCGCTCGCCGACGAGCGTATCCAGGCCGTCCGGCAGGAAGGCCAGGTCTTTCTTGAACGCGGACGCCTCGATCGCGCGCTCAAGCTCCTCCTCGCCCGCGTCGTCGCGCGCGAACAGGATGTTGTCGCGCACCGAGCGCGAGAACAGGAACTGCTCCTGCGGCACGTAGCCGAACCACGACTTGAGCCGGTCGGTCGGAATCCGTTCGATCGGCACGCCGCCGATTGTGATCTCGCCTTCGCCCGGCGGATATTCGCGCAGCAGCTGCCGGATCAGCGTCGTCTTGCCGGCGCCCGTCCGCCCGACGACGCCGAGCGTTCCGCCCTGCCGCAGCACAAACGAGACGTCCCGCAGATTGTCGACCGGCGACCCCGGGTAGCGGAACGTCACGTTCCGGAAGACGATGTCGCCCGGCGTCTCCGGCGCTTCCGTCTCCATCGCCGCTTCCGCGTCCGGCACGTCCGGCACATCCGGCTTGTAATTCAGCGTCTCGTTCACCCGGTCGAGCGACGCGTTGCCGCGCTGCATGATGTTGATCATCTCGCCGACCGCGAACATCGGCCAGATCAGCATCCCGAGATAGACGTTGAAGGTGACGAGCCCGCCGATCGTCAGCTCGTTGTGGAAGACGAGGTATGCCCCGTAACCGAGGCCGATCAGATAGCTTGCGCCGACGAAAATTCGCACCGTCGGCTCGAACAGCGCCTCGATGCGCACGACATCCAGATTTTTCTTGTAGACGTCTTCCGTTACCGCTTCGAACCGGCGCTCCTGCGCCCGCTCCTGCACATAGGCGCGGATGACGCGGATGCCGGAGATCGTCTCCAGCACGCTCTCGTTCATGTCGCCGAACGCGTCCTGCGCCGCGGTGAACCGGTTGTGGATCCATCTGCCGTACACGCTGGCGAGAAAGGCCATGATCGGCAGCGGCAGCACCGCCATCAGCGTCAGCTTCCAGGAGACGAAGACAGACATCATGAAGAGCAGGAGCGCCATCCACAGCGTGGAGTCCATCAGCGTCAGCAGGCCGAAACCGGCCGTCAGGCTGACCGCGTTCAGGTCGTTCGTCGCGCGCGCCATCAGATCCCCGGTGCGATTTTTATGGAAGAACGCCGGGGTCATCTTCAGAAAATGCCGCATCAGCCTGGAGCGGAGCATCCGCTCCACGACGAACGAACCGCCGAACAGATTGTAGTGCCATTTATAGGAGGTAACATAGACGATGATCGTCAGGCCGGCAAGCGCCGCCAGCGTCATCGTCAGACTCTGCCAGGTCATGGTCCCCTGATAGATGGCGTCAATCGCATCTCCGACGATCATCGGCGGCAGCACTTCGATGATGCCGCTGACAAAAAGCAGCGTGAAGGCGATGAGGTAACGTTTGCGTTCCAGCTTGAAGAACCAGCCCAGTTTGCGCAGCACCGCCAGCATGTCTGTCTCTCCTCTCTCCGTCCTTGGATCTCGACCGCAAAAACAAAACGCACACCGCAAAAGGTGCGATGTGCTCCCAAGTTCCCGTTATGGGTACACGCCGCGCCCCTCCCGCGGCATGCGCATGTCAGCGCTTCATTCGGCAGACCGCCGGCGATGGGCCGGAGCCGGGATGAAGCGGCCGCGGGCAATATGAACCTCGCCTCCAGATGGCATAAGGAGGATATGATCCATCCGATTGCCGTTCATCGCCCGCAGCTCCTTTCCGTTGCCGTTGTGTCATCTTTATGACGTACAGTATCACGCCGTTCAACAAATTGTCAACGGATTTATCCTATATAATTGTTCTCTCCCGGTCCGTCCGGCTATACCCGGATGTCCAGCTTCGCGCCGATCATCAGCGCGGGCGGCACCGGAACCGTCTTCTTGCCCTGCTCCCCGTTCCCGGGCTGTGCCGCTTGCTGACCCGCGGCTTTCCCGGCCGCCTCCTTGTACGAGTTCGCGGCCGCCGGCCACAGCCTCCCTTTTCTGTCCTCGGTCTGGTGCGCTACGGAATTTTCGGATGTTCGCTCCGGAAAAGCGGAATCCATCCCAACGCGGCCTCCTTCCTTGTTCGGCAGCTGGCTGGCATCCGGCGCGAACCGTCCGTCCGCCCGAATTGCGGAGGTCCGGTCCATCCCGCCGATTAGCCCCTGTAGCTTTGCGTCCTTGCGCTTTCGCGCAGGTTGCCTTGATCCCAAGTAGGACTTGCGTACCTCAAGTATAGGAAACGATTACTATTCCGTCAATGATCTTCCGCGTCATCCGTCGGATTGAGCCGCGTTTCGCCAAACAAAAACCGGCTCCCTTGCCGCATACCGGGCAGGAAGGGAGCCGGTCTTCGCCAACATGCGATTGGTCCAAACGTGATGGCGCCGCACCGCTCAGACGTTCACGAAGTCGATCTCCTGGAAGCGGACGACTTCCTTCTTCCACCGCTCCTCGACGAACTTCACGTGATCCGGATGCGCGTTGTACGCATCGTAGTCGGCCTGGCTCGCGAACTCCATCGAGAAGCCGAAGTCGAAGTCCGTTTTCGGACTTGTCTGGCGCAGCACCTCGAAATTGCGCACGACCGGAATGCCGGTCAGGATGCGCCGGCCGTCTTCCAGAAACTGCTCCGTCTCGGGCGCGTCCTTCGGATATTTGAGCGTGAAAATGGCCATGTGGCGGATGGCGCCGTTCTCAAGGGTCATGCCGATCTTCCTTTCTTATAGGGGCTTCATCTGATGATCCTTTCCGTCGCCGCAGATCCGATCAGGCCAGCAAGAGCCGCAGCCGCTCCGCCAGGAACGCCTGGAACTTCGGATCGAGCAGCGCTTCGCGGGCATGGGCGGGCGTCAGGCAGCACACCTTGCCTTCCCCGTAGCCGTGTTCCCAGCCGGCCAGCGACTCGCCGTCCGCCGAGCGCGAGCGCAGGAACACGTTCGTCCTGGACTCGTCCACTTCCACAAAATAATGCTCGTCGAAAAGCGTCATCACTTCGGCACCGTCCGAAGCGCGCGTGTAGGTGACGTCGTTCATTTTCGGGTGATGCAGGAAGCGGCCGCGCAGCATGTCGACGTAGGCGCCGTCCTTGTCATAGCCGGCCATTCCCGTATGCCAGGCCAGCCAGCGGCCGCCGTCTTTCACATACCCGGCGATCGCCGCCTCGATTTCGGGCGACATCCACGGCTCGAACGGTTCCTGCGGCCCGTTCAGCGGGTTCTGTTTGAACAGGACGACCGCGTCCGGCCGCTCCTTCAGCCGATCCGCAAGCTCCCCGTGCTCCGCGAACGAGAGCGCCATGCCGCCGGCCGCTTCCGCCGCCTGCCCCAGCGCTTCCCGAATCATATCTCCTGCATGCCAATAGTCGCCGACGAGGGCGATGACCTTCTTCATTCCGATCGTTCCTCCCGGTCGCTGGATTCGGCAGACTTACCAGGGCAGCGGTTTGCCCGTGTAGTCCGTGTACGACGGCAGCGCCGTAATCTCCTGCGGCTTGAGCACCTGCGCGATGATGCCCTTCGCCGCGTCGATCGCCTCGACCGTCGCCTTGTCGTTGAACGTGCCCGACATGTAGGAGCGCACCCATCCCGGATGGAAGCACATCACCTTGATGCCATATTCCTGCAGATGGTTCTGCAGGATCGCCGACTGCATGTTGACCGCCGCCTTCGTCATGCAGTAGCCGTATTCGCGCTTCCGCCAGTTGTCGGCGATGCTGCCGGCCTCGGACGAAATATTGACGAGCCGTTTCCCTTCTCCCTTCACCAGCAGGTCGATGACGGAGTGGGTGACGCGCAGCGTGCCGAGCGTGTTGACGTTGTACATGTTCAGCATGTCGTCGAAGTACAGAGCGCCGAAGATGTCCTCCGAGCGGTCCCGGTAAATGGCCGCGTTGTTGATGAGGATGTCGAGACGGTCCGTCTCCGCCTTCACGATGTCCGCCGCCCGCTGCACCGATTCGTCGCTGCCGATGTCCAGCGGCACGATGCGCAGCTTCGGCTCCTTCTCCGCCAGTTCGCCGAGTTCGGGCCAGTCGGCGAGGTAGCTTCCCGCGAACACGCGGTACCCTTCGGCCAGCAGCACTTTCGCCAGCGCAAGGCCGAGCCCGCGGTCGCAGCCCGTCACGTAAGCCGTCTTCTCCATTTCAATTCCCGCCTCCCGTTGTGGTCGGTATCGGATCAAGCCCCGCCGCGCCGGGATTCTGAAGAAACCGCCGGCGATACTCGCGGGGCGTCACCCCTTCATTTCTCGCGAAACATGCGGTGAAATAGGCGGCCTGCCGGAAACCGACATCCTGCGCAATCCGGCCGACCGGCAGATCGGTCTGAAGCAGCAGCAGCTTCGCCTGATCGAGCCGGTATTGCAGCAGATACTCCATCGGCGAGCAGCCGAACTGCCGCTTCATGCAGCGCGCGATGTACACCGGGTGAAAATTGAGCGCCTCGCCGAGATTCTTCGCCGTCAGCCGCTCGCGGTAGTGCTTGCGCAAGTACGACGCGGCCTGATCCGCCACCACAGCCCCCGGGCGCGGCGAACGGGCGTCGGCGCCGGCGGCGAGCATCATCAGCACCTGCTGGAACAGGAGCTGCTGTTCCCAGCGCACCCAGTGCAGGTGGGAATCGCGCTCGAGCGCGACGAGCTGCCGCAGCACCTCGTACATCTTCGCCGGCTGCACCAGGCGGCTGAACTGCGGCACGCGGATCCGGAACGTCTGCATCCGGAACGTCCGGCCCGGCGCCGGCGCATCGTCCGCTCCGCCCGCGGCCTCTTCCCCGTCGTCATCCGTCAACCGCCATGAACCTGCCGTATGGAAATGCAGCCAGTAGGAAGCCGTCCGCTCCGTGCATCCGGCCGTCGGATAATGGTGCAGATCCGGCCGCAGAATGAGCGCGTGGCCTTCCGCCACTTCATATTGCCGGTCTTCCTCCCCAATATACAAGCAGCCTTGCGCGACGACAAGCAGATCGAACTCGCCGATCGCACACCGCTCGGGATGCTTCCGCCCCGGTCCGGCCAGGCTGTAGCCCGCGCGGATGTAGTGGGGAAGCGGAAGAGCGGTGAATTCGATCGCCGGCATGCGCGCCAGCCCCTTTCCGATCAGGTTGAAATTGTGATAGAAAAAGTTGACCTCCTGATACTTCCATGCCTGCAAACCGCCTATAATTCCAGAGAGCAATCCCATGTACGCGCTTTCGCAAAAAGTTGTCCGCCGGTTTTGTCCGCGATATTTTTCTCCTCCGACATTATCGCATGCGCAACGGATCAAATCCAACGGGATCGTCGTCGACCGCGGTCGATCGGCGGTTCTGATCAGAAATATCGGCGGAGAAGAGCGGTTTATCAAGGTTCATCGCGCGGATGGGATGCCGCAGGCACACCGCTGCTGTCGGCCGGCACACAAATCGAACTTCGGGGAGACGCCGCGATTGGTCGAAAGCCCGGCTGCAGACGCATGCAGCCGGGTTAGTGTAAAATCTTCGTGGGTGTAGGAATTGGAAAAAGCGGACATAGAAAAA
>NZ_CAJRAY010000041.1 GCF_907165215.1 Thermobacillus xylanilyticus | reverse complement strand
TCTTTTTCGCGTGATCCATCATCCCCAAAAAAAGTGCCCACACTGGCTTGACTCAGACGACTTGCAGCGCCCTATGGATTTTCCTCGCGGGCTGTGGTATGATATTCAAGTGTGCTTGTGAGCACGGAAGCAATCCGCAGGCGGCCGAAGGCTCCATCGCGCGCCGCATCCGGTTGAAGGAGGTGTATGTCGATGTCCCGCAAATGTTTCGTAACCGGCAAAGCGCCGGGCAGAGGCAATCATGTTTCGCACGCCAACAACCGCAACCGCCGCACGTGGGGCGTGAACGTCCAGAAAGTGCGCATTCTGGTAAACGGCAAACCGAAACGCGTATGGGTCAGCACCCGCGCGCTCAAATCCGGCAAGGTCACCCGCGTTTGATCGCGGCCGCCGGCATTCGGCATAACCGAAGATTGAACACGAACTCCCGCATGCACCCGCTGCATCGGGAGTTTGTTGTATGCGCAGGGTCTGAGGATGACGGGGATAAAAAACAAGCACCTGTCGGTACAGGTACTTGTTTCGTTTGGCATGCTGATGATGCGACGAGCCGCGCCGACGCGCCGGATGGAGCCGGCGCGCTTGTAGCGCCCGGCATTGCCCGGCAGCCGGGGCGGCGGAGGTCAGTTCTTCTGGAACGTATTCAGGATCGCTCGCACGATTCCGCCCAGAAATTTCGGCAGCTTGATCGTATAAAACTTCACGGCTCATCCCCTCCTTCGGCGCGCCCATCGTCAATCCACTTATATACACGGACATAAAAAATGGTTACAGGTGTCTCGCTCCTGTAACCATCCTATGCATCACCGTTTTGTCCTATTCCGCGGGAGCTTCCGTTTCAATCCGCCGGCGCGATCCGTCCTGTCGAATACAAGATCATGACAAGCACAATCGTGAAGAGGATGAAATAAACGAACGACAGGATGAACAGCCATACCCGCATCGCAATGCGCTCATACCGGGCGAAGAAGCGGATGCCGGCAAACAGCGCGCCGAGCGAGAAAAGAAACCGCCAGAACGTCGGAATCATCGTGAACGCGACAAGCATCGCACCGATCAGCGTGCTGTAGGCGAACAGCCAGAAGATGTCTTTTCCCCCGATACGTTCCTGATCCGTCATGGCGTCAGCTCCTTATCGCAATTCGGCAATCGCCTGAGCCCGGTCGGAACGTCCGAATACGGCGTTGCCCGCGACGAGCACATCGGCGCCGGCTTCTCTGACAAGCGGCGCGGTCTCCGCGTTGATGCCTCCGTCCACCTGGATATGGACTTCGGCCCTTCCCCGTTCGTTGAGCATGTGCCTGAGCGTCCGGATTTTGTCCAGCACGGACGGGATGAACGACTGGCCCCCGAATCCCGGGTTGACCGTCATGCACAGAATCAGGTCGACATCATCCAGCAGATGCTCGACGAACCCGAGCGGCGTCGCCGGGTTGAGCGCCACCCCCGCCGGCAGCCCGAGCTCCTTGATCTGTCCGACGACGCGATGCAGATGGACGCACGCTTCGGCATGCACCGTAATCCGGTCCGCGCCGGCAGCGGCAAAATCGGCCAGATACCGCTCCGGGCGCTCGATCATGAGATGAACGTCGAACGGCAGCCGGGTCGCGCCGCGGACCGCCTTGATGACCGGCGGACCGAACGTGATGTTCGGCACGAACATGCCGTCCATGACATCGATATGAATCCAGTCGCCGCCGCTGCGCTCGGCATCGGCAATCTCCTCCGCCAGCCGGCCGAAATCGGCCGACAGGATCGAAGGCGCGATGATCGTCATGTCAATACCTCCGCTTCTTCTCGCTCGCTTCCGCCAGAAATGCGGTGTAGCTGTCGTATCGGCTCTGCGCGATCCGCCCTTCGGCGAGCGCCGCGGTGACCGCGCAGCCCGGCTCGTGCACGTGCGTGCAGCCTCTGAACCTGCACTCAGGCGCCAGCTCGCGGAATTCGCGGAAGCACGAGCCGAGGTCCGCATCCTGCAGCTCGCCGAAATCCAGCTGGCTGAAGCCCGGCGTATCCGCGACATAGCCTCCCCTGCCCACCGGAACCAGTTCCGTATGCCGCGTCGTGTGACGGCCCCGGCCGAGCTTTTCGCTGATGGCGTTCGTCTCCAGCTTCAACCCCGGCACCGCGGCGTTGAGCAGCGAAGACTTGCCGACGCCCGACTGGCCGCAGACGACGGACAGCCGGCCGCCCAGCACCTCGCGCAGTTCGTCCACGCCTTCGCCGGTCCGCGCGCAAGTCGCGATCGTCCGGTAGCCGATCGGCGGATAGATGCGCTGAACGGCTTCGAACGCTTCCCGCGCCTCTTCCCCGTCCGGCCCGTCAATCAGATCGCGCTTGGTGAGGCAGATTACGGCGTCAATGCCCGCATGTTCAATGAACGCCAGAAACTTGTCCAGCAGCTGCAGGTTGAGCGCAGGCTCAGCGACGGAGAAGACGACGACCGCCAGCTCGATGTTGGCGACCGGCGGACGGATCAGCACCGATGAGCGGGGATGAATCCGATCGACGGTGCCTTCCCCGCCGCCGATTTCGGTATAGTCGACCCGGTCGCCGACGAGCGGCGACTCGCCGCGCTTCTTGAAAATGCCGCGCGCGCGGCAGCGGATCGGTCCCTCCGCGCCTTGCTCGTATTTGTCCGGTTCCACGAAATAATAACCTGCTAACGCTTTGACAATGCGTCCGGTGGCCACACATCAATCCTCCTGATGCCCTTCTTCGGACTGCGATTCGGCGCCGGGGTCCGCACCGGGGTCGGACGACAGGACATCCGGGCCGCTTTCCGTCTGCGTGCCCGGTACGGCCTCCCCGTTCGCGCCGGCCCCCTGCGGGACGCCCGACGCCGGCTGATCCTCCTGGGCCGGTGCGCCCGGCACGGACTGGACGCCCCGGCCGCCGGCTTTCGCTTCGTCATAGGTGACCGAGAACGAATCGGTGAACTGGCCGTCACGGTAGATCGTCACGATCGCTTCCGTATTCGGCGCCAGCACGACCTCGACCGGGAACGATTCCGTCTGCTCGATCCGCCGCGTCCCCCAGTCAATCTTCTCTCCGGTCGCGTCGGAGTACTCGATCCGGATCTGGCTCGCCCGGCCGGCAACGGCCGGCGAGATCGAGATATTGAACGTGTAGCGCAGCGCGTCTTCCGGAAGTCCGGAGCTGACGGTCAGCGTCACTTCGTCGCCCTTGGCGACGGGGTCGCCCGGCATGTACGGGAACTGGTCGATGACGGTGCCTTCGGGCTTGTAGCTCGGCGCGCGCACGATGCCTTCATCCGGACCGAGCTTCAGTTCGTATTGCTCCAGTACTTTTTTCGCCTCGTCCAACGATTTCCCGATCAGCGTCGGCATGTCGAACGTCTCGCGCCCCTTGCTGACAACGAATTTGATGCGCGCCGTCTTCGGATCAAACCGCTCGCCGGCTGCGATCGACTGCTCGATGATGATGCCCGGCTCGGCCTCGTCGAAGACGTCTTCACGTTCGATCTGAAGATCGGCTGCCATGCCCAGCGCTTCCAGCTGCATCTGCGCATCGGCGTACTTGCGCCCGACGAAATTCTCCATCGTCTCGAGCTTCGGTCCGCTGCTCACGGTAAGCTGGATATATAAGCCGGTCTTCACGCGCATGTTCATCTTGTTCTGCGATATGACGACGCCCGCCGGCACTTCATCGTTCTCCTCGTAGATCACCGGGTCCTCGACCTTCAGCCCTTCCGCCTCCAGCCGCTCGCGGGCCGCCGCCTCTTGCATGCCGACGACATACGGCACGTCGACTTCGTCCGTGTCGAGAATGTCGCGCACCATCCGCACGCCCCAGATCGCCAGCGCGGCGAAGACGACCGTCAGAACGAGCGCCGCCACCGGCTTGACCCATCTGCGCGGCTTCGACTCGTCGATCCACTCCGGCTCGTCGGGAAACGACTCATCTTCGCCGTCCTCGCCGCCGCTGCGCGCCGAGGTCTGCGCCTCGGCCGTCCCGCGGATGGCCGGCATGATGCGCGTCGCTTCCGGATCCACCTCGTCTTCGTTGAACGTCAGCTTCGGCTCGTGAAGCCGCTCCGGGGAAAGGCAGGTCTCCAGATCGTTCAGCATCTCCCGGGCCGAAGCGTACCGTTCGTCCGGATTTTTGCGCATCGCGCGCAGAATGACGTTCTCCAGACTTTGCGGGATGAGCGGATTGACCTGGCGCGGTTCCTCGAACCCGTCCTGCAGATGTTTGAGCGCCACGCTGATCGGGCTTTCACCGAGGAACGGCAGACGCCCCGTCACCATTTGGTACAATACGACACCGAGAGAATATAAGTCCGATTTCTCGCCCGTGACGACGCCTTTGGCGTGTTCCGGCGAAAGATAATGCACCGAACCGACGACCGATCCCGTCTGGGTGATGGTCGACGACGTAACGGCGCGCGCGATGCCAAAGTCGGTCACCTTCACCCGGCCGTTCTTGCCGATCAGGATGTTGTGCGGTTTGATGTCACGGTGAATGATCTGATTCAGATGGGCGTGGTCGAGCGCGTCGCAGATCTGCACGGCAATCCGCACCGCTTCGTCCGGCTGCAGCGGCGCCCGCTCCTTGATGATGTCGTTCAGGTTCCGCCCCTCGACATATTCCATGACGATATAGTGCGTGTCGTCCTGCTGCCCGACATCGTAGACGCTGACGATGTTCGGATGCGAGAGCGAAGCCGCGGCCTGCGCCTCCCGGTTGAAGCGGCGCACGAATTCCTCGTCGTGGACGAATTGCTGGCGCAAAATTTTCACGGCGACATTGCGGTTCAGCAAAATGTCGTGCGCCCGGTAGACGAGCGCCATCCCGCCTCCGCCGATTCGCTCGATGATCTCGTATCGGCCTCCGAGTTCGTGTCCGATCATGCCGGCTGTTCACCCCCCGGATGCCCGTCACTGTATTCGATCAGCAGGACGGTCACGTTGTCCTCGCCGCCCGCTTCGAGCGCAAGCTCGATCAGCCGGTTCGCTTTCGCGTCAAGATCGAGATCCTCATCCAGCAGCGTCTCGCGGATCTCGTCCTCGGACACCATCGCGTACAGACCGTCGCTGCAGAGCAGCAGTCTGTCCCCCGGCTGCCAGGAGAAGCCCTTGAGGTCGACCTCCACTTCCCGCTCCGTCCCGAGCGCCCGCGTCAGCACGTGGCGGCGCGGATGGTTCGCCGCCTCTTCCGGGCTGATCTGCCCGGACTTCGCAAGTTCATTGACGAGCGTATGGTCTTCGGTCAGCAGCCGGAGCGTGTCCCCGCGCTGCTTATACGCGCGGCTGTCCCCGATATGACCGATGAACCCGGCATCCCCGAGCAGAAGCGCCGCCACCACGGTCGTACCCATGTTCCGATAGTGCTCGTTGCGCGCGGCCAGATCGAAGACCGCTTCGTTCGCCTGCAGAATCGCCTGGCAGAGCGCCGTCTTCGCCTGTTCATGCGTAAGATCCGCCTGGACGGACGCGATCGCCTCGCGGAAGGTGTCGACCGCAAGCTGGCTGGCGACGTCTCCGGCCTGGTGTCCGCCCATGCCGTCGGCCACGATCGCGGCCGCCAAGCCGCTCGGCAGCTCGGCGGCCCAGGCGCGGTCCTCGTTGACAAGCCGGATGCGCCCGACGTCGCTTCGGTTAGCCGTTCTCAATCCGATATCACCTCATCGATTCCATATGCTTGGCCCGCAGCTGTCCGCATGCCGCGGCGATGTCATGTCCCTGCTCCCTGCGGATCGTCGCGTTGATGCCGCGGCTTTGCAGAATGCGATGGAACGCGAAAATGTCTTCCCGCGGCGTGCGCACGTATTTCCGCTCCGGCACGTAGTTGACCGGAATGAGATTGACGTGGCACAACATGCCGTTCAGCACGTCCGCCAGTTCTTCCGCATGTTCCGGCCGGTCGTTTACGCCGCCGATCAGCGCGTATTCAAACGTGACGCGGCGGCCGGTCTTCGCAATGTAATACCGGATCGCCTCCATCACCTCGTCGAACGGATAGCGCCGGTTGACCGGCATGAGCTTCGACCGCAGCGCATCGTTCGGCGCATGGATCGAAATCGCCAGATTGATCTGCGTGTTCTCGTCCGCAAACCGGTAAATGTTCGGCACGATGCCGCTCGTGGATACCGTGATATGGCGCTGGCCGATGTTGAGTCCCTTCGCGTGCGTGACGATGCGGAGAAACTTCATCGTCGCGTCATAGTTTTCGAACGGCTCGCCCGATCCCATGATGACGATGCTCGCAATCCGCTCGCCCGTCTCATCGAGCATCTGCTGCGCCGTAACCACCTGCGCGACGATCTCGCCGGCCGTCAGGTTCCGTTTCAGCCCGCCGAGGGTTGACGCGCAGAACGTGCAGCCGATCCGGCAGCCCACCTGCGTCGTGACGCAGATGCTGATGCCGTAGTTGTGGCGCATGACGACTGTCTCGATCGCATGGTTGTCATGCAGGCCGAACAAATATTTGACCGTTCCGTCCTTCGATGTGAGCCGCGTGATCTCCGAGAGCGCCACGAACGCGAACGCCTCATCCAGCTTCGCCCGGAGCGCCTTCGGCAAGTTCGTCATGTCCTCGAACGACCGGACGCGCTTCACATACAGCCAGTCGAACAGCTGGTCCGCGCGGAACGCGGGCTCTCCGGCTTCCTTCATCCAATCTTTGAGCTCGTCTAGCGTATAATCGTATATGAAAGGTTTCATCGTTTCGCTCCATCCGCTGTCAATTGCCGGAACCGTTCCGGCAGCGGCTTGCGCCGCGGACTGCCGGACAGCGCCGCCATTATCCATATATTTTACCACAGCCGGCCGGGTTCGAACCACTTCGGGCCGGCGGCGCCGCTACCAGCGTTTGCGCAGACGCGCGATGAAGAAGCCGTCCGTTCCCGCCATGTGCGGCAGCAGCGTCACCGAACCGGTCTCGGGCGACGGTTCGGGGATGCCGGCGGCGAGGAAGCCGTCGAGAATCGACTGCGGCCAATCGCAATCCGGCGCAAACTCGGAATGCGAAGCCAGAAACTTCGCGATCTGCTCCTCGTTCTCGCGCGGCTCGAACGTGCAGGTGCTGTACACGAGCAATCCGCCGGGCTTTACGAGCGCAGACGCGGCGGCAAGCAGCCGGTGCTGGACCGCGGCGATCTCGTCGATGTCTTCCGGCTTTTTCGTCCAGCGGATTTCCGGCTTGCGGCGGATGACGCCGAAGCCGCTGCACGGCGCGTCGAGCAGCACGATGTCCATCGATTCGGCGCCGACGCGGCGCGGCAGCTCCGCCGCGTCGCACACCGACGTGCGGACGGAGGTGAGGCCGAGCCGCTGCGCCTGCTCGACGATCAACCGCTCTTTGTGCGGATGGATGTCGTTCGCCAGGACGACGCCGACGTCGCCCATCAGTTCCGCGAGATGGGTCGACTTGCCGCCGGGCGCGGCGCAGCAGTCCAGCACCCGCATGCCCGGTTCCGGGTCGCAGGCTTCTGCGACCAGCATCGCGGCTTCGTCCTGCACCGTCCATTCGCCGTCGCGGTACCCGTCCGTGTCGGCCAGGTTCCCGCCCCGGCGAATGACGATGCCGGCCTGTGTGATCAGCGACAGCTTCGCGTCGTATCCTTCCGCCTTGAGCCGCTCCAGCACCGAACGGCGGCCGCCGCGCAGACGATTCACCCGGATGCTCGTCTTCGGCCGTTCGTTGAGCGCCGCCATGATCTTGTCCGCCGTCTCCTCGCCGTACGATTCGATCCAGCGCGCGGCCATCCATTCCGGAAACGAATGCTTCAACGACAGCCGGCGGGCCGGATCGGGATCATCCGGCAGCGTCAATTCGTCCCGGCAGCCGGCCAGGCTGCGCAGGACGCCGTTGACCAGGCTGACGACGCCGGGATGTCCGCGCTTCTTCGCGATCTTGACCGCTTCGCCGACCGCCGCGTGCGGCGGAACCCGGTCCAGATAGACGAGCTGATACAGGCTCATCCTCAGCAGCGACAGCACCCACGGCTGCAGCTTGTCCAGTCCTCGCGCGACAAACCGGGCAAGCCAGTAGTCGAGCGTCAGTCGGCGCTGGATCGTGCCGTACACCAGCTCCGTCGCGAGCCCCGCGTCGGTCCTGGAAAGACCGGCGCTTCTGAGCGTCCGGTTCAGTTCAATGTTGCTGTATGCGCCTTCCCTCTCGACGCGCAGCAGCATGTCGAGCGCGGCTTCCCGCGCCGTTGTGCCGCGTCTGGTCAACATCGTCATCATCCTCCGAATGCGGCGCCGGGCGGAAGGCGCATTCCCTTCAGCCACTCGGCGGCCGGCATCGCTTTCTTGCCGGCGGGCTGCACCTGCAGCAGTTCCAGCCAGCCGTCGCCGGCCGCGACGAACAGCCGGCCGCCCGCCGCCCGGATCGTTCCGGGACGCGCATCCGCCCCGCCGCCGGGCCCGTCTGCGGGCCGGCATTGCCACACTTTGAACACTTCGCCGTTCAAGAGTGTATACCCGCCGGCGAACGGCGAAAGTCCCCGCACCTGGTCATACAGCTGCTTCGCGCCGCGCGACCAGTCGAGGCGCTCGTCCTCGCGCGTCAAGTTCGGCGCATAGGTCGCCTCCGCGTCGTTCTGCGGCACGGCCCGCGCCGTTCCCGCGATGATGCCGGGCAGCGTGCGGACGAGCAGTTCGGCTCCCGCCTCGCTGAGCTTGGCGAACAGGGTGCCGGCCGTGTCGTCCGGCTCGATCGGCACCTCGACCCGGCTGATCATGTCGCCGGTGTCGAGCCCTTCGGCCATGTACATGATCGTCACGCCGGTGACCGTCTCCCCGTTCATGATCGCACGCTGGATCGGCGCGCCGCCGCGGTACTTCGGCAGCAGCGACCCGTGCACATTGATGCAGCCGAGTCGCGGCAGATCGAGCAGCGATTTCGGCAGAATCTGCCCGTACGCCGCCGTGACGATCAGATCCGGCTCATAAGCGGCGATCGCCTCCACCGCTTCCGGACGCCGCACGCGCTCCGGCTGCAGCACCGGAATGCCGAGTTCTTCCGCCGCGGCCTTCACCGGCGTCGGCATCAGCACCCGCTTGCGGCCCTGCGGCCGGTCGGGCTGGGAGACGACGGCCGCGATCCGGTATCCGGACGCGGCGAGGGCGCGCAGCGAAGGCACGGCGAACTCGGGCGTCCCCATGAATACGATGCGAATGTCCTTCATTCTTCCTCTTCTTCCTGCCCTGTCGATTCCGGAATTTTGTAAACCTCGTCCGCAATATCGGTGAACAGCACGCCGTTCAGATGATCGACCTCATGCTGGAATGCGCGCGCCAGATACCCTTCCGCTTCGATGGTGAACGGATTTCCGTCCCGGTCCTGCCCTTTGACGACAACCCGCTGGGCGCGCCGGACGATCCCGTTCAGGCCCGGAATGCTGAGACACCCTTCGGGCCCGATCTGCTCGCCTTCCCGCTCGACGATCTCCGGATTCACCATCTCGATCAGTCCGTGCTCGTCTCCGACATCGACGACGATGACCCGCTTCAGAATGCCGATCTGCGGCGCGGCAAGCCCGACGCCCTTCGCGTCGTACATCGTGTCGGCCATGTCGCGAAGCAGCTTGTGCAGATTCGCGTTGAACTTGGTCACTTCTTTCGCGCGCTCCCGCAGCACGGGATCGGGATCTTTCACAATCAGCCTGATGGCCATGCGGTTTTGCACATCCTTCTGGTTACAGAATCAAATTTACAGAATCACTTGAGGATCGACATCGACGCTGATCTGGACGTCCCCTGCGGAACGGTCCCCGGCGAGCGTTTCGGCCGTCTGCCGGATCAGGCCCGCCGCGTCGACGATTCCCCGATATTTTATCATAACTTGCCACCTGTAGCGATCTTTGAGGCGCGGGATCGGCGATGCCGCGGGGCCGACCAGTTCCAGCGCCGTCCCCGAGCCGCCGGCGAGCGGCTTCAGCAGCCCGGCGGAGGCGGCGGCGCCGCGCAGCGCCGCGGCGAACCTCTCGGCCGCCTCGGCGAGTTTCGGCAGCTCCGGATGCGACAGCGTCGCAAGCGCCAGCCGGCAGAACGGCGGATACGACAGCAGCCGCCGGGCGCGCAGCTCCTCGCGCACGAACCCGTCATAATCGTGGCGCTGCGCCGCGCGGATCGCGTAATGGTCGGGTGAATACGTCTGCACGACCACCTCGCCGGGCAGATCGTGCCGCCCCGCCCGGCCGGCGACCTGCGTGATGAGCTGGAACGTCCGCTCCGCCGCGCGGAAATCCGGCAGATGGAGCGACGTGTCCGCGGCGATGACGCCGACCAGCGTGACCAGCGGAAAATCAAGACCTTTCGCCACCATCTGCGTGCCGAGCAGCACATCCGCCTCGCGCCGGCCGAACGCCGACAGCAATTTCTCATGCGCGCCTTTCGTGCCGGTCGTGTCGACATCCATCCGGATGACGCGGATACCGGGGAACGCGCGGTACAATTCCTCCTCGACGCGCTCCGTCCCGGTGCCGAAATAGCGGATATGCGGGCTGCCGCACGCCGGACATTCCTCCGGCTGCCGCTCCGCATGGCCGCAGTAATGGCAGCGCAGCACACCGCTCCGCTGATGGTAGGTCAGCGCGATCTCGCAATGCGGACAGCCGGCCGTATAACCGCAGGAGCGGCACATGACGAACGTGCTGTACCCGCGCCGGTTGAGCAGCAGCACGGTCTGTTCGCCGCGTTCCAGCCGCTGCGTCAGCGCCTCGCGCAGCCGGCGGCTGAACATCGTCCGGTTGCCCGCGGCCAGCTCTTCCCGCATGTCGACGATGTCCACCGGCGGCAGCGGCAGGCCGAGCGCCCGTTCGGGCAGCGGCAGCCATTCGGCGGACCGGAGCGCCGCGCCGGGACACACCCGGGCGGCCGGACCGTCCGCCTGCCCGCCGCTTTCCGCCGCGGCCGCGGCGGGCGCGAGCCGCGCGGCGGCGAAGCTCTCGAGCGAAGGTGTCGCCGAGCCGAGGACGACGACCGCGCCGTGCTGTCCGGCCCGGTGCACCGCCGCGTCGCGCGCGTGATATTTCGGGCTCTCCTCCTGCTTGTAGGACGATTCGTGCTCCTCGTCGATGATGATCAGGCCGATCCGCTCAAACGGCGCGAACACGGCCGAGCGCGCCCCGATCGCCACCCGGACGCGGCCGTCGCGGACTTTGCGCCACTCGTCGTACCGTTCCCCCAGCGACAGACGGCTGTGCATGACGGCGACATCGCTGCCGAACCGCCCCTTGAACCGTTCGACCATCTGCGGCGTCAGCGCGATCTCCGGCACGAGCACGATCGCCTGCCGGCCGGACGCGATGCACCGCTCGATCGCCTGCAGGTAAACTTCCGTCTTGCCGCTGCCGGTCACACCCTGCAGCAGCATCGCGGCAGGCTTTCCGCTTTCGAGCGCCTCCGCGATGCGCCGGTACGCGGCGGCCTGCGCATCCGTCAGCGGCAGCGGCCGGGTCGGCGTGAACCGGCGTCCCGCGTACGGGTCGCGGTCTTCCTCCACCGCTTCGATGCTGAGCAGCCCTTTGTCCGCCAGCGCGCGGAATATCGATTCCGAGAACCCGCTTTCTTCCGCCAGCCTGCGCAGAGGCACCGGCTCATTCCGCTCCAGCATATGCAGGAGCGCCTGGCGCTGTTTCGTGAGCCTCGCCGGAAACGCCGCGGCGGCCGCCTCGGCCGCCGCCCGGTCCTCGGGCGGGAAGACGGTCAGAATCTTCTTCACCGACAGCCGGTCCCTGACCTGCGCCGATTCGGCAAGCACGCCGCGCCGCAGCGCACCGCTGACGGCCTGCGCCTCGTCGGGGAACCGTTCCAGCAGGGTGGTCAGCTTCACCGGCCCGTATCGTTTGAGCCAGGCGATCAGCGCATCCGAGAGGCCGGGCGCCGCTTCCGCGTGATCCGCGGCTCCCGGGTTTTGCGCCAGACTGACCATTCGTTCCGCCTTGCCCTTGAGTGCCGCGGGAATCATCGCCTGCATGGCCGCCGTCCAGGTGCAGCCGTAGGTATCCGCCATCCAGCGCGCCAATTCGATCAGATCGGGACGAAGCGGCGGCGTCGGATCGAGCAGTTCGCCGATCGGCTTCAGACGGCCGGGCTCCACTTCCGCTTCCTGCGCGAAACCGACGACGAATCCTTGCACCGTCCTTCCGCCGAACGGCACCGCGACGCGGCTGCCGACCTCGATCCACGCTTCGGCTTCCTCGGGGACGCGGTAATCGAACGGCCGGTCCGTCTGCCGCGCGGCAACGTCGACGACGACGCGGGCGATCACGGCGCTTCCGCCTCCCGGTCGGCCAGCCGCTCGGCCGCCAGCCGCATCAGGCGCAGCCCGATCTCCCGCTTCGGCATGACTTTCCATTCGGCCGTCCTGCCGGCCGCGTCGAACACGCTCACCGCGTTCGTATCAACGTCGAAGCCCGCGCCGGGCGCCGTCACGTCGTTCGCGACGATCAGGTCGCAGTTTTTGCGCCGCAGCTTGTCCATCGCGTTCGCTTCCAGGTCGTCCGTCTCCGCCGCGAACCCGATGAGCAGCTGCTTCGTCTTCCGCCGTCCCGCTTCCGCGAGAATGTCGGGCGTTTTCTCCAATTCCAGCGTCAGGCGGTCTTCCTTTTTCTTCATCTTGGACGTCCGGCGTACCGCGGGCCGGTAGTCGGCGACGGCGGCCGCCTTCACGACGACGTCCGCCTCGTCGAACCTCTCCATGACCGCCCGCAGCATATCTTCGGCGGATTCCACGCGGACGACCTCGACGCCGGCCGGAAGCTCCGCGGTCACCCGCGCCGCGATCAGCGTCACATCCGCTCCGAGATCGCGCGCCGCCTCGGCGATTGCGATGCCCATCTTGCCGGACGAATCGTTCGTGATATAGCGAACCGGGTCGATCCGCTCCACCGTGCCGCCGGCCGTCACGATGACCCTGCGGCCCGCAAGCGGATGCCCTCCGGCAGCTTCACGCGCCATTTCGGCGAGCAGCGCTTCCGCTGTGTCGGCAATGGTCTCGGGCTCGGCCAGCCGGCCTTTGCCGACGTAGCCGCACGCCAGCTGGCCCGTGCCCGGCTCCACGAACCGGACGCCCCGCTCGGCGAGCAGCCTGAGGTTCGCCTGCACCGCCGGATGGGCGTACATGTGAACGTTCATGGCGGGCGCCACGAGAATCGGCGCGGTCGTCGCGAGCAGCGTCGTGCTCAGCATGTCGTCCGCCAGCCCGTGTGCCATCTTGGCGATGATGTTCGCCGTCGCCGGCGCCACGATGAACAGGTCCGCATGATCCGCCAGATCGATATGCGAAACGACGGCGGGATCCCGCTCGTCGAAGGTGTCCGTATAGACCGGATTGCGCGACAGCGTCTGGAACGTCAGCGGCGCGACGAATTTGGCGGCCGATTCGGTCATGATCACCCGCACATCCGCGCCCCGCTGCGTCAGCCGGCTGACCAGCGCCGCCGCCTTGTAGGCGGCGATGCCCCCCGTCACGCCGACCACGATCGTCCTTCCCCGCAGGCTGCTGCTCACCATAAACGTCCGATTCCTCCTTTTCGTATCCCGGGGATAAAAAAGAACAACCCGCGTCCAAGGGGTTGTTGCCGTGTCCGTTATTTCGCGTTCGAATCTTGTTCAATGGCGAGGAGATCGTGGTAAATTTCCTCCAGCGCCACGCCGACCGGCTTGTGGGATTTGGGCGACTCCAGCTGCGACTTGGCGCCGTCCCGGAGCATTCTCGCCCGTTTGGCGGCCGCCACGACGAGCGAATATTTGCTGTCGACTTTCTTCATCATCTCGTCAATCGATGGATACAGCATGTGCGTCACCTCTTCACGCTTTATGGATGAGGGGCATCAGTCCCGAATATTCCTTCACGATGCGGTCGCGCCGGCAATGTTCGGCGGTAATGATGCTCTGGATGCGGCGGCAGGCCGCCTCGATTTCGTCGTTGACGACGGCATAATCGTATTCGGTGATCATGCCGATCTCCCTGCTCGCTTCCGACATCCGGGTGTCGATGACGGCGGCCGTCTCCGTGCCGCGCCCGGAAATGCGCTGCCTCAGCTCGTCAAGCGACGGCGGAAGCAGGAAAATGAACACGCCTTCCGGATAGTTCCGCTTCACCTGCAGCGCGCCCTTGACATCGATTTCCAAAATAATGTCCTTGCCCTCCGCGATCGTCCGCTCGACGGGTTCGCGAGGCGTGCCGTACAAATTCCCGACGTACTCGGCATACTCCAGCAATGCCCCGCGTTCGATCATCTCCTGGAACTGCTCGCGGGTCTTGTAATAGTAGTCCACGCCTTCGGCCTCTCCGGCCCGCGGCGCACGCGTTGTCGCGGACACGGAATAGACGAGTTCCGGCATCATGCGGCGAAGCGCTCTGCAGACGGTCCCTTTGCCCACGCCGGACGGTCCCGACAACACGATCAACAATCCCTGTTTCATGATACGCCCCAATTCATTCGTCGTTGTCGTCTTCTTTCACGGACAGGCGGTGCGCCACCGTCTCCGGCTGCACGGCAGACAGGATGACGTGGTCGCTGTCGGTAATGATGACAGCCCGCGTGCGCCTTCCGTAAGTGGCGTCGATCAACATGTGGCGGTCGCGCGCTTCCTGGATGATCCGTTTGATCGGCGCCGATTCCGGACTGACGATCGAAATGATCCGGTTGGCCGACACGATGTTGCCGAATCCGATATTGATCAGTTTGATTGCCATTGTGGTCTCCTCCCGGTCGTCATGCCGTTCCGCCCCGCATGCGGGGCTTGCCGCGATGATCCGTCACCAACGGAACAGGCATGATCGCTAACGCAATTCCGGCGCTGCGTATGCGGGCGGCTTTGCACTATTGTTGACATCCGGCGGCCGGAGCATACGTTCGCGCCGCCATCGTTCGGCCTTTAGGCCGCTTACGGCCCGGCTGGGCCGCGGCGTCTTCCGGTCCGATCCGTGGCAGGTGTAACCATTGGACTCTATTTTAATTCATTTTCTCCGGAGGAACAAGAGATAACGGACGTTTTCACGCTCGCTTTCGCGCGCACGTAACCGGTCAATTTCGCCGTCATGTCATAGAACATGAAAGGTGTCATCAGATAGATCCCGTTGAAAAACGAAAGCGCGGCATCCAGCAGCTCTTCCGCGATCCGGACGCCTTCCGTCCGGCCGGCTTCGCCCTCCAGTCCGGCCATCCGCCTGCGGACTTCGTCCGACAGCTCGATGCCCGGCACCTCATTATGGAGAAACTCGGCGTTTCGTCCGCTCGCGAGCGGCATGATGCCGATAAAGATCGGCACGCCGATATGCCGGGTGGCGTCGGCGATCCGCTCGATGAGCGCGGCGTCGTACACCGGCTGCGTCATGATGAAGTCGGCGCCGGACTCGACCTTCTTCTCCAGCCGCCGGACCGCCTTGTCCAAATGTTTGACGTTCGGATTGAAGGCGGCGCCGACGACGAAGCGCGCCCGCTGCTTGAGCGGCTTGCCGGAGAACGCGATGCCCTCGTTCAGCTGCTTGATCATCCGGATCATGTCGAAGCTGGTCATGTCGTAGACCGAGCTCGATCCGGGCAGGTCGCCGAATTTCGCGGGATCACCGGTCACCGCGAGCACATGGTCGATGCCGAGCGCGTGCAGCCCCATCATATGCGACTGCGTGCCGATCAGGTTCCGGTCCCGGCAGGCGATGTGCACGAGCGGCCGGATGCCGACCTGCTCCTTCACGATGGCGCCGAGCGCCAGATTGCTCATGCGCGTCACCGCGAGCGAATTGTCGGCCATTGTAAGGGCGTCCGCCCCCGCATCCCGCAGCGCTCTCGCGCCGGCCATAAATTTGGAGGTGTCGAGATCCCGCGGCGGATCCAGTTCGACGATGACGGTGGGCCGCTGCCGGACGAGCTCGACGATCGTCGGCCCGTCTCCGCCGCCCGGGGCTTCGCCGCCGCCCGCCGGCGCGGGTTCGGCGTTCACCCGGATTTGCGGCGCGGAAGCCTGTACGGCCTCCGCCGTCCGCTCCGGAGCCGCCGCGCCCGGCGTCCAGCCGGCCAGGGAGGCGGCGATCGCCGCGACATGTTCGGGCGTCGTCCCGCAGCAGCCGCCGATCAGCCGCGCGCCGCGGTCCGCGAACCGCCGCGCGCAATCGCCGAAATACGCCGGACCGGCGGCGTACGTATACCGGCCGTCGACGTAGTCTGCGCCGCCCGCGTTCGGAAAGACGGAAATCGGCAGCTTCACCGCGCCGTCCAGCGCGTCGATCGCGTGCAGAATGCCGTTCGGCCCGCTCTCGCAGTTGAAGCCGACGGCATCGGCGCCTGCATCTTCGAGCCGGCGGAACGCTTCGCCGATCGGCAGTCCGGAGTAGAGCAGCCCCGTTCCGACGGCCGCCAGCTGGCAGATGACCGTCACGTCGGAGCGGTCCCGCACGAGGCGAAGCGCGAGCAGCAGTTCGTCGAGATCGTAGAACGTCTCAAGGAGAATGCCGTCCACGCCCGCATCGAGCAGCGCATCGATCTGCTCGGCGAAGGCGCGCTCGACCGCCGGCGTCCCCACGGCGGTCAGCCGTCCGGTGCGGATCGCGCCGACAGCGCCGACGACCCAGGCGTCCGCGCCGACCGCTTCGCGCGCGATGCGCACCCCTTCCCGGTTGATCCGCGCCGCCTCATCTTCCAGCCCGTAACGGGCGAGCCGCTCCGCGTTCGCGGAGAACGTGTTCGTCTCGATGACGCGCGCGCCCGCATCGTAATATTGCTTGTGGACGGACGCAATCGTCTCCGGCCGGGTCATGTTGAATTCCTCGTATGATACGCCGATCGGATACCCGAGCTGATGCAGATACGTCCCCATCGCGCCGTCTCCGGTCAGCACCGCAGTCCGCAGCGCATCCCGCAAAACCGGTTTCATCCTTAGTCCTCCCAGCGGCGCCCGGGAGCCGCAGACAGCAGAAAAGCAGCCCGCATGAAGTCCGGCCGCTTCTCTCCTTGCTTCCGGGGCAAGTCTTATGCCCTTATGTTAACGGTACGGGCGCCGTCAGGCAAGCGTTCCGGTGAACACTTCCGCCGCAGGACCCGTCATGTACACGTGATTGTCCTCCTCGCTCCATTCGATGAGCAGATCGCCGCCTGCGAGCGATACGGTCGCCGTCCGGTCGGTCAGGCCGCCGAGCACCGACGCGACCAGCGTCGCGCATGCGCCCGTGCCGCATGCCAGCGTCGGACCCGCTCCCCGCTCCCAGACGCGCATGACGGCGTGCGTCCGCGAAGCGACGGTGACGAATTCGACGTTCGTCTTGCGCGGGAACAGCGGGTGCGTCTCGAGCAGCGGTCCCCATTTGTGCAGATCGAACGACACCGCGTCGTCCACGAAAATGACGCAATGCGGATTGCCCATCGATACCGCCGTGAAATGAAACGTGCGGCCTTCCGCTGCGATCGGATGCCCGATCACCGGGTTGAGGTCAATCGTCGTCGGAACGGCGAGGCCATTCAGAATCGGTTCGCCCATGTCCACCCGCACCTTGGCGGCTTTGCCGCCTTCGGCCGCAATCTGCAGCTGCTGCACGCCCGCGCCGAGCGTCTCGATCGTGACCGTATCCTTCGAGATCAGCCCGCGGTCGTACACATACTTCGCAACGCAGCGGATCGCGTTGCCGCACTGCTCGGCTTCCGAGCCGTCCGGATTCATGATGCGCATGCGGAAATCGGCGCGATCGGACGGCAGGATGTACACCAGGCCGTCGGCGCCGATGCCGAAATGACGGTCGCACAGCTGGACGGCAAGGCCCGACGCGCCCTCCGGAAGCTCACGCTCCCCCGCGACCACGATAAAGTCGTTCCCGAGACCATGCATTTTCACAAACTCCACAGACTTTGCACTCCCTTGGCTTCCGGCGATATCGCCGTATCCGCGTACTATGCTGTCAGCATACCCGGCTGCGCGGGCCAAGAGTATTGATCCATCCGTCGATTGTTTGCACTTATCCGAATGAAGCAGGCATGGTCCCGGAAAACATGCCAGATTGCGTGTCAGATCAGGACGAGACGGGACGCGGACCGCCGTATGTGATGCGCCGCCGCTTGCGGCTGCCGGGCGATCCGAGCACGCTGCCGATGCCCATCACGAATGTCGGGATGCCGGCGGCCACGAACACGAGCGACCAATCGCGGAAACCGAGCGGCACCGTCTTGAAGATCGCCTGCAGCGGCTCGACGTACAGCACCGGAATCATGAGCGCCAGTGAAGAGAGCACGGCCAGCACGAGCCAGCGGTTCTCCAGCAGGTTCCGGTGGAAAATGGAGCGCGAGCTGCGGCAGTCGAACACATGGATGAGCTGGGCCATGACGAGCGTGGCGAACGCGACCGTCTGCGCCCGCTGCAGATCGCCGCTCGACCGCAGCGTCAGGACGAACGCGCCGAGTGTGCACAGGCCGATCAGCAAGCCGCGGCTGATGATCTTCCAGCCGAGCCGGCGGGCGAAGATGCTCTCCCGCGATCCGCGCGGCGGCTGGCGCATCAGATCTTTCTCGGGCTGGTCGACGCCGAGCGCCATAGCCGGCAGACCGTCCGTCACCAGATTGACCCACAGAATCTGGATCGGAACGAGCGGCAGCGGCAGCGCGAACATCATCGCCAGGAACATCGTCAGAATCTCGCCGACATTGGACGCGAGCAGGTAGCGGATGAACTTGCGGATATTTTCGTAGATGCCGCGTCCTTCCTCGATCGCCGCGACGATCGTCGCGAAATTGTCGTCGGACAGGACGAGCGAAGAAGCCTCCTTCGAGACGTCCGTGCCCGTGATGCCCATCGCGATGCCGATGTCCGCCGACTTGATCGCCGGCGCGTCGTTCACGCCGTCGCCCGTCATCGCAACGACATGGCCCTTGCGCTGCAGCGCCTTGACGATGCGCAGCTTGTGCTCCGGCGCAACGCGGGCGTAGACGTAGGTATCCTCGACGACGCGGTCAAGCTGCGCGTCCGTCATCGCCTCGAGCTGCCGGCCGTCGAGCGACCGGCCCCCGCGCGGCAGAATGCCGAGCTGGCTTGCGATCGCCTCGGCAGTGAGCCGGTGGTCGCCGGTGATCATCACCGTCTTGATGCCCGCCTGCCGGCAGGTCGCGATCGCGCCCAGCACTTCCCGGCGCGGCGGATCGATCATGCCGGCCAGGCCGACGAAGATGAGCTGCTTCTCGACGTCCGCTTCGCTGTCCGTCGGATCCTGCGGGCGCAGATCGCGGTAGGCGAGGCCGAGCACGCGCAACGCCGATTCGGCCATCTTCTCCGCGGCTTCGGCCGCCTTCTGCCTTAAGCTGGGCGTGAACGGCACGACATTGCCGTCCCAGAGCACATAGGCGCACTGCTCCATCAGCAGGTCGGGCGCGCCCTTCGTGCAGACGATCCGGCCGCCCTGGTGGCTGACCAGCACGGACATCCGCTTGCGCTCCGAATCGAAGGGATATTCCTTTTCCCTACGGTACAATCCTTCGAGCGACGACACCGTGACGCCCAGCTTGGCCGCCAGCACGATGAGCGCGCCTTCCGTCGGATCGCCCTGCATGATCCATTCTTCCGCGGCCTCCGCCTGCCTGCCCGCGCGCCGCGGCTGCCCGTCTTCTCCGGCGCGGACCAGCCGCGCGTTGTTGCACAGCGCCGCAACCTGCAGCAGCCGGCGCAGCGCGGCATCCCGCTTCAGGTCGGCCGGCGCGCCGTTCTCGAGCACCTCGCCCCGCGGCACGTAGCCTTCCCCGGTCACTTCAAGCGTGCGGCCGCCCGTCCAGAGCCGGGTGACGGTCATTTTGTTCTGTGTCAGCGTGCCCGTCTTGTCCGAGCAGATGACCGTGGCGCAGCCGAGCGTCTCGACGGACGGCAGCTTGCGTACGATCGCCCGCCTGCGGATCATCCGCTGCACGCCGAGCGCCAGGGCGATCGTGACGATCGCCGGCAGCCCTTCCGGAATGGCGGCGACGGCGAGGCTGACGCCTGCCAGGAACATGTCGTAGGCGGGCTGACCGTGCAGGATGCCTGCGATGACGACCATCACGGTCAGCCCGATCGCCACCGCGATCAGCACTTTGCCGAGCTGCGCGAGGCGCCGCTGCAGCGGAGTCTCGGCTTCTTCCGCCTGTTCGATCATGTGGGCGATTTTGCCCATTTCGGTCTGCATGCCGGTGCGGATGACGATGCCGCGGCCCGTGCCGCGCGTCACCATCGTGCCCATGAAGCCGATGTTCTTCAGATCGCCCGTCCCCAGCCCGTCTTCGTCGATCGGCCGGGCAGATTTTTCGACCGGCACCGATTCGCCCGTCAGCGCGGACTCTTCCGTGTACAGGCTGCTCGCTTCGAGCAGCCGGAGATCGGCCGGCACCCGGTCGCCGCTCTCGAGGATGACGATGTCGCCCGGCACAAGGTTCGCGGCCGGGATATCCTGCACCGTCCCGTCCCGGACGACGCGCGCCGTCGGCGCGGACAGAGCTTTCAGCGAGCGCAGCGACTGCTCGGCCCGATATTCCTGGATGAAGCCGAGCACACCGTTCAGCACGATGATGGCCAGAATTGCGGCGGCGTCCATATATTCGCCGAGCAGCCCAGAGATCAGCGTCGCTCCGATGAGCACCAGCACCATGAAGTCTTTGAACTGGTTCAGAAACAGCACGATCGGCGGCGTGCGCCTGCCTTCCGCCAATTCATTCCGGCCGTGCTCGGCAAGCCGGCGCGCCGCTTCCGCCGCGGACAGCCCGCTCGCCGCATCGCTCCCGAGCGCCTCGACCAGTTCGCGCGGGCCAAGCCGGTGCCACATCTTTTGTTCCATCCGTCTCCCTCCCGTAATCCGCTCTCCGGCCCCCGTCAGGAACGAATGGGCGGACAGCCTCGTTACAGGGATAATGTATTCGGACAACCGGTGAAATATCCCATTTGCGCCGAAGGGGTGTAAATTTGCAAGATAGATTATAATTTTTGCAATGGCAAAATCCGGGCCGATTCGGGCCGGTTCACAGCTCTCTGCGCGGTGCTCGTGATTTCAGGCGGTCAATCAAGACCGTACTATCTCCATACCGGCCGCAGAATGCGCTTAAGTTTTTCTCCGAACTATGGCATGATAGAGAAATGTCAAGGCACGCATTACGTCAAAGGTGGTTTTTCTTCCGATGTCACTCGACGGCATTGTCGTGCGCGCGATCGCGCACGAGCTCCGGCAGCTCGCCGGAACCCGCATTCACCGCATTCATCAGCCTGATGATCATACGCTCGTGCTGCAGCTTCGCGGCGGCGGGCTGCGCGGACAGTCCCGGCTTCTGCTGTCGGCGAATCCGACCTATCCGCGGGTTCACTGGGTCACGCGGCCTCAGCCGAACCCGCTTGAAGCGCCCATGTTCTGCATGCTGATGCGCAAACACTGCGAAGGCGGCGTCATTGAAACCGTTGCGCAGCCGGGATGCGAACGGGTGCTGCATATCGACATCCGCCAGCGCGACGAGCTCGGTGACATTTCGCTCAAACGGATCGTCGTCGAACTGATGGGCCGGCACAGCAACATCATCCTGACCGACCCGGCGACCGGCCGCATCTACGACGGCATCCACCATGTCACGCCGGCGATCAGCAGCTACCGGGTCGTCATGCCCGGCAGCACTTACACGCCGCCGCCGGAACAGGCGAAAGCCGATCCGCTCGCCGTCCCGGACTATGTCCGGTTCACCGAATCGCTCCGGCTGTCGGAAGGCGACGCGCCGGACAGACGGCTGGTCGACGCTTATGCCGGCATAAGCCCCTTGCTCGCGCGCGAGATCGTCCACCGCGCGGCGGCCTCCGGCGCTCCGGACGATACGGAAGCGCTGTGGCGGGCGTTCCGGGACATGATGGAAAGCTTTCGCTCGCATGCGTATGAACCGAATATCGTGGACCGCGGCGGCCGGACCTTTTTCTCGGTGACCCGGCTGACCCATCTGGACGGCGGCATCCGCACGTTCGATTCCATTCTGGAATGTCTCGAAATCTACTACGGGGACAAGGCCGAGCGCGATCTCGTCCGCCAGAAGTCGGCCGATCTGCACCGCTTTCTGCTGAACGAGAAGGCGAAAAACGAGAAGAAGATCGAGAAGCTGGAAGCGACGATCGAAGAAGCGAAGGAGGCGGACCGGTACCGGATCACCGGCGAACTGCTCATCGCGAACATGCATGCCATTCAGAAAGGGCAGCCTTGCGTCGAAGTGATCGACTACTACGACGAGCGGCAGCCCACTGTCACGATCGAACTGGATCCGCAGCTGACGCCCTCGGAGAACGCACAGCGCTGGTTCAAGCGCTACAACAAGGCGAAGAACAGCATAACGGCCGCGGCGGCCCAGATGGAAGCGGCGCGCGGGGAAATCGCGTACTTCGATACGCTGCTGGCGCAGCTGGAGACGGCGTCGCTGCAAGACATCGAGGAAATCCGGGAAGAGCTTGCGGAGCAGGGCTACCTGAAGCAGCGGGGCGGTACGGGGGCGAGGAAGAAGAAGCAGGCCCGGCCGGCGCTGCTCTGCTACACGTCGTCGGAGAACGTGCCCATCTACGTCGGGAAGAACAATACGCAGAACGAATATTTGACGAACCGGCTGGCGTCGCCGAACGACACCTGGCTGCACACGAAGGACATCCCCGGCTCCCACGTCGTCATCCGCGGCACCGGGTTCGGCGACGCGACGCTGGAAGAGGCGGCGATGCTGGCGGCGTATTACAGCAGGGGCAAGGAATCGAGCCTCGTGCCGGTCGACTACACGCTGATCCGCCACGTACGCAAGCCGAGCGGCGCCAAGCCCGGCTTCGTCATCTACGACCATCAGAAAACGCTGTTCGTGACGCCGGACGAAGAGCGGATCAAGGCGCTGCCGGTCCGGACGGTGACGTAAAAGCATGACGGCGGTCCGCCCGCCGTCATCGATATTTCCGGCTCGCCGCCTCCAGCAGATCCGCGACGGCCGCATCCACGGTTCTGCCGCCCAGCGGACCGTGGAATACCTCGCCGCCGCGCGAGCCGTGGTAATCCGATCCTCCGGTGGCGATGACACCGTGCCGCTCGGCCATCGCCGCGTACCGCGCTTCATCGTCAGGGCCGTGGTCGGAGTGATACGCTTCAACGCCGTCGGCCCCCTCGCGCAGCAGCGCCTCCACCAGCTCGTCCCGCCCGTACAGCCCGGGATGGGCGATGACCGCCGCGCCGCCCGCTTCGTGAATCCAGTTTACGGCCTCCAGCGGCGTCGGACGGGGAACCCGCACATAAGCCGCTCCCGCGCTGCCGAGGAAACGGTCGAACGCCTCGGCCCTCGACGCGACGTACCCCTTCTCGACCATCACCGCCGCAATGTGCGGCCGTCCGATCGATGTGCCGGGCGACCGTCCGGCGGCGGCGCGCTCCACCTCTTCCATGGTCACCGGCATCCCGAGCGCGTTCAGCCGTTCGATGATCATCGCATTGCGCCTCATCCTCGCGTCCCGCTGCGAGGCGAGCCGCTCCTGCCAGCGTCCGTCGCGCCAGTCGAGAAAATAGCCGAGCACATGAATTTCCAGTCCGTCCTGCATCGTGCTCAGTTCGACGCCCGGGACGACCCGGATGCCGAGCCGCTCGCCTTCCGCCAGCGCTTCCTCGAGGCCGGCCGTGGTGTCGTGGTCGGTGAGGGCGACGGCGGCCAGCCCCGACTCCAGCGCGAGCCGCACATTGTCCGCCGGCGATCCCGTCCCGTCCGACGCGGTCGAATGCGTATGCAGATCGGCGCGTCCCGCCGCAAGTTTTACAGCCATTGGCGCAGATCCCTCTCTCTCAGGAAAGTGAGAAATGTCACGGCCGAGATCGGCAGGAGCGCCGATTTCAGATAGATCGAGTAGAATTCCCGTTTGAACTCGGCGTCGGCGAGCGGCACGATCTTGATCAGGCCGAGGGCGACCTCATGCTTCACCGAGGAAGCCGAGACGAACGAGATGCCGACGCCCGCCTCCACAGCCGACTTCACCGCTCCGGTGCTGCCCAGCTCCATGACGATGTTGAGGCTGCGCGGGTCGATCTGCCTCGCCTTCAGCTGCTCTTCCATGACCAGCCGCGTGCCGGAGCCTTGTTCGCGCAGGACGAACGGATACCGGATCGCCTCCGTCAGCGTCACCTCGCTCCGCTGCGCCAGCGGATGCGAAGCCGGGGCGATCAACTTCAGCTCGTCATTCATGACGGGCTCCATGTGCATGTCGGGATGCTGGACCGGCGCCTCGACGAGCCCGAAGTTGAGCTGATGGTTCAAAATCTCCTCCATGATCTGCGCGGTATTCATCACTTTCATGCTGATGGCGATGTGCGGGTACTCTTTGCCGAACGGTCCGAGCAGCCGCGGCAGGATGTATTCGCCGATCGTCAGGCTGGCCCCGAGCTGCAGCCGGCCTTTGAGCTGCCGCGTGAACCTGGACATCGCGGCGTCCGTCTCGCGGATCAGCTCGATCGATTGCCGCGCGTATGGGAGCAGCGCCCGGCCCGCTTCCGTCAGTTCGATCCGTTTCGTCGACCGGTGCAGCAGTTTCGTCCCGAAATAGTCTTCCAGCGACTGCACCTGCATCGTCACGGCGGGCTGGGTCATGTGCAGCGCCTGGGCGGCCGCGGAGAAGCTTCCCTTGTCGACGACGGTATAGAAAATATGCAGTTGGTGAAAGTTCAGCGCCACGGGGCAACCACTCCTTGCGTACGTATCCCCATTATACCTGAAACGCGGCGGCCGGCATCACGCAGCTCTTCGAAACGCAAAAAAACACATGCGCCTTGTCGCGCATGTGCGTGCATCAAGTCCGTTATTTTCGCTTGCGGCTGTTCTTGATGAGCGTCATCCGCCGCGAGTGGCGAAGCCACGAATAATAAGATTTCAGATCGCGAAGCTCGATCGTCACGGACATCCGGCCGAGGAAGGTGACGACGATCATTTTGTGCAGCGGCTCGCCGATCAGGTCCCTCTCGTCCGGCAGTTCGGTGAATTCGGCCACGAACACGAGATCATCGTCAATCAGGAAAACATCATTCTCGTTGCGGTAGTAAGGCTCAATCCTTCCCTGTTTCAGGCATTCCCACATGAACGCCGCAATTTCGGCAGGTTCCGATCGCGTCGGTTCGATCCGGTCGATCCACCTCATCCTGGCGTGGTTCGTGATGACGATGTCGGCGACTTTTTTGCCGCTGAGCTCGACATAGAACGATTCATACGTGCCCCATCGCTCCGTCGACTTGTCTTTCATCGCGAACACCTCCAGTATGCGGGAATCTCCGTACCGTCCCGATTACCATTTTATCACAATGCGGCGTTCAGGGCGATTTCCATGGCGCCGGCCGGATCAGATGCTGTATGAGCGCGTCTTGTCCGGCACATTTTTCGAGTATTCCGTCCGGATTTCACCCCTGAAAGAACGTTCTGCCTTTTTTACGTAGGGAAGCCGCTCAATGTTTCGGACCGTGTCTTCCGCCTTGTCCGCATCCATGTAGACGACCGCATAATTCATTCTTCGCGAAATGTAATGCACCGTGCCGTACTTGTCCAGATTGCGGGCCAGGCGATGATCGCTGACCCAGATGATGTATCCGACCCGTTCCGCAAACGGGGAACCGCTTTCGTTGGCGGCGGAACCGCTTTCTTGCTCATGCGCGTCGTTCATCCGCATTCTCCTCCGTATATTAAGTTGCCGTACAGGCTTCCGCACGGAAATCGGCAGCCGGAGCGGCGGAGAGCCGCGGCCGGTCCGTCAGCCGCAGCTCGCGCAGCCGCCGCTGCACGATCCGCTGCCGCATCCGCCCTGCACCGAGCCGCTGCCCGGCACCTTGATGTCGTCCGACACCGCCCTCGCGAGAAGGACGGCGATCTCATGCAGCATGTCGTCCACGGCTTGCTCGGCCGCCTTGAAACGGCGGACCGACACGCATTCGTCAAGCTGGCGCTGCAGCTCGGCCGCCTCCCGCTTCGCCTCGTGATAATCCGGGTGGAAGCGGCCGAACCTGCTGCATTCCTCGAAACGTTCCTTCGCCTTGCGGAAACGCCGGATCAAAGCCTGCGCTTCCTCATCCTGCGCAAGCTGCGCCTTCCAATATAAATAATCGGCAGCATCGGCCGACTGATTGATCATGTCGCCCAAATCATAGGCGGCTGTCAAAAGCGCCGCCATATCCAGCGGTCCCGCCGCCGGATTGTCCTTGTGCCCGGACGTCCCGGCCGCCGGCAATTGCATGGCCACTGTCCAACACCCCCAGTTATCCGGTCTTGTTCACTATCATACCACTCTTGGGGGGCAAAATAGAATGGTTATTTCCTGCCGCCGATCCATTCGGGAAGCAGAAGCTGCATGTCGGACCAGGAATCCCCGTCCAGCGCGACACGGACCGATTGATCGGGCGGGCAGTCCAGGGCACGGCCGAGCATCCGCCAGCCGCCGTCCGTCTCCTCCAGCCGCTCCGGCAGGATGTCCATCTCCGCTCCTTCCCGGACGATGCGGACGGCCGCGCCGATTTCGATCGCCCGCTTGACCATTTCGCGCCGGGTGGAAGGGTGGACGCGGCGCACCGCGCTGAACCAATGTGCGGGCAGGCCGGTCGCGCGGATCGCGTGCATCCGTCCACTGTCGGCACCTGCAGCGGCATGCATCCGTGCGGAACCGGACGCCGACTGCGTCCGTCCGGCTCCGGATGCGGCGCCCGCCGCGGGCAGACGGATGTCCAGATCCGGCGCATACCGTGTGAGCTGCATGCCGGTCAGCAGCCGAATGGCCTTCACCGCAGCGGAATCCCCGGGCTGCTCCGGTGACACTCGGCCCCGAGCGCGGTCCGCGTCGCCCGAATCCCGGACGGACGGGTACGTTTGACGCACCTGTTCATCCGCTTCCGGAAGCCCGGAGCGCGCCGGGACGCCGGCCTTTGCCAGCCGTCTGCGCAGCTCCGCAATGTGCCGCCGGTCGACCAGGAAATGCCGGTCGCCGATCCGCTCGCCGAGCCGTTCCGCAACCGGCGGTTCAGCGGCAATGCGGTCCGCAATCCGCTTGTCGTCGCAGACGAGCAGCAGCGCTTCCTGAAAGCCGATTCTGCCGGCCGTCGCTTCCCAGTCCCGGATCGACCGCTCCAGCTCGTCCGGCGGGGGGCTGCCGGCGGCTTCTTCCAGCAAGGCGAGCGCTTCTTCGGCCGTTCGGCCGTTCTCGACCCATCGCACATACGAAGCGGCCGAAAGCCGCATGCCCGTCATCGGTCCGGGTTGGACCTTGTCCGCCAGCAGTTCCAGTTCCCACCGCAGCCGCCAGTCGAGGTCGGGCGGCACGGCCAGCTCCGCTCCGGGCATGAAACGGATCGGCGCGCCGGCCGCGCAGTCCGTCCCGGCGCCTTCCCGCGGCTCGATCAGCCATCGGACGACCGTCTCGCCTTCCGGCGAGACTCCGGTCTGCATCCAGCCGAGAGCGGCAAGCGTCTCGAGCCAGACGCGCCAATGCGCCGCACCGGCCGGAACATGCCGCTTGAGCCACGCATCGATGCCCGCCGCCGGATACCAGACGCCGCCTTCGAGTCCGCGCAGCAGCGCCGCGGCGTGCATGAACCGTTCATCGCAGGCCGCGAGGCGGTCCGTCACGAACGCGAGCAATTCCCGCTCGCGGCGGCCGGCATCCATCGCCAGCCATGCGGACAGCGCCTCCCGGCGCCAGGCCGGCCGGCCATCGGATTCATCGAGCAGGCCGAGATGAACCGCCGCGGCCAGGCCGAGCTGAAGCGTCGGCTCCTCCTTGCCGCCCGGGGCGAACCGGGCTTCATACGGGCGCAGCGCTTCCGGCCCGAACGACAGCCGGGCGGCGGCTGCGGCGGCCGTCCGGCTTTGGATGCCGCCGGTCCCCGACGGCGCCAGACCGCGTTTGCCCAGCTCGGCAAGCAATTGCATGAGCTGCATGCCGAACGGTTCCGTATAGTCCTGCAGCGGACGCGCAGACCTTCGGCCGCCCGGCAGCGGCCGGATCTCCGCCGGCAGCAGCGCGGCCAGCCACGCGGCCAGCGCATCGGAGGCCATGAAATGCAGCCGGTCGCCCCATGTCTTGCGGACGGTGAAGATGATGCCGGCCGCGCGCAGGCGCTCCAGCTCCCGCGCCGCAATGCCGGCGGGCAGGCCCGCGGCGGAGGCCGCCGCTTCGTACTGATCCGGTTCGAACGGCAGGGAACCGAACCGGACCATGATCAGGCGGAGCGCGTCAGCCGTATCCCGGGACAGCGCGGCGGCCGCCCGCGACACCGTTGCCGGGTCGGCCGATTGCGCCGGCCACCCACTCCGATCCGTTCCGGCCGCGGGCCAGGGAGAAGCGGCGGCAAAGCGGTCTGCGGCATCGGGAGGCAGCCGCCGCAGCCATTCGCGAATCAGCATCCCGCCGCCTCCGTTCCGGCCGCGCCGTCCGCCTCCGGCATGCGCGCGATTCGATAAGTGTAACCTTGCTCGGTCAGGAAAAGCTGCCGTCTGCGCGCATATTCCGTCTCCTTCGTCCCTTCCGTGACGACGGTGTAGAACCAGCATTCGTTCAAACCGGATTTCGGCCGCATGATCCGGCCGATCCGCTGCGCTTCTTCCTGGCGCGAACCGTAGCTGCCTGAAACTTGCACGGCAACGGCGGCATCCGGCAGATCGACGGCGAGATTGGCCACCTTCGAGACGATCAGAACCGGCTCCTCCCCGCTGCGAAAACGGGCGTACAGCCGCTCGCGTTCGTCAAGGCTTGTCTCGCCGGTGATCAGCGGCACGCCCCAAGCGGCGGCCATCTGTTTGAGCTGGCGCAAGTACTGGCCGATGATCAGCACCTGCTGGCCGCGGTGCCGGGCGAGCAGTTCGCGGACGACGCGCAGCTTGGCCGGGTTCTCGGCCGCGATCCGGATGCGCGCCCGCTGGCCGGCGGCCGCATATTCCGCGGCGGCGGCCGGATCAAGCGGCACGCGGATCTCCGTGCAGGTCACCCTCGCGATCCAGCCTTTGGCTTCAAGTGTCTTCCAGAACAAATCGAACCGTTTCGGGCCGATCAGCGAGAACACATCTTCTTCCCTTCCGTCTTCGCGAACGAGGGTGGCTGTCAGGCCGAGCCGCCGCTTCGCCTGCAGATCCGCCGTCATGCGGAATACCGGCGCCGGAAGCAGATGCACTTCGTCGTAGATGATGAGTCCCCAGTCCCGCTCGCTGAACAGTTTCATATGGCGGTAATCATCCGTCTTCGAATTCCGGCTGGTGAGGATCGAGTAGGTTGCGATCGTCACCGGCCGCACCTGGCGCTCGCTGCCTGCATACACGCCGATGTCGCGCTCCGTCAGCGTCGTTTTGTCAAGCAGTTCGGACCGCCATTGCTGCACCGACGTTACGCTGGGCGTCAGAATGAGCGCCTCGCAGCGGAGCCGCGCCAGCGCCGCGATGCCGACGATCGTCTTCCCCGCGCCGCAGGGCAGCACGATGACGCCGCTGCCGCCCGCACCGGCGTCTTCCAGGCAGAACAGGTCGACCGCGCGTTCCTGATAGTCGCGCAGTCGGAAGAGCGCCCCGGACGATGCGGCGGCCTTCAGCTCGACATCCAGCTGCCCGCCCCGGCTATAACCGGCGAGATCGAGCACCGGATAGCCGCTTCTCGTCAGTTCGCGTTTCACTTCGCCGCGCCGCGCGGACGGCACACGCCATCTGACTTTTCCGTCCGGAGCCGGGACCCCCGCCTCCGGAAACAGTCCCAGTCCTTCCAGTTCGACGGCGAGATCGCGGTCAACCGCAAGGGCAAGTTGTTCTCCGTCCGCCTCCAGCTGAATTTTGCCGTAACGTTCGGCCCATGTCCCGATCCGGTCGATCAATCCCGCGGGCACATCGTACCGGCTGAAAGCGATCAGACAATCGGTCATCTCGTCCGCTGTCAGACCGGATGCCGCCGCATTCCAGACGGACAGCGGCGTAATGCGGTAGGTGTGCAAATCTCCCGGCCGTTTCACCAGTTCGGCGAAGCGGGCAAGCGATTCGCGCGCCTGCTCCGCATCCGGATGCCGAACATCCAGCAGAACGGAAGCGTCGCCTTGGACAATCAACGGACCCCCGGCCGCATGCATGGCATCCACCCCTCATGTTTTGGTAACAGTATGAGAACGGGAGATGTTTTTTATGCCGTCCGGAACCCATAAAAATGGCGGGCCCAGGGCCCGCGCAAGATGCCTGCCGCCCGCGGATCGCCCGCCGGCCTGCAATATTCAGCTTATCAAACCGGCGGTTCAACCGCCGTTCTTGGGCGCGCGGAATCCCGCCGCCTGCGCTTCTTCCTCGGTGCAAAACCAGACTTCCGCGACCGTCCGGTCGTAATAGCGGCTGCCGGGCACATGGTAAATGCGTTCGCCGCGCGAGTTGATGTTGCCCTTGATGTCGGGAGACGGGCAAGACGCAGCGCTTTCGCTATCCCGTGCGCCGGATGCGGCTTCATCGCCGGATGATCCGCCGCCTTCCTCCGCTGCTGCCCCATGATCGGCCGATCCCGTTTTCTTATCCGTGTCGGCCGCGCCAGCGCCGTCTGCTTTCCCGCCTCCGCCGTCACCGCCCCACAGGCCCGTTCCCGCCGTCCGGGCTTCCCTTTCCGCTTCGCGGAACCGGTCCGCCAGGCTGACATCGGGCGGGTAGGTGGCCGCATTCGCGTACCCTTCGCGGACAAGTCGTTCATTGAACATGATCCCGTCGCCCGGAATAAAAACGAACCGCAGCAGTCGGCCGTATCGGTCGGTCTCCGACACATCCTTGAACATCCATACCGTCTTGCCCGTCAGCATGCGCTTGGTGTATGCCGCCGCTTCTTCTCCGTAAAACTCCGCGCTGCCCGTGATCTCCGGCGTGTTCACGCCGATCAGCCGCACGCGGCTGCCTTCGCGGGTCACGAAGGTGTCGCCGTCGACGACCCGTTCCACGACCGTTTCCTCGGCGGTCTTGCCGCGCAGCTCCGGGTAGTCGGACCAGACTGTTTCCCACGGCCTTGTCACGGCAGTCTCGGCCGCGCAACCCGCAGCCGCCAGGAGGACCGGCAGAAGCAGCGCGATCAGGCCGGCCAGCCGCACGGCGGGCGGCGATATTTTCTTGATGCTCATCTATGTAGTGCCTCCGCTTGTCTCTGGATATCGCCTGTATGCTTGCAAACTTTCCGCCCGCGTCCGGGAGGTTCCCTTCGGCGGACCGCCGAAGGGCCTCGTCGGTCAGTGGACCGCGGACGGCTCGCGGTGGTCGTGCTCGGAGATGGCGCTGAGCGCGTCGCCCGCTTCGTTCACGAAAATTTCGCGGATCGCCAGGTCGCCGATCGATACGATGCCGACCAGTTCGCCATTGTCCACGACCGGCAGACGCCGGATCTGATTGTCGGCCATCAGACGCGCGCATTCATCGACGGTCATGGAAGGAGGCACCGTTCGGATATCCTTCGTCATGACTTCGGTTACGGACGTCGAGCCCGAATGCTTCTCCGCGTACCCGCGGATGACCAGGTCGCGGTCCGTCACGACGCCGACCAGCTTGCGGCCTTCGACGATCGGAACGAACCCGATGTCGTGCTGTTTCATCAGCACGGCGCACTCATAAATATTATCCTGCGTCGTCGCCGTCACGGGGTTGGTCGACATGATCTCCTTGACCGTCTTCGCCATGGGGCATCCTCCTCGCATGGATCATTGCCGGCCGGTCGCCTTCGCCTCACAGCCTCAAAACCGGCCTTCCGTTAGGCTTGCCTGAACGGCTGCGGGGCATTCGATGCGAAGAATGCCAGACGTGCCACGGCTTATACGGCGGACGCCGTCTCCCCGGCATAATCGTCGGCCATCGCGGTCAACAGCCGCGCCGCCGACAGCATGGCCCGTTCGTCGATGTCGAAGCGCGGATGGTGGTGCGGATAAACGGCGCCGCAATCCTCGTTGCCCGCCCCGACGAACATGAAGCAGCCGGGAACGCGCTTCAGGTAATAGGCGAAATCTTCGCCCGCCATGAGCGGACGGATCCGCTGAACCGCATCGCCGCCGAAAAGCCGGCGGGCCACCGCGAAGAAACGCTCCGCCTCCCGCTCGTCATTAACGACCGGCGGGTAGCCGTCCCGCCAATCGAGCGAATATTCCGCTCCGAACTGACGGCATACCGCGTCCGCAATCACGCGGAGCCGCTCCTGCACCCGATCGCGCACCGATGCGTCGAACGTGCGGACGGTGCCGGACAGCCGGCATGTATCCGCGACGATGTTGGGTGCGGTGCCGGCCTGAAATGAACCGATCGTGACGACTGCCGGCTCGAGCGGATTCACCGACCGGCTGACGATCGTCTGCACGGCCTGGACGAATGCGGCTCCGGCCGCGATCGCATCGACCGCCTCATGGGGCATGCCCCCGTGGCCGCCTTTGCCCCTGATCTCCACGAAAAACTCATTCTCGGCCGCCATCACCGGCCCCGGCGCGCTGGCAATCGTGCCGAACGGCAGCGGCGTCCACAGGTGGACGCCGTAGATCGCGGAGACGCCGTCCAGCGCCCCGTCCCCGATCATCCCGAGCGCTCCGCCCGGCGTCACCTCTTCGGCGGGCTGGAACAGCAGCCGGCGTTCCCCCGTCAGGCCGTCCCGCGAAGCGGCGTAATGGGCGGCAACGCCGAGCAGCGCGGCCGTATGCGCATCGTGGCCGCAGGCGTGCATGACGCCGGGCACGGTCGAACGGTACGGCACGTCTTTCTCGTCCTGGATCGGCAAGGCGTCGATATCGGCGCGCAGCGCGACGACCGGCCCGGGTTTCGCGCCGCGGATGACGGCGACCACACCGGTGCCGCCGACGCCCGTGCGCACTTCGTCGCAGCCGATTTCCCGCAGCCTGTCGGCAATCCACGCGGCGGTTCGCTCCTCGCGGAACGACAGCTCCGGATGCCGGTGCAGATGCCGCCTCCAGGCCGTCATGTCCGGCATGTATCGCAGCAACGTTCCGGCGGATTCCAGAGAATCTCGCATTCTTCCGTCTCCTCACTTTTCAGTCAGTGCCGATCTTCATAATTCTAGTGTATCAGAAGCCGGGATCGGTGTGAAATCGCGGACTTGCGCGCGGTGCATGCCGCGAGCGGCGCGGGCTTGCGCGCATTTGTGAAACATACTAATATGAGAAAGAGAATGACGGGCCCGCAGGGCTGCAGGGCATATTCCGAAGGAGGAACATCTACTCAATGATTATCGAACAAACCGGCCTGAACGGCATGACCAGCGATCTGGCTCATCTGGATGAATCCGCGGAAAAACTCGGTTTTGTCCGTTGGCAATGGGAATACAACCGCGCGACCTATGACCTGAAGCTGGAAGACCGCGCAAGCGGCGATGACTACTTCCTGCGCATCAGCACGCGGGCTGTCGAAGGCAAGCTGGAGTCTCCCGACGCGATCCTGTCCATCGAATCCGTGTACATCGGCAAAGCAACGTTTCCGCACGGACTCGATTACGAATCGCCGATTCCCGAACCGATCCTGAATACGGCCAAGCAGCGGCTGAATGAATTGAAGACGCTGCTGAGCTGACTCCCTTTTCCATGAACGCGCAGCAGTCAAGCGGCCCCCGCGGCAGACCGGATTTCCTGCTGCTCATTCTGACGCTGCTCCTGGTCGGATTCGGACTCGTCATGGTGTTCAGCGCAAGTTCGAACTATACGCTCGCCTCCGATGCGTTCAACCGGGATCCGCTCTATTTCACGAAAAGGCAGCTCGTCTGGATTGCGGCAGGGTTGTTTCTGCTGCTGGTGCTGATGAACATTCCTTACCGCCGATTCAAGAAAGGCTACGTGCTGTTCTTCATACCGGCGATGATTCTGCTTGCGCTCGTGCCGTTCATCGGCGAGGAGCGCAACGGCGCCCGCAGCTGGTTCGGCGTCGGGACGCTCGGCATCCAGCCGACCGAATTTGCCAAGCTGGCGCTCATCATGTACCTGGGCGCCGTCATCTCCAAGAAGGATGAGCGTTTTCGCGATTTCAAACACGGCTTGCTTCCGGTGACGCTTGTCATCGGGTTCGTCTGCTCCCTGATCATGCTGCAGCCGGACCTCGGGTCCGCGATGGTCACCGCGCTCTTCGCCGCGATCGTCCTGTTCGCCGGCGGCGCAAACCTGAAGCATCTCGCCGTCCTCGGACTGTCGGCCGCCGTCGTCATCACGGCCTTCGTGAGCGTCTCGATGCTCATGAACCCCGGCGCATGGTCATACCGGATCGATCGGCTTACCTCGTACCTCAATCCGTTGGAGGACGAGCTGGGCAGCGGATATCATCTGGTCAAATCGCTGGAAGCGCTCGGCCACGGCGGTCTCACGGGCGCCGGGTTCGGACACAGCGTGCAGAAGCTGAAATACTTGCCTTTTCCCTACAACGATTTCATCTTCTCGGTGATTGCCGAAGAATTCGGATTCATCGGATCGGTCATCTTTCTGCTCACGTATCTGTTCTTCATCTGGCGCGGCATAATCATCGCGCTGAGATGCCCCGATCCATACGGCACGCTCGTCGGCATCGGCATCATGAGCATGATCGGCATCCAGGCCGTCATCAATATCGGAGGCGTCATCGGGGCGATCCCGATCACCGGCGTAACGCTGCCGCTCATCAGCTACGGCGGCTCATCCATTATCGTAACGCTCGCCGGGATCGGCTTGCTGCTCAGCATATCGCGGGAATACAACCGGGTGGCGCGGCTCGAACAGGAGCAGCTTTCACGCGGCGTCAGGCCCGACGCTCCGCGATTCGGATCCGCTCCGGTCCGCCGGAGATGACGAACATGCGGACATTTCCGATCAAAACGAGCGGGACGGCATCCTGTAAGGATCCGTCCCGCTTATGTTCTCAGCCGATTCCGGTCAGTTGACACGCTGCGGCGCTTCTTCCTTCTCCTCGTCCTTGAACGCGACGCCTTCCACTTTCACGTTCACTTCCACCACGTGAAGACCGGTCATGTTCTCCACTGCCTGGCGGACATTGTCCTGGAGCTGCCGGCACACCGACTGGATCGGAATGCCGAATTGCACAATGACGCGAAGATCAATGGCCGCTTCCAGCTGCCCGACCTCGACCGAAACGCCCTTTTGTACATTTTTGCCGCTGAGTCGTTTTGCCAGTCCTTCCGATATGCCGCCCGACATGCCGGCTATGCCCGGCGTCTCCAGCGCCGCCATCCCGGCTATCGTAGCGACGACGTCGTCGGATATGCGAATGTTGCCGCCAAGAACGTCTTCGGTCATCTTCGTCATCTCCCCTGGTACCATATGTACCCATTGTAAAGGAATTGCCCGGCCCGAAGCAAGAGCGCATGAAAAAGACGAAAGGCCGCCTCTCACGGAGACAGCCTTCCTTCGCCGAGCGCTTCGTACAACAGCGCCAGATTGCGTTCAAGCGTTTGGATCATCTGTTTGCCGGTCGATTCGCTGATCAGCCCGGCGCGGATCGCGAAATCGACTTCGCGCGAAAACCCGTACATCTGGGTGTCCAGCACTTCTTCATAGAGCGGACATTTGCGCGTCGTCAGATTGTCCATCTGAACTTTGATCAATTTCTCGATTTTATCTGCATCTTCCTGAAGCAGAAGAAGCGCCTTCTGATTCAGGTGAACCATGACATCCGATGAAGACACGGTACTCTCCCCCCTGCGGCCGCCCACGCCGTCTTATACTTGTATATTAGACGAATTCGGGGCAAACCTCAAGCTCGTCTGCCTGCGGGAACAGCCGCGGACCGCGAACGGGAAAAAGGAGACGCGAACGCTGGGAAGATCAGTCCGAAACAATCGTGACGTTCAGATTGTGTTTCGCAAATACTTCGGCCATCGCCGCCTTCGCTTCTTCGGCATCCGGACCGTGTACGTGAAGTTCATACGAATGGCCGCTCACAAGCGTCGTGAACAGACCGAGAATGCTCTTGACATCGATATACTTGTTCTCGGCTTGCAGCACGATGGACGAACGGAAACGGTTGGCCGTCTGGGAAATATCCACGATCGCTGCATTGTTGGACATGTCGATTCCCTCCATAGGAATAGGATGAACTTTTCTCCATGATAGCGTGATTTTACGCCGCCTACAAGAGGAAGCTGCTTATTGGTGTAATTTACGACAAATTTTCCGGATTAAGCCCTTCCAGTTCCGGGACGACAAACCGTCCGTCCTTCCGGATCAGCCGGCCGTCGAACCAGACTTCGCCTCCCCCGTACTCCGGCCGCTGGATGAGCACCAGATCCCAGTGGACGGAAGAACGGTTGCCGTTGTCGGTCTCTTCATAAGCCTGACCCGGTGTAAAATGAAGACTGCCGGCGATTTTCTCGTCAAACAGCGTATCGTTCATCGGATGCAGAATGTGCGGGTTGAATCCGAGGCTGAACTCGCCGATGTACCGCGCGCCTTCGTCGGTGTCCAATATCTGATTGAGACGCTCCGGATCGTTCGCGTCGGCCTCGACAATCCGGCCGTTCGCGAATGTAAACCGGATCTGCTCGAACGTGAATCCGCCGCGGTTGCTCGGCGTGTTGTAGGTGATCGTGCCGTTCACCGAATCGCGAACCGGCGCCGTGAACACCTCGCCGTCGGGAATGTTACGCTTTCCCGAACATTTCTTCGCGCCGATGCCTTTGATCGAGAAGTTCAGATCGGTTCCGGGGCCGGTGATCCGCACCTGATCGGTGCGCTCCATCAGTTGTTTCAGCGGTTCCATCGCCCGGTCCATCTTCGCATAATCGAGGTTGCACACCCGGAAGTAGAAATCTTCGAACGCTTCCGTGCTCATGCCCGCAAGCTGCGCCATCGATGCATTCGGCCAGCGCAGCACGACCCATTTCGTCGCTTTGACCCGGCGCTCGAGATGCACCGGTCTCACATACAGCTGCTCGTACAGCCGCATGTTCGCTTCCGGAACATCGGTCAGCTCGCTGATGTTGTCGCCGGCGCGCACGCCGATATAGCCGTGCATCCGGCGCATCCGTTCAAGGTCGAACGCCGCCCACTCCTCGATCTGTTCGCGCGTCGCGTGGCGGAGCAGGGTGCGCCGCACAGAGAGGTCGGCAAGCTCGACATACGGCCGGCCGCCCCGCTTCGCGACCGCTTCAATCAGCGCCTTGGCCAGTTCCTTGTCTCCGCCGATTACTTCAATCAGCACATTTTCGCCCGGCCGGACATCAATCGAATAGCCGGCCAGCCGGTCCGCCAGTTCCGTAAGCCGCGGATCCCTCATCTCTTTCATCCTCCTCTTCTATGGCTGGGAGCCGGCATACGCGGCGGACAATGCCGCTCATGATGCGGGCGGTTTGCCGTCGAAGCCGCCCAGCATCATGCGGGTCACCCGCTCCTCCGTGCGCACTCTGCCGCCCGCCTCGTACCGGAGCACGGTCGTCTCCTCGAGCTGAAGCGGCAGCATCGTCTTGCGGTCGATCGTGACCAGCACGCCGGTCTCCGCCTGAAGATCTTTCAACATCCGGGTCAGCGATTCCTTGAAGCGCGCCGTCTCATCCGCCACGGCCCGGCGGTAGGCTTCCGCAGCCGCGGCATCCGCGGCCTGGAGGCTCCCGTCAGCAAGGCCGGATTCCGCCTTCTTCGCGGCAAGTTCGAACTGCCGCATCAGCCGCTCCCGTACATCCTCCGCCGCCGTTTCCCCCGACAGCTTGATGCGCAGCGCCACACAGCCGGCCGGCGCCTTCTCGGCAAATTCGACCTCCGCCTCCCGTTTTGCAAGCTCCGCAAGCCGGGAAGCCGGAGTCGCCGCAGGGTCTGCCGCCTTTGCGGAGCCGTCGGACAGGCTGCGGATCATGCGCACCGCATGGCCGGCAATCTCGCCTTCGTACGATTCCTCCTCCAGTTCGATGCCGTCGAACCGGACGAGGGTCCGGGCGCGGAACGTGTAGCGGTCCACGCCTTCCAATCCGGCGGAAACGATGGACAGCACCTCGTCCGGCCGGCGGCCGTCCTCCGGACCGGCGCACCCGGTCTGTACGGCGGCGAGAAGGAGTGCCGCCCCCAGTCCGAGGCGGCGAATCGTCAACCGGCAGCCCATGGGCATCTCTCCCGTTCATCCAGGTTCTCCGCTTAGGCTGTCCCCGGAAGCTGCGGGCTTATTCGGCTTTCATCCCCTGTCTCAAAAACAAAGAAGCCGGCCGGTCTGCCGGGCGGAGCGCTACCCGGAAATGACCGTGTTCCGGCCGCTGTTCTTGGCGGCATACAGCGCCATGTCGGCGCGGTAAAACAACGTCTCGGGACTGATCTTCTCGTCATCCTGCGTCCATTCCGATACGCCGCACGACACCGTAACATCCGGCTCGGTCTCCGCCTCGACGCGCTGCCGGATGCGGTCGGCGACGCGCAGCGCCTGCTCGACGCGCGCCATCGGCAAATACACGGCCAGTTCTTCGCCGCCCCACCGCGCCGCGATATCGGTTTCACGAATGCAGGACTTGATGACATTGCCCACCTGGACCAGAATCTGGTCTCCGATCTGGTGCCCGTATGTATCGTTCACCTTTTTGAAGAAATCGATATCGACCAGGATGAGCGAGCCGCCCGGATCTTGACGCTGTCGTTTCTGAATCTGCTCATTGAGGTAATGGCGCGCGTACAGCCCCGTCAGATTGTCCGTGATGGCCATCCGCCGGACGGCGGCATGAAGCGTGGCGTTTGCGATGGCCAGCCCGACGTGCGAAGCGATCACTTGCAGCAGTTTGTAATTGTCGTAGGAGAAGAAGTTCGCGCTCCGGTGGGCGACGAGAATGACGCCGCCGACCTCGCCGCCGACGAAAATCGGCGAAGCGATGAGCGATCTTGCTCCGGTCACTTCCATCAATTTCGACTCGACATTGCCCGATTCGCGATAATCGGAAATGATGAGCGGCTCCTTCGTCTGCATGACAATGCCGCAGAATCCGTAATCCGCGGGGAAGCTCTCGTCGACCATCGCCGGAATGTTCGACGACATCACGATAAAGCGGTGTTCTTCGCGGTCGTATTGCAGCACGCAGCAAAATTCCGCCTTGAAAACATTCAGAAACTCGCGCGTGATAAACTCGAAGATCTCTTTCGGACGGAGCGACTGGTTGAGCCGTTTCGTCATGTCGTTGATGAGCTGCAATTCCGCGATGAGCAAGTTCGATTGTTCATACAGTTTCGCGTGTTCGAACGCGGATCCGGCTTCCTCGGCAAGCATGACGAACGCGGGCAGCTCCGCTTCGTTCCATTCGCCGGCCTTGAGCTTCAGGTCCAGAACGCCGTATACCGCCTGCTTGCCGGAGAACGGCACGGCGACTTCCACGGATCCGTCCTCTCCGTACGCCGTAATCGGCCGGCTTTCGAGGAACGAGCGCGCACAGATTTCATCGACGCCCTGCTTGAAGACGAGCGGTTTGACGCGCCGGTCGACTGCCGCGTAATCCTGGGACAGATGCAGTTCCAATTCCGCGCCCGCGAACAACGTTTCGATGATGGAAATGGTCTCTCTGAGAAGCGAGGGGACGTCGATCTGGTCGTGCAGCCGGCGCACCGCGTCATGGAGCAGGTCTTTCCGCTTCCACACCCTGTCGGCTTCCCGCTGGAACTTCATGATGCGATGCAGCAAACGGCGCTCCGCCGCGGCGGCCACCCGGCTGCGGAAATGCAAAGCGCCGGCCTCCGCCAGCAAACGGCAGGCGTTCGCTCCCGCAGCCGTCGGCATGACGAAACCGAGAACCGCGCAGATGCCGTATCTCTCAGGCTCCTCGACGGAATAGGCCGCCACGTAACGGCCGTCCGGCATCGAATCCGCTTCCGCGGAGCCCCCGGAACGCATGGCGCGGGAGACGCATTCCCTGAGCACCGTCTCGACTTCTTCGGTCAGATCGCCGGCTCGCGCCAGTTCGCTCCCGTCAATGCCGAAAAGCCTGAACGCGCATCCGGACCATGCCCGGCTCTCCCCGATTTCCTTCAGCCACACCTCGAAACTGTCCGTAAGCAGCGGCCGGATCGGCCTATTCCGCTCTTCGTCCGGGCGACCGGCCGGGGAAGGCGAACCGTCGACTTCGTGATCGCGCATAGGCAACCCTTCCTGCCGCACACGGCAATGCAAGATGGAACATGAACCCGACAACAATCAAAGAATAACTCTATCATACCGTATTTTTGATCTTTTTGCACTAGTTTCCGTTTTCGCAAGCCGGATTCGGCGAGAAAGGCGGGGACTTTTCTCCTACCGGCACGTTGGAAACCCGCTCCGATCTTTTTCGGGCGTCATGTTTCAAATCGTCCGGCCGCCCCTTGCGGCCGGACGCGCCGAAGTGCAGATATTGCAGACGCGCCTTGACATCGGGCCGCGTTTATCTATAATATCTATGTGTTGAATAGGGCTACGGTTTAGTGTCACCCTCCCGATGTCTGCCGCCGGCGGGCCGCGGCTGATTTTTGCCCGTCGGGACCGGATGCGCGGTTGCAAGGCGGCGTCGGCGAATCGTTAACCCTTTTTCAAACAACCATTTGAAGAAGGAGCACATTCCACACATGGCACGTTACACTGGACCCAAATTCAAATTGAGCCGCCGGCTCGGCATTTCGCTGAGCGGCACCGGCAAAGAACTGAAACGTCCTTTCCCGCCGGGTCAACACGGCCCCGGCCAGCGCCGCAAAGTGAGCGGCTACGGCGCACAGCTGATGGAGAAGCAGAAACTCCGCCACATGTACGGCCTCAGCGAGAAGCAATTCCGCAACCTGTTCGACAAGGCCGTCAAGATGAAAGGCATCGCGGGCGAGAACTTCATGTTCCTGCTGGAAAGCCGGCTTGACAACCTCGTCTATCGGCTCGGTTTCGCGAACAGCCGCGCCGGAGCGCGCCAACTGGTCGCCCACGGGCACGTGACGGTCAACGGCAAGAAGGTCGACATCCCGTCGTACCTGGTGCAGCCGGGCGACGTCATCGGTCTGCGCGAGCGCAGCCGCAGCCTGAAAGTGATCAAAGAAGCGCTTGAAGCTCGCCGCCATCTGCCGAACTACCTCGAGTTCAACGAACAGGCGATGGAAGGCCGCTACATCCGGCTGCCGGAACGTTCCGAGCTGACCCAGGACATCGACGAACGTCAAATCGTCGAGTTCTACAGCCGCTGATCTTCGGCGCAACGACAAAGGGCCCCTTCCCTCTTCACGAGAGGAAGGCGGCCCTTGTGTTTTGCATCCGTTCCGGTCAGACCAGGCGAATCTTCGCGAACTTCCGCTTGCCGACCTGCACAATGTCGCCGTCCTGCGGCCGGATTGCTTCGTTCGGATCCTCGATGCGGCGCTCGTTCACCCGCACGGCGCCCTGCTGCACGCTGCGCCGCGCTTCGCTGCCGGACTGCTGCAGCCCCAGCGCCGTCAGCAGCTTCACGATGCGGATCGTTCCGTCCTCCAGGTCGCTGAGACGAAGATCGACCGACTCGATGTCATCGGGCAAGGCGCGCTGCTGGAAGACGGTCACGAAATGGCGTTCCGCCGCCTCTGCCGCCTCCTCGCCGTGATACATCCGGACAAAGGTACGGGCGAGCCGCATTTTCGCATCGCGGGGATGAACGGAGCCGTCCTTGAGCCCCCTCCGCAGCTCCTCAAGCTCCTCCAGCGAAATGTCCGTCGCGAGTTCGTAATATTTCACCATCAGCTCGTCCGGCACGGACATCGCCTTGCCGTAAATCTCGTTCGGTTCTTCGTCGATGCCGATGTAGTTGCCGAGGCTTTTGCTCATCTTGTTCACGCCGTCGAGCCCTTCAAGAAGCGGCAGCATGATCGCCGCCTGCTGCGCCTTGCCGTACTCTTTCTGCAGCATCCGGCCCATGAGCAGATTAAACTTCTGGTCCGTTCCGCCGAGCTCGATGTCGCTTTCCAGCGCCACGGAATCGTACCCCTGCATGAGCGGATAGAAGAACTCGTGGATGCTGATCGGCTGTCCTGACTGGTACCGCTTCGTGAAATCGTCGCGCTCCAGCATCCGGGCGACCGTCATCTTGGCGGCCAGTCCCACGACATCGGCGAACGACATCGGCGCAAGCCATGCGGAGTTGTAATGGATCGTCGTCCGGGCCGGATCAAGAATCTTGAAGATCTGTTTCTGGTATGTCTCGGCGTTTCGCTTCACGTCTTCTTCCGAAAGCTGCTTGCGCGTCTCGGATTTGCCGGTCGGGTCGCCGATCCTTCCGGTAAAATCGCCGATGATGAGCTGCACCTCGTGGCCGAGCTGCTGGAACTGGCGCAGTTTGTGCAGCACGACCGTATGGCCGATGTGGATGTCCGGGGCGGACGGATCAAGTCCCAGTTTCACTTTGAGCGGCCTTCCCGTCCGGACGGATTCGGCCACCTTCGCTTCCAATTCTTCTTCCGGCACAATCTCGACGACGCCGCGGCGGATCACCGCCAGCTGACGTTCCACTTCCGCCCGCTGCTCGGGCGAAAGCTCCACTCGATCTGACATGACTGTTCCTCCATTCACCTGTAACATTCTGTCCGTTTCACCCGTTTCGCACGAAGCAAATGCCGCAAACAACAAAAAAAGCCCTTCTCCCAAGGGACGAGAAGGACTTGCTGCCCGCGGTACCACCCTCGTTAAAGCGCGCAACCCGGCCGGAGTTCACGCTTTCACTCGCTGCGCGATAACGGGCGCATCCGGGTCCGGCTACTTGTGCCGCAGCATGTTCGCCGAACCGGCTCGGGGATGTAATTCGCCCGCGGCCCGCAACCGGTTCGCAGCTCCCACCGGCTCTCTGGATGCGGCCATCCGCTGGCTACTCGTTCCCGTCATTGCCTGTTTCGAAAAGACAAGACACTGATCTTTCATCGCAAAACGGGGGCGCCGCCAGAGATGGACGGCGTCAGCCGGTTTGCTTGAATCCGATACCAGCGTTATACCATACGCGAAAGCGGCTCGTCAACCGCGCGGCCCGCCGCGATTCCAAACCTTGCGCGGCAAAAATGTGCTATAATGGTAGTCGTGATTCGGAGGGGGAGATACAACCATATGGAAAAGAGCAATAAGCCTCCCGGAAGAAACGGATGGCTGGTCTTCGGTTATGCCGCATGGCAGACCTTCAAATGGCTCTTCATCTTCTGCTTCATCTTCGCCCTGTTCGCAGGCGGCGCCGTCGCCGGCTATGTCGCTTCCCTGGTGAAGGACGAGCCGGTGCGGTCGCGCTCGTATATCGAAAGCAAGATCGGCGACTACGACGTGACGGGATACGTTTACTTCAATGACGACACGCCGGTCGGCCAGCTCCGCACCGAGGAAGACCGCCAGCTTGTCACGTATGACGAAATTCCGCAGGTGGTCATTGATGCGGTGCTCGCGATTGAAGACGACGATTTCTTCAAACATATGGGCATCGACATCTGGGCGCTGGGACGAGCCGTCAAGCAGAAATTGCTGAATGAGGACACCCAGACGGGCGGCAGCACGCTGACACAGCAGCTTGCCCGGCAGGTATTCCTGTCGCTCGAAGTCACGGACAGCCGCAAAGTGCGGGAAATTTTCCTCGCGCTCCGGCTGGAGCGATTCCTTTCGAAGGAAGAGATTCTGACCGCGTACCTCAACAAGGTGCACTTCGGCAACGGCTCGTCCGGTTACAACCTGTACGGCATCAAAGCGGCGGCCAAAGGGATTTTCGGCATTGAGGACCTGAACCAGCTCAATATCGCCCAGGCGGCCTATCTGGCCGGCCTGCCGCAGCGTCCGGCCGCCTATACGGCCTTCACGAGCAAGGGCGAGTACAACGAAGAAGGCATCGGCTATGCGATCAACCGGCAGAAGCTCGTGCTCCGGCGGATGCTCGAGACCGGACGCATCACGCAGGAACAATACGATGAAGCGCTGGCGTTCGACATCCGCGCGTCGCTCGCGAAGCCGGAGAAGAAAGCCTACAATACCTATCCGTACCTGATGCTCGAAGCGGAGCGCCAGGCAGTCGAGATTCTGCTCCTGTCGGAGAATCCGGACCTGACGAAAGCCGATCTCGCCAAGCCGGAATTCGCCTACAAGATCGAGGAAAAACGCGAGGAATTGCTGCGCGGCGGCTATCACATCTATACGACGATCGACAAGGAAGTCTACGATTTGATGCGCGCAATCGCGTCGAATCCGGACAACTTCTCCCCCGACCATAAAGAGAAAGGCATCGAGCAGGTTGCGGCGATGATGATCGACCACAAGACGGGCGCCATCCTCGGCATGATCGAAGGACGCGACTTCTATGTGGAACAGATGAACTATGCGACGCAGATGACGCGTCAGCCGGGTTCGACGATGAAGACGATCGCCGCCTATCTGCCCGCCATTGACGCGGGACTTGTGCAGCCGGCGTCCATTCTGGACGATGCGCCGATCGTGCTCAAGGACGGCCAGAAAGGCTATCACTTCCCGAAAAACTCGGCCGGCAACTCGTCCCACGGCGGCTACAACGGGCTCGTAACGGCGAGAGAAGCGCTCAACCGTTCGCTCAACCTGCCCGCGCTGAAGCTGTTCCTGGATAAGGTGACGATCCCGAAGGCCTGGGAGTTCGTGCGCAAATTGGGCATCACCACGCTGCAGCCGGAGGATGACTACGCCCAGACGGGCGTCATCGGCGGGCTCAGCGTCGGCGTTACGGTCGAAGAGCTTACGAACGCCTACGGCGCCATTCCGAACGGCGGCGTGTTCAACGACGCGTACATGATCCGCAAGATTACGGACAGCTCCGGCAAGATCATCTACGAGCACAAACCGCGTCCGCAGCAGGTGTTCTCCGACCGGACGGCGTTCCTCGTCACGGATATGCTGCGCACCGTCATCACGAACGGCACCGGCTCGGTCGTGCGGCGGGAATACGAGAACAAAGACATTCCGATCGCCGGGAAAACGGGGTCGACGCAAAGCTACGGAGACGTCTGGTTCATGGGGTTCACGCCGGACATTACGCTCGGGGTATGGGCGGGACACAAGAAGCCGGTCCATACGCTCACCGGCGACGCGCGCTACCGGGCCCAGCACATCTGGGCGAAGATCATGAACGAGGTGACGAAGGCGCGGCCCGACCTGTTCCCGACGAAGGAGTTCACGCGGCCGGAGGGCATCGTGAAGGCGACGGTATCCGGCGTCAGCGGCAAGCGTCCGACCGAGCTGACCAGACAGTACGGCAAATTGGTCACCGACTGGTTCAATGAAGACTATCTCCCGAAAGAAGAGGACGATGCGCTCGTCAAGATGAAGGTGATCAATTACAAGGGCATCCCGTACATCGCCCAGCCGACAACGCCGGCCGATTTCGTCCGGGAAGAGGTTCTCATCGTCCGGGAGAAGCCGCTCGACGTGCTGTTCGAAGAGATCGAAGCCGCGATGGCGAAGATGCCGGCGTCCAGCCGCAAGCCGCTGTCGTACTTCATCCCGAAGGATGCGGCGAACAACGCGCCGTCGAAGGTGGACCCGCGGGTCGACGACGGGCAAGATCCTTCGCCGCCCGCCCAGCTGGCGGTTGAGGAGCTCACCGATGCCTCCGCCGTCCGCATCACGTTCAAGGGCGCGCCCGAAGCGGATGTTGTCGGTTACCGGCTGTATCGCTCGATGAACGGCGGCCCGTTCGTGAAGACGGGAGAATCGATCTATCATGGCGACAACATGAGGTTCATCAACTACGTCTCGGCGGCCAACCAATACCGCTATTACATCACGTCAGTCGACGTCGCGGGAAGGGAGTCGGCGCCGAGCGCCATCGTCACCTACGGCAGCGGGCCGGCCGTCCAGCATCCGTCTCCGTACGATACCCAGGATCCCCAGGCGGGCTTGCCGGACGGCGGAACTGGCCAGGAGCCGCAGGGCGCGGAACCTTCCGTGCCTGGCGGCCTCACGATCGAGCGGACCGAAGTCGGCTTCTCCGTGAAATGGAACGCCAATCCGGAAGCCGAACGCGTGGAAACCTACCGGATCTACTTCAGTGAAGACGGCAGTCTGTACCGGCGAATCGGGGAAGTGAACGCGAACCGTTTCGAATATGTCTCGCCCGTCGCCGCGGGCTACATCCGGGTGACGGCCGTGAATGCCGCCGGCGAATCGCCGGCTTCGGATCCGGTTGCCCTGCCCGAACAGTGACATGACAAGGGGCGCCCTCCGGTCAATGCGATGACCGGAGAGCGCCCCGTCTTTCTGTCCGGCAATTTTCCGACAGTCAATCCTCAATCGTCGACAAGTCGCCGGTCGGGAGGTTCAACTCCCAGGCTTTCAGCACGCGGCGCATAATCTTGCCGCTGCGAGTCTTCGGCAGTTTGTCCTTGAACTCAATCTCCCGCGGCGCCGCATGGGCGGACAACCCTTCCTTCACGAACCTCGCGATATCCTGCTTCAACTCCTCGGAAGGCGTATAGCCTTCGCGCAGCGAAATGAACGCCTTGATGATCTCGCCGCGTACCGGATCGGGCTTGCCGATGACGCCGGCTTCCGCTACGGCCGGGTGCTCGACGAGCTTGCTCTCGACTTCGAACGGTCCGACGCGCTCGCCCGACGTGTTGATCACGTCGTCAATCCGGCCCTGGAACCAGAAGTACCCTTCCTCGTCCATGTAAGCCGAATCGCCGGAAATATACCAGCCCGGAATGCGGAAATACTCTTCGTACTTTGCGGGATTGTTCCAGATCTTGCGCATCATGGACGGCCAGGGCGTGCGGATCGCCAGGTTGCCCATCCGGTAAGGCGGCAGCTCATTGCCCTGATCGTCGATGATGGCGGCCTTGATGCCCGGCAGCGGGCGGCCCATCGATCCCGGCTTGATGTCCATGCATGGATAATTGCAGATCAGCTGTGCTCCCGTCTCCGTCATCCACCAGGTGTCATGAATGCGCTGGCCGTAGACTTTCAGTCCCCAGCGGACGACTTCCGGATTGAGCGGCTCGCCTACGCTCATGACATGGCGCAGGCTCGACAGATTGAACTGCTTGACGATTTCGTCGCCGGCGCCCATCAGCATGCGGAACGCCGTCGGCGCGCTGTACCAGACCGTCACGCCGTATTTCTCGATCGTAGCGTACCAGTCCTGCGGACTGAAACGGCCGCCGCGCACGACGTTCGTCACTCCGTGCAGCCAGGGCGCGAATATGCCGTAGCTGGTGCCCGTCACCCACCCCGGGTCCGCCGTACACCAGTAAATGTCGTCTTCTTTCAAGTCAAGCACGAATTTGCCGGTGACATAGTGCTGGATCATGGCGTTTTGGACGTGGAAGACGCCCTTCGGCTTGCCTGTCGATCCCGACGTGTAGTGGAGAATCAGACCGTCCTCGCGGCCGAGCCACTCGATGTCCGCCTCGTCCGATGCCTGCGCCATTTCGGTCTCGAAATCGACGAAGCCTTCGCCTTCGGGCGCGCCGCCGACCACGATGATATGCTTCAGGTCGGGCAGTTCGGCCTTCGGCACGCGATGCAGCAGTGCAGGGGTCGTCACGATGGCAACGGCTCCCGCATCAAGCAGCCGGTCTTTGACCGCCGTCTCCATGAACGCTTCGAACAGCGGACCAACGACGGCGCCGACCTTCAGGCTGCCGAGCAGGCTGATATACAGTTCCGGCGTCCGGGGCATGAAGATGAAGACGCGGTCGCCTTTCGCCACGCCCAGCTTCCGCAGCACGTTCGCGAAACGGTTCGAACGTTTCGCCAGTTCTGCGAACGTGTACGATTCATCGCGGGCGGCGTCGCTGTAAAGGAGCGCGATTTTGTCCCCTTTGCCGGACTCGACATGCCGGTCGATCGCTTCATACGCCATGTTCACCCGGCCGGTCGTATGCCAGGAGAAGGCTTTCTCCGCTTCCTCGAACGAGAAGGAGGCATACGTCTCCTCATAGTTCTTCATGTTCGGGTTAGCCGCGACCGGCGCGATTCGTTCCTGGTGACGGTCTTCCATGCTGGAAATCAACCTCCCATGTGACGATTACTTCGCGATTACCCGCAAGAATGCGCTTACACGTCGGTTTGCCGAATCTGCTTCTGAACCAGCGCGTTATGCAGGCAGACAACGCCATTATAGCACAACTGTCCGCGCATCGCCTATACTTCTCACGGGCCGCGGAATCTGCTACGATGGACGAAGAAACTTCCGAAGCCGGAAATGACTGCGTTTCAAGCGGACAGGAGGCCGCAGACCATGGAGCACCGCAAAATCTACCACTGCGTTCGCGTGACGACCCCGAAGGGCGAGCTGATCGTGGAGGGACCGGTTCCTCCGGAGAAGCTCGCCGGTTATGCGATGCACCCGAAGCTGGACGCTTTCCGCCGTCCGGCCGAGCAGCATGCCGCGCTCGTCGAAATCGCGGGTCTGCCCGAAGGGCGGATCATCGTGGCCAGGGACGGACAGACGATCGTCGGCTACGTGACGTTCCATTACCCGGACGAACTGGAGCGGTGGTCTGCGGGCGGACTCGAGGATCTGATCGAGCTCGGCGCGATTGAGGTCGCGGATGACTACCGCTCGTGCGGCCTCGGCAAGCGGATGATCCGGCTCGCATTCGAAGACGGTCAGCTCGAGAACGCCATCGTTTTCACGACGGAATATTACTGGCATTGGGATCTGGAAGGCAGCGGGCTGAACGTGTGGCAGTACCGCGAAATGATGGAGAGGCTGATGAAGTCCGTCGACATGGTCTGGCATGCCACGGACGATCCGGAGATTTGCGCGCATCCCGCAAACTGCCTGATGGTGCGCATCGGCAAGGAAGTGCCGCTCGAATCGATCGAACGGTTCGACCGCGTCCGCTTCCAGCGGCGGATCATGTACTGATCCGGCTTGTCAGAAGTTCAGCGGAAAGGATGAACGCATGATGCCGGAAAACGCCGTATTCGTTCACCATGCCGGCGAAATCCGATATAAATTCAACGAAAGCCACCCCTTCAATCCGAAACGGCTGACGCTCGCCATCGACCTTCTGCGGCGGATGGGCGCGCTGAACGACGCGCAGATTGCGGTGCCCGAGCCGGCTTCGGACGAACAGCTGCTGCGCATTCACCGCGCCGATTACGTGCGGATCGTGCGCGCCCTCAGCGTGCCCGAGCCGGCGCAGGCCGATCTGGATGACGCGGGGCAATACGGGCTGGATACCGAGGATACACCGTGCTTTCCGGGCATGCACGACGCAGCCGCGCTGATCGTCGGCGGGTCGCTGCTCGCCGCCGAGCTCGTCATGTCCGGCAAGGCCGGCCACGCTTACCATATGGCCGGCGGACTGCATCATGCGCTGCCCGGCAGAGGTTCCGGCTTCTGTGTCTACAACGACGCGGCGGCCGCGATCGCCCATATCCGCAAGCATTGGGGCGCCAGGGTCATGTATATTGATACGGACGTGCATCACGGGGACGGCGTGCAATGGATGTTCTACGCCGATCCCGATGTCATGACGTACTCGATCCACGAGACGGGCAAATATCTGTTTCCCGGCACAGGTTTTGTCCACGAACGCGGTGAAGGCGAAGGGTACGGCCGCTCGGTCAACATGCCGGTCGAACCGTACACGGAGGACGCGTCGTGGCTGGAATGTTTCCGCGATACCGTCCGGCGCGCCGCGGAATCGTTCAAGCCCGACGTCATCGTCAGCCAGCACGGCTGTGACGCGCACGCCTACGATCCGCTGTCGCACATTCATTGCAGCATGTCCATCTACGCCGAAATGCCCGCCGTTATCCATGAACTGGCCCATCAATATGCGGACGGGCGGTGGATCGCCGTCGGCGGCGGCGGCTACGACATCTGGCGCGTCGTGCCGCGCGCCTGGTCGCTCGTCTGGCTGGAGATGACCGATCATCCCGCGGCGGCCGCGGCCCGGGAAGGCGGCGACGGCGGACGGCTGCCGGAAGACTGGATCCGCGCCTGGCAGGCCGAGAGCCCCGTGACGCTCCCCGAGACATGGCTTGATCATGCGGAGAGCTGGACGCCGATTCCCCGGCGGAGCGCCATTGCGGAAGCGAACCGCCGCATGAAAGAGCTCGCCGTCCAGTTTCTGTGACGAAATGCGGCAGGAGGCCGCTCCGTCCGAAAAGCCGCGAGGCCGCGACGTGGTACACACGCCGCGGCCTCGTGCCGCTTTCTCTCTCATTCCCCCATGCGCATGATCATCGACTCGACGAGCCGGTACGAACGGTTGGACGCTTCGATGGTGAACGCTTCGAAGCTGTCCGGGGCGCCGCCGTCGGCGCGGTCCGACATCGAGCGGATGATGACGAACGGCACGCCGTTCATCGCGCATACCTGCGCGACCGCCGCGCCTTCCATCTCGACGCATGCGCCGCCCATCGTCTCGCGCAATTCCCGCACCGTCTCGCGGCTTGCGATGAACTGGTCGCCGGACAGCACTTTCCCCGTCCGGCACCGGCCGGGAAACAGGGATTCGCCCGCGCTGACGGCCAGCCCGACAAGCCTGTCGTCCGCGGCGAATTCCGATTGCTCCTGAAACGGAATGACGCCGCGCGGAAATCCGAGCGCCGTCACGTCCATATCGTGCTGCTGGCAGACGGTCGAGATGACGATGTCGCCGACGTCCAGACCCGGGTCGAGCGCGCCGGCGACGCCGGTGAACAACACGCAGTCCACGCCCTGATCGATCAGCACTTGCGTGCATACGGCCGCGTTCACCTTGCCGACGCCCGATCGGCAGAAGATCACTTGCTTGCCGTGAAGTTCGCCCGTCACATATTCGATACCGGCTTTCGAACGGGTGCCGGTCACCCGCACATTCCGATGCAGAAGCTCGACTTCTTCTTTCATGGCTCCGATGATGCCGACAGTTCCGAATGTCATGTGCTGCTTCGCCCTCTTTCGCTGTGGTGCAAGACAGAAAACGGCTGTCCGTCCTCGCAAGCCTGGCGAGGACGGAAGCCGTTCAACCTGTACGTATCACGACCGGTTAACGCGCCGCGGCCACGGATTGCCGCGTAATCAATTCGTGCGGCAGAATGACGCGCAGTTGATCGACCTGCTCCTTCTTCATCAGCTTGGTCAGGAGACGCATGGACACGGCCCCGATGTCATACATCGGCTGGGCAACGGACGACAGCTGCGGCCGCACCATTGACGCCATGCGCGTGTTGTCCACGCTGATAACGGATACATCTTCCGGCACACGCAGGCCGAAATCCTGGATATAGTGGATCGCTCCAATCGCCATCTCGTCCGTGGCGGCGAAGACAGCTGTCGGTCGTTCATCCAGCTCGAGGAAATACTTCATCGCCTCGACGCCGGATTCATAACGGTAATTGCCGACGCGGACCAGCGATTCGTCGTAAGGAATGCCGGCCGCTTCCAATGCGCGCCGGTACCCCTGGAACCGTGCATACCCGTTCGACGGGTCCTGCAGCGTGCCGCTGATCATCGCGATGCGGCGATGTCCCGCGCCCGTGAGCGCCGACACCGCGTCAAACGCCGCCGACTCGTGATCGATATCCACGGACGGCATCGAGCCGTGCTCATCGGTCGTGGCGCACAGCACGATCGGAACATTCGCGGACTTGAACGCTTGCAGATGCTCCTCCGTCACGGTGCCGCCCATGAACAGCAGCCCGTCCACCTGCTTCTCCAGCAGCGTGTTGACAACGCGGATCTCCTTGTCCTTGCGTTTGTCCGCGTTGCACAGAATGATGTTGTAATGATACATGTTGGCGATATCTTCGATACCCCGCGCCACTTCCGCGAAGATCGCGTTCGAAATGTCCGGGATGACAACACCGACCGTCGTCGTCTTCTTGCTCGCAAGTCCCCGCGCGACCGCGTTGGGACGATAACCGAGCCGTTCGATCGCTTCGAACACCTTCTTGCGCGTCTGCGGCTTTACGTTCGGGTTGTTGTTCACAACCCGGGATACCGTCGCCATCGAGACTCCGGCTTCACGCGCTACATCATAAATGGTTACCGTCACGTTCCTTCTCTCCATATCTCGATTTAGTCGTCATGCCGCCGTCCGCCGTGAATAGCATTCATTGGTTATCATTGTACGACAAATTCGGGACGAGCGCAACGCAAACCGGCCACGGGATCGGACAGGCGAACATTTATGTATTCGGTGTTCTGCGCGTGATCTGGGACAACCGGCTGCGCAATTCCTCCTGCCAGCCGACATCGCCCAGCGACTGTGCCAGCAAATGCAGATCCAGCAGCGCATTGACGCGCTCCTCAACCAGCCGTTCGACTTCCCGGGCGTCGGGTTCTTTGCCGTCCATCCCGGCCTGCAGCAGCAGATCCGCCCACTCGCTCCATTCGCTGAAGGAAAACGACTGCCTTGGCGGCTTGGCGCCCAGCTTCCCGATCAATCCCGTCAAATCCGGCTTGACTTCCGGAAACACTTCGCTGCGGTTGCAGGCCGGACATGAATAAATCGGCACATTGTCAATCTCGACACGTCCCGAATAGATGACGGTGGACAGCCGGATCTTCATCTCGCTGCCGCAGGAACACCATTTGCGCAAGTCTGTCACTCCTTCGTCAACAAAGAGCGAACGGCCGCGGCTGCCGAACAGGCAGAACGGCCGCAATTCGCGTCGGAGTTACTTATTCGACCCGCGCGGGCGAGACTCCTGCCGTCCGCTTGTATCAAAATTTGTCTGGCCGGGCAGCTTGCGCCAGATGCGCCGCACGCCTGGCAGCGCCGTGAAGCATACCGCCGCCGCGGCGCCGATGCCGTCGTTCAGCAGATCGAGCGGATCCGGCATCCGCCCGGCAACGAACGACTGGTGGTACTCGTCCGTCACGCCGTAGAGCACGCAGGCGAAGACGACCGCCGCTTTGACAAGCGGCCGCCGCGACGCGGCGCCGATCGCAAATTCGAACGTCAGCGCCAGAATGAAATAGGCGGCATAATGCCCCCAGTTGAAATCGGTCATGCCGGGAATGAACCGCTGAAACAGCGGCAACATGCCGTCCAGCTCATCGGCGGGCCGGGAGGACAGCGCAAAGATGACCGCCATCCAGGCGACGGGCGCCAGCCAGCGCGCGGCATGCCGCAACCGCCGACCTCCGGAATAAGCAGATCCCGCCATCAGGACGCCCCCGCGGTGCCCGCCGTCCGCGCCGAATTCCGGATGCCCGGCTCCGCCGCGGGGAGGCCCGCATCCGGAGATTTGTCGGCAGGCGCGCTTCGTTCGTGCGATGCCGGCTTCCCTTTCGCTTCCGCTTCCTCCATCCGCGCTTCGACCGACAGCCGGAACGACTCCAGCAACCGGATCGCTTCTTCCGCCGTTCGACACTCCCACAAACGGTTGAGCACATCGATGCTGTCCGAACGATGCGTATGAAGCAGCCGTTCCTTGATCGGCAGAATGGAATGGGACGACATGCTGATGCTGTCCACGTCCAGTCCGAGCCAGATCGGCAGCGCGCGCGGATCGCCCGCCATCTCCCCGCAGACGCCGACATGGATGCCCCGGCGCTTCGCCGCATCCACCGTCATCCGCAGCATGCGGAGCACGGCGGGATGGAACGGCTGATACAGGCGCGAGATCCGCTCGTTCATCCGGTCGACCGCCAGGACGAACTGGATCAGATCGTTCGTGCCGATGCTGAAGAAATCGACCTCTTCCGCTAGCAGATCGGCGATCGTGACGGCGGACGGGAGCTCGATCATGATGCCGCATGGCACGTTCGGGTCGAACGGCACGCCTTCCGCCTGAAGCTCCCGCTTCGCTTCTTCCAGCAGCCGGTTGGCGGCGCGCACTTCTTCGACGGATGAGATGAGCGGGTACATGATTTTGACCTTGCCGTACGCGCTGGCTCGGAGGATCGCCCTAAGCTGCGTCTTGAACAGATCCGGCCGGTCCAGGCAGATGCGGATCGCGCGGTAGCCGAGGAACGGGTTGTCCTCTTCCCCGATCTCGAAATAATCGAGGTTCTTGTCGCCGCCGATATCCAGCGTCCGGATAATGAGCGGCCGGCCCGCCAGCTTCTCCGCCACCGCCTTGTACACTTCGAACTGTTCGTCTTCGCCGGGAAACTGATGCCGGTCCATGTACAGAAACTCCGTCCGGAACAGTCCGACGCCGACGGCGCCGGAGGAGAGCGCCACCTCCAGCTCCTTCAGCGAGCTGATGTTCGCTTCCAGCGCGATCTCCTTGCCGTCGGGCGTGACGGAGCGGACGCCGGCCAGCCGCCGCAGCCGGCTGCGATGTTCGCTCTGCCGGCGCTGAAACTCGGTGTATACCCGGATCTGTTCTTCCGTCGGCCGGGGAATGACGATGCCGGCATCGCCGTCGATGATCATCATGTCGCCGGTTTCGGCCAGCGACTCCAGAGGAACGTCCAGTCCGGTGACAAGCGGCAGGCCGAGCGCGCGTGCCATGATGGAGGCATGCGACGTCATGCTGCCGGTAATCGTTACGATGCCGAGCACATGCTGCGGATTGAGATGGACGAGCTGGGAAGGCGAAACTTCACGCGCCACAAGGATAAACGGCTGCGTGTCCGTCGGCAGCGAAATCTCCGGCATGCCGAGCAGATGCTTGAGCAGCCGGTTGCCCACGTCCTTGATGTCGAGCGCCCGTTCCTTCATGTATTCGTCGTCGAGCAGATCGAACATCGTCACGAAGTGGTCGATCGCTTCCTTGACCGCCGCTTCGGCCGCCTTGTACTGGCGCTTGATGATGCCTTGGATCTCGTTCATGAAGACCGGATCGTTCAGAATGGCCAGATGGGCGTCGAAAATGCTCCGTTCCTCGCTGCCGACGACATCGGCAAGCTCGCCCTTGATCTGCTCGATTTCCCGCTTCGACGAACGGATGCCTTCGTACAGACGCTCGAACTCCCGAGCGAGGTCCGTGACATCGATCTTCTGGTCCGGCACGTCCCACTCCCAGTTCGGAAGGACGAACGCCTTGCCCATCGCAATGCCCGATGATGCGCCTATCCCTTGAATCATCGTTTCTCTCCTCCACCGTCTCTCTCTTCCAGCACGACGGACATGACCGACGCCTGCCCCTTCTTGACTGCCGTAAACGGGGCGAACACCCATGAACGGACGCGTTCCGGATTGGTGATGACCATCGGCGTGACCGGCGACTTGCCGGCGCTCCGGATATGCCCCAGATCAAACCGGAGAAGCGGCTGGCCGGGAACGACCGTGTCGCCTTCTTTCACAAACGTCAGAAAACCGGCGCCATTCAGCTCCATCGTGTCGATGCCGACATGCAGCAGCACCTCCAACCCCTCCGGCGTGCGGATGCCGACGGCGTGCTTTGCCGGATGGACATGGATGACAACCCCCCCGACAGGCGCCGCCGCCTCGCCGCGTTCCGGCACGAAGGCGACGCCGCCCCCAACCAGCCGGCCCGCGAAGATCGGATCGGGCACTTCGTCGAGCGGAATCATCCGTCCCTGGACGGGCGACTTGAACTGCACCCGCCTCAGGTCGCGCTTCATCACTTTCATAATTTCTTCGCGAATCAGTTCGGAGAAAGTGCCGAATACGATCTGGACATTGCCGCCGCCCAGCCGGATGACGCCGGCCGCGCCGAGGCTGCGGAGCGCCGGCACGTCAAGCTGCCTGTCGTCGTGCAATTTCAGCCGGAGCCGCGTGATGCAGGCTTCCATCTGGATGATGTTGTCCTTGCCTCCGATCGCCTGCAGAATCAGCGGCGCGCGGTACGGAATGTCCCCCGCCCATTCGTCAAGCGGCGATCCTTCCTCCCGCCCGGGCGTCGGGATGTCGAACCGCTGGATGGCCCAGCGGAACAGCCAATAATAGCCGATGCCGACGGCGAGACCGATCGGCAGCAGCATCCAGCCTTTCGTGGAGAGATGCAGGTTGATGAAAAAATCGAACGCGCCCGCGGAGAAGGAAAAACCGTGCAGTATGCCGAGTTCGTAAGTGAGCCACATGATGAGTCCGGACAGAAAAGCATGCAGCACGAACAGATAGGGAGCCGCGAACATGAAGGCGAACTCGACCGGCTCCGTCACGCCCGTCAGAAACGAGGACAGGGCGGCGGAAATGAACGTCTTTCTCACCTTCGGCTTCAGGTCTTCCCGCGCCTCGCGGATGATCGCCAGCGCGATCGCCGGCAGCCCGAACATCATGATCGGATACAGTCCAGCCATGTACGCGCCGGCCGTCGGATCGCCGGAGAAGTAGCGCGGCAGATCGCCGTACACGATCATGCCGGCTTCGGTCTCATAGGCGCCGACCTGGAACCAGAACGCGTGGCTGACGAGATGGTGAAGTCCGAAGGCGACGAGAATCCGGTAGGTGAATCCGAACAGGAATACGCCGAATCCGCCGGCCGCTTTCGCCGCTTCGCCGAGGACGGCCATCGCCTCCTGAATCGGCGGCGCGATCTCGATCATGATGATCGAAAAGGCGAGCGAGACGAAACTGACGAACAGCGGCACGAACCTCGGCCCCCCGAAAAACTGCAGGTACTCGGGCAGGCGGAAATCCTTGAACTGTTCGTAGCTGTAACCGGCCGCGATGCCGATGACGACGCCGATCAGCACCGTCGGCTGGATGTCCAGTCCCGCGTACGAGCCGGTGACGGCCGTATAGATGAACATGCCCGCAAGCGCCGATACGCCGGCCGCCACGGCATTGCCGGTCAGGCCGAGCGCGACGCCGAGCGCGAACAGATAGGGCAGAGCGTGGAACAGAATGCCGCCGGCCTTCGTCAAATGGCCGGCCATCGGCGACATGCCCCAGTCCTCCCAGGGCAGTCCGCTCAGACTGAGGAAGACGGCTGCTGCCGGCAGCGCCATCATCGGGAGCATGAGCGCCCGACCGAATTGCTGCAGATTGCCGATAAGCTTCACGCCTTCTCCTCCTGCGCTACGTAAGTCGCTGCGTGGAACCCCGCGCATGCCGTCCGCGAGGCCTATTTCGATGGTACGCGTTCGCCCGCGGTTTGTCAAAAACAAAAAAGAGCGGACCATGAAAGTCCGCCCTGCCGTCGGCAATCAGAAGCTGTAGCGGTTCGGTTGGCCGAACGCACCAGCCTGATAGCCGGTTTGCTGGATGACCGGGCCTTCCTGCTGGCGCGCGTTCGTCGCGCGGTAGACCGGATGCTGTTGCTGCTGCGCGAACGAAGACATGCCGGCTTGACCCGCAAAGTTTTGTTGCTGGAAGTTCTGCTGTTGCACGCCCGCTTGATAGCCGGTGTGTTGGATGACCGGACCTTCCTGCTGACGGGCGTTCGTCGCGCGGTAGACCGGATGCTGTTGCTGCTGCGCGTTGAACGAGGACACTCCGGCCTGACCCGCAAAGTTCTGCTGACCGATCGGCTGCCGGAAGTTCTGCTGTTGCGCGCCCGCCTGATAGCCGACGTGCTGGATGACCGGGCCCTCCTGCTGGTACGCGTTCGTCGCGCGGTAAACCGGATGCTGTTCACCCTGCTGCGAAGCGAACGAGGAAGCCTGGTACGCACCGGCCTGACCGGCGAAGGACTGTTGACCGAACGACTGCTGCTGGCCGGCCTGATAACCGAACTTCGCCGTCACCGGACCGGAAGCCGCCGAGCGCGACAGCTGTCCCTGATACTGGGATTGCACGAACCCGGCCGGCTGATAGCGGTTCTGGCCGGCACCGAAAGACTGGCCGCTCTGGAACTGCGATTGGTTATACATTCGGCTGTTGCCTCCTAAGCGGAAGGTTAGTCTCCATGACGCCGTCAGGGCGTCAGAAGCCAACTTTATTGTTGGAGGCGCGCGCCGCTTTTATCCGAATTCAGCGGTTGGTTTTCCCTTCCGGCAGCAGGATCGAATCCTCGACCTTGATGCAGCGGTCCATGATGACGTTCATGCCCGCCGCCTCCGCGATCTCGGCCGCTTCCTCGCTGACGATGCCGAGCTGCAGCCAGAGCGTCTTCGCGCCGATCTCCGCCGCTTCCCTGGCAACGTCGGCGCAATATTCGCTTCTCCGGAACACATTGACAAGATCGACGGGAAACGGAATGTCCTTCAGCGATTTGTAGCATTTCTCGCCCAGGATGGTGTCCGCGTTCGGATTGACCGGCACGATCCGGTATCCCTTCGCCTGCATCGCGGCGGATACCATATGGGATGTGCGGTCCGGCTTGTCGGACAGGCCGACGACGGCGATCGTATCAGTCTCTTCCAGAATGCGCTTGATCGTCTCCCGATCAGGGTGCCGGTATGCCATGGCCCTCGCTCCTTTCGCTTAAGGCATCAGCCTTCGAGCCGCTCGATGCGGCCGCCGATGGCGGTCAAATGTTCGAAGAAGTTCGGATAAGACTTCGCCACATGGTGCGCGTCGCGAATGACGATCGGTTCCTTCGCGCGCAGTCCGACGATGGAGAGCGCCATGATCACGCGGTGATCATAGTGCGAGTCGATGACGGCGCCGCCGGCCACGCCTTCCGGCTTGCCGTGAACGATGATTTCGCTGCGGCGTTCTTCGACGTCGGCGCCCGCCTTGCGCAGCTCCGCCACGAAGTCGGAGATCCGGTCGCATTCCTTGTAGCGCAGGTTCTCGACGTTGTAGAAACGGGACGTGCCTTCCGCGAACACGGAGGCGGCGACCATGGCGAGCACGCCGTCGGTGAAGGCGTCGCCGTCGAATTCACCCGCTTTGAGCTTGCCGTTGCCCGCAACCCGCACGCTGCCGTTAGCATGCGTCAGCGGCACGTTCATCATCCGCAGCACGTCGACGACCGCCCGCTCGCCTTGCAGGCTGTCCTCCCGCAGCCGATGGACCGTGACATCCGACTGGGCAACGGCGGCCGCGGCGAGAATGGCCGCCGAGCCGGGGTAGTCGCCTTCCACGGTGTATGTCCGCGCCTGATAGCGCTGGCCGCCCGGGATGCGGTAATGCATCAGGTCGTCGCTCGCCTCCACGGTGATGCCGGCTTGCTTCAGCACATCCAGCGTCTGTCTGACGACCACCTTCGATTTCAGTTCGTGCAGCACTTCGATCTCGCTGTCCTCGTCGAGCAGCGGCGTCAGGAACAGCAGGGCGCTCAGGTATTGCGAGCTGATCGCGCCGGAGACGCGGATCTTGCCGCCCTTCGGGTTCCCGCCGCGGATCGTGATCGGCAGCTTGCCGGCGTTGTGCTCGACCTGGACGCCGAGCTGGCCGAGCGCGCCGATCAGATCGTCATGCGGCCGCTGGCCGAGCGACTTCGGATAGGCGTTGACAAACGTCACTTCCGGCACGAGGGAAGCGACCGCCATCAGGAAGCGCAGCACGGCGCCCGCGTTGCCGACGTTCAGCTCCTTCACGTCCTTCGGCCGGCGGCCGAAGCCGGTGATCGACATCCGCTCGCCGTCTTCTTCCAGCACGGCGCCGAGATCCCGGATGCACCGGCGCATCGCGTCGCTGTCGTCGCTGCGGGCGGGATACAGAATCGTGCTCGTTCCCTCCGCCAGCGCGGCGGCCAGCATATAGCGCGTCGTATAGTTCTTCGAACTCAGCGCCTGAATTTCGCCCTTTAGCCCGGGCGTCGGCAGAATGCGGACATCCATCCGTTCTCTCCAGCTCCTTCTCCCTGTTCGGGTTATGTATTGACAGGCATATGCCCCGTCAGACGAAGATGCATCTTCCGGCGGCATAACCGGCGGCCGCCAGCAGCAGGGCGCAGACGAAAGTGCCAAGGCCGTATCCGGCGGCCGTTCTCCATCGTTTGGCCCGCAGCAATTCCGCCAGCTGCGCCATGACGGTCGAGAACGTCGTCAGCCCGCCGAGGAAGCCGGTGCCGACGAGCAGCTGCGCGGCGCGGTTTTCCGCCGTGAGCGGCAGGCCCAGCAGCAAACCGAGCGCGAACGTTCCAACCAGGTTGACGAGCAGCGTGCCGGCCCGGGGCTGGCCCGTCCGCGCAATGAAGGCCCGCTGCACGGCGTACCGGAGCAGCGCGCCCGCGCCGCCGCCCAATGCGACCAGCAGGAAGGCGGTCATGCGGCATCCTCCCGTGCGTTGCGGAATACGGCCTTTGCCAGCGCATATCCGGCCGATGCGGCGACGAGTCCCGCCGCGGCGGATGCGGCGGCATAGGCGAATGCCATTGCGGCGTAACCATCCGCCGCAAGCCGGACCGTCTCGACGCCGAATGCGGACAGCGTCGTGAAACCGCCGAGGAAGCCGGTGCTCAAGAATTCCCGCAGCGCTTCGGGCAGCGGACGGTTCGCGAGCAAGCCGCCGAGCAGGCCGATCAGCAGGCAGCCGGCGGCGTTCGCCGTGAACGTGGCGGAGGGAAACGCGCCGGATTCGGGCGCGCCGAGCGCCAGCGCGACGGCGTACCGGGCAAGCGCGCCGAGCGCGCCGCCGGCCGCCACGCATGCGGAAGTCTTCATGCCGTCGACTCCTTCACGGCAGCCAATATCCGATCGGCGACTTCGTCCGGTTTCAGATCGGTCGTGTCGATCTTGATATGCGCGAAATCATAGGCGTGCTCCCGCTCCGCCATCAGCCGCCGCACCCGTTCCCCGACGTCTCCGCGCAGGAGCGGCCGCGCCCCGTCGCCCGATACGCGCTCGATGATCCGCTCAGGCAATGCCGTAAGCGCCGCGACGAACCCCGAGCGCAGCATCGCCTCGCGGTTCGCTTCGCGCAGCACGGCGCCGCCGCCGGTCGCCAGCACGAGCGGCCGGTCCTCCGCCATAAGCCGCGCGAGCACGTTGCTCTCCAGATCGCGGAAATGCGCTTCGCCTTTCGTGTCGAACAATTCGGCAATCGTGCATCCCGCTTCGCGCTCGATTTCTTCGTCGAGATCCACGCGCCCGATGCCGAGCCGTCCGGCCAGCAGCCGCGCGACGGTCGATTTGCCCGTGCCCATGAAGCCGACGAGCACGATTTTGTCCGTTCGGGCCTTCACCCCGATCGTTCCCCCCGCTGCTCAAACTCGTGAACTCCAATGTTTTCATGATAACACAGCGGCCAAGGAGCGGACAACGCGGAAGGGGACACGCGAAGCGTTTCCCGCATGGCGTTCCCGCGCTGCGCGGCCCGGTCCTGCGGGCATAGTTCGGACGATCCGGTCGTATGGATGATAGCAGGGAATGAACGGGGGGATTCGCCATGCCGATCGCAGCGCCGCAGTCCGCCGGAAGCCGGATCGACCGGATCCGTGACCCGGCCCGTCCGGCATGCAGGGACGATCTGATCTGGCTGCTTCATGCAGTCAAGAAAAAAGTGGCCGACGGCGCTCCTGCCCTGCAGGAACTGCCGCGGCCACAGCTGATTGCGCTCTTCCGCGATTTCGCCGAGGCGGCGCTGGTGCTGCTTCACGGCCGGACCTGCACCGCCGATGAACTCGAGCGGGCGCGGCGCAGTCTGGCCGATGCCGTTGCCATGCTGTACGATTGACGCGTCAGTTGCTCAGCCAGTCGAAGTGGAACGTGCCTTCCTTGTCCACCCGCTGGAACGTATGCGCGCCGAAGTAGTCGCGCTGCGCCTGCAGCAGGTTGGCGGGCAGCCGCTCGCTGCGGTACGAGTCGTAGTACGCGAGCGCGCTGGCGAAAGCCGGCACCGGGATGCCGTGCGTGACCGCCGTGGCCACCACTTCGCGCCATGCGTCCTGATAATTTTCGACGACCGATTTGAAATACTCGTCCAGCAGCAGGTTGCTGAGGTTCGGGTTGCGGTCGTAGGCTTCCTTGATTTTGTGCAGGAACTGCGCGCGAATGATGCAGCCGCCGCGGAAGATCATCGCGATGTCGCCGCAGCGCAGATTCCAGCCGTACTCCTCCGAAGCGATGCGCATTTGGGCGAAGCCTTGCGCGTAGGAGCAGATCTTGCTCGCGTACAGCGCCTTGCGCACCGATTCGATGAACGCCTTCTTGTCCCCCGCAAACGGCTTCTTCTCCGGCCCCTTGAGCAGCTTGCTCGCGGCGACGCGTTCCTGCTTCATCGCCGAGAGGAAACGGGCGAAGACGGATTCGGTGATGATGGACAGCGGCACGCCGAGATCGAGCGCGCTCTGGCTTGTCCATTTGCCCGTGCCCTTCTGGCCCGCCGAGTCGAGGATGACGTCGACCATCGGCTTGCCCGTCTCCGGATCGTATTTCGCGAAGATCTCTTTCGTAATCTCGATCAGATAGCTGTCGAGCTCCCCTTCATTCCACTCCGCGAAAATCTTGTGCAATTCCTCGTTCGTCAGGCCGAGCACCGAGGTAAGCAGATGATACGCTTCGCAAATGAGCTGCATGTCGCCGTACTCGATGCCGTTGTGCACCATTTTCACGTAATGGCCGGCACCGTCCGGACCGATATAGGTGCAGCAGGGCTCGCCGTTTACTTTCGCGGAAATGGCGGTGAGGATCGGTTCAACGAGCCTGTAGGCCGATTCCTGGCCGCCGGGCATGATCGCCGGACCTTTCAGCGCGCCTTCTTCCCCGCCCGACACGCCGGCGCCGATGAAGCGGATGCCTTTCGCTTCAAGGTCGCGGCTGCGGCGCTGCGTATCCGGGTAATGCGCGTTGCCGCCGTCGATAATGATGTCGCCTTCGTCCAGATGCGGCACGAGCGCGTTGATCGTCGCATCGGTGCCCGCGCCGGCCTGCACCATGATCAGAATTTTCCGCGGCTTTTCAAGGGATTCGACGAACTCCTCGATCGTATACGTCGGGTGCAGATTGCGCCCGGGATTCTGGCTGATCACTTCGTCCGTCTTTTCACGCGACCGGTTGTAGATCGATACGGTAAATCCCTTGCTCTCGATGTTGAGGGCAAGGTTGCGTCCCATGACGGCCATGCCGATGACGCCGATTTGTTGTTTTGCCATTTCCGAACGTCCCATCCTTTGCGCTCTTGAATTATTTAACGCCCCTATTTTACTCGTTTTGCAGGATTATGAAAACCTATAGATTTCTTCGATACCCTTATGGTGAAGCCGCTTATCCGCCGGATCTGAACGCGTCCAGTTCGGCGAAGGTGTCCGATACGCGTTCGTACGATCGCTTGAACATGCCGTGGAGCCGGTCATATACGGGGACAAGCTCCGGATTCGGATCGCACCTGTCCGTTACCGTCGAAGCGGACGCCGCCGGATCCGGCATCAGGCCGAGCGCGTGCAGGGCGAGCCGGGCGGCGCCGACTCCCGACGCGTCCTCGCTGTCCGTGCGGACGACCGGCCTGCCGAGGATGTCGGCGATGAGCTGCCGCAGCGCCGCCGACCGGGCGAAGCCGCCGGACACCCGGATCTCCCGCAGGCCGCCCGCCAGGCCGGCGAGCGCGTCCGCCACCGAGCGCAGATGCAGCACGATGCCTTCCAGACCGGCGCGAATCATGTGCCGGCGGTCATGTTCGAGCGACAGGCCGAGAAATACGCCGCGCGCCCGCTCGTCCCAATGCGGCGCGCGCTCGCCGGACAGGTGCGGCAGGAACAGCAGTCCGCCGGCGCCGGGCGGCGCTTCCATCGCCAGTTCGACGAGCCGGGCGTAGCCGTCATTACCGTCCGACAGGTCCGGGGCAAGCTTGTCCCGCATCCAGCGGAAGACGACGCCGCCGCTGTTGACCGGCCCGCCGGCAATCCACCAGCCTTCCGCCAGCGGATAGCAGAACAGCCGTCCGTGCGGATCGGCGGCCGGCTGCCGGACGGCGACGCGCACCGCGCCGCTCGTGCCGATCGTGAGCGAAGCGACACCCGGTTCGAGCGCGCCGCCGCCGAGATTGGCCAGCGGGCCGTCGGCCGCTCCGAGCACGACGGGCACGTCGGGGCTCAGCCCGAGTTCGGCTGCCGTCTCGGGAAGCAGGCCGCGCAGAACATGCGTCGAAGGCTTAAGCTCCGGCAGCCGGTCCGCGTCGATGCCCGCGATCCGCATCGCCTCCCCGTCCCAGGTCCGCTCATGCAGATTGTAAAAACCGGTGCCGCCGGCAGTCGATTCGTCCATCGGGACGGGCCGGCCGAACCAGCGCTCCAGCACATACTCCTTGATGCCGATGAACCGCCCGGCGGAAGCGAACAGCTCCGGCCGCCGCTCGCGGAGCCAGAACAGCTTCGCGAGCGGCGTCATGGCGTGCAGCGGCACGCCCGTGCGGGACGGAAGATCCGCCGCATCCTTCGATCCGCGCAGCTTCCGCGCATGTCCGGCCGCGCGAAGATCGGCCCAGGTCAGCACCCGCGTGAGCGCCTTCCCGTCCCCATCCGTGACAATCAGAGAATGCATCGCCGTGCTGAACGCGACGGCCAGCACCCCTTCCGGGCCGCATCCGGCCCCGTCGACCGCTTCGCGCACCGCTTCGGCCGCCGCTTCGGCGATGCGGTCCGGATCCTGCTCCGCATATCCGGGCTCCTGCGACAGAAGCGGATATTCCCGTTCACCCCTGGCCGCTATCACTGCCTGGCCGCCTTCGGTCAGGCTGCCGGCGTTGATTGCCAGCACCTTGGCGCTGGTCGTGCCCAGATCGACGGCCAGCACGATTTTCCTACCTAGCCCGCTGTCGCTCAATCCGATGTCCTCCCCCGAACCTTCCGAATCGTCAGCCTTATTCTAGAGCATCCCGGTCTCCCGGCGCAACTTGACCGCCGGCCCGGCGGGGACGGACAGAAACAGGCTTCCCTTCCTCCGCGGCGGAGCAAGAGAAGCCTGTCAATTCGGCTTATTCCATTGACTTTCGATCATACGCACATCCTTCCGCCCGTCACATTTCGAGCTGCAGCATCTCCGTGCGCATCTCCATCAGCCGCTTCTTGGATGCTTCGACATCGGCGATGCGGCCTTCGGCCAGCGCTTCGTGCAGCACCGCCAACTCGTAATCGAGTTCAAGCCGCAGGACATGCACGCGCTCTTCCGCCCGCTTGTTCTGAAATGCGCGAATCATCTCTTCTGTCGTGACCGTCGTATTCCTCTGGTAGATGACGCGATGTTCCATACCCGACACCTCCACCAATCGGATGATTTCGCCAAACATGATGTCTTCGATTACGATGCGGCGGTCTTTGATCCGTTTGACGACGGCATGGCCGCGGGAATCGTTGATCATTTTCTCCAGCAGTTCCGACAGTCTGACGTCCCGAATCGTGTAGTCGCCGATCATCTTGTAGCAGTTCCGGATGCGCCGGAATCGCAGCTTGACCAGCCTGCGTCCGGTGCGGATCGAGATGAAGAACAGCCCGTTCGCCTCGCTCCAGAACAGGGAGTAGCCGGCCTGGATCAGCTCTCGGATCAGATCGTGAATCTTCCGCCGGTCGAACCGGATCTCCAGGTTGCAGTACTCCACCTCGTCGCTTTTGTTCACGGCGATCCCTCCCCTGCCCGAGAATCGGCGGAATGTTCTGAAATTTCTACCTCACTTTCAGTTTATACTCCATTTTATGTTCTGGCAACTTGGTTTATTGACGAAAATTGAAGCGCAAATTCGCCGTACTTGTCCGAATCGGGGCACCAATGCAAAAGGCTTCCCGCCGCGCCGTTGAAAGCACGGAGGAAAGCCTTGGAGATCAGACGACCGGCTGCGGACCGGCATCATCCCGGCGGGCGAGCGTGCGGAACCGCTCCAGCAGCAGCAAGGCGGCAATCGACAGCGCGCCGCTGGCCAAGAGCGGCAGCGTCATCTCGATGCGGTACAGGAACGCGGCGACGAGCGGACCCGCGATGCGGCCGAGACTGTCCATCGAGGAGCTGAGGCCGGAAGCGACGCCCTGCTCGACCTTCGTCCGCTGCGTAATGAGCGAGGTGACGCACGGCCGGACGAGCGCGTTGCCGACGCCGAATATCGCGAGGAAGACCGTCGCCGTCCACAGCTCATGCGACGCGATCAACAAGAAGAACCCGGCCGCCGAGATGAGCAGGCCCGCCGCGATCCAGGCCGGTTCCCGTCCCGGCTTGATCAGCCGGCGGACGACGCCGCCCTGCACGATCGCGCCGACGAGGCCGCAGACGAAGAACATGAGGCCGAACTGGGCCGGCGTAACATCGAACCGCTCCATGCCGAACCATTGCAGCGTCGATTCGATGCCCGCCAGCGAGAACGTGACGAAGAAGGCGAGCACGTACAAATATTTCAGCGGACCGGTGAACGCCGTCCAGCGCGAAGGGCGTTTCTTCCCGGAGCCGCGACGCTCCGGCGGCAGCGATTCGCGCAGCGTGTACAGTCCCGTGACGAACAGCAGCGCCGACAGCGCCGACGCCGCGAAGAACGGCGTCTCGAGCGAGATGCCGCTGAGCAGCCCGCCGATTCCCGGACCGAACGTGAAACCGAGACCGATCGACATCCCGACGAGTCCCATCCCGCGCGTGCGCTGCTCGGGCGGCGTAATGTCCGCCACATACGCAACGATGACGGAGACGACCGCTCCGGAGAACAATCCGCCAAGCAGGCGCGCCGCGTACATGAGCGGCAGATGGCCCGATGCCAGACCGAACAGGAGAAAGCTTGCAGAGAAGCCGAACACGCCGGTCAGAATGACCGGACGGCGGCCGATCCTGTCGGACAGCGCCCCCCATGCGGGAGACAGCACAAACGAAACCAGGGAATACAGCGACAACATGAGCGCGTTATGATATTCCGCCCTGCCGGGATCAATGCTTTTCACCAGTTCCGGCATGACGGGAATAATGATGCCGAAGCCGATGAATACGGTCATGAGCACCAGCATGACCATCACGATTCGCCTGTCCATCTTGAACCGCTCCTTCCACCCGCTTATCGTACCACATCTTGTCCTCACAGAAAAATGAACAAACTGCGACATCCCGCACCGCGCTTGCATCCATGCCGAAACCCGATCTTGCATTCGCTACCCGTTTTGCTATACTCTAGCTTGTTTGACTTAAATCGCGTGCAAGGAAAGGACGGGATGGGGCGTTGGATCAGTCATCCACCCCGCTGTTCACCGCGCTTCGGCGGCATGCCGAACGCAACCCGCTGCAATTTCACATTCCGGGCCACAAGAAAGGCAGGGGCAGCGACGAAGAGTTCCGCGCGTTTATCGGCGACAACGCGCTGTCCATCGACCTGATCAACATCGCGCCGCTGGATGACCTGCACCAGCCGGCCGGCGTCATCGGCGAGGCCCAGAAACTGGCAGCGGAAGCGTTCGGAGCGGACTATACTTTCTTCTCCGTGCAGGGAACGAGCGGGGCGATCATGACGATGATCTTGTCCGTCTGCTCGCCCGGCGACAAGATCATCGTGCCGCGGAACGTGCACAAATCGGTGCTGTCCGCGATCATTTTCGCCGGCGCCCGCCCGGTCTTCGTCTCTCCCGTCCGCGACGGGAACCTCGGCATCGATCACGGGATCACCACCAGCGCGGTGCGGCGCGCCCTTGAGCGCCATCCCGACGCGAAAGCGGTGCTCGTCATCAACCCGACCTACTTCGGCGTCTGCGCCAATCTGCGCGAAATTGTCGATCTCGTGCATTCCTACGATATCCCGGTGCTGGTCGACGAAGCGCACGGGGTGCTGATCCACTTCCACGACGAGCTGCCGATCTCCGCGATGCAGGCCGGCGCGGACGTGGCCGCGACGAGCGTGCACAAGCTCGGCGGTTCGATGACCCAGAGCTCGATTCTGAACGTCAAGGGCACCCGCGTCAATCCGCACCGGATTCAGACGATTTTCAGCATGCTCACGACGACATCGACTTCGTATCTGCTGCTGGCATCGCTGGATACGGCACGGCGGAATCTCGCGCTGAACGGCCGCGCGATGGCCGAGCATGCGCTTTCGCTCGCCCGCTACGCCCGCCGGGAGATCAACGCGATCCCGGGGCTGTATTGCTTCGGCGACGACATTCTGGGCGGTGAAGCGACGTACAGCTACGATCCGACGAAGATCACGATCCACGTCCGCCATCTCGGCATCACGGGCTACGATGCGGAGAACTGGCTGCGCGAGAAGCACCGCATCGAAGTCGAATTGAGCGACATGTACAACATTCTCGCCCTGATCACGCCCGGCGACACGAAGGAGACGGTCGACGCGCTGCTCCGGGCGCTGCGCGAGATGTCGGAGACGTTCTACCAGGTGAACGAGGCGAAAGAACTGGTCGTGAAGATACCGGAGATTCCGCAGCTCTCGCTTACGCCGCGCGACGCCTTCTACGCCGAGACGGAATCCGTGCCGCTTGCCGAATCGGCCGGCCGGATCATCGCCGAGTTCATCTACGTCTATCCGCCCGGCATTCCGATCCTGCTGCCCGGAGAGGTCATCTCCCAGGCGAACATCGACTACATCCTTGACCATCTCCAGGTCGGCCTTCCGGTCAAAGGGCCGGAAGATCCGAGTCTGAACTATGTCAAAGTGATTGTCGAAGAGACGCCGATCAGCTGAACCCGGGCGGTTTCCTGCCGAAGCCGGTGCTTGTTGTCAAGCGCCGGCTTCAGTGCTATCCTAGTTCTGGGAGGTGGCTTTGCAGGTGAGTCAAAGCGCTTACATCTATTTCGTGGAAGGCTCCGCCGTCGAGCAGCTGACGCTGGACGGCGTGAAGGAACAGTTGCAGCGATATCGGGAACAGACCGCGCTTACCGGCCGTCAGCTGGGCTGGGACTACGCGGACGCCGCCTTCCCGTACACGATCGAGACCAAGGAAGGCGAACCGTGGTTTTACCTGAAAGGTACGGACTCGCACTATCGCTACATCGTGATCGGCGTCGGGCAGACGGAGCGCGGCGATCGCACGGTGCATTACGTGCAGGTCGTGCTGCCGGACGATGCGACGCACGGCGACAAGGGAAAAGCGAACGAATTGTGCAAATATCTGGCCAAACATCTGCAGGCCGAGTTGAAATTGTTCAACGGCCGAACCATCTACTACAACCCGCGGAAATAAGCCGTCCGTTCGGCGGACGCATCCGTTGGGCGTGCACGTAAAAACGGCCGGCCATCGATGTTCGATGACCGGCCTTCTTGCCGGAGTTCAAGATCAACCCTGGTCTTCCTGGCTGGCAATCTCCTCGTAAATCCTTGCCACGCGTTCCCATTCTTCGTCGTCTTCAATGCCGACGAGGAACATTTCATCATTCTCTTCCTCGATCCGGAAGATGACGCCGTCCGCTTCCGGATCATTCCGATCCAGCAGCACGGCATAGGCCGAACCTTCCGAATCGAACGTGTACACCATGATCATCTCGTGTTCGCGGCCTTCTTCATCCGTTACGATGAACACGGGATCGTGTTCGTGATCATGCTCGTGGTCATGGCCGCAACCGCAAGCATGGTCATGCGAATGTTCGCTCATCGACAACCCTCATTTCGAATATCATATGCCATCAAACGTATCGTACCATGCCGCTAGCCGCCGGGTCAAACGACAAGCGCTCCGCGAACGGAGCGCTTGTGCGGCACCACGGGCATGCAGGTCATTTGGAGAAAATCAGTTTCTCGGAAACGAGCGTCCATTCGCTTCCCGACGCGGGCATCATGTACATGCGCACTTTGTACTCGCCTTCGGAGGCAAATTTGTATTTCAGCTCTTTCGTGCGAAGCTGAAAGATGTTCAGGTTTTCGGGATTGCTCTCGTAATATAACTCCTTGGCCGTATTGCCCGGATCCACAATTTCCATCTTGGCGGCCGAAATCGGCGTACTCAGGCTGTCACCGTGCACCAGCACATAAAAGGTAACCGTGCTGCCCTTCTCGACGGCCTGGAAAGGATATACGCCGTTCGAGTTCACGCTCATGGTCATCATGTGGATGTTCGGCTTGTTGATATTGACCTGCTTGTTGTCGCCCCAGGAGATAAAAGCATTCAACGAGTCGGCCAGCTGCCTGATCGGCAGAAACGTCGTTCCGTCCACCACGATGCCCGATTCGCTCAGGGCCGAACCGTTCACCGAAACCTTGATTTTCTGGCTGACCGTGTCCGCGAATATCATGCTGCCTCCCCACAAGGACAGCAGGAGTGCGGATATGAGCACCTTCTTGAATCTCATGCGCATGAACCCTCCGTCAGCATTTCCTTGGATGTATAGTTATACTCGACCAGTTGTCCAAAGTTGCGGGGCGCCATGCGAACAATTTTCCGACTTTCCTGCTGTCGTCTCTTGTCGCGATTTGCGCTCGCCCGGGAAATACGCATGCGCTCGAGAGATTCATTGCACGGTGCGGGTCAGGATGCAGGGCACGCCTTTGCCGACAGCTCCGGGTTCCCGCATGCGCAGCCGGTACCGGATGCCGCGCGGGCAGGGTGTCGGACACGCTTCACAGGTATCGGACAGCACGATGCTCATGCGGACGACGGGGCGGTCTGAGCGTTGATTCGCCCGTTTTTTTCCCGCTTTGGCCTTGCTCATGGGCAGGACTCCTCTCCGCGAAAATCCGCCCCATTATATGCTAGCGCCCGCCTCCGCGCATGCGCGAATGCCCGGTTGTTCAGAATTTGTTCAGCCTCTTTCCTTACTGTAAAAAAAATGATAAAGTTTGAACAAACGTACCCGGAAGGGAGTTCCGTTATTGGATATTTTAATGCTCGGAACCGGAAATGCGTTTGCCAAGAAGTATTACAATAACAATGCATTGCTCTGCCAGAACGGGTTCACGCTGCTGATCGATTGCGGCATTACCGCGCTGCTCTCGCTCCACCAGATCGGCCAGCCGCTGGACGGCATCGATGCCGTCCTGATCTCCCATATTCACGCCGACCACATCGGCGGACTGGAAGAATACGCGTTCCGCATGAAATTCCAATATCGCAAACGGCCGGTGTTGTACGTACCCGACAAACTGGCCGAACCGCTGTGGGAGCATTCTCTCAGGGGAGGTCTGTGGCAGGAACAATCGCAGAAGCTCGAAGATTATTTTGAAGTGCGGCGGATCCGTGAAGGCATTCCGGCCGTTCTGCACGACGGTCTGACCGTCGAGATCATTCGCACGGAGCATATTCCGGGCAAAATCAGCTACTCGCTGCTGTTCAACAACAGCTTCTTCTATACGGCCGACATGCGGTTCCATCCCGAGCTCGTGACGGACCTGGTGCGGAATCGCGGATGCGTCGTCTTCCACGATTGCCAGTTTGTCACACCGGGCGAGGTCCACGCCACGCTGGAGGAACTGCTGACGCTGCCCGAAGATGTGCAGTCGAAGATTTATCTCATGCATTACGCGGACGACAAGGACCGCTACGAAGGCCGCACCGGACGGATGAAGTTCATCGAACAGCATGTCCGATACACGATTTCGGACGGCAAAGTCGAGCCGACAGCCCCGTCCGGTCCGTAATAGTGCATAACACGGCGAAAGCCTCCGGCCGACGATCGGCAGCCGGAGGCTTTTTGCACGTTTCAGAACATCGGCAGATTGTCGAGGTTGTTGGCGGGATCTCCGTCGGCATCGCCGCGGATGTACATCTCGCCGTCCCTTCCCTTGAACACATTCGCGCCTTTGATCCGGCCTTCCTGCACTTCGCGGAGGGCCTGTTCGTAATTCAGTTCCCGCCCCGCCGAGGTGCGGAAAGCCGTTATATCGCCGTCGCCGTTCTTGCGCACGGCCGTAAAAGTCTCCCGTTCCGTCATCACCGTCTCGCTCCTTGTCCATGCGAGAGGCCGAATCGCAGCCGCCCCGTCAGCCATTCTGTCCGAAAGTCAGTATGCCCGCAAAGGTCATCCATTAATCCGGATCATCCGGAGGGCGTTCCGACGAAAACGAATCACCAAAAATTTTTTTTGATAATGGGGTTGACTAACGGTTCGAAACTTGATATATTATAACTCGTCACTGCGATATGATCTGTTAGCTCAGCTGGGAGAGCACCATCTTGACAGGGTGGGGGTCAGTGGTTCGAGCCCACTACAGATCACCATTATCAAACGTCCAAGAACCCTTGAGACTCAAGGGTTCTTTTTCTTTTTGCCGGCAGTTGCCACGCAACTTTTCGACAGTTTCAGGCGTCCAATGGTTTATAAAGGATGCTCGCCTTACCCATCAATCGCTTCGAGGTGATCGGCATGATGAACACGCGCAGAGGCTGTCGGTACCGTCTTTCGGCGGCAATGTTTGCGGCAGGGCTGCTGATCTGGCTGTCATTCGTTGGATCGGCCGCGGCATTTCCGGACATTCAAGGCGACCCGAACGCCGACCGGATACGCCATCTTCAGGAAGAAGGCGTCGTGTCGGGCGATGCAAACGGCAGGTTCCGGCCGGACGACAGGCTGACGTATGCTGAAGGCGTTTCCATGATCGTCAAGGGACTCAAGCTCGGACTCGACGGCATCCGATTCGTCAAAGAACCGAAGGCAAGCGATTCCTATGATTTCGTCCTGGACGGCAAATGGTATTCCGACGCGTTTATTACGGCAAGTTTTTATCTCGACATGCCGCGCAGCGTCAAACCCGACCTGTCGATGACGCGCGAGCGCTTTGCCTATCATCTCTACCGCGGAATTTCGTCCAAGGCCGGCTTTGCTCTTCCGAAGCCGAAACTGGTGATCGAAGACGCCGCCGACATCGCGCCGGAGTACCGGGAAAGCGTGCAGCTGCTGCTTTTTGCCGGCATAGCCGAACTGGACAAGGACCGGCGTTTCGAGCCGAAGCGGGCCATCACGCGCAGCGAAGCAGCCGGCATGGTCTACGAAGCTTCGGCCTTCCTCCGCCAGCTTGAAGCGTCGGGCAAACCTGCAAAAGCCTCCGATCCGTCGCCGCTCACCGATCTTAAGCTTGAATCCGCGCCGCTGACCGGCGAAGTGAACACGGTGACCGTTCGGGCGACCGCGCCTCACCCGGGATACGGCATCCGGGTGGCGTCCATCGTATTTGATCAAGGCAAGGCATTCCTGCATGTCGAGCCGGTCATGCCCAATCCCGACCGCATCTACCCGCAGGTGCTGACCGAAGTCTCGACGGCGGTGTACATCGGCTCGGAATACAAGCCGGTGCTCGCGCTCCCGGAATAACCGGCGGGCGGGGGATCGTTACGGCAGAAACCCGTCCCGGCTCCACAACGCGATGCATCCGGATTTGCCGGCATGACGGCGCAGCGTGTCGTAGAACGTTCGCGCCGTCTCCGGATGGTACAGTTCCCCTTCCCCGGCTTGCTCATACATCCTGCGAATGCCCAGCGCTTCCGTCCGCTTCCCTCCCGCTCCGTCGCCGTGAAAAAAATCGTCCACGACGATGCGCGGCGCCATTCGCGCCAGATCGGCGGCGAACGATCCGCCGTGCGGCAGCAGCGGCGATACGGCGATCTGCACGTCAACGCCGGCATCCCGCAACTCCGCGAGCGCGCGCTTCCTGGCCGCAATGGGCGGCGCCTTCGGCGTGAAACGCTTGCGGACGGACTCCAGGTCCGTCTCAATTGTCATGCTGACGCGCACGCGGGGTCCGAGGCGGCGAAGCAGATCCGCATCGCGCACCACGAGGGGGCTGCGCGTCTGCAGCAGCACGAAGTCAGCCGGCGCCTCCGCCATGATCTCCAGAAGGGCGCGCGTGACGCCGAATCGGGCTTCTGCGGGCTGGTACGGGTCCGTCGCAGACCCCACGAAGACGGTCATCCTTCCCCGACCTCGGGCCCGCTGCCATTCCTTGCGGAACGCCTCCCGGTCCATCCGCTTCACGTCGACCCATTCGCCCCAGGGTGACGCACGGAACATGCCGACCGGCATTCTGCGGACATAGCAGTAGGAACAGCCGAATGCGCAGCCGGCGTAAGGATTGAACGTATGCGTGTACCCTTCCAGAAATCCGCCGGCCGGATTCAGCATCCTGCCCGGAGTCCTGAATCGGATGTCCATCTTTGACCACCGCCTCCCGCACTGTGCGAATTTTGAAGGCCGGCCGAATTCATCGGCCGGCCTTGCTGCACTTGATCCGCTTCTGACACATCATCGTTCAAACGGGGAGTAGAACCCGCGCGCATAACCGCGCGCGCGCCGTTTGACGACCAGTTCTTCCGGCACATCCTTGCGATGCACGCGGGACACCGGAGCGCTCGGCGCATTCTTGGAAGGGTACGGCTCGAAGAACACCTGATGGGTCTCGTCATCGTACCACTTCACCTTGTCCATTTGAACAAGGTACCCGCGCTCGAGTTTTTTGAAACCCATCGTCGACAGGAATCGCTCCTGCTCCTCGAGCGTGCTGATTTGACTGAACACTTCGTTCTTGGTCTGGTACTTGATGACGTTGCTTTCCACAAAGGTGAAGAGGACGTCGTTCAAGTCGAGCATGACGATTTCGAATTCTTGTCGGCTTACGCGTCTGACTACCGGTATTTGCATGTTATGCGTCCTTCCTTCTGAGTTCAGCCGGGATCTTCGGGTTGTTGAAATAATACAGCGAACCGGTCAGAACGAACAGCGAGGCCAGGCCCGCTATGCCGGCAGCGATCAACCTGAGTACGCGCCTCTTCATCCTTGTTCACCCCCTTCCGGCGTGTTCTTGATGAGCAAGGACACGGCTTGCAAGAGGCATACCAAGGCCAGCACATCCGATCGGATGAAGAAATTGGCTGCGACCGCGGCGGTCGTAAGCGCTTTGAGCAACGGATAGTACCCAGGAGCAATTCTCGCGTACTTGTCCAGATTGGACGGGGCGAAGATAAGGAAGAGCAGCGCCGCTGCCGCCGTGAAGACGCAAACCCAAAGATCGTTCAAAACAATATGCGGTATGACGGACATGACGGCGGTGGAGGCGATGATGCAGAACCATCCGGATTTCAGATGATACCCGCCGCTGAACATCCGGATCAGCGCGAACGAGACCAGCGCAAGCGCCGTATCGGGCAGGGCGTCGGTGAACCATCCGATCAGCAGCGTGAGGCCAATGATCGACAAGGTGTTGCCCGCAACGTTCAGCGCGTAATAAATGACGTCCACGGAAGGCGGCGATACCCCGTTGCGCACCATGCCCCCATGCAGCGACTCGGCGGCTCTACGAAGCATCCTCATAATCCTTCCTCAAGAGATAGTACAGGAATATGGGAAGCGTAACAAAAAACACTATATAGGTAAACAAGAAGTAATTGTCGAATTTGTCCCGGAACAGGTATGCCGCGGCCGCGCCAAGGGAAATGCACAGCACGATGGTGAAGAGCAAGATGGCATTCGTGCCGCTGAACCGCACATCCGCGCGATGCGAGGTCGGAACAAAATCAAAGTTCCAGTTCATGACATAGAGCAGCCGGCACAGCGCAAGTTCAAGAATGGCCGTGAGCACCTGGATGGAGGACATGATCCAGGGGTTGTTCTGAATGTCGGTCAAAGTCAGATCGAGCATGAACATCAATCCGGAAACGACGATGCCCTGAAGCACAAACCCCGCCACGAAACCGGAAAAATTCATAATGATCGAATAGAACATCGGAACTCTGAACAACAGACAGAACCAGATCACCAGCAGAATGAGCTGGATGTAGGATGAGAATTCGGCCAGGTTCTCATTGAGCCGGGTGACATAGGAAATTTGGCTCATCAGAAAAGCGATCAACAGGGTGAACGCTATCATTTTGGGCTTGATGCGGAAACGGAACAAGGTGAACATGAAAACGAAATAAGCGAAATATTCAAATGACGAACCAATCAAAAAAAGAATATAATCCACGGCCGACCGTGCTCCTTTGGCTTCCAGGGTTGTCCATTCGCTATATTTCGATTATATTGCCTTTCCCTCCGGGCATCAATCTCCAAATGATCAATTGTTCACGGCATGGCCGGATCCGCAGCCAAACAAAAAACGTCAAATGAATTCGATCATTTGACGTTTCCGATGACAAATTATTATATAAAACCGATCTGCCAGGAATGAGCTCAAATGGTGCCGAGGACGGGAATCGAACCCGTACGGGTGTCACCACCCGCAGGATTTTAAGTCCTGTGCGTCTGCCAGTTCCGCCACCCCGGCGCGATTCCAACCCATGATGGTGGGCCCTGAGGGACTCGAACCCCCGACCAATCGGTTATGAGCCGACCGCTCTAACCAACTGAGCTAAGGGCCCCCGGAAGTTCCGTACGGAGATCATGGTTGCGGGGGCAGGATTTGAACCTGCGGCCTTCGGGTTATGAGCCCGACGAGCTACCGGACTGCTCCACCCCGCGTCAATTCAGTGCAGCACTGCAATACAGCGACAAACTTAACTATACAATAGCCATTCCCCGCGCGTCAAGTATCAAGGGTTGCCCGGAAGGGATGAAGCCGGGCAGATCCCGGACGTTCGGCGGTCGACATCCGGGATCATTACGGCAGGTAGCGGACGCCGTAGCGGCCTTTGCGCGAACGGAACACTTCAATTTCACGCGGACAGTCGCAGCCGTATATCCACCAGTCGTTCTCCATTCGCTTGACCAGGCAGCCCGCCTGAAATTTCGTATCATATAATCGGACCCAGTATACCCAACCCATGTCCATCCTCCCCGCTTGTGAAGATTCGCTGTTAGAATGCCCGCATCCGCGGAAATTCAAGCGGGCGTCCGCCTATGGTCGGACGGCCATGGTCGGATGCCGAAGGTCCTCCCGCAGCCAGGACTGGCCGTGGCTGCGGGAATCGCCGCGTCAGTCGATGACGACCGCATCGTCAAACGGGATGACCGGCGCTTCGACGTCCGTATTCGAATTGCCCTTGTTCTGCAAGATGGCATTGCCCTCGGTTTCCCATTCGGCAAGCGCATCTTTTACCGACTTCTTGTCATCGATCACTTCCTGGAACTTGGTCCGCCCGATGCTTTCCACTTGCCACAGATTCGGATTGTTCCGGTAGATTTTGTCCGTATCGGTCGTTGACGGCGGGACCGGCTTCAGCGTCGTGAACGCGTCAAGGTTGAAGCTGAGACCGGCCGGCGGTTTCAGGAATTCCTTGCGCGCCGACAGTTCATACATCGAGCGCGATTTCAGTTTGGCCCAATCCTTGCCATTGATGAACTTCACGTAATCCCAGGCGTCATCCGGATTTTGCGCCTTGGCATTGATCGCGGTGAGCGAGTTCAGATACGTGCTGCTGCCGATGCCCGGCGCTTCCTCATGCTGCGGCAGCGTGACGACATCCCAGTCCGGAGCCTGGAAGTTGGCGTTCTGGCTGGCATACTCCGCCGCCGCCTGCAGTTCGGTGATGTAGCCGTAATCCGCGGTGACCATCGCCACTTTGCCGGAAATGAACGGATCGCCGGCGAACGGGTTCGGCTGCTCGCCTTCTTTCACTTCCCAGGCATTGCCCAAGTCTTCCCAAGTCGGCACAATGTCGTTCTTGTGAAGATCCGCCATCGAGGTCCATACGCGTTCCCAGAGCGGCGAGTTGACCGTCATTTTCTCGCCGTTGTCGTCGAATACCTTCAATTGCAGCGGCGCGGCATAGGTGTACTGCATGTCGTAGTACGGATCGCCGATCCACCGGTTGAAGCTGAGGCCGAAAATCCGTTCCTGCCCTTCGCCGCGCGATACGCGTTTCGCGAGATCGAAGATTTCCGGCCAGAACATGTTGTCGGTCGGCGGGGTCACGCCCGCTTCATTGAACAGCTTCTTGTTGTAAAAGAGCGCGTTCGAGCTGAACGTCGGCGCAAGCGCGTAGAGATTGTTGTCGCCGACCGACTTGATGCCTTCCAGCACCGTCGGCACGAAGTCCTCCAGATCGAATTTGTCCCGCTGAATGAGCGGATCGAGCTGCTGCAGCAAGTTGTCCTGCACCAGACGGCGCAAATAGGTGTAGTCCACGATCAGCACATCGACGGGGTTGTCGCCGGTCAGCATTTTCGTCAGTTCCTCATAGGGATCGATCTGCTGCTGCTCTTCGCCCGTGTTGAATCGCTGCTTGTTCCAATCGATGGCCGATACGATCTGGATCTCGATATCCGAATTGAGCAGTTCGTACGAATCGGTGTACTGCTGCCGGAACCAGACTTCATCGCTCGGGCCGCCGTACAGGGTGCCGATGCGGAGCACGCGGGTTTCCGCGCCGCCCTGATCGCTTCCCTTGCTGCACGCCGCAAGCAGCGACATCATCATCAGCGCCGCCAGCAGAGCCGCGAAAGTCCGTTTCCATCCGCCGGCTTTGCCGGCCCTTTTCTCATAGGTGATCATGGTTCTCATCCCCCCAAAGATTTCGGCGCCGTGATGATAATCCGTTCGCCGTCAAATTCCATTGATGCTTTATCGCGAATGCCGAGGGCCGTCAAATAATCCTTCGGCACTTGCAACCGTCCTGCACGGTCGAGCACGACATACTCTTCATGCGCGTCCTTCAGCCCGCGGATCTCGCTGTCCGGCTTGTCGAGATTCTCGTTGCGCTTCACGAATTCGGTGCTGGTCAGACCGTCGCGGATCGCGACGACCCGGTCCACCTTGCCCGCCAGCGACAGGTCGTGCGTGACGATGACGATCGTGACGCCGAGCTCGCGGTTGAGCCGGCGGAAGATGTCCATGATCATGTCGGACGTCTTCGTATCGACCGATCCGGTCGGTTCGTCCGCCAGCAGAAGCTGCGGCCGGTTCGCCAGGGAGATCGCGATCGCGACCCGCTGCTGCTCGCCGCCGGACAGCTGGTGCAGCTTGTTCATCATCCGGTGTCCCAGCCCGACCATCTCGAGCAGCTGCTTCGCATAGGCGCGGTCAAGCTTGCCGGAGAGCATCATCGGCATCTCGACGTTCTCCAGCGCGGACAGATAGGGCAGCAGGTTGCGGGCGTTGTTCTGCCAGATGAATCCGACCGTCTTCCGCTTGTACTCGACGAGCTGCTCATCCGTAATTTTCAGCAGATCCCACGGACCGACGCGCACGCGTCCGGCCGACGGCCGGTCGAGGCCGCCGAGAATATTGAGCAGTGTCGACTTGCCGCTGCCGCTGTTGCCGATAATCGCCATCATTTCGCCTTTGCGGACGGTCAGGTTCAAACCTTGCAGCGCGACGACTTCCAGCTCGTCGGTTTTGTAGATTTTCACCAAGCCTTCGCATTCGATCATCGTTTCGGCCGACGTCTCCATCGATCACCGCTCCTCTCCCATCTTCACGGCCTGATGTACGCGCAGCCTGCGGATATGCAGGAACAAGAGCGCGGCGCCGGTCAGCAACATGAATCCGACGACGATATACAGCTGAATCGCATCCTGCTGCTCGAAAATGACCCGGAACGGCGGCACGGCATTGGCGACATTCTCCGCCGTCTGCAGGAACGGCAGGAACAGCCGGCTGGCCACCTTGCCGATGATGAAGCCGAGGCCGATCGCCAGGCCGCCCGTGAAGATCTGCTCCAGGAGCAGCATGCCGGTCAGCTGCTTCCTCGACAGCCCCATCGCGCGCAGCACGCCGAACTGCACAATCCGCCCGGACAGATTGAAGAACCAGTAGAGCAGATAGCCTGCCAGCGAGATGATGACCGAGACGAGGAAACCGAGACTGAGAATGCCGAAGACGCCGCCGCGCGTCGGATGCTTCGACTGGGTGATCAGCTCGGACCGGACATCCGTGACAGACGCCAGCTCGATGCCTTGATCCATCAAGGCCGTCACGATCGGCGCCACCTTCGCGTCCGGCTTCATCTTGAGCCATACTTCATACGGAATGAGCGGCACCTGGTCGTAGATGTAATCCAGATTGGCGATCACGAACGGCGATTGATCGGGATACTGCGACGGCCAGTATGGCAAAATGCCGACGATGACAAATTCCAGCATGCCGTCCGTCAGCCCCACCGAGATCAGATCGCCCGGCTTGAGCTGATAGCGCTCCGCCACATTCGACGGAATGATGGCCGCATGTTCGTATCGGCCCAGGAAATCCAGATAGTAGAACGGATGGATCGGGAACAAATCTTCCCGGAACCAGGCGACCTCGGCAAATTGGTCGTTGTTGATGCCCATCAGCGTCCCCTGACCGATCGACCGGCCGGAGACAACGATGTTGCCCCTCGTCTTGAGCACGCGCGCCGCGGCTTCGACGCCGTCCAGCGTGCGGAAGATTTCGAACGGCGGCTCAATGTAGTTGATGCGGGTCGGCGTACCCGATCCGCCGCCGGGATTGCCGCCGGGTCCTCCGGGATTGCCGCCCGGGTTGCCGCCGGGATTCTCGCCGGGGTTTCCGCCCGGATTCCCGCCGGGGTTTCCGCCGGGGTTTCCGCCGGGGTTTCCGCCGGGGTTGCCGCTCTGAGGCGGCACTTCCGCGCGTCCTTCCCACACGGTCTGGATGATGACGTCCGAGCCGTAGCGGTACAGGATGCGCTCGGTCGAGTTCAGATCGATCGTGCGCGCCGCCGCTGCGTTGTAGACGCCGAGACCGAGCGTCAGGATGAGCAGGATCATGAGCGGATAGTACGCGCCGGACGAGCGCGACAACTGCGTCAAGGTCAAATACAGCGGCAGCGGCAGCATTTTCCGCCCGAGCCATCCGATCAGCTTGAGCAGCAGCGGGAACAGCCGCAGGCAGAACAAGCCGATGGCGAAGATGGCGATGGCCGGGACGAAGAACAGAAACGGATTGACGTTCAACTGATCCGTCGTCATGCCGGTCCGGAACGTCAGCATCTGCCGCTCGTTGAACAGATACCAGCCGTATCCGGCTACGCCGATCAGCGCCACATCGAGGAACCAGCGCTGCCAGAGCGGTCTGCGGTCGCTTCTTGCGAGCTGCCGCTTGTAATCGACGATCGAGGACCGCGCATACAGGATGGCCGGGATGACCGTCGACAGAATGGCGAGCAGCACGGCCGCGACGCCCGCGATGGCCGCCTCCGTCGAGAAGCCGACGGGGATCGCCTTGCGGTCCACGAACGTCAGGAAGCCGTTCGCCGAACCGATGCTCTTCGCCATGAACCAGCCGATGAGCGGTCCGAGCACCAGCGCGGTTCCGCCGAGCAGCAGCCCTTCCAGGACGTAGATCCAGATGATCTGCCGCGTGCCGGCGCCGCGGCTACGCAGGACGGCGATGTCGCTCCGCTGCTTCTCCAGCGATTGCTTCGCGTTCATCGCAATGAAGTAGAACACCATGGCGATCATCGGCGCGGCGAGGGTGAAGAGCAGTGTCTGCAGCTGCAAGCCTTGCCGGCGGAATTCGGTCAGAGTATTCGCGAACGAGATTTCCACCCGCGTGTCCTTGAGCAGCTGATACAGCTCGATATCGAGCCGGTCCAGCGTCCTTCTGAGCGGCGCGAGCTGGCTCGTCTTGATCTCGCGAAGATCGAAGGAATAGTACCAGTAGGCGTTGTGAACCGGCACCCCCGCGCCGATCAGCTTGTCGGCGAAGGCGTCCTCGCTGACAAGCAGCGTATTCATGATCGACTCAAGCCCCTGAAACCAGTAGGGATCGGTCTGGTCCAGCGGCATGTACGCGCCGACGATCTTCACCTTGAGCACGAGATTCAGACCGCCGTAGATCGGATAATACAGTTCGTCTCCGATGTGCAGGTCGTTGCGGTAGAGCGCCTCTTCCAGCATGACAGCCTCGATGACGCCGTCGTCCGCGCCCTCGTCGCCATACATGCGGCCCTGCATCATCTCGACCTTCTCTTCAAGACCGGACATCGTCGCGATCGTCATCTGCCGGACGCGGCTCGCATCGACCTTCGTCGGGTCGACCGGCGCCGTCTCCGTGCCGCGGATCGACCGGACGGAAGCGAACGTGTCATACGGGAATCCGATCCGCTCCGGCACTTTCTCACGGATGAAGGCATCCACATCGGGAAGTCCGGCCTGGTCGGCGGCGGTGGAACCGCCGCTCGCCTGATAGCGGATGAGCAGCGAACCGGCCGGCATGCCGGTGCTTTTCTCCCGGAGCGAATCGGCCACGACCCGCTTGAGCGCGCCGTCCGCATACATCGGTATGCTGACGGTGAACGCGACGGCCGCGATCAGCCCCGCCGCCGTGCTGAGCGTCAGCCAGCGGGTATTCCACATTTTGCGGAACAGAAAGCGTAGAAGCGGCATACCCATCGCTCATCGACCTACGACTTTCTGTCCCGGCGTAAGACCTTCGAGGATTTCGACCAGCGTCGCCGTCTGCTGGCCGACCGCCACATCGACTTCGCGCTTGCTGCCGTCCTCTTCCACGACTTGAACGTAGGTCCGGGAACCGATCGTCCGGAGCGCCGATGGCGGGATGACGATCGCGTTCTCCTTCCGGTTGATGATGACGTTCGCCGACAGCGGCGTGCCGCGGTTCACGCCTTCCGGAATGCCGCCGATGTCGATCTGCACATAATCTTCCGGCCGCTCGGAGCGCTGCTGCTGCTGGGGTGGCCAGCCCCCGTTCCCTTCGTCGTCCGATTGCGCAACCGGCAGCAGCGAGACTTTGCCTTCGAACTTGCCCGCCCCGTTGATGTCGACGACCGCCGGCATGCCGACCGCGATCTTCTCCAGATCGCTCTTCGAGAAATCGGCGGTCACCACCAGCCGGCCGGTGTCGGCGATGGTGACGACCGGATCATACGCCTTGATGAGCGCGCCTTTCTCGACGTTCACCTGGACGACGGTGCCCGAGAACGGCGCCGTAAGCACCGCTTTCGCGATCTCGTTCTCCAGATCGACGATCGCCTGCCGCTGCTCTTCAAAGCTGATGACTTCCATCTCGTAATCGACCGGGTCCATCTCGTCGCGTTTGCGGATCGTATCCTTCATCCTTGTCTCCGCACTCCGGAACTGCAGCTTCTTCTGGCGCAGCTCTTTCTCCATGTCGTCCACGTCGAGCACGGCGATGACCTGCCCGGCTTCCACGTAGTCACCCGGCTTCACATTCAGCGTCCGGAGCCGCTTCCCGTCCAGCTCGAAGAACAGCGTCTCTTCCTGCTGGCTCATGATTTTGCCGAGCGCTTGCACTTTCGATTCAAGCGTTGCGGTGGTTACCTCGTATTCCGGCTTCTTCGAGATTTGCGGCGGCGTGATGTCGGGCAGCTGCTCTTCCTCGCCTTCATCCGGCAGCAGCGCGCATCCTCCCACCGCAATCGAGGCGGCGAGCAGCATGGCGGCGGCAGCCGGCACCCGGCGCCGGAAGAAGGCGGCAGCCCGCTCCATCAGTCCGCGCGGCTCAGATGAATTTTCCGTCAACCATTTCATAGACATGATCGGCAACCTCCAGAATCGTAGGGTCGTGCGTCGTCATACAGATCGTGATTTGCTCCGTTTCAATGATCGCCCGGAATACTTTCATGATCTGGGCGGCCATCTGGGAATCGAGCTCCGCCGTCGGCTCATCCGCCAGGATCAGCCTCGGCCGGTGGGCAATCGCCTTGGCGATGGCGACCCGCTGCTGCTCGCCGCCGGACAGCTCGAACGGGCGATGGTGCATCCGCTTCCCGAGACCGACCAGCTCCAGACATTCGGTCACCCGGTCCTTCCATTCCGCCTTGGGCACGCCCGCCATCCGCATAGACAGCTCCACGTTCTCGTAGGCGGACAGCAGCGGCAGAAGCGCGTACGCCTGAAAAATAAATCCGATCTCCTTCCGCCTCACGTTCGTCCGCTCGTCATCGCTCATCCGGTGGAATGCGTACGGTCCGAACTGAATCTCGCCGCGGGTCGGCGTATCCAGACCGCCGATCAGATTGAGCAGCGTCGTCTTGCCGGAACCCGATCGGCCGCGCAGCATGACAAGCCGCCGCGGGTGCAGTTCCATGTCGATCCCTTTCAGGACGTGCAGCTTCTGTCCGCCGACGTCGAAAGATCGTTCGACGCCTCGGGTCACAAGAAGCGGTCCCGCTTCCTCCGGTTCCCGGCCGCGCGCATCAGCGGCCGCGGCAGCTGCGGCATCCTGCCGCTCTTTGGTCCGTCTCAGCCGCAGCATGTCATCAATCCACTCCTTCCAACACCGCAAAACGGATGCGCCCGCCCGGGAGAGACAGCGCCAGCCGTTTTTGCTTGACTACCTATCAGTTAGACGGCGCAACCCCGGAAAAAGTTACGAAAAATTAATCACTCAACTTTCGCAGTATGAAATGGGCAAACAAGCCTTGATGTAGCTGGGCAAAGCTG